>NZ_AUGY01000004.1 GCF_000422905.1 Paenibacillus alginolyticus DSM 5050 = NBRC 15375
AAGGTTGCGGCCAGCATGGTACCCGGAAATGGGACGGATATTCAGCTGCAATACTGGTTAAAGAAACACGGATTAGAGCCAAATAAAGATATAAGAATCATCAATGCCGGGGATAATGCCGAGCGATTGCAGACGCTTCAGCAAGGTCAGTCTGCGGTGACCATTTTAAGCCCGCCCATTGATTTAAAGGCCGATGAATTGGGATATAAACGCTTTCTCATGCGCGATGAGTTGAAAACGTATAACCACAATATGATTGCAGCGAGCGGTGATCAGATCAAAAACAAACCTGAGGTTATCTATGCATTTATGGCCGCAGAGGCAGAAGCTGTGACGTTTATCAAAGATAAAGCCAACCGGGATGAAGTCATAAAAATCGTCATGGAACAAATGGAAATGAAGCAAGCGGATGCTGAAAAGTCCTTGGACTTTGTGTTACCTGCTCTGGCGGATCAAGGAAAGATCAATATGGAAGGCATTAAGTGGGCAATCGATATGGTGAAGGAAGCCGGGGTTCTAAAGAAAGAAATAAGCTTGGATAAATTATTGGATGAAAGATTTTATGTCAAATAGAAGATGGAGAAAGCGGTGACTTTAATGGCAATTTGGGATGATGTGCTAAATGAGCAGGACAGAAAGATGTTTTCAAAAGCGAAAATGGGCGGGACACGAGGCGGACTGGGGAAAAACCCAGCCATTGTGGTTGTTGACATGACTTATGGCTTTGTGGATAGTCGATTTCGTCTGGGGTGCTCTGAAAGCGGATACCCGGTGGTAAAAGCGACTGCATTGCTCTTGGAGAAAGCTAGAATTAAAAAATTATATTTTGCAAATAGGAAGGAAATGTTTAGAATTGAACGGAAAGGGCATTTTAGGTAGTGTCCAAATGAGTTTATACCCATGGAAGTGGTCGATAAAACCGTTTCTTATTATCCCCGAAATAGGTGAATGGAATGAATCTTACAGGTGTGACCGTTAGAGATTTGCTGCGCCTTCCTATTCTTAAGGATGCGAAGGTGATCAGTGGAGAAAAGGGTCTAGATCGTATTGTACGTTATTTAGATATCATGGAAGTTCCGGACTTCAAAGGAGGATGGCTTAGGGAAGGCGAGCTGGTATTAACTACCGGCTATTCCATGCGCCATGATCCAACGCTGCTTCAAGAGTTGGTGGAAGAGCTGGCACAAGTCGGTGCGGCGGCATTAGCAATAAAGCCGGAAAGATTCATCTCTGAAATTCCACAGGAGGTGCTGGATAAGAGCAACTTATATAATATTCCTATTATTCATCTTCCAATTGGTATCCCCTACATCGATATTACCTATACCGTAATGGAACAAATTTTGGATAAACAAGCGGCCCTGCTAAGGAGATCTGAACAAGTATATAAAACGCTGACGAATCTTGTACTTAGTAACAGCGGGATTCAAGTGGTTGCAGATAATGTAGTGGAATTGGTGAAGTCTCCAATCTGGATCATCAATAATGCAGGGGAAATCATTGTTTCCTCCCCATCAGCCACTCCTTATCATCCTTCTCCGAACACCCGACAGTGGGAGGTTACGGTGGATAAACAATTCGCGGGGAAATTAATTATCGATAAGGAGCACTTTGACGAGTTGGAGCTGATTTGCATAGAGCAGGCGAGACTCGTCTTTGCTCTCGAATTAATGAGAAGAAAAATCGCGCATGATACGGAATTGAGGCTGCGGGGGAGTTTTTTTGAAGAACTGTTAATGGGTCTGCCTTTATCAAAACAGGAAATGGACAATAAAGCGCGCCAATTGGGACTGCAGTCTGAATGGATATGGGAGATTTGCATTATTGAGGGGGAGAGCCACCTCTTTGATATTCATACCCCATTTTTTACTGAATTAAATGAATTGATTCATCGAGAATCCGGAAACAGGAAAGTTCGATCATATGTGCAAAAGCAAGGAGATCGGTTGGTTCTGCTGCTTTCTACGAATAAATTAGGGGAACAATGGATCAAAATTCTAACTCCAATGCTCAAACATGTCAATCACGTTCATACCGGTTTTGGGAGAAAATGCTCACTGTTGGAAGTTTATCGTAGTTATCTAGAAGCCAAAAAAGCTATAATGATCGGTTCCAGATTAGAAAAAGATCAGCAAATCTTTACTTTTGAACAAGTAGAAATGTTTAGTTTATTGTTAGAATCATCGGAATCCGTAAATTTTGACACGTTTATTGAGGAGAAAATAGGAAAACTGTACAATTATGATAAGGAAAATGGAATGGATTTGGTTACAACCTTTCATTATTATCTAGCGAGCGGGGGGAGTTTGATCGATACGGCAAATCGGCTGTTTATTCATCGAAATTCGGTCAAGTATCGTATGGACAGGATTAAGGAGATTGCAGATGTGGATATGGACAACGCAAAAAATTGGTTTGCTTATTATTTATGCACGGCTTTCTATTTATTGAAAAAGATGGATTGAGTACTGGCCTATTGTGCTATGAGCACAATAGGCCAGTATTAGTTTTGGTAGACGAGTACATTGTTGATATCTAAGAAACCGAATACAATTCTCTTATACCTAAATTAAATTTTCAAAATATTCATAAAAGAAGGGGTGAGTGGAATGATTGGACTAATTCGGGTTTTTACTACTGAGGATTCAGAAGTTCTTGAGCAGCACGGACAAATGATTTCTAAGATTTATGGGGTTCCGGTAATTAACAAATGCATTCCTGATCAACCGCTTGGCATCTTTAATAATGAAACGGAAGAAATTGCTAATCCTAAGATTGTTGAATTAGGAAAAAGTATGGAAAAAGAAGGCTGCAAGCTTCTCATCATCAGTTGTGCAGCGGATCCAGCAATTGAGCAGCTTCGCAAAAGTGTGTCCATTCCAGTGATCGGTGCTGGTAGTGCGGCTTCGTTAACAGCTCTTGCGATGGGGCAACCGGTCGGGGTCATGGGAATCAGTGATTGTGTACCGGCCGTCATGGAAAACATCCTGGGAAATCTGATGGTTCAATATATTCGGCCTGAAGGCGTAACGAACACGACCGATTTGATGACTGCAGCTGGACGCGAGAAGGCAGTGGAGGCAGCACGGAAGCTATTGGATCAAGGGACGAAGGTCATTGTATTTGCCTGTACGGGATTTTCAACGATTGGCCTCGCGAATACATTAAGAAAAGAATTAAATGTTCCCGTGATAGACGCAGTTGAAGCAGAAGGGTTGTTTGCCTCTAACTTGTATAAACAATTCAGTATAACAAATTAAATCTATTAATTACGAGGCTCCCTTGGCAAAATCCTACCTTATCCTTGTCTTCTGTGTCTTTATTTGGGCTCTGAATTATATTGTCAGACAGATTTTATTGCGAGAATTTTCTCCCTTTTTTCTTTCGGCATTTAGCCTGACCGTCGTGTCCTTTACGTTTTTGATTTGGGCTTTCGTAACAAAGTCTTTCGTAAAGTTGACAAGAAAAGAAATTGTATTTTTCTTGTTATCAGCCGTAATCGGGTTGATAGCAAATCAAATTTTATTGTTTAAAGGTTTAGAGCGAACGTCAGCGACAAATGCTTCCTTAATATTTACGTTATCTCCACTTATTACAGCAGGGCTTGCCGCTGTTTTCCTTAAAGAAAAGATTACTTGGCGGATGGTTGCAGGGTGTTTGGTTGCCATTATAGGACTCATACAGGCCCTAAATATGCATGGCCTATTATTTTCAACGGGTGATTGGATTATGCTGGGGGCTACCTTTACGTTTTCCTGCAACTTGATCTTTGCTCGAGTTCTTTCTAGGCGGCTTTCACCATTTATTGTCACGGTCTATAGCTTTATGATTAGTGCTGTTTTTTTTGACCCATTCATCTTGTCTGTTATAAAGATGGATTGGAATCACTCGATCGGTATTTGGGGATTAGCGATTGTTTCCGTTATTGTTGGACAAGGGATTACGGGTGTCATGTGGAACAAGGGCATGGAATCCATCGGCGCTGCCAGAGCTGTGATCGTTCTGAATCTTCAGCCTCTCATGACTATGCTGCTTGAATTCCTGATATTTCATCACTTGGTAGCTTATCAACAAGTTTTTGGGGCAATTCTCGTTTTTATCGGAGTTCTTATAGGAACAATGCAAAAGGGGTTTTTTACACAGAAACAAAAAGAAAAAAGGGGGATTATATATGGACAACAAAGAAAAAAAACATCCAAGTATTTTTGAACCGTTCGCTCTGTTTCTTAACATTGTAACCGCTATCCTAGGTGCAATCATTGGGATGCAAATTGTAACTACTCTAGGGGTGACACCTAATACCGCAATTATTGGTGCGCTTGTAGCCATGCTGATTGCACGGATTCCGATTACTATTTTTAAAAAGTACAAGTCAGTCCATCGTCAAAATATCGTGCAGACTTCGATTTCTTCTGCAACCTTTGGCGCGGCCAACAGCTTATTGATTCCGATTGGGATTCCTTATGTTATGGGAGCTACGGAATTGGTTGTTCCAATGTTAATCGGTGCGGCGCTTGCGATGTTTGTGGATGCAGCTATCCTCTATAAAATATTCGATTCCAAGCTTTTCCCGGCTTCCGGAACATGGGCTCCCGGAGTTGCAACAGCAGAGTCGATTCTCGCTGGGGACAAGGGCGGGAAACGGGCTGCGCTTCTTGGAGTGGGTACAGCGATCGGACTCATCGGTTCCTATTTTAAGATTTCAATGTCCGCATTTGGCGTAGCTTTTATCGGGAATATTTGGGCTCTGACCATGTTTGGTATAGGTCTTATGATTAGACAGTACTCTATTCCTTGGTTCAATATGGATGTTAACAAATTGTTCATCGCGCATGGTGTCATGATTGGTGCGGGAATCATTGCGTTAATCCAAGCCGGGCTTCTCATTTTTAGCAAGCAAAAAAATAATGTGATTCAAAAGGGGCATGATGAAGTAGCAGCAGCCTCCGAAGAGCGCGCATTAACCGTACCGATTAATAAAGCGAGAAAGGCATTAGGAATCGGATTTATAGCTTATCTCGTTATTGCGCTCATTATCGCGATTATTGGCGGAATTATGACTCAAATGTCCCTCGGTATGCTGCTAGGTTTTATCCTATTTGCTGCTTTTGCCGCTTTCGTTCACGAATTAATCGTAGGGATTGCAGCAATGCACTCCGGATGGTTCCCTGCTTTTGCCGTAGCTTTTATTACACTTCTTTTTGGGATGATGATTGGCTTCCCGCCGCTAGCTCTTGCTCTTCTTGCAGGATTTAGTGCTGCAACCGGCCCCGCATTTGCCGATATGGGATATGATCTGAAAACCGGATATATTTTACGTGGAAATGGTGAAGATAAAGAGTTTGAATTGCACGGAAGAAAACAACAGTATGTTACGGGCATGATTGCCTTTGGTGTTGCACTATTAACGGTCGTTTTTACTTATAAAGGATATTTTGCGCAAAATATGGTACCTCCGATCGATAAAGTATATGCTTCGACGATTAAAGCAGGGGCTTCTCCTGAAATAGCCATGCAGTTGTTATTGTGGGCCATCCCAGGGGCGATTGTTCAATTAATCGGAGGTCCGAAGCGTCAGTTGGGTGTAATGTTTGCTACAGGTCTTCTTATCGCAACTCCAAACGCTTGCTGGGCCGTTCTCGTAGGTATTTTAATTCGCGTTATCGTGCTTAAAGTGAAAGGTAAAGAGGCCGAAAAGTCGATGAGCATTTTGGCTGCTGGATTTATTGCCGGGGATGCGCTTTACAGCTTCTTTAACTCCGTGTTCAAAATTAAAAAGTGAGGTGACTTCCAATGGCAAAAATCAAATTAGATGAAAAGATGGTTGAATATGCGGTCTTTGGCGGCGCTGTTTTGGGCGGAGGCGGAGGGGGCTGGATTGAAGAGGGTCTTCAAATTGGACGCTTGGCTCTCGAAATCGGACAACCAGAGCTTCTTACGGTGGACGAGTTTCAAGATGACGATTTGCTTGTGACGGTATCGATGGTTGGTGCACCTGCAGCAAAGGATAAGTTTGTAATGCCTGTTCATTATGCTAAAGCTTTGGAAATTCTCTCTCAAAAAATAGGGAAACCCATTAAAGGGATTAATACCAATGAAAATGGGGCTGGAACGACGATCAATGGATGGTTTCAATCGGCAATAACGGGGATCCCCCTCGTTGATCTGGCTTGTAACGGACGGGCGCACCCGACAGGTGCAATGGGATCACTTAATTTATCGGAGATTGAATCCTATATTTCCCATCAGGCGGCGGTCGGTGGGAAAGGTAGCAATTATTTGGAAATGATCATTTCAGGCTCACTTGAGAAAACCGCCTCCATGATTCGAAAAGCGTCCGTTGAGGCAGGAGGACTCGTTGCGGTTGCAAGGAACCCCGTTACCTTAGCTTATGCCAAAGAAAACGGAGCGGCGGGTGCAATCACGCAAGCCATTGAGATAGGTGAAGCTTTATTAGCTTATCAAGGTGAAGCTGCCATCGATTCAGTTGTAACGAAGCTTGGCGGAAAAGTGATTACGACTGGTACGGTGACAGACTTCCAGCTTGAAACTACAGGCGGATTCGATGTGGGAACCGTCCGAATGGATGATTCTTTCGAGATGACCTTCTGGAACGAGTATATGACCCTGGAAAAAAACGGGGAAAGGTACGCGACGTTTCCAGACCTCATTATGACTTTGGATGCGAAAACGGCAAGACCCATCGTCTCAGCCGCGATTGAAAAAGGCCAACAGCTTGCAATCATCGCTGTTCCAAAGAAAAAACTGCTGCTCAGCAGTACGATGAGAAATGTAAAGCTAATGAAACCTATTGAAGAGATTATTAAAAAATCCGTACTTCAATATATCGTATAACTGGCATCTAGATATGGGGAGGAAGTTTAAATGACACTACGACAAACATTAATCGCGCTGGAAGCCCTTGATAGCGGATATGTGAACGGAGAACAAGTAAAAGCATTGTTCAACAAATATCCGGATGTTTCGGTATCTGTGACAACGGTCACGGGGGAGAAAGGCAGCACCGATTTTATTAAAATCGTCGTTCTAGGGACGAACGGGAAAATCAAAGGCGGCGATGCGCCGACCTTTGGAATTATTGGCCGTCTCGGCGGAATTGGTGCGCGTCCGAGCCGTATTGGATTGGTTTCGGATGCCGATGGAGCAGTTGCTGCAATTGCTTCCGGGCTTAAACTAGCGGACATGCAGACGAAAGGCGATTTATTAAAAGGGGATGTTATCATCACTACGCACATTTGTCCGGATGCGCCAACCCGTCCGCATGAACCCGTAGATTTTATGGATTCGCCTGTTGATATTTTGACGATGAACCACTATGAGGTTGTACCTGAAATGGAAGCTATTTTATCCATAGATACGACTAAGGGTAATCGTGTCATTAATCATAAAGGCATTGCCATTTCTCCGACGGTGAAGGAAGGCTATATTCTTCGTGTCAGCGAAGATTTGCTTCGGATCATGGAGATGGCAACAGGGCAATTTCCTGTAACATTCCCTATTACGACGCAGGATATTACACCTTATGGAAACGATCTTTATCACATTAATTCGATTCTTCAACCAGCCGTAGCCACTGAAGCTCCGGTTGTTGGATTGGCAATCACCGCGCAATCGGTTGTTCCAGGCTGTGGTACGGGAGCAAGTCACGAAGTAGACATCGCCGCTGCCGTTCGATTCTCTATTGAAGTGGCCAAGGAAGCCACGAACGGAACATGTGCGTTTTATAACAAAAATGAATTCGATCGAATCACGAAGCTCTATGGTTCTATGAAAATATTACAGACCAGCGGTAAGGAATCGGTTGTAGGATAAGGGAGGGGGATTTTCCCCCTTTTATTTTTATATTGGAGGTAGGCTTGATGGTAAAGCTCGGTATGATTACGATAGGCCAGGCGCCGCGCACAGATGTGGCACCGATCATCGAGAAATATTTGGGAGGACGCGCTGAACTGGTTCAAGTTGGCGTCTTGGATGGATTAGCAAAAGAATATATTGAAGAGAATTTATTTCCTGAAGAAAATGACTACGTATTAACCTCCCGGTTAACAAACGGGAACTCGGTCGTCATGTCCAGGGCAAAAATTCAGCCTATTTTACAAAATAAAATTAACGAACTTGAAGATCAGGGAATTAAGCAAATTCTTCTTCTTTGTACGGGGGTATTTCCGGGACTTAAGACCCAATCATCCTATTTGATTGAACCGGATCATATCATTCCACCTGCGGTCAAAGCCATGGTTGGTCATCGTCGGTTTGGTGTGATTGTTCCGCTTATGGAGCAAAAAGAAAATTTGAAGCCGAAATATTCCCCATTTGGAATGGAGCCTTGTTTCGCGGTCGCTTCGCCGTATAAAAATGATTTAGCCAATTTCCATCAAGCCGCAAATGAATTAAAGGACAAGGCCGATATCATTTTGCTTGACTGCATGGGATATACGGAGGCGGCAAGAGATTTGGTTTCCGAGGCTACTGGACTGCCGGTCATATTGTCGAATGCGATCATGGCAAAGCTAGTATCTGAAATGATTTAAGCAAAGGATGGCCATATATGAATCCACAATTGACGGAAATCAGTAAAAATGTATTGAAAAATTGTTTGGGTCTTCAGGAAAATGAGACCTTTCTTGTTGTGACCGACGATGTCAAAAAAGAACTTGCGGAATCATTGTATCAAGCCGGAAAGCAGCTAGGGGCAGAAGCCATGCTTGCTGTGATGAGGGAAAGGAATAAATCAGGCGAAGAGCCGCCTGCTGCCATTGCGGCAGCGATGGTAAACGCAAGCGTGGTTGTATGCATTAATCAACATTCGCTTACCCACACGCAAGCTAGAAAAAATGCAGTCGCGGCAGGCGCTAGGGTGGCAACAATGCCCGGAATTACGGAAGATATGTTTTTGGAGGGTGCGATAGCTGCCGACTACACAAAGGTAAGCGTAATAACGAAAAGAGTCGCTGACCTTTTGACAAAAGGCAAAAAGGCTCGAATCGAAAAGGACGGCTATAACCTTGCTTTTTCCATCGCCGACAGGAATGGGATTCCAAGCACGGGCATGTATTTAAATCCGGGTGAATCCGGAAATTTACCCTCGGGTGAAGCGTACATTGCTCCGATCGAAGAGATAGCGGCGGGCCATATCCTTATCGATGGTTCTATAGCGGGTATTGGTAAATTGAATTCCCCCTTACTGTTAACGATTGAAAAAGGGCGGATTGTACGTGCAGAAGGTGATGCGGCTGAAAAGCTGCTTCAGATTTTGGGAGACGGGGATGGAAGGCTTCTTGGGGAATTCGGCATCGGAACCAATGATAAAGCAAGAATTACAGGCGTTGTACTTGAAGACGAAAAAGTATACGGTACGATCCATGTCGCTTTTGGGAGCAATCATACGTTCGGAGGAACGATTGCGGCAGGTGTCCACATTGATGGAGTCGTCAGTAAACCGAATGTCTATATAGATGATCAGTTAATAATGGAAAATGGACAGCTGATCATGTAAACATGCATGCAGGCTTTTGGCCAAAGAAAGGAAGCCTTTTGATGAGCAATCGATTAATTGGCTGTCGTTTGGAGCTGGAAGGGATTGAGCTGCCCGAAGAGATGATGAACCAAACACTGGAGGTTCTGACGACCCACGAATCGGTGCGAGGTTTTCAGAAAAAGCCTCTTCCGGAGGGTGCTTTGAAGGCGATTCTTACGGCCGCACGGAGTGCGCCTACCTCATCAAACCTTCAGGCATACAGCATTATTATTGTGACGAATGAAGAAAGAAAGAAAGAAAGAATCGGCTGGCGGTGCTTTCAGGAAATCAAGGTTTTATCAAAGAAGCACCGGTGTTTCTAGTGTTTTGCGCCGATATCTATCGTTTGAAATACGTAACCATGCGTCAAGGGTATCAATTCGCTGCCGATACTCTTGAGATGTTTCTATTGGCTGCCGTAGATGCGGCTCTAGCGCTTCAAAACGCACTTGTTGCAGCGGATTCTTTAGGACTCGTTACAGTTCCTGTTGGATCGGTCCGAAACGACCCGAATGGCATGGCGGAAGAATTGGGATTACCGGATGGCGTCTTTGCCATCGCCGGTTTATCCATCGGATTTGAGCGGGAGGGGGTTCGCCGAGGGGTGAAGCCGCGTCTTCCCGAACAAATTACCGTATCACATGAGGAGTATTCAACAAAGTATCTGGAAGAAGGACTCGCTGAATACGACAGAGTCATGATCGAAAGAAGAACGTACGATGGACGCCGGGTTTCTATCGCTGGAGAGCCAGAGCGGGAAGGTATGGAGTATGGATGGTGCGAACACTCCGCGAGGCGCTGTACACGCCCCGAGGCGATTGCCGCTTCGGCAAGCTTACGGGAGAATCTGAGACAAATATTGGAGCAAAGAGGATTTTCATTTCAATAAACCAATGAAAGATGTGAGGGAACAGGAATGAATGTGTTGGATGCCATAAAGAACAGACGCAGTACACGCTCATTTGATAAACGACGGCTTTCTCCGGAGGTATTTGAGGCCATAGAAGATGCCATTTTATACAGCCCTTCGGGCAGCAATGCGCAGGAATCGCACTTTGTCATTGTAAAGGACCCGGTTCAAATTAGGCGCATCAAGCGATTTGCACAAGGATTGTCGGGTGATCCGGCTGCCATAGTGGTACTGTGTACAAATAAGACAGAAGCACTGATTCGTGGGGGAATCGATACGGCTGAAGTGCTTCGCTTCGTAAATCTGGGGATTGCAGCCGCCAATATTTTGGTGTCCGCACAATCTTTAGATGTTGCAAGCTGCCCCGCCCGTTCATTTCATCAAAAGTCAATAAAGGAAATTATCGGTCTACCGGAGGACGTGCAACCGGAATTGCTAATCAGCCTTGGTTACGCCAACCAGCCTCCTCGTCCCAAAACCAGTAAACCAGCCCGGGAGGTGATTTCGTATGACAGATATGTTAAAGAAACTCTCTGAAGAGGAAATGCATAATCGTATTCTGGACTACGTTGGATATGTCCTTACTAGCGCACGAGCAATATACCGGGAGCCGCACAGCTATAGCCCCATGCGCATGGTTGATTCGCTCGAGAAGTCTTTAAATCTTCTTCGGGATGCGGGGATTAAAGACGACTCCGTTGAGGAATCAATGACAGTCATTCGCGAAAATCGTTGGAGGGTTACCTCGGACCCAGAAGCGTTTGCAAATGCATTAGATGAGGCGATTTTGAGGCTTGTAAGGGTAACCTTACAAGAAAGTGGTACGACTGGGGAATAATCTTGGCTTTTTTATCCCTTGATTCAGTTCAGGCAACGTATATAATAATAATAAGTAAAGCTTGTCGGGACCGGATCTCCTTCCATTTGGAGGTTCGGTCTTTTTGCTAAATAAGTAAGAGGGATCAAGCCCTTCTTACCGGGTCTTGATCCCTCATGTGGCCAAGGACAATGCCTTTAAAGTATGACATAACCGTTCACGCTAAACTCGAGGAACGCGTATGTCAATCAATGTTCCTTGAATCGGGAGTGAAGTGATACTAATTTCAATCGAGTCTCCGTAGGCCAGTAGGAACCGACGATAGACGTTGTAGATACCTGTATGCTTCTGGAAATAAGGGTCCAGCTTTTCCCCCTTTGAAAGTATCATGGTTGAAAGCTTATCCATAACCGTAGAAGGAATGTGAGTACCTGTGTTTTGAATCATGATGCGCATGAAATCTCCCTCAATCTTCACTTTGACGGTCAAGAGAAACTCTTCAGCGCTCATGTTGGGGCTCCAACCATATTTGATCGCATTTTCTACAAATGGCTGAATGCTTAATTTCATTATTGGAACATCTAGCAATGCCGGATCTATGTCGAATTTGGCCATGACATCCTTACCATTTCTATAGTAATGAATGTTTAAGAAATTACGTATATAAGCCATTTCTTCTTTTAATGGGGACCACCCACCGTCATTTCTAACTGTGTATCTCATCATTCTGGAAACCGATTGGACCATGTCTCCGACGGCTTCACCGTTATTTCTAATGGCATAGGACTCAATCGTTTCGAGTGTATTGAATACGAAGTGCGGGTTAATCTGAGCTTGCAGCTGCAGAAGTTCTCTTTCCTTCTCTTTTATTTTCGATTGATAGACCTCTTCCTCCATTATTTCTAATTCATTTAGCGTTTGGTTGTAGCTTTTAATTAAGAAGCCGATTTCATCGTTGCTATGTTGAATTTTAATGGGGACATAGGCCCCTCTGCCTAAACTTTTCATACCATCTTTTAGCTTGAATAGCGGTAATAAAACGAATCTCATAACAGGATATGCAATAATCAAGGCGACTGCAAGACTAATAAAGGCAATGAAAATCGTCAAATGGTTCGCTTGCTGAGCACCTTTGGTCATACTGCTAAGCGGTGCCATCCATACAAGCTTCCAATCCCCGTAAGGAATGTCGGCATAGGTGGCTTCATATTTAACGTTTTGGGAACTAAAAATAAATTCCTTATTGTGATCAAGCTCCGAATCAAGTGAGTGTTTAAAATCGTGTAGTAAGGACGAATCCATTTGAAAATTGGAAACGGCTGTGCCTATTGTATCGTGATATAAAAGGAGATGTCCTTCTTGGCCGTACTTCGTTCCACGGAGCATTTTTTTGATTTTATCCTCGCGGATTTCGATGACGAACCAAGCAGCGATCTTTCCTGTATTCAAATTGATAATGGGTCTAACCAAAGAGAATACGTTATCTTGCGAGATTTGTGTATAATTCATGGCATGGGGAACGGTTAATTCCGGTTTATCCATTTGATAAAACGTATTGTACAACACGTCTTCTTGAAAAGGATAACCGTAATTCAAACCTTTCTGAAATGAATCAAAGTAGACTTTACCCATTTGATCCAGATAGAGAACACCTAGTATTTCACTACGGAATTGAAGAGGCGTTTTCAAAATCGGCCGAAAATTAATGATGTGATTTGCTTGTGAAGTGAGATCGTCAACTGGCGTATCCAAATACTTTTGGAAATCTGAATTGGTAAATAAGTCATCAAAGGATTGGCTCAAATCCTGCAAATAGGTGGAGATATCTTGAGAAAGAAATTCGACGTACTGGGTAGATATGGAAGATGTGTATTCCGTGCTAGAACGAAACATAAAATATTGCGAGCTATAACTGACTAGGGTGATGGGTAAGATAGAAATGGATACTAACAGGATGAATAACTTATGCTTAAGCGATAAATTTTCCATTCTTTGTTTCAGGGACTGCAGTACTGGGTGCATGGAACGGTTCCCCCTCTTCAAGTTGAATAGTACTATTCGATGCCTTCAGTTAGAATCCTTGTGAGGAGATGAAATGATTCTATGAAAATATGTGTGGTCGACGACGAGAAGGAAGTTCGCTTAAGTATTATCTATAAAATAGAAATGCTATTTCCATATGCTCAAATATTTGATGTCGAATTTGGGAGATTTGCCTTGGAAAAGATTCAACTCGTTCGTCCTGATCTTGTTTTTATGGATATTCGGATGCCAGAGATGGATGGTCTAGAAATACTTCGATCTGTTAAAAACTTGAATGCTTCAATTCAAGTTGTTATTTTATCTGGCTATGATGATTTCGAATACGCACGGAAAGCCATGCAACTAGGAGCGATGGATTATCTGTTAAAGCCTGCTGATCGTGAGCAACTGCGTGAAGTCATTACCAAAGTCGAACAGGATATGCAAATCGCATTTAGAAAAGAATTGGAGGATTACCTCGGCAAACTATCCAGCCAATATTTATTTATTCACGATATTCAGTGCTTTAATACCAGTCTCTGGTTTGATGAGCGACAAATGAAGGAAATCTATGTCGGCGATACAACCCTGTTACTAGAACGATTTAAAACAACGCCTCAACAAATTCTTATATCCTTCTCCATTAACAATGAATATAGCGGTGTAGTTGTTGGCGCTTTCTCGGGAGAAAATGGGCTCAATTTTTTTGAAAAAGGCGAATTCTTATCTGTACTAGTATCGAGAATTGAGCAATATGAAGGTCAGCGCTATTTCGGCGGTCAGAGGGAATCAGTGGTTAGTACAGAAAAACAGAGAAAAGAAATTGCCAAGCAAGCCTCCCAATTAAGACAAGAGATTTTATCCTATGCCAAGGCTGGAAATTATGAGAAATTAAAAATTTCCCTCCACGCTTGGTTTGATGAACTTCAAGGATTGGCATTCAATCAACTCAGGAAAGAATGCGTAAATTTGATGGCTTTACTTGACGAAGGACTCAGTAAAAACGAAGTTGTCGTTTTGGAAGAGGAGAAAATCCATTACTGGTGGAATTGGGTAGCCGAGCATAAAACGTGGAATGAATTGAAGATCAAGATTCAGAAGTTTATTCTGGATGGCGTTAATGCATTGAGACAACTCGAGATCCAGTCGCCATCGAATTTAAATTGGTTCGAGCAGGCCTTGCAGCTGGTCGATCATTCGCTCGATCCTAACCTTAGCCTCGAATCTGTTGCTGAGGTCGTTGGGGTTCATCCAGTTACGTTAAGCCGTATTTTTAAGCAGCAGACGGGAATGAATTTCGTCCGATATATCGTCCGACGAAGAATGAGGGATGCGCAATCGATGCTGCTCAAAACCGATAAAAAAATAAATGAAATCTCGGAAGAAATTGGCTATGTCGATTACCGGTACTTCAGAACTTTATTCAAAAAAGAGTTTGGCTTAACACCCTCCGAGTATCGCAAGAGGAATGGAATCTCTGCTGCAAGCGATGAAGGGGAATAAAATAGGGATGTTAAAATAATCCCCCCTCCGGTTAAATTATTCCGCTTACGTAGGTCCCATTGAAATCGTATACTCTAAGTAAGGTACGAAGCAGAAAGGGACGAAGCAGAGATGGATAAAATCAAAGTAGGCATCATAGGTACTGGTTTTATAGGTCCCACACATATTGAGGCAATAAGAAGATTAGGATTTGTCGAGGTTATCGCGGTGGCCGAAAGCAGTCAAGAAACAGCTGAGAGAAAGGCAAAAGAACTTGGTGTTTCTAAAGCATACGGCAATTATCACGAAATGCTTGCTGACCCAGACATCCAGGTTGTACACAATTGTACGCCGAACCATCTTCACTTCTCGATTAATAAAGCGATCATTTTAGCAGGCAAACATGTATTATCCGAGAAACCTTTAGCGACGTCGGCCAAAGAATCCAAAGAATTGTTGGCATTAGCAAAGAAGTATAAAGTTGTGCATGGCGTGAATTTTAACTATCGTCAATATTCCATCGTTCAACAATTAAGAACAATGATGAGAGATCAAGTGTTAGGAAAGGTCAATTTAATTCATGGAAGCTATCTACAGGATTGGCTTCTTTACGAAAAGGACTATAATTGGCGATTAGCGCCTGAAGTTGGCGGGAAATCAAGAGCTGTTGCCGATATTGGATCCCATTGGTGCGATACGGTGCAGCATATTACAGGGAAAAAAATTGTGAAAGTTTTCGCTGATTTAGCAACGGTTATTCCTGTAAGAAAGAAAGCCAGAGGAAATAGCAGCACGTTTGGAACGTTAACAAATGAGAATGATGAATTTGAAGACGTAAAGATTAGCACAGAAGACTATGCTACGGTTCTCCTGCACTTTGAAGATGGAACTAGAGGTGCTTTTACCGTATCTCAAGTCAGCGCAGGGCACAAAAATAAACTTAGCTTTGAAGTTAATTGCAGTCATGGATCCGCTTATTGGAACCAAGAAGAACCTGAGAAATTGTGGATCGGTCATAGGGATAAAGCGAACGAAATTCTGCTTGCTGATCCTTCCTTGTATTCGCAAGATGCCAAAGCATTTATTCACCACCCTGCAGGACATAATGAAGGATGGCCAGACGCTTTGAAAAATATGATGTTAAATTTCTACACATTTATCTTAGAAGGCAAAGATCCTTTGCGAGATCGAGCAACGTTTGCCACATTTGAAGACGGCCACTTGTCGATGTGTATTACGGAAGCCATCATGGAAAGCAATGAAATCGGCAGTTGGGTTACTGTTACCCCTGAACCGCCTAAAGAATTAGAATTGCTGGGCTAATAACCCTAAATAGAACCCTATTACTTTGGGACTAGGTCCTAAACGGTATTTTCGTACCCTTGTAATGTAAAAATATACTGTTTTTGTATATTAATACTAAATAGAAAGGGGTGATCTTGCAAATAATAGGTAGTCTAGTTTTAATTGTTATGAAGTCATCGAACAAACTAATTTTTCATGAAGGGGTTATGTCAATTGAAAAAGATGAAGGTTATTTTGACGCTATCACTTTCGGCGCTCATGATTCTATCTGGTTGCTCAGAGAGTTCTTCCCCCAAATCCACTGCAACTGACCAAAAGGGAAGTGTATCATCTCCATCAACAACTACCACTGAAAAACCGAAAGTGTTAAAAGTGCTATACGCTACAGTTGAAGCTGGATCTGAAGCGATTATCGATGCTGCTAAGAAATATGAGAAGCAGACCGGTATTACGATTGAGATCAATACGTTCCCTTACAATAACCTTCAGGAGAAAGTTTTCTCGGAGTTAGCACAAAAAAGCGATCACTATGATCTCATTGCCATTGATACTTCTTGGGTTCCTAAACTAATTCAGCATATTGAACCTATGTCGGCCTACATTAAAAACTCAAAGTCACCGGATTCTATTAAGCTGAATGATTTTATTCCCAAAGTCTTTTTGGATACATCCGTAGCTAAAAAAGATGCGCCTCAAACGAATCCTCCGCAAATGGAAGAGATTGATTTAGATAAAATTACTTCGGCCGGTTTCGATGTCTGGAGCCTTCCCCTGCAGTCGAATGTGCTGACTGTAAGTTATAGAAAAGACCTTTTCAATGATCCGAAAAACAAAGAAGAATTTAAGAAGCAGTTCAATCATGAGTTGGCAATTCCTCAAACCTTGGATGAGTACTTAGATATTGCAAAGTTTTTCACACGAGACACCAATAATGACGGAAAAATGGATATGTACGGTACGACACTCATGGGTAAGAAGCATGAGGCGAACTTTGTGGATTACAAATCGTTCTTAAGTGACTTTGGCGGTAATATTTTTGACGACAAATTAAAGCCGGTTTTCAATGATGAGAAGGGTGTTAAAGCCTTAGAGACATACGGCAGCTGGATCAACCAGTATAAAGTTACGCCTCCTGGTGCGCTCACCTATACTTGGGATGAAGTGGCTACGGTGTTCGGTTCGGGCCAAGTCGCGATGGGAATGAATTATCACGATATGAAGCTTGATCCGAAAGTAAAAGGCGGCGAGGTGGGTTACTTCGAATTCCCAGGCGTGAAAAATGGTGACAAGCTCGTTAGAGGTCCGCACTTTGGTTCATGGGGTATCGGCATGAGCAAGTATTCCAAGAACAAACAAGCTGCGTATGAGCTTGCCGAATTCTTAGCTAGCCCGGAAGTACAGAAAGGCTACCTTAAATTCAATCAGCATGTAACAAGAAATTCGGCGTACGAGGCAGCGAATGCTTTGCCGGATGCGACTACTAAAGAGTACTATCACGTACTTGGCGAGTCCCTAAAGGTTGGAGTGGGACGCCCGCATGTTACGAATTATGATCAGGTGTCGGAAGCGGTTCAAATCTCCGTCAGTGATTACTTAACTGGCAAAAAAGATGCAAAGAAAGCGCTGGACGATGGCGCAAAGCAAGTTGAAGCTCTTATGAAACAAGCTGGCTACTAGTAGATATTAAAATGGCAGACGCTTGAAGATATTCAGTCAAGCGTCTGCATATAACGGAGTTGAACTGGGTGATGAAACTAAATCGGGATGGAAGTCTAACGAAGTACATGTTGTTTGTACCTACGATGGTCGTTCTCATATCAATGACGATCGTGCCATTTATCTTTTCACTGTTAACAAGCTTGACGAACTATAAAGCGACAGAGCCAGAGAAATGGAATTTTGTCGGCCTTAATAATTTCGTTCGAGCGGTTACGGATCAGGATGTTCAAGCTTCTTTTATTAACACACTTGAGTATGTCTTCGGGGCTGTAGCGATAGAATTTGTTCTTGGAATTCTGATTGCTTTGTTATTAAATCGTAAAATGCGTGGTATCACTTTTATTCGGACGCTGCTGCTTTTGCCCATGATGGCAACTCCCGTTGCTGTTGGACTCTTGTGGAGATGGTTGTTGAATACGGATTTCGGTATCATCAATTATTACTTGCAATCTTGGTTCGGAATTATGGGTCCTAATTGGCTCGCAGAAAGCAAGCTTGTCATGCCAGTGGTCATCGGTGTTGATGTTTGGCAATGGACACCGTTCATGGTTTTATCGTTACTCGCAGGATTGCAATCGCTTTCTGATGATCCCATTGAAGCAGCTTGGATGGATGGAGCTTCTCCGTGGCAATTGTTCTGGCACGTAACACTGCCTCAGTTGCGATCGATCATCCTGGTGGTCTTGTTGATTCGTATCATTGATGCCTTCAAATCCTTCGATGTGGTCTGGACGTTAACGAATGGCGGACCTGGAATCAGTACGGAATTACTAAGCTTGCGTGTGTATCGCGTTGCGTTTAAGTTTTGGGAAACAGGCTACGCTTCAGCAATCTCCTGGTTGTTTTTAATTGTAGTGATTTTAATTACTTCTCAGTTCATTCGATTTCTCTATAGAGAAACGGGCAAATAAACACGAATTAGTAGCGTAATGAGGATGTGAAGACGTAGGCATGAAAACGAAAAAATTCGTTTGGAACAGGCTCCTGGACATTTTGACATATCTCTTGTTGATTATCTCCATATTTCCAATAGCCTGGATGGTTTTGACTTCCCTTAAAACTTCATGGGATGCTCAAGCGCTGCCGCCAGTATGGGCCTTTGTTCCAACGTTAGAAAATTATATCTCCTTGTTCACGAATAAGAGCTCTTCGAATCCATTTGGCAGTTTGTTATGGAACAGTACGATTGTATCGCTCGTTTCCACCGTGCTGTCCGTAGTTTTTGGTGCGCTGGCAGCCTACTCCTTATCGCGGTTTAGGCTTAAAAAAGGAAAAGACATAGCCATTTGGATCTTGTCTACACGCATGTTTCCACCCGCTGCTACGTTAGTTCCAGTTTTTATGATGATGAGCTGGTTTAATTTAATCGATACGTATGCAGCGCTGATCATTCCTTATACAGCATTCAATTTATCGTTTGTCGTTTGGATGTTAAAAGGCTTCTTCGATGATATTCCGGTTGATTTAGAAGAAGCGGCAACGGTTGACGGTTGTTCAAGAATGTCTGCTTTCACACGAATTATTTTGCCTTTAGTAGCACCTGGATTAGCCGCTACTGCGATCATTTGCTTAATGTTTAGCTGGAACGAGTTTATGTTTGCTTTAGTTCTTTCAAGAAATGATGCGGTCACAGCACCTGTTATCGCGAATCAATTCGTCACGATGTATGGCGTGAAGTGGGGAGAACTAACAGCGGCTTCGACGCTAATGACAGCACCTGTTTTGTTCTTCGCGATTCTGGTTAGGAATCATATGATCAAAGGCTTAACGATGGGTTCAGTTAAATAATCGAATATTCTGGAGGAGATTGAGATGAAAACAATGAAGGGCGTTGTTTTTCCAGGTAACAAGCAAGTACTAATCAAAGAATTTCCGATTCCAGTTCCCGGACCGGGTGAGGTCCTTATCCAATTGAAGGCCTCTGCCATTTGCCGTAGTGATATGAGCATCTATTACGGGAATCCTGTTGTCGGAGGCGATGCTGCAAAAACAGGATGTACGATTCCTGGGCATGAACCGGCGGGACTTGTCGTTCAAACCGGAGATGGCGTTGCTTCTATTAAAGTTAATGACCGTGTAGCTGTTTACTTGGCATCCGGTTGCGGTGAATGCTCGAATTGCAAAAGCGGGTACATGATGTTTTGTAAAGCTTGGCAATGTATTGGTTTCGATTTGCATGGTGGAGATGCGGATTACATGGTAGTACCGGAAAAAAATTGTATCAAAATTCCAGATTCCCTGAGCTATGTGGCGGCCGCAGTTTCGACGGATGCTGTCGGTACCTTGTATCATGCGCAAAAAAGACTTCAAATATCAGGAAAAGATACGTTGGTTATTTTTGGTCTGGGCCCCATGGGCGGAGCAGGAATTTTGGTAGCCAAAGCGCTGGGAGCTACAGTTATCGCCGTTGATATGATTGACGAACGGTTGGAGCTTGCCCAAAAAGAGCTTGGTGCGGATTATATCATTAACGGAAAAAACGAAGATGCAGTCCAGCGCATTCTTGAAATTACCGGAAATAGGGGAGCCGATGCCGCAGTGGATTGTTCAGGCAGTCCGATTGCAGAGAATCAGGCACTCGATTGCGTAAGGCCTCATGGAAGAGTGGCTTTTGTCGGTGAAAGCAGAGAAACAACGATCAAACCTAGCGAGCAGCTTATCCGCAAACAGTTAACCCTTCTTGGTTCCTGGTATTTTCCAATCCATGAATATGAAGAAATTTGCGAGTTCATTGTTAGAAAAAACGTACCGGTTGAAAAGCTGGTCACACATACGTTCCATTTGGAACAGGCAGAAGAAGCTTTCCGCATGTTTGATGAAAGAAAGACAGAAAAAGCCGTTTTTGTTTGGTAATCATACATCATTAAAATGATGAAAGGAGCATTTCGAATGAAGGGTATTTCTTTTAACACATGGGTTTATAGCAGTTTTCCTGTTTGGGTTCCCTCTTACCCCTTGGAGGAGGTCATCAAAAGGTTATCTCGCATGGGGTACGACGGGATTGAAGTTGGTTGTGCCAGCCCGCACGCATGGCCTGATTATTTATCAAAAGAGCGTAGACAAGAAATAAAGGGTCTGTTAAAAGCACACAGACTGGATGTTTCATCTATGCTGCCAGCTCCTGGCGGCGGACCTGGAGTTAATCCAAGCTCGCCGACTAAGGAAGAGCGTGAATTCACCATTAAGCATTACAAAGATGTGATTCGTCTAGCCCATGAATGGGAATGTCCTACAGTCATTTGGATTGCAGGCTGGGTTGTATTCGGCACTTCGCAACAGGAAGCATGGAACTATAGTCTTCAAGGACTGATAGAGTGTGCGGAGTTTGCGAAAGAATTAGGAATAACCATCGTCGTTGAACCTACGCCAACAGATGGCAATTTAATTGAAACCGCAGATGATGCGCTGCTTCTAGCAGAACAATCCGGTCTAGATAACGTCAAGGTCATGTTTGATACGTTTCATGCTTTATATCGTAATGAGGTTTCAAGCGATTACGTCTATCGTATGAAAGATAAACTGCATCATATCCATATATCTGATGTGGATCGTCTGCCGCCGGGTCAGGGTACTTGCAATTTTGATGCGGTCATGAGAGCGCTTAAAGAAATTGATTATAAAGGCTATTTATCGATGGAGGTTGGATTCAATACTAGAAAAGCCGATCCTGATTGGTATGCTTCAACATCAATTGAATATTTAAGAAAGAAAATGGATGAAATCGGTTGGATTCAAACCAAATAAGACCATTAAAGGAGGAAACAGTATGTCTGCTACAAATTATAAAAGGGACTATAGCCTAACAGGCCCGGAAAACCAACGGGCACAGGACAAAGGGTTAGCATCAGCCGATTGGTACAAGTGTCCGATTCCCCGTCAAACGATGAAGGAGCTAATGAAGCGAAAGGACTGGCCGGGTATACGCGATACGCTGCTCTGGCTCGTAATGCTCGCTGGGGCAGGTTATCTTGCGTACCTCTCATGGGGAACTTGGTGGGCGATTCCAGCATTTTTCTTCTACGGAACCCTCTACATGACGCCTGGTGACTCAAGATGGCATGAGACGGCTCATGGAACACCGTTCAAAACACCGTGGATCAACGAACTTATGAATCAAGTGTCCGCGTTCATGATTCTAAGGGCACCTACGCCTTGGCGCTGGAGTCATTCCCGCCATCATACGGATACCATCATCGTCGGACGTGATGCAGAGATTTTTGCGCCGAGACCGCCTGTATATCGCGATATTCTTAGAGAAATATTTAGACTCTTTGGCGCCCCGATCGACGTTTGGAAACATATCATGCACTGTTTTGGCAAGATGCATCCAACGGAGAAGGATTTTGTACCTGAAACTGAGTGGCGCAGATGTTTTCTAGAATCACGTATTACCGTACTTATCTATGTGGGAATCGTTGTTTGGTGTATAAGCGTGGATAGTATCCTGCCGGCGATGTTTATCGGCTTACCGTCCTTCTACGGCAACTTTATCAACGTTCTGGAGGCGCTTTCTCAGCATGTTGGTTTGCATGAGGATGTACTCGATCATCGTTTGAACACGCGTACAATTTATATGAACCCTTTCATGAGATTCATTTACTGGAACATGAACTATCACATTGAGCATCACATGTTCCCAATGGTCCCTTATCACGCACTGCCTGCCTTGCATAAAGAGATGAAGCATGACTGTCCGGAACCTTATCGCAACTTGTTCTCCGCACTATGTGTAGTTATTCCGGCACTCTGGAAGATGCGTAAGGATCCAGGGTATACGACTGTACGCCCGCTGCCGCCTACCGCGAACCCATTTAAATATGGACCGCATCCTTATGGAACTGTGCAATGGCCAGGCGACCCTAGAAAAGGGTTGCAAGCGCATGCCGCAAGAGGAGCTTTTACCAACGGCGCAAATCAAAGAACACTGTGAGTTATTGAAAGGCCGGATGCAAACGACGGGGGCCTGTCGCCCCTCTTACTAGATATTCATTACATTTGGAGGTATTTATGATACTAAAAACTTGGATTGAAGCATGCGCTGCCGATGATATCGATAAGGAAGATGTCATCCGATTTGATCATGGTGACCGAACTTTTGCTATTTATCGCACAACTCAGAGTGAGTATTATGCGACAGACGGTTATTGCACGCATGAGAAATTTCATCTGGCAGATGGGCTCGTCATCGGTTCTTTAATTGAATGTCCGAAACATAATGGTCGACTTGATTACAAAACGGGAGAAGCCAAGCGCGTACCGATATGCGCCAAAATTAAGACTTATCCCGTTAAAACGGAAGCGGGTAAGGTCTACATCATGATCGACTAGGAGGAACGACATGACCGAATTTGGAATGGTGATTGTCGGCGCAGGCGAGGCCGGCGCCCGGGCGGCTGTCGAGCTTCGGACTCAGGGTTGGACAGGAACGATAACTCTAATAGGCGAAGAAAAATGGAAACCTTATGAACGTCCTCCGCTTTCTAAAAGCTTGCTGGTCGATGAGGATAACCCCACACCTGTGTTTATCCTGGATAATGAAAAATTAGTGCAGCATGATATTAGGTTCTTATCTGACAGTACAGTAATAGGGATTGACCGAATTAGCCGTACAGTTGAACTAGCGGATGGTCTGACGATTCGGTATGATCGGCTCTTACTTGCCACAGGAGCACGACCACGCAGGTTTTCCTTAGAGGGTTCCGATACTTCGAGCGTACTATACCTGCGGACATTTTCTGACGCACTCACACTTCGCGAGCGTTTGAGCCCTGGTAAGCATGTTGCCGTAATCGGAGGTGGCTTCATTGGCCTAGAAGCTGCGGCGAGCGCTGTTCAACGAGGCTGCTCGGTAACTCTCGTCGAACTTGGGCCGCGAATACTGATGCGAGGTGTCCCCAAAGAAATAGCCGACATTGTTGAAGCGCGGCATCGTGCTGCTGGTGTCGAGTTTAAGTTCGGGGTTACCATTGAAAGAATCGATAGTAACAATGACCGAACTGACATCGTTCTTGCGGATGGAACTATCATCAGCTGCGACGCCTGCCTTATCGGAATTGGAGCTATGCCTGAAACAACATTAGCTGCAAAGTGCGGTCTCGAAATCGAAAATGGCATTTGTGTTGACGCCATGCTCGGAACGAGTGATCCGGATATTTTTGCTGCCGGTGATTGCTGCTCATTTCCGCACCCTGTTTATGCAGGAGAGCGAATTCGACTTGAAGCATGGCGCAACGCGCAGGATCAGGGTTCACTTGCAGCGCGCAACATGCTGGGTGCGGAGGAAGCTTATACCATCGTGCCTTGGTTCTGGTCCGACCAATATGAACTCACTTTACAAGTAACTGGATTGCCTAACCACGGTGATAGAATTATTAGTCGAAATATTGGGGAAGTTGGGAAGCTGTTCTTTCATATTGCCAGCGATGGAAGGTTGGTTGCGGCAAGCGGTGTTGGACCTGTTGCTAGCATAGCACGAGACATTCGTCTAGCGGAAATGCTCATTCATCAGCAAGCGCGACCGGATGCGCTAGCCTTGGCGAACCCGGACGTGAAACTAAAGACACTACTGCAAGGTTGAGTGTTGATGATTGCCAAGTTGATAATTGGAGGTAAATGAAATGGACGTAATGGTACAGGTGATGAATGATTTGGATCTATGGTTGCAATTGGTGCTAGGCTTTGTAGCTTGTTTGTTGATAACTGCTGTCGTTTCTTTGTGGTAAAAACAAAAGAAGAGTATGAAGGAGTGACATAGATGGCAGGGAATCGAGCGGTTGTGTATGCGGGACCAGGAAAAGTGGAGGTACGAGATATTTCATATCCAGATTTAATCCTACGTGATGGTCCGGGTGTCAACCCACTGAATGTCGGCAGAAAATGCGAGCATGGGGTCATTTTAAAAGTCATTACGACGAACATCTGCGGCAGTGACCAGCATATGGTGAGAGGTCGTACCACTGCTCCGAGCGGACTTGTTCTAGGCCATGAAATTACAGGTGAAGTCATTGAAGTTGGCCGTGATGTCGAGTTTATTAAAAAGGGTGATCTCGTTTCCGTGCCTTTCAATATCGCTTGCGGCCGCTGCCGCAGCTGCAAGGAGCGCAACACGAATGTTTGTCTGAATGTAAATCCGGATCGCCCGGGTTCTGCTTATGGTTATGTCGACATGGGCGGTTGGGTTGGGGGGCAGTCCGAGTATGTCATGGTCCCCTATGCAGATTTCCAACTGCTGAAATTTCCTGATAAAGAACAAGCCTTGGAAAAAATCTTAGACTTAACTATGCTATCGGATATATTCCCAACCGGCTATCACGGTGCCGTTAGTGCAGGCGTTAAACCAGGATCCACGGTTTATGTCGCAGGGGCCGGCCCCGTTGGATTGGCAGCAGCCCATTCCGCTCAACTGCTTGGTGCAGCCGTGGTGATTGTTGGTGATTTGAACAGTGAGCGATTGGCTCAAGCAAGAAGCTTTGGTTGTGAAACAGTTAATTTGAGGGAGCATCCGAATTTAGCTGAGCAAATTGAACACATTTTAGGAGTTCCTGAAGTGGATTGTGCGGTCGATTGCGTTGGTTTCGAAGCACATGGTCACGGTCATGCTCATAGTGAAGCTCCAGCTGTAGTTTTGAACTCAATTATGGAGGTCACGCGAGCTGGCGGAAGACTTGGCATTCCTGGGCTATATGTAACTGGCGATCCGGGAGCAACAGACGAAGATGCGAAGATCGGTACTTTGAAAATTCGTTTCGGTTTGGGTTGGGCTAAATCTCATACGTTCGTAACAGGGCAAACACCTGTCATGAAATATCACCGTGAATTAATGATGGCTATTTTAAACGGTAAAGCGCAGATTGCAAAAGCGGTAAATGCCACCTTGATCTCACTGGAGCAAGCGCCGTTAGCTTACTCCGAATTCGATAAAGGGGCCTCGAAGAAATTCGTCATCGACCCCCATGGTTTGGTAAGGTCTTAAATAAGTGTCTGAATTCGGGAAACAGCGGGATATCTATCAGCTTTCGGGTCGTTAAGAGTTATCCTGGAGTAGTTGATAGATGTCCTGTTTATCATAGGATTTTCAGGGGGGACGAATTCATGAAGGTGAAAAGCATCAAATCGCTCTGGGGAATGGGAGGCTCGCTGGAGAGCCAATTCGAGCGGATTGCAGCTGCAAATTACGACGGAGTCGAAAGCCCATTGCCAAATGAAATCGAAAAATATTTCGGGTTTTCTGTGGAGGAAAAGCAGTTCCGCAGCCTGCTGGGCCGGTACAAGCTGGATTATATCGCGATGGTATTTACGGACGGTAACCATGCCCAATCATTTACTGAACAGGTCAAACAAGCGGAAACCTTCGCTCCTCTCAAAATCAATGCTCACAGTGCCAGAGATTGCATGAGCTTTGATGAGCAGGCCTCCTATTTCGAAAAAACGCAAGCCGTCGAGATGACCTTAAGCGTTCCGGTCAGTCATGAAACCCACAGGGGGCGCGCCATGTTTACACCATGGACGACGTCGGCACTATTGCGTGAATTCCCGGATTTAAAAATTACGGCAGACTTCAGCCACTGGGTCTGCGTGTGCGAGTCGCTGCTGGAAGACCAGCAGGAGCACCTGGATTTGGCGATCCGGCGAGCCAGACATATTCATGCACGGGTAGGGTTTGCCCAGGGGCCGCAAGTCGGTCATCCGGCCGCTCCCGAATATACGCTTGAGTTGAACATGCATATGGATTGGTGGAAACGGATCATTCAGGTCAACGCTGAAGCAGGGACCGAGCTAACCTTCACGCCGGAATTCGGACCGCCGGGCTATATGCCGGCACTTCCGTTTACCAAACAGCCTGTAGCTGATTTGTGGGATATGTGCCTGTGGATGAAGGGAGAATGTGACCGTATAACAAAATAGTGGGAGGGCGTTTTGTATGCAAAGATTGACTGGAAAAACAGCTATTGTTACAGGAGGAACACGGGGAATCGGCCGGGGCATTGCAATGGCTTATGGCAGGGAAGGCGCCAATGTTGTCGTCTCCGGTACGAATGCCGCATTATGTGAAGAGGTGGCCGGGCTCATTCGGAGCGAAGGCGGTTCCGCTGTCGGCATCCCCTGCGATCTGTCCCAATTGGAGCAAATTGAACGATTGTTTGACAAGACGTTAGAACATTTCGCAGAAATTCATATCGTCGTGAACAATGGTGCCATGATTACGTTTGAGTCTTTCGTAGATATTACACCCGAGTCCGTGAGAAAAACGCTGGAGGTTAATTTGCTGGGAACTTTCTTCTGCGGACAAAGGGCGGCTAAGGAAATGATCCGCCAGGGCAAGGGAGGTAAAATTATTAATTTGTCCTCGATTATGGAAAAAGTGGGCACGATGAATTTGACGCATTACGGCGCCTCCAAGGGTGGTGTCATGATGCTGACTAAATGTATGGCTCTGGAGCTAGCCGAACATAAAATTAACGTGAATGCGATAGGGCCAGGTGTTATCGACACGGATCAGCATGCTGAGAAATTTGCAAAACCCGAGGGCAGAGAGGCCGCCATTGGGCGCATTCCATGGGGCCGGACTGGCGTGCCGGCGGATATAGCAAATACCGCTGTGTTCCTGGCAACCGACGATTCGGACTTTGTAACGGGCACAACCATCTTTGTCGACGGCGGACAGACCTCGCAAATGTAACCAGTTGGGGGAGATTTCATTGACGTTTCAAGGATATAAACCGGTTTTGACGGAATCGATGGTTATGAAAATGATAGAAATATGTGTTAAAAAAGCCGACGAATTAAATATATTCGTTAATATTGCGGTCATGGATGACGGGGGAAACCTGAAGGGTTTTCTTCGTATGGACCAGGCTGCTTTAATGAATGGGCAAATAGCCCGAAATAAGGCATACACCGCGGTGGGACTTGGTATTCCGACGACCGATTGGTATCCAAAAATCAAAGATATGCCCGAGTTACTGCATGGTCTTGTGCATACGGACAATATGGTTATTTTCGGTGGAGGGCTTCCGATCTACATCGATTCGCAATTGGTCGGCGGCATCGGCGTATCAGGAGGAACCTGTGAACAAGATGACATTTGCGCACAGTCTGCTCTAGATGAAATACTGGGGGATCAAAAAAGATGAACAAGAATATGACTGCCGAAGAAATACGACAACAAGCGCTGGCCTTATTGGAGCTGGCTCATATTCCCCTTAGCGCAGACGAGAAGGCGGGACTGCAGCTTTGGGATTTCGGGTTGAACAATCCTGCCCGGTACGGCATTCATATCGTCGAATATATCAATAACGACCGGTATTGCGCGCGACAGTTGGTCATGCTTCCGCGGCAGACAGTTCCCGAACACAGGCATCCCCCGATAGGGGAAGATCCGGGCAAAGCCGAGACCTTTCGGGTCGTTTGGGGTAAAGTATGGGCCTATGTGGATGGCAAGCCGACAGGTGCCATAGCCGCTGAGATCGTGGAAGAGGATAAGCCGCATTTTTCCGCGTTACGACAAATTGAATTGCATGCAGGCGAGCAATACACGATCGGCGCCAATGTATCTCATTGGTTTCATGCGGGCGACGATGGCGCCGTGGTCATCGAATTTTCAAGTCCGGCCCAAGACAAATGCGATATTTTCAAAGATCCTAGGGTTTCCAATTAGAAATGAATAGGATACCGTCTGCGCGCAGGCTGCTTTGGATGCTTTATCGTTAGGATTTGAAAGATAAGATACGAAAACGAGGTGGGAGATCATGTTGAAAGAGGTTCATTACATGAAAAATTTGAAACACCGAAAGAGAGAGCAGCTTTATGCCTTATGGCCTCAAATGACCACACTCGGTTTCGTTGGCAAAATACGTGAAGAGAGTTTCTGGCGGTCTTTCAAAGGGGGCTTTGGTTCCATCAAATTTGTATATTCAGACAATCCCATCAAAACGGAAATCACCATGTTCGCTGAGATTCGTTTCAATGAACTGGAAAATTTAAAAAACCAAAGTCGTCCACATCTAAGCGATAGGGACAAATTGCAAACATTTTCATTTAGTGATGAGTATGGTTATCTTCGCGGTAAGCCATTCCCGCAAAAGTGGTTTTTCGATGATGAGACGGATATGGATGACCTCGCGGAGGATATGTCTGTAGCTATTCTAGATACCTTGGTTCCTTACTTGGAAAAATATTCGACTATGGAGCGCGCTCTTGACTTTATGCTTGAAAAAGAGAACAGAATGAAACACTCGTCCATAGATACAACAGCGATTAACGTTGTAGGGATGGCTTTTATTTTAGGAAGAAATGATTTGGATGATATTATTTCCTCCAAAACTCAAATGTTGAGAGAAAAAGGCAGTCGTAACATAGATGAGTTTCTAAGATTTGTACATCAAATTAAGGCATAAGTGAATTCGACACAATCAGGCTGCTCATTGAGCAGCTTTTTTGTTGTGGTGCAAACCATGATAACGTAACTGATAATGAAGTCATAGGATGGAGCAACTTAGTATGGAAACCAAATTGAATTTATTTAAATGGAAGCAGTATGAATCAGCAATCATTTTACTAACCGTGCGATGGTATTTAAAATATAGTTTAAGCTATCGAGACATCGTAGAAATAATGAGCGAGCGGGGATTAGAGATTTCCCATACGACGATCATGAGATGGGTCCATGAATTTGGGCCCGAAATCGACAAACGAATCCGCCCCTATTTAAAACCTACAAATGATTCTTACAGAACGGACGAAACGTACATCAAAGTCAAAGGTCAATGGAAGTATTTATATAGAGCAGTTGATTCTATGGGGAATACAATTGATTTTATGCTATCTGGAAATCGAGATATGCCGGCAGCTAAGCGTTTCTTTACAAAAGCATTGACCTCACCACATAATCAATTACCACGTGTGATTACTTTGGACAAAAACCCGGCATATCCACCAGCCTACAAGAATTAATAAATGAAAAATTCCTGCCAAAAGAAACATTGGTTAGACAAACTAAGTATCTAAACAACATTGTTGAACAAGATCATCGATTCATAAAGAAAATCACAAAACCGATGCTTGGTTTCAAATCGTTTCACACTGCAGAACGGACGTTGAAGGGAATCGAGGCCATGCATATGATAAGTAAAGGACAGGCGAAAAATAATTCGTCTGTCCTATCTGCTGTTGAATGGCTCAATAAAATATTTGGTATAGTTGCATAGTTTAATTTACAATTTGTTGGGTATTTACTGTCCTTTTTAATTCTTGCACCACAACCATTTATTCTATACATAATCTATACCAAAATACAATCTACTTGAAAAACATCCTAACGAAAACAGCACTTCTGCTTGCCCTCTTAGCTAAAATTGATTACTGGACAAATTATACAAAAGTTGATATTGTATTATACAAAGTTAATACAAAGACTATACAATAAGTTTGCTTTGTTTACTACATGAAATGCTGATTTGGTGATTTTAATTTCTAGGTATTGGAGAAAGAGGTGTGAATATGAAGTTACATTCTATGATAACAAAAATTATGATTCTATTTCTTGTTGTGCTTAGCTTATTTACGATTATCATCAATTTCTATGTTGGCAAACAGGTAAAGGAGAAGTTTGTTCTTGCGGCGCAAAATAAATTAACTTCCGATTTAGCGATGTCCACAGCATTCCTAAACGTGAAGTACCCTGGTAATTGGCGTATTCAAGGGGATAAGCTTGTAAAAGGGAACACGATTATCAATGAAAATTTTGAAATCGTGGATGAAATAGGGAAGTTAACTGGAGATACGGTCACGATCTTTTTGGGTGACACACGAATTACTACGAATGTCCAGAAGGATGGAAAACGTGCGGTGGGGACCAAGGTATCTGACGCTGTTAAAGATGTAGTGTTAAAAACAGGGTCAACATACATTGGAGAAGCCGATGTGGTAGGAACGATAAGTGAAACTATGTATGAACCAATTAAAAATGAATCAGGCATGATTATCGGGATTTTCTATGTAGGTGTTCCCAAAAAACCATTTAACGTCTTGGCTCAAAACATCTCAAATAAAATTTATAAAATTAGTGTAATCACTCTGATACTTTCGCTATTATGCAGTTATATCATCAGTCGGCCTACGATTCTCTCCATTCGGAGATTGGTTATGGCAACCAAGCAAATAGCTAATAAAGATTTGACTCACAAGGTTCAAGTGCATTCAAGAGATGAACTTGGAGAGCTGGCGCAATCTTTTGAAATCATGAGAATAAATTTATTGGTAATGCTATCTGATTTGGGAGATATATCCTTGAATTTGAAAGAAAATAGCAATTATCTAGCTGAAGCGGCCAAACAAACAGAGCTGGCATCAAATGAGGTGTCGAATGCTATCCAGCATGTAGCTGAAGGAACCACAGAACAAACATTCCATGTACAATCAATTCAGGATAAGATAGAGCATACTTTAATAGAAGTGCAAAAAGGAAAACAGAAGGCAGAAGATACGTTCGATTATGCGCTTCATTCTGTTGAAGTGGCCATGAAGGGAGAACACGCATTAAAAAGAACGATTGATCACCTGCTAGGCGTTTCAGAATCCGTAAAAGTTGCTACGAACTCCATTCAAAAGCTTGGAAAACGCTCAGATGAGATAGGCGGAATTATTCAAGTTATTTCGGATATTGCTAATCAGACAAACCTACTCGCATTGAATGCCGCTATCGAAGCAGCGAGAGCTGGTGAGAGTGGTAGAGGATTTACAGTCGTAGCCTCAGAGGTAAAGAAATTAGCCGAACAATCGAAAGTTTCTGCGGAAAAAATTACAAATTTGATTCATGATATTCAAGCGGATACCTCTATCACGGTGAGAATGATGGAAGAAAATCTAGAAGCTGTGGAAGAGCAAGTGTCAATTATTTCTTTAAGCGGTCAAGCATTACAAGAAATTGTAGAGAACACCAGTGTTACGAAAGAAAATGCCGATAGTTTGAAATTAATCTTTAAAGACATGGTAGGTCGATCAATAGAAGTGAAGGAGTCCATTCAGCGTGTAACTCAACTTGTTGAAAGCACAGCAGCGGTAGGAGAGGAAGTCGCGGCTTCTACGGAGGAACAGTTAGCGGCTGCAAATGAGATTTCATCTTCCTCAAGGGGCGTTTTGTTTATTGCCAATAATCTAAATCGTAAGATTGAGGAATTTAAAATCCAGTAGTAAAATAGTTAGCTTTATCATTCCATTTGGAATCAAGGGGGGCATACATATTCACTGTCATAACTGTATTATTGATGAATTGAAGTTTGAAATTTTGGTGGAAGACAAAGATCACCCTCAGATGATTTCTTACATCATGAATAATTTGAATAGAACAAATACGTGGCATTGTACAAAAGGGAAAATTTTAATCATCAAGGAATCTGGAGTCAGAGATTTTTTGGATTTCAGTAAAGATCATATGAATCAAGAGGCCATCTATTTTCGCATAGATCATGGGGAATGGAGACCAATATCAGAAGTCTATGGAATTCTTGACATGCGATGGGTTGATGAATTGATCATGAATGAGTCTGTCATTTGTTACTTTCAACCCATTGTCAATGCCAAGGGTGAAATCTATGGGTATGAGATGCTGTCCAGATTTACAAGAGAAGATGGGTCATTGATATACCCGAATGAAGTTTTTACGGCAGCAAAAAAGAGAGAGAGGCTATATGCATTAGACCGATTATGCAGGATGACAGCTGTGAGATACGCGGCACCTTTGAAGAAAAAAGCTTTTATAAATTTTATTCCAACATCGATTTACTCTCCAGAGTTTTGCTTGAAATCAACAGTTCAGCTAGCCAATGAATTAGGAGCGGATCCTTCTCAGTTCGTATTTGAAGTTGTAGAAACGGAGGAAGTCGGTGACATCGCTCATTTGAAAAAAATATTAGCTTATTATAAGAAAAAAGGATTTAAATATGCTTTGGATGATGTTGGTGAAGGATATAGCACAATTGAATTACTGTCCGAGTTGATGCCACAATACATGAAACTGGATATAAAATATGTTCAGGGGGTTGTATCTGATTCGGGAAAACAGCGAATTGCTACTGAGTTCTTACTAGGGGCACTACAGATAGGTGCTGTTCCATTGGCGGAAGGTGTGGAAACTAGAGAGGACTTTGAATGGTTGAAAAAATGTGGTTATGTGCTTTTTCAGGGCTACTACTTTGGGAAGCCTTCACTTATTCCCAAAGAAGAGCGTATACTCGATATTTGAAAATGGGAAATCTGTAGCTTGTCTCAGGGCTGAAAAAATAGACTCGGATCAGAATGGTGGAGATAAGCATTAGGCTAAATGATGTCACTGAGGCTTTCAACTATGAGGTAGAGTCTTTCACTCTTCATCACTACTACTCAAGGTGTCAATGTTGTAATACTGAGAATAAGCGAGAAATCGGAGAAAACATTACTTTATAGTGGGAGGTCAGGCGTACATATCACATGCTTGACCTCCCTATTTTACAATCATATTTACATTATATAACAATAATCGATGAAATTTTTTTTCGCGGGAAAAGGACTTTCTCTTCCTGTTAATTCTCTTCCTAACATAGTGCTCTACTATGACATCCTAATTACTGGAAAATCCCTACATCACAGACTTCTCCGCCCTATCGAGCTGCTCCTTAATCAGGTCAGCCGTCAACTGACCAGACAAAGTCACCATAGGGACGCCGCCCCCGGGATGTGTCGATCCGCCGACAAAATAGAGGTTGTCGAGCAGGTCGCTCTTGCTCGGGATTTTGAAGCCGCCATTGAGCTTACGGTCCGTGACCACCCCATAGATCGACCCGCCATTAGAGCCATACAGATGCTGAATATCGTCAGGAATAAATGTGTACTCGAACTCAATATGTTGCCTGAGATCGGTCAACCCCATTCGCTCGAGCTTAGATAGAACGATATCCCGATACGTCTCTTTCTGGGAAGCGAAGCTCTCACCAGGCTTAAGCGGGGGAACGTGCGTAAGGACGAAGAGATTTTCTTTTCCATGAGGTGCTTGACTCGGATCCGATTTGCTGGAAACGCCGACATATACAGTCGGGTCAGAGGTAGCTTTCCCTTCTACGAAAATATCGCTGAATTCACGATCAGGGTCCTGTGAGAAGAAGAAGTTGTGATGAAGCAGCCCCTCATACACGTTGTCCACCCCAAGGAGCAGGACAAGCCCCGAAACCGTTGGCACGTATTTGGACAAATCTTTGGCACGCTCCGCAGCTTTAGGGTGCTGCTGCAAGATGCTGTGATGAGCTGGAATCACTTCGAGATTAGAAACAATGAGGTCAGCGTCCACAAAGCTGCCATCCTCTAAAATAACGCCAGTTGCCGACCGGCCAAGAGTCTGAACCTGGGCAACGGGTGAGGAGGTGCGAACTTCTACGCCAAGCTCCCCGAGCAGCTTCAGCATAGCTTCTGCAATTTGATACATTCCGCCTTCGACATAATAGATGCCAAGTCCCATTTGCACATATATTAATTGTGACAGAACAGCGGGAGCTGCATACGGCGAGGATCCGATATACATAATGAAAAAATCAAACAATTGTCGGATATGTGTATCCTTCAGGAACCGATTTGTCGTCTGATGCATCGTCCTAAGAGGGTCCATAGACAGCAGTTCTTTCATACTGTGGAACCGACGAAGATCGCTTAAACCAGAGAGACTACGGTTATAGAAGCTTTTGGTGTTGAGGAGATACATGTTTTGGCTATACTGCAAATAAGAGAGAAACCCAGCGGCATCTGCAGGTGAAATTTGTTCAAATTGCTTTAACAATTGAGGTAAGTCGCTTGTAATATCCAAGGTTACCCCATCTTCAAAAAAAGTGCGCCATTGCGGCTCGACACGAACTAATGTCATGTAATCTTCTAAACGACGGCCTACAGAAGCAAAAAGTTGCTCCAATACCCAAGGCATTGTCAATATAGACGGACCCGTATCGAAGGAATATCCTTTCCCGGATCTCATATTTAACTTACCGCCAGCTCGTTCGTTTTTCTCGAGTACCGTTACCTGATGTCCATCTGCCGCAAGGCGAATGGCGGAAGACAGGCCACCGAGGCCGCCTCCAATTACTACGATTTTTTTGCTCATATTGAGCACATCCTCTCATCATTGGTCATTATGCCGAAACGATGCTGATGACAAAACCATATACGTAATTGTATAATTATTGTAGAACTAATGTCAAAGGTTGGAATGTCGAGCAGAAAGAAGGAACGGACATGAACATGCCGAATACGTATGAACCTACCGACGAACAGAGCTGTCTGGAAGCTGCGATGTATGCGGCTCGGATGGCTTTTCCAATTTGGAAAACGCAATCGGTTGAGCAACGCCTCCGTAACCTAACTAGACTTCGGCAGTTATTGGTTCGAGACATGGATGAATGGATCATGCTCCTATCTCATGAAGCTCACAAAACACCGATGGATACCTTAATGACCGAGCTCTATGTCACTTTAGAAGCCATCGCTTATTATGAGAAACACGCAGCACGGATGTTACGCACCCGACGTAAGAGAACGCCCATCGCTTTTATGGGAGCGCGCTCCTATGTCGTCCATGAACCTTACGGTGTTTTACTTGTGATTACACCATGGAATTTCCCGCTGCAGCTAGCACTAGTACCTGTCATTTCTGGGCTAATAGCGGGTAATGCGGTTCTGCTTAAACCATCTGAGAAATTGCCTAACATTGCCGCGAAGCTATCATCGACACTAATCGAAGCGGGCTTTCCAGTTGGACTTTGCCAAGTCATTCAAGGTGGCAGAGAAGTCGTGGAAAGGCTGATCGAGGCGAAGCCTGATAAAATCTTCTTCACTGGCGGTGAAGGAGCGGGACGTAACATTCTACAGCGAGCAGCTGCTCATCTCATCCCTTGCGATATGGAGTTAAGCGGCAAAGATCCCATGATCGTGTGCGCGGATGCGAATATCGAACGGGCCGCAGCGGCAGCCGTTTGGGGAGCCTTTCTGAATAGTGGTCAAGCTTGTATTAGTGTGGAGCGGGTGTATGTACATAGACAGCTATATCAACCGTTCTTAGAAGCAGTGCTGAGACATACACGAAGCCTGCAACAAGATATCGGAGGCCGATGGGCCGATGTTGGCGGCATGACAACGACAGAAGCTTGGTCGAAGGTGCAAAGTCAGCTGCAAGATGCCATCTCAGGTGGTGCTATTGTGGAAATAGGTGGGCTAACCCCAGATGCTGAACCACCACTATTCCCACCAACAGTCTTGACAAATGTTACCAACGATATGCGTGTGATGCGTGAGGAAACCTTCGGACCTATCTTACCCATTCTGGCGTTTGACGATGAAAGTGATGCTATTAGGCTTGCTAATGACTCTCCTTACGGTTTAAATGCCAGTATTTTCACCAGAGATGTAGCACAAGGTCGTAAAATTGCGGATCAACTAGAGACTGGCAATTGTGTGATCAACGATGTCGTTCGGAATATTAGTAACATGCATCTGCCTTTCGGTGGCGTGAAGCAGAGCGGGTTTGGCCGCATCCATGGTGAGGAAGGACTTCTTTCTTTTTGCCAAAGCAAGTCTATTATGGTTAAGCGAGGCAGGCAAAATCGTGAAATCAACTGGTACCCGTATAAGGAAACCGCTTTTACATCCATGAAGAAAGGCATTCGCTTCTTGTTTGGTGGAGGTCCACGATTATGATTATATCAACCATCGTGTGGCTTAGTGGACTTATGTGTGGGGCATGGCTCTTAGGCAAAATCCTTCCTCTGGAAGGGAATTATCGTATGTCGTTGTCCATCGGTCACAATCCGAACCTCCCCCGCATTTCAGTTATCATTCCAGCTAGAAATGAAGAGAGGAATCTGGCAGTGTTGTTACCATCCATCAAAGGGCAACCTATCTCTGATCTCGAGGTGATCGTCGTCGACGATGGATCAACGGATCGTACTGCAGCCGTCGCCTTATCCTACGGGGCTCGGATCATTACACCTGGCGAGCTGCCCCTTGGCTGGGTCGGCAAATGTTGGGCGAGCTGGCATGGCGCACGAGCCGCAAGCGGTGATCTGCTTATTTTCTTAGACGCAGATACCTGCATAGAACCTGGTGGCCTATTGAAGCTGGCCGAGGCGGGGCTGGAGCTGAACGGGCTGCTTTCGATCCAACCTTATCACATCATGAAGCGCCCTTATGAATCGTTATCGGCGTTTTTTAACATCGTCGTCCTGGCTGCGGTTGCAAACCCGAAACCAACTAAGCATAATCGGAACCGATCAACAGGCGCATTCGGACCTTGTATAGTCTGTACCCGAGAAGCGTACTTTGAATCAGGCGGTCATGAGACAATCCGTCATCATATCCTCGAAAATCACAGTTTGGGTCGTCTATTTGCGAGACAGCAGCAACCTGTGCATAATCGAACTGGTGAAGGCGTATTAACGTTTCGCATGTATCCCGAAGGTTTTGGGCAGCTCATCAGTGGGTGGAGTAAAAGCTTCGCTTCCGGCGCCTCTTCTACAACGCCTTTACGCTTACTTGCTATTATCTGGTGGATGACGGGGGCGGTGACGGTTGTCACACAGTCGATGGATTCACAGATGTGGTCACTTCCCCTCGCTATCGTGCTAGGATGTACCAGCTATACGGCATACGCTCTATTGCTATATGCACTGCTCAAACGAGCGGGCAATTTCAGTATGCTTACAGCCATCTTTTTCCCTATTCCACTTCTTGCATTCATGGGAATCTTTGCGAGCTCGGTGCTGCAAACCTTTTTCAAACGAGAGGTGACGTGGAAGGGGCGCTCCATTTCAACCTCGAAGGGGAGAGAGGAACCATGAGAATCGTCGAAATGTGGCCCATGTGGACATTACTTGCAGATATCACAGGATGGTTTCTCGTGCATATGGGGGTGTCCTACCTGTTTTTCATCATGCCGGATCGATGGTTCATACGCCTAACTGATGGCAAACTTCCCAATTCACATGGCCTACGAGAAGAAATCATCTATGAACGGTATCTCCGAATTCGCACTTGGAAGGATAAACCCCCCGATGGGGGAGGACTATTCCCTGGAGGCTTTGCGAAGAAAAAATTTGCTATACTGGATAAAGCTTATGTGAGTAAATTTATAAGGGAAACACGGCGAGGGGAATGGACGCATTTTGGTTCGATGCTGCCGGCGCCACTTTTTTTTATGTGGAATGAGCCCTTGTATGGGTGGATGATGATGATTTATGCCATTATAGCGAATGTGCCCTTCATCCTCATACAGCGCTATAACCGCATACGATTGCAACGAATTCTTAGGAAATTGACAGAAAAGAGTGGAAACGAATGATGTACACAATTAGGCAAGCCTCGACACTTCTAGGGATTCCCGCTGTCACAATAAGGGCTTGGGAAACAAGATATGGCGCAATTAAACCCGTTCGCACAGAGGGTGGCTATCGCTTATTTACAGACAAAAACATGGAAGATCTCCGTTTTCTTAAAATACAAACAGACGAGAAAGGCATGACGATCTCACAAGCGGTTCGAATGTTGAAGGAGCAGCAGGATTTACGTGAACAATTACTAGAATCCAAGCCAGAGATGGATGCTTATCCTGGTAAACAAGCGCATCAAGACATGATTGACCGCTTATATGACAGCTTGAGTAACTTCCGAACAGAACAAGCGAAAACGATGATTGAACTAGGATTTTCTATGTACGGCTATGACATGATGATTTATCATATTTTATTTTCGGTCATGATTAAAGTGGGCACGGAATGGGAAGAAGGACGCGCATCCGTTGCGCAAGAGCATTTCATAACGCAATTCGTTACACAGCGCTGTTTGAGCTTCTTTCATCTATTCCCTGTGGATGAACGGTTGCCACGTATGTTGGCTTTATGTCCCACAGGTGAACATCACCAAGCGGGGCTTCTCTTATTCTCTTTATTCTTACGAAAAAAAGGGGCTGACGTTTTGTACTTGGGCCCTGATACGCCTGAGGACGGCATCCAGAAGATCCTGCAAGAACAGCACATTCGTGTCATTTGTCTCTCGTTGACTGATCCTAAATTAATGGAACAGACCTTTGCATTCATTGATCGGCTGCGGACATCCAATCTAGAGCTGGAAGTTGTTCTCGGTGGGCAGGGCTTTCAGGATGTGCCAGAGCCTTACGCTGCGTGGGTGCTTCCAAGTGATAGTCAGGTTGAATGGGAAAATTGGTTTCAAGACCGGGTGCTGAGGTTCTAAATTTATTTCTTGGGCAATAATTAACTAGACAGACTATTATCAAGTATGTATTATACTTGTATAAGGTTTGTATAGTTATTGAAATGCTTCAGGAAGGAAGTGGGCCTCAGGATGAGTTTAGGTAAAGTTGCGGTGATAGGCGCAGGACCAGGCGGATTAGCAGCTGCAATGGAGCTCGCTGGACGGGGCTATCAAGTGACCGTATATGAGAAACAGCCCTACATTGGGGGAAGGACCTCACGTGTACAGCTAGGCGAATATAAGTTTGATCGTGGTCCGACCTTCTTCATGATGCCACAGCTGCTAGAAGAGATGTTCCAGTCCGTGAATCGTTCTTTACACGATTATGTGAAACTCATTGAGTTAGATCCGCTATACCGACTACAGTTCGGTGATGTTCATTTCTCACCAACACGCGATGAAGCGCAAATGCTAGAGCGCATTGAGGAGCTTTTTCCTGGCAACGGCCAAGGCTATTTACGTTTTATGAAAGAGGAAGGCGAGAAGTTTAACCGGGTGTCACCCCTGTTGCAAAGGCCTTTCGGCAAGCTAAGTGACTATATCTCTCATGATGTGTTTCAAGCGTTGCCACGTCTTAATGCGATAGGCAGTGTGTATGATAGACTGTCGCGTTATTTTTCAGATGAAAGATTGAAATACGCATTTACATTTCAAGCCAAATATTTAGGCATGTCCCCGTGGGAATGCCCAGGTACATTCACGATTTTAGCTTATTTGGAGCATAAATTCGGTCTGTTTCACCCCATTGGCGGTGTGAATCGTGTCTGTCAGGCAATGGCGGAAGTGATTCGCGAATATGATGGCGTCATCGCAACCTCCTGCAGCGTGAAAAGAGTACTGAGCAAGAACGGAAAAGCAGTCGGGTTGCTTTTAGATAGCGGTGACAAAATAGATGCCGATCATATTATCATTAATGCCGATTTTGCAACGGCGATGAGCCGGTTATTTGAACCGGGGGAGCTTCGTAAATACAGTCCAGCTAAGCTGGCAAAAAAGAAATATTCCTGCTCGACCTATATGATGTATCTTGGGGTGGATCGAGAAATTAAAATGCCCCATCATACCGTGCTTTTTGCTGAGAACTATCGAGCGAATGTACATGACATTATGACAAAAAAGGTGCTGTCACAGGATGCATCTATCTATATACATAATCCAGGAATTATTGATGCTTCCCTTGCTCCACAAGGGAAAACCGCCCTATATGCCCTCATGCCTGTGCCCAATTTGAGTGCGAATGTGAATTGGGATGAGCAACAAGAACGCGTGAAAGAGGCCATGCTTAACCGTATGGAGCAAGAGCCTGAGCTGAAGGGATTCTCCTCACATATCAAAGAAGAAGCCATAATATCACCATTACATTGGCGCAATGACCATGATGTCTATGAAGGCGCTACCTTTAACCTAGCCCATACCTTGGATCAAATGATGTTGCTGCGCCCCCACAATCGTTTCGAGGAGCTCGGCAATTGCTGGCTCGTTGGGGGAGGGACTCATCCGGGAAGCGGGCTGCCAACAATTTTCGAATCGGCTCGCATCTCAACACGCTTACTGATGGCACAAGACAGTAAGGATCGCATCAGAGTCGGCGGCGCTGCTTCACCCATCCACAAGCAGAAGGAGGCAACCCAATGGAAGTAGCCTTTGTTGGCGGTGGAATTGGAAGCTTAACAGCTGCACTCCTATTGAGTAAGCAGGGGAAGAAAGTGACCATTTATGAAAGAAACACGCGGCTTGGCGGAAGATTAGCCTACCAAGAAGGCGGCGGTTACCGGATTGATCAGGGGCCAACGATCGTTCTCTTGCCGGAGATGCTGCTTAGTATTTTGGAAGAGGCAGGGATTGAACGTTCACGTATTCCGCTACTTGAATGTGATCCGTTGTATCGCATTCATTATGCGGACGGGACTGTTTTTCACAAATGGCGGAATAAACGAAGGCAGATTAAAGAGTTGCAACGATTGTTTCCAGAAGAAGTTGAAGGCTTTCAAAGCTATATGGAAGACATGGAAAAAGCTTTTGTGCAAGGGAAAGAAGCGTTTCTGGAGAAGCCGTTCTTGCGTAAGCGTGAGTTCTATACGTTGCGAAACATATCCCTATTAACAAAGCTGAAAGCGTATAAAAGTGTTCGTTCATTTGCAGGGAGATACTTTCGTAATGAGAAACTGCTTGATGCTTTCTCTCTACAAACCTTATACATCGGCGGGGCACCTTTTCAATCCCCGGGACTATATACGTTGCTCCCCTATGCTGAGCATGCGTTCGGTGTTTGGTATGTCAAAGGCGGTTATGCCGGCTTAGTTACCATTCTTGAAGAGGAGCTACGCAGAAGACACATCTTGATACGCACAGAAACGTCGATAGAGGGATTAGTGATGGATGCTGGTCGTTGTGTAGGTGTAAAAGTAGCAGATGGCGGCGAATATAGACATGAGGCCGTTGTATTTAATGGGGACTTTCCTCATCTTACTAAATTGCTTCCGAAGGATACTGTGCCTCAGAAAGCTTATAAACCGTCATCCGGCACCATCCTGATCTATCTTGGTCTGAAAAAGCAGTGGGTACAAACTGCAGTCCATCAGTTCTTTCTCCCACAGGAGTTAACCCATGGGTTGAAGGACATATTTATGAAGAATAAACTGCCAAAGGATCCATCCTTTTATATTTTTTATCCAACAGCAATTGATCCAGATGCTGCTCCCCCGGGTGAGAGCGTGATGTATATGTTGCTTCCATCACCACCACACGGTTCCGTAACTTGGGAAGATGAACTGCCAGCGCTTGTTGACCATGTCATTGATGAAGCTGAGAAACGAGGATTTCCTGGTTTAAGAGCGGCGATTCAGTGGAAGGAAGTTCGATCACCTAAGGATGCGGAGTCGGAGGGGCTTTACCAAGGAGGAAGTTTCGGCATTGCGCCAACTTTTGGTCAATCAGCGGTGTTTCGACCGCAAATCGTACCGTATCCCATTGAAGGCCTGTATGCTGTAGGCGCATCTGTCCATCCCGGCGGTGGTATACCTATCGTGATGCAAGGCGCTAAACTGCTTGCCAATCATTTGTTAAAGGAGTGATGGGATGGAACTTGCAACCTGCTTATCCCAATGTGAAGCTATGATTCAGAAGGGCTCATCTTCGTTTTACAATGCCTTTCGTTATTTGCCAAGTCCAAGGCGTGAAGCTGTTTATGTGATTTATGCATTTTGCCGAATCATTGATGATGCGGTGGATGAACCAGACCTTTCCCCATTTACCATTGATGAGATAGAATCAAAGTTTACCCACCTGGAGGAGGCTGATAGACATTTCATTTGGCCATCCTTACGGTGGTTATTTGCGACATTCCCCGTGACGAAAACACCATTTTTCAAACAAATGGAGGGGCAACGACGTGACTTCACACTAACCCATTATGATTCGATGGATCAGCTAGAGGAATATTGCTATCTCGTTGCAGGAACAGTGGGAGAAATGCTGCTACCTGTCCTGCATGACCATCCAGATAAGAACATCGTAGAGGCTGGCATTTGGCTGGGTAAAGCGATGCAAATTGTAAATATTGTACGTGATGTTGGAGAGGATCAACGCCGCGAACGCCGCTATTTACCCCTTGATTTATTTGCTCGTCATGGCTACAGCGAAGAAGATTTCCAAGAGGGTGTGATTGACGAACGCTTTCGTCAACTCATTCAAGAGCTGGATGAACGATCTCGCAGTTGGTTTATCCGTGGGATGCAAGGCATTGAAACGTATGCTCCGCAGAGCGCTTTTTCTGTCGAGTTGGCGGCCAGCCTTTACGCAGCCATTCTTGATGAGGTGAGAGCTGCCGATTATCAAGTTTTCACAAAGCGGGCTATTGTAGGATCGCTAAGTAAACTCAAGCTGTACGCAGAAATAAAGAAGAAGTATATGTTACTCTCCGAAGCCAATGAAAGGTCTGCGGTATCCCTATGATTCGACTTGTTTTTATCGTTTGGTATCTCGTAGGGCTCCTGCTGATGCTAACAATTGGGGTCCCCATTTGGCTATCGTTCTCGAATGGGCTTTTTCTTGTATTCTTTGCTCTCTACGCCTCTAGCCTTGAAACAAGGCTAGGCGAGAAGCCCATCGTAAGTTGGGCGAGAATTATATTTATAGGCGCTATGACCTTTCTGATAGAAGAAGTAGGCGTAAGAACCGGATGGCCATTTGGGAAATACAGCTATACGGATGTACTTGGCGTTTCGTTAGGTCATGTTCCACTGGCTATTCCCTGTGCATGGATCGGCATCCTTATAGCTGTCGTTAACATGATAACGACGACGAATCGCTGGCTGCGAGCATTATATATGGGGACATGGACAGTTATTTTTGACATGGTCCTGGATCCGGTGGCTTTCGCTCGACAATTTTGGGTATGGCAGGAGCAGGGTGACTTCTATGGAATTCCGGCAACCAACTTCGTGAGCTGGTTTGTCCTAGCTGCGCTCATTTCGCTCTTGTTTCCTAAACAACGTCCATCGAAGTACATACAGCGTGAAGCTGTTCGTCTGGTTCAAGCGATGCTGCTTATGTTCGGACTTTTAGGTACCAAAGAGGGTTTATGGATACCTTTATTGATTGCAGTTGCCGGCATCGTCCTGGCGCAAGGAGGGATAAGGGTTGATCGCATCCGATACAAGCAGATGGTTTAAATGGGTTTTCAGCCACTATAACGAACGCTATTTGTTACAACGCCAATTCCACGCAATTGATATGCTCGGTGACATCGATCCGGCTCCTCAAGGACGGCCAGTGCTCTATATGATGAATCACAGCTCATGGTGGGACGGATTGATTGTATATCACGCCATTGTTCGTGATTCCAGTCGGGAGCATTTCATGATGATGGATGAAAGGCAGATGTCACGCTATCGCTTTTTTCGAAAAATAGGAGCTTTCTCGATTGACAAGACGTCAAATCGTGGTTTGATAGAATCACTGCACTATAGTGAGCAGTTGTTGAAGCAGGGGCATGGCGTGTGGTTATTTCCTCAAGGGGATATCCAACATCTGGAACATCGACCACTTCAGTTTCAAAATGGGATAGGCTACTTATTGGAGCGTTGCCCTGAAGCAATCGTACAGCCGGTAACTGCTTATTATTCCCTCGGTCTTCATCAGAAGGCTGATGTTAGTCTATTATTTGGAAGTCATATCCAACAAGATTGGTTGATAGAAAACCGGAAACATAGGACGGCAAGGCTCCGCTCTCGGTTGGAGCAACAGTTGAATGATCATCGTGACCTAGTTATCGATGCGAATGGCGAGGCAATAGTTGGAGCACGATCACTCCTGCAAACTACGCGTTCAACGAATGAAAAGTACGATGCTTGGAAGAACGGGGTGGCAAAATGGACATCTTTCTTTGGACGGTAGCTGTAGCCTTGTTGCTGCAGCTTTTATTCGTTATTTGGAACCTTGCACAGTTGCCTTCTCTTGGTGGAAATGGGAGAGGGCGGGCTTGGTTGGATAGGGAAGGGATGAGCATTGGGGGATTGGTGCAGGCTGAAGGAGCAGTGCGCCAGGCAGAGGGAAAAGAGGCAAAAGAGTTAAAGCCCCGGCTGTCGGTGCTTATTCCCGCACGCGATGAAGCGATGAACATCGCAGCGTGCTTGCGATCTGTCCTGGTGGAGCCGTCCCCTCACCTGGAGGTGCTGGTGTTGGACGATCGCTCCACCGACGGCACCGCCGAGGCCGCAATCCTCGCGGCGGCCGGCGATCCTCGCGTGCGCGTCCTGCCAGGGGCGGCTTTGCCGCCCGGCTGGCTTGGCAAATCGCACGCGTGCCACCAGCTCGCCGAAGCTGCGCGAGGCGAGTGGTGGCTCTTCCTCGACGCCGATGCGCGTCTCGCGCCAACGGCGCTTGCGGCTGCGCTGGACACCGCACTCGCGCAGGGTCAAGGGCTCGTGACCGGTTTCCCCATACAGGAAACCGGCACGTGGATGGAGAAGCTCATCGTTCCGATGATGAGCTTCTCCATTGCCTGCCATCTGCCGATACGACTCGTTCGGCAGTCGGCAGACCCCAAGTTCGTCGCCGCCCACGGTGCTTTTCTGCTGATTGCAGCAGATAGCTACAGGGCGACAGGCGGGCATGCCGGCTTCAAGGGTCATCTCGTCGATGATATGCAACTAGCCGGCGCCGTCAAAAAAGCTGGGCTCCCCGTCACCCTAGCTGACGTCCGCCCCCATATCACCATGCGGATGTATCAAGATGCCGCTGGGGTATGGAATGGCTATAAGAAAAATATTTTCGCAGGTGTAGGACGGAATAGCCTGCTTCTAACCGCAATGTTAACCATCTATGGACTTCTCTATCTCATTCCACCAGTGATGCTAATCATCGTTATAGCACTACATGTCATGGGATTTCCCTCAGAATGGCTATCACATGCATTCCTTCCTAGTGGGCTAGGATATCTAATCGGAGTATGTATAAAAGGGGTTATTGATCGAAGAAGCGGTCAGCCATGGTGGCTGAGCTTTTTTTTACCAGCCAGCATCTGCATGCTGTCTGCGATTGCATTAGCTTCGTGGCTGGCAAGTTTCACTGGCAAGGGTTACGAGTGGAAAGGGAGGCGTTACTCATGAAGAAAGTCATTGTCATCGGTGGCGGTTTAGGCGGGTTGTCTGCGGCGATCCGGCTAGCACATGCAGGCTATCAAGTCACCGTGCTGGAACAGCAGCCAACATTAGGAGGCAAGTTGCAGCGTATCGTGCTTGGCGACTATTACTTTGATCGAGGCCCTAGTACGATAACCATGCCACATGTCTTCAAGCAGGTCTTTACAAATGTCGGTCGACGGATGGAGGATTATGTGACATTTTATCCGTTGGATCCGGGCACACGGAATCATTTTCATGATGGAAATTCCGTCGATACATCCTCCGATTTGGCGAAAATGGAAGCTCAGATTGCCGTGTATAGCCCGGCTGATGCGAAACAATTGAGATCCTTCATGAAAGAATCCGCTGCGCTGTATCAGCAGGCTGATCGTTTGTTTATGAATCGGCTGTTGTTATCGTGGCGGGATAAAGCCGATTGGCGTCTGTTAGCTGGACTTTTGCGGATTCGACCGTGGTTGACATTGGATCGCTTATTGAGCCGTTATTTCAAGCACCGCAATACCTTAGCCTTATTCGGACGCTACGCCACTTATGTGGGTTCGGCTCCGAGACATGCACCTGCTATTTTCGCTATGCTTGCTCATTTAGAATTACAAATCGGCGTATATAGCGTTCAAGGTGGTACCTATCGCATCGTAGAGGCATTCCGCCAGTTGGCCATAGAGCTCGGTGTAACGATTCGAACATCGGTGAGGGTGGAAAAAATTTCATCATCTAACGGTTGTATCACAGGTGTGGTTGCAAATGACGGTTACTACGCGGCTGACATCGTTATCGCGAACGGAGATGTGCTATCTATTTACCAAGATTTGCTTCAAGAATCAGAGCGCCCATCGATGAGAAATGACCGAATCACCGCCTACGAACCATCACTGTCAGGGTTCGTTTCCCTCGTCGGGAGTAAGGAAACCTATGATAAGCTGCTTCATCATACGGTCTTTTTCCCTGAGCATTATGGTCGTGAGTTTTATGATATTTTTGGGCAGGGGCAGCCGGCAAAAGATCCTGCCATTTATATATGTCATTCCGGATATTCAGAGAAGGGGTTGGCGCCAGAAGGAGGTAGCAATCTCTTCATTTTAGCCAATGCACCATCGACATCACCAAGTATCAAATGGGAAGAAGAAGCCTATCTGTATCAGAGCCAGCTTTGGAGGAAACTTGAGTACTATGGTTTGGCAGGACTTACACATGATGCCGAAGTTTCAGAAACTTTCACCCCGGATCAGTTACAAACACAGACGTCTGCGTTTCGGGGGGCGATTTATGGCATTTCTTCGAATTCTGCTCGCCAAACCTTTGCCAGACCCTCCAATCAAGCTGATTTGAAAGGGTTATGGTTTGTGGGCGGTACCACCCATCCAGGTGGAGGAACGCCAATGGTCACACTGTCGGGACAGCTCGTTGCGGAAGTGATCCTTTCGAGATGACAGGCATCTCCTCCAAAGGGATCTCAGGAAAGTGTACTTAAGCATGATTACTGTTAAAAACAAAAGTGGAACCATCTATAGAACGAGTGATTTCCAATTGGCTCACCAATTCTTCGTCCTATAATGTCGCAAGGTGATTATGGGCGTGGAAGTTCTTATCGCTTCACAGTGAAATAGCTAATTGTCCAAGCAATATCACATTCCATTCAGGAGACTGCCATAGAAATCTACGCACGGATCCGTTAATCTTATACATCTACCCGTTCATTATTCTCGAATTGAAAGTTCTGGAAGCCCTATAGTCAAACAGTCATTGCTCGTAAAGCAACGTTGGAACATGCAAGCTGATACTGGAATATGATGTTATCAGGTATGTAGGTGTAAAATATGATTACTAATGACATTTATATAGAGATCTTGATGCATCTGAGATCGCTGAAGAAAACGCGGAAAGACGTGTCCTTGCATGATCCCATCGGAACGGACAAAGAGGGGAATGAGATTACTTTAATCGACATCCTTGGCACGGAGGCCGACGATGTCGTGGATAAGGTACAGCTCAAGATAGAGAAGAGCAAAATCTATCGGAACTTAGAGATTCTGGACGATCGCGAGAAGGAAGTTGTCGTTGGGCGATTTGGGCTTGAGCTTGGCGGGGAAGAGCGGACTCAGCGGGAGATTGCAAAGGAGCTGGGCATTAGCCGATCCTATGTGTCTCGGATTGAGAAGCGGGCGCTGATGAAGCTTTTATCATGAGTTTTATAAGGCGAAAAGGTAAGGGATATGAATCAGATACTTCATTTATTTGGACTCTGTGCAAGTAATGGAGTTGAAGGTTATGTCGTTAATCCATATCGAGAATGCCAGTAAATACTATACGATGGGCGAGGAAACCATTAAAGCGTTAGATGACGTCTCGTTAGATATTGATCATGGAGAGTTCCGGCAAATCCACACCGATGAACATCATCGGGTGCTTGGATATTGTAGATAAGGTATTTATGACCTAGATGGTCAAGCAATAAACGTGCTTAAGGATTCTCACCTTGCTGAGATTAGTAATCAGAAGATTGGATTTGTTTTTCAGAGTTTTAACCTGCTGCCGAGATTAAGTGTCTATGAGAATGTAGAGTTGCCTTTAATTTATCGGGGACTGAGCAAACAGATTATGGAAATTTTTAGGCGGTTGAATGAACAGGGCCGCAATCCCGAATGATAACTGAGGTGATTAGCCTGACAGCATGCAGCGATGTTACAATCAAGGACAACTTTTTTGACCACGAGGGCTCGAGCCGAGCCATCCGATTACACCAGATGGCACCCACTGCCGTATTGGTCCAACCGGCAGAGCAGATCATGGTGATTGGAAGATAGGTATTCCAGAGGCTTGTGATGTGGGGGTTTATTCCTAACACGTAAGCCCATTCTGCTCAGGCTTCGGCCGTCTGAATGGGCTTATTTGCTTTAATAACCTAAAAACCGGTTACCCGTACCGCTCTGGGATGCTTATTTTTACGGTTGTCCCTTTTTCTGGAATGCTGTCGATCTGCAAGACAGATTGTATGCCGAATAGGTGTTCTAATCTCTTTTTCGTATTGGATAACCCAATATGCCGTATGCCCGGGCCTTCCTTGTTGATTCCTTTGTCCCATATGGCAGTAAGCTGTTCCGCTTCGATTCCGACGCCATCGTCTTCAATAATGAGCGTAAGTATACCATTTTGGGCTGCTGCGGATATGCGTATCGTCCCCTTTTCGTCTTTGGGGCAAATCCCATGGAAGATGGCGTTTTCGACAAAGGGCTGGATAAGATTGCGTGGAATCAAACTATCCTGCGTATGATCGTCAATCTCCCATATCACGTCAAATATGTCGATGTAGCGGTAGGCTTGGATTGCAATGTAATCACGTAATATGCTTATTTCTTCACGAAGCGGTATAAGTGATTGACCGTCACCCATTCTTACCGCATCCTGCAGGATCCTGATAAAGGAAGCGACCATACGGACGATGTCCTCGTTCCCTTGTTTTTGTGCCATGTAAATGACGGCGTTCAAGGTGTTGTATACAAAGTGCGGATTCAACTGGGAAAGGAGAAGCTCCAGTTCCAGCTCCCGTTTCTCCTGCTCGTAACGGATCGATTCTTCCATATCAACGCGTAGTTGGTCGATCATCCGGTTAAACCCTTGTCCGAGCTTTTCCAGCTCATCTCCGGTTTGGATGGAAACCGATGTTTGCAAATTTCCGCTAGAAACAGCATTCATCGCGTGGTAAAGTCGCATGATGGGTCTTGTAATGCGAAAAATTGCTGGCATAATCAGGACAAGGATCAATATGGTACTGGCAAGTGAAAAGATGGCAAGTAAATAAATGACGATCTTCCCGCGTTCGATTAACGTATGTTGTGAAGTATAGGAGATTAGCCTCCAGTTATTTCCTGCAAATCGGTTGACCAGTAGGTAACCGCCTTTGATTTTTCGAATCCCTTCTTCTTTTTGCAATAAAGCCTCATTTTTAAGCATATCGTTCGCAGCGGGATCAGTTTGCTGCTGTTTTTTCTCATAAATGATATGATTGCTGTCATTTGCCCATAAAAAACCATCGAAATCAGTGCTTCCGAACGTCAACAGAGACTCAAAACTGCTATAATCCAAATTCAGAATCAATTGCCCGATACTGCTTCCGGATTGCTGGATATCCTTTACGTTGATGATGTAGCTAATTGTATTACTCTGAGTCACAGCATTAAAGAAAATTTGATGGGGCTCGGTAAAGCCGCTTAACTTGCCAGAAATGAGAAAATTTTGATACCACTCTTCTTTCATGCGATCGTAAATGTAGTTGTCATATCTTGCCTCGCTCCAAAACGCTTCACCATTTGGCATAACGAGAGCGAAGCTCGTCACCTCCTTGCGGAGCCCTTTATTATCATCCAAATAGTTAAATGTATCTTGCAGGAGTGAGAATTTATCAAACGTATCCAATTGTTCGTAGCTCTTAAAAAACATTTGCAGTTGATTCGAAATAATCAGGGAAGATGAAAATTTCACGACATCATCCGACATATACTGCAGCTGCCTGGCCGTCTGCCCCAGCTTTGTATTATCGTCATGAATCATCTGCTTGAGGAGAATCTTTTGATAGAAATAGTAGGTGAAGCCTGCGGCGAGCAGGAAACTGACAGCCGCTACGATGACTAACCGAATCAATATAACAGAACGCAGGCTTCTCATTGGCGGCTGCCCACCTCCCGATATTGATGGGGGAGGATGCCGGTCACTCTTTTGAATACTTGGGTAAAATGCTGCGGCGAACGATAGCCGATTCTTGCGGCGACTTCCGATATTTTAGCGTCTTCCTGACGCAAAATTCGTTTTGCCTGCTGGATCCTGTACTCCGTTACATAGTCCAAAAACGTTCGATCCAATTCTTTTTTAAATAATTGATGAAGGTAGGAGGGACTAATGCCAATTGCAAATGTGACGTCTTCGATGCTAATTTCTTCGTGATAATGCTCATGAATATAACGGAGAGCCTTCATCATTTTATTTGATAATTGGCTGGTCTCGTTCATTTGTGAGATACGTCCGCAAAGAAGATGGGTGAACCGATCGATAAGATCATCAATCTGATAAACAGGATTGTAGACCTGTATGTCAAAAGGATCGCTCTCTGCTATGCCATTTTTTGCGGCGGGCTCATTCACAAGAATGGTCAGGCCATTGATAAGATCGAATAAACCCCGCAAGTCCCACTTTGGCGTACAAATACGGCTAAAGAGCTCCTTCACCGCGGTCTCCATCATCTGGATGTTTTGCTGCTCCAAGCTCTCGTTCAGTTCATCGAAACGTATGCTGCGGCCAGAAGTGGAAGCGGATTCAATCGGTAATGGGAGATCGCCAGCACAGGCCAAAGCCTCCCGCCCACAAAAGACGGCATGCCGTGCCGCTTCAGTTACTTGGTGAAAAGATGTGTGAAGCGCAGCCGGATCAATCGTCGGAAATGTATAAAAGACCGAAAATGTCCGGTTGTAAGCATGGAATAAATGCGAGTGTATTGGTGATAAAAGCTCTCGTAGCTGTTCACGCATAAGTCCTGACACTTTGTTTCTTTGGGAAAACAACAGCACAACTTGAGCCTCATGGACAGAGAATTCACCAAACAATTGCCAATGCTCGTTATCTGAACAAAGCTTGGCGATGTCCCAGATCCATTTCGCCGTATTTGAAGGTTCGGCTTGCGCTGCCGTTAAGTGGCCGGCTGAGAACGGGGAGTCCTTCTGTATAAGCACCAGACCAAAGGGCGGTTTCATACCATGAATCTCGTAAACAGAGGGATTGTGTTCCATTCCGGTGACGAGGTTTTTTATATACTCATTTTTCAGCATTCGGCGCTGCTTCTCGTCCATTTCCCATGCTGATTTCGCTTTATTCAACTCTTGTAAAAGCTTATCGCTGTCAATTTCATGCTTAACTAAATAGCTGGAGACCCCGCCAAGTGAAATTGCTTGCCTGGCAAAGCTAAAATCCTCATAAGCACTTAGCACGATGAATTTTATGCCTAATTGCTTCTCAGAAACGGCTTGAATCAGCTGGAGACCGTCCATGACTGGCATACGGATATCTACGATCACGATTTGCGGACGCTTCTCTTCACAAATACGAAGAGCGCTCTTTCCATTCGTAGCGGTAGCGACAATTTCGTAACCATACTTCTCCCACGGGACAAGACCTATGATATGCTCGATTACAATGCGTTCATCGTCGACCAAAACGAGTTTCATGCGTTTCCCCCCCCTATTTCTAGAATTATAAGCTGTATAAAGTATTACGTGAAGAGACTGTTAAAATAATGTAGGATTGAGACAAAAATAATAGGATTGATATGTTTACGCTTACATTATGTCCAATGTATGATTGAAAGCGAATACAAGAGTTGCACTTAAAGGGAGGCTCATTCAATGATAAGGAAAAATTGGATCAAGCAATTTGGCGCAACCATGTCGGCGATTGTACTGGTTGGTTCATTGGCAGCATGCAGCAGCGGAGGCACTGCGGCCAAGCCTGCTGCAAAAGATACTTCCGCTGCAGCAGCAAAAGAAACGAGCAGCAGTGTAACAAAAGATGCCGGCGGTACAGATGCAAACGCGAAAGGCAATGAGGATTTAAAGGGTGAGTTCGTGTTATGGACCTGGGAGCCTGAGCATCCGGATGCATTGGCAGAATTCAATAAAAAATATCCGAACATTAAGATGAAGCGCGTTAATGTCGCTGCAGCAGATGTTACGAAAAAATTGCAGACGACGATCGCCTCAGGAGGAGAACTGCCCGATGTGATCCGGATCGAGCGCGGTCAAAAAGCAAAGATTTTTGACATGAACGTTATAGAGAATTTGGAGGCGGCACCGTATAACGCGGATAAATCAATCCTCTTTGACTACGATATACCCACCTTTTCCAAAGACGGGCATCTAATTGCGATCCCTGACGATATGAGCGTAGCCGGGATGGCTTATATCAAACCGCTGGCGAAAGAATATCTGGGAACTGACAATCCGGAGCAGCTGGAAGCGATGCTTCCCGATTGGAATACCTTCATTGAAAAGGGAAAGGAAATCGTCAAGAAAAGCGGCGGGAAGGTCAAAATGTTCCCTGGTCTAGGGGATGTCTATACATTCATCAAAGGTCAGCGGCCTAACTCCTACTTTGACGGCGACAAACTGAATACTAATGTTGTTCAGCAAGTTGTTACGAGTCTCGTTCAATTCCGCGATTCCGGCACAGTGGATAAGCTGGATCAATGGACCCCTGCTTGGAACGCAACGTTCGGCCAGGAGAAATACATATTTGCTATGGCACCTGTATGGGGACCGCAATATGTGATTTCGCCGAATGATAAAAAAGAAGGACGATGGGGATTAATGGTCGCTCCAGGCGGCGGTTATATTGCCGGAGGTTCTTCGCACGGCATTCCTAAAGGAGCGAAAAATGCGAAGCTCGCCTGGAAATGGATTGAATTCACATCCATGACGCAAGAGGGAGCCGCCTCACAGCATAAGGACGGTGTCTTTACTCACTATAAGAAGGCCTATGATGACCCGACATTTACGAATTGGACCTGGCCGAGCTTCGGCAGTCAGGATATCGGTAAAAAATTCTTTGTCGACATCTCCGCTAAAACAAAAGATGTATCCGAAAATGTGAACGACTTAGTGCTTAACGACGTGATGAACATTATCTTGCAAACTCTTGCCAAGGATAATTCGTTTGGCGTAGATCAGGCGATGGACAAAATTAAAAAAGAGCTGAAAGCAAAAGCACCGAACATTACGATGTAACAACTGAAGAGAAAGATCGAAGAACGGCAGGCTTCAATGGCCGTTCTTCGATTAAACAGCAACTCTAAACTGGGGGTGTGCGTGATGAATAGCGTAAAAAGAAGGTGGGTGCCCTATTTTTTTCTATCACCTTACCTGATCTTATATATTGCATTCGGATTCATTCCGATTCTATTCTCGCTTTATATTAGCTTGACGAGCTGGGACGGAATCAGTGGCAAAACGTTCGTCGGCCTGGAAAACTATAAGTTTCTGTTTAATCCTGATTCCTACTTCTTTAAGTCGGTCGGCAATACGATGCTGTTCGTCGTCTTGACACTGCCGCTGCAAATTATTTTCGGCTTAGGCATAGCTACGCTGCTGTACAGCCGATGGGTCAAGTGGAAGGGCTTCTTTCAATTGGTCAATTTTTTGCCGTACATTGTCACGCCTGTTGCGGTAGGCTTGATGTTCAATCTGCTATTCGACTGGCAAGCCGGATTTGTGAATAAGCTGCTTCTTCAACTTGGTTTAATTGACGAAGGCATTTACTGGCTCGGCGATCCATTTTACGCCCGCATGGTCATCGTGCTGATGATGTCTTGGAAAGGCTTCGGCTACACCATGATTTTTTTCTTGGCCGGGCTTGCGAACATTCCGAAGGATTTGAATGAAGCCGCTGAGGTGGACGGAGCTACCTTTCTTCAAACCTTTTGGTCGATTACGCTTCCTCTTCTCAAACCGATAACGATATTTATTGTCATTACCGGCATCATCGGTGGATTTCAATTATTGGAGGAACCGATGCTTCTGCTCGGCGGGGCTGGTATGGGTTCCAGTACAGCAGTGATCGGAGGCCCGGACCGTTGCTGTCTGACGACTGTTTGGAATATGTACGATACCGCTTACGGCAGTACAACCCGATACGGACTAGGAGCAGCAATCGCATATGGACTCTGTTTGATTATTGCTGTCTTTTCATTTATCGGCGCCAGATTTCAAAGGGGGGAGCAATCATGAGCAATTACTTGCGAACAACGGCCGCCACAACCGCTATTGCCATTATTTCTTTATTTGCTCTTCTGCCGTTTTATATCATGACGATCATGGGTACCTATCAGAATGAAGATCTATTTCAGAAAATCGTCCTGATTCCAGGCAATTATTTGCTTGAAAATTTGAAGACTGTAGCGGACAGCCGATTTGATCTCGTGTACTTAAACAGCTTGATTGTCTCGATCGCCAGCACACTGTTATCGGTTTTTGTCAGTGCCTTCGCCGGCTTTGCTTTTGCCAAGCATGAGTTTAAATATAAGCGAAAAATATTCGCCGGCGTCCTGTTGACGATGATGATTCCAGGTCAGCTCGGGCTTGTCGCCTTTGTTATCGAAATGCGCAGTCTTGGCCTTTCCGGAACACTGCTTCCGCTCATTTTGCCATGGATGGCGAATGCCTTCGGCGTTTTTTGGATGACGCAGTTTATGCGGGGCGCAGTCCCGACTGAAGTGCTAGAAAGCGCCCGGATGGATGGCTGTTCGGATATCGGTGTTTTTTTCCGGATTGTCCTTGCCTTTATTTTTCCGGCGATCACAACTTTGTCCCTGCTCGTGTTTCTATGGTCATGGAACAATTATTTACTGCCGCTCATTATGATTAACAAGCCTGAGTTGTTCACGATACCTCTAGGGATTAATTCGCTTGGAACCGCTTACCGCACCGATTTGGCCGCACAAATTTTGGGTCTGACCATCGGCACGTTTCCGGTATTGATCCTGTTCGCAGTCGGTTCCAAAAGCTTCATTCGAGGTCTAACCGCCGGTTCGGTTAAAGGCTAAAATTCACTGATCAAGAAGGAGCAAAACGTCATGAGCAAATCGATAAAACTTAAAGCTTTGCAGTTAGGCGTTTGTTATTATCCTGAGCATTGGCAGGAATCCCTATGGGAGGATGATTTCCGCAGAATGCGGGAATTGCATATGTCTGTCATTCGCGTTGCGGAGTTTGCATGGTCCATTTTTGAGCCGGAGGAAGACGTGTTCCGATTTGATTTCTTTGATCGGGTATTGGATTTGGCGAACAAGTACAATTTGCAGGTCATCATGGGAACACCTACAGCAACACCGCCTGCTTGGCTTACACAGCGTTATCCGGAAGTGCTTAACGTATCCCAAGAGGGAATCATATATACGCACGGCGCACGGCGGCATTATAACTACAGCAGTCCGAAGTACAGGGAGCTTTGCGCCCGTATTACACGGAAAATGGCTGAGCATTACAAAGATCATCCGGCCGTCGTCGGCTGGCAGATTGATAATGAATTAAACTGTGAGATAAATGTGTTCTACGCCGAAGCGGATCACCAAGCTTTCCGAGAATGGTTGAAGGCCAAATACGGCAGTTTAACCCAGTTGAATAAGGCCTGGGGTGCCGTTTTCTGGAATCAGACCTATTCGGCATGGGAACAGGTGCATCTGACGCGTCCGACGGTATCCGAAAGCCCGAATCCGCATCAGGCGCTGGATGAAAAGAGATTTATTTCGGATAATACGATTTCCTTCGCCAAGCTTCAAGCGGACATTATTCGTGAAGAAGCGCCGGATCATTGGATTACAACAAATGGCATGTTCGGACATCTGGACAGCCATGAGCTGACCGATCAAATGCTGGACTTTTTCTCCTATGATTCTTATCCGCAATTTTCAACAATTTTTCCGGGCACCGAGGAGAATCCTTTGCTGGACCGGGCATGGAGCCTGAATCTGAGCAGCTCCCGTTCCGTATCACCGAATTTCTGTGTAATGGAACAGCAGTCGGGTCCGGGTGGCTGGGTCAATCGCATGGAGATGGCTTCCCCCCGACCTGGGCAGATGCGCTTATGGACTTATCAGTCGATTCTGCACGGCGCGGACATGCTGCTTTATTTTCGCTGGCGTACCGCAACCATCGGAACAGAAATTTATTGGCATGGTATTAATGATTACCATAATAGGCCGAATCGGAGAATCCAAGAAGCGGGACAGGTTGGCCAAGAACTTGCCGCCATTGGTGAAGTGATTGCCGGAACGAAATATCAAGCCGAAGTTGCCATCTTACGCGACTATGACAATCTGTGGGACGGCGAGTTTGATAAGTGGCATGGACCTTTAACTGGGATGAGTGAGCGCGGATGGTTCAAGCAGCTACAACATCTGCATATTCCAGTGGATGTTCTCTATTTGCGCAGCGATTCAACAGTGGAGGAATTGCTAGTTTATCAAACGTTGATTTATCCGCACCCGGCAATCATGACTAAGGAGACGGCGGAACTTCTGACCGGGTTTGCTGAGCAGGGCGGAAAGATCATTTTCGGTGCGCGCACGGGCTATAAAAATAAGCACGGGCACTGTCTGATGAGTCCTTTACCAGGTCCGGCAGCAGGCTTATGCGGGATTACAGTCGAAGACTTCACCCTAATCAAAGGAACGGTTCCTGCGGCTCGTCTGAAATGGACAGATTCGTCCGAGGCGACGGTATTGAGGACGGAGGCGTTTAACGATATTTTAAAGGTGGAGGATCCGGACGTCGAGATCGTTGCGGTATACGCATCAGAATATTATGAAGGCAAGCCTGTCTTGACAAAACGCAATGTCGGTTTAGGTGAAGCCTGGTATTACGGTGCGGCCTTTAGTGAACCGGTCGTCGAAGAGCTTATTCGTTATCTTGGTTTGAAATCCCCTGTTGAACAATGGTTGGTGCTTCCGGCCCAAGTCGAGCTCGGCATCCGTTCTTCGGAATATACCGATTATATATTCCTATTGAATTACGGGAATAAATCGGAGGAGATTCAACTCAATCAGGAGACAAAGGAATTGCTGAGTGGCGAAATGCTGAATCAGTCGGTTCAGCTCCCCCCTTACGGAGTGAAGATACTGATAAAAAAGAAGTGTGGGGTTGCACAGTAGGTGTTCAATGGATGCAGTACCACACAATCCCTTTACATTGTATCTGGGGTAAAATTGCCCTGACATCTAAACACCTTATCTGAAAATCGTGTGATACGATTTTTGAGATAGGGTGTTTGTTTCATTCGGCTTCCTCAATAAACACTGACACCATTGCATCCAATCTTACCCTCAAAATAAAAGTAAAGGCTCCAAGAAAACATGGTCGTGGTTGGGCGGTTTGGCTGGAGTTTGGCGGGGAAGAGAGGACGCAGCGGGAGATTTCGAAGGAGCTGGAGATTTCGCGGTCGTATGTGTCGCGGATTGAGAAAAGGGCGCTCATGAAGCTTTATCATGAGTTTTATGGGCGAGGAAACGATTAAAGCATTAGATGATGTCTCGTTAGATATTGATCAGGGAGAGTTCGTGGCCATCATGGGGCCGTCAGGTTCCAGCAAATCAACGCTGATGAACATCATCAGGTGTTTGGATGTTGCAGATAAAGGTATCTATGACCTGGATGGTCAAGGAATAAACGTGCTTAAGGATTCTGGCCTTGCTGAGATTCGTAATCAGAAGATTGGTTTTGTTTTTCACATTTTAAAGAGATTAAATGCACAAGGTCGGACAATTGTTTTGATTACGCATGACTTATTGATTGCGCAGCAGGCGAAGCGGATTGTTAGATTTCGGGATGGGCGGTTGAATGAAGTTGGATAGACGGATATAAGACCTGGACTCCTTAATAAGGAGTCCAGGTTTGTTTTATTTTTTTGCGAAGATGAACGTTCGGACACACCATTTTTGGTGATACCATACCATATTTATTTGTCCACGGGTGGAGGACGCAGCCCAAGCGGGGGCTTTGCTATGAGATATGGAACGACACCGCTTGCTTGCGGAATTCGCTAGGTGTGACACCGGAAAACTTCTTAAACATTCTGTTGAACGAATTCATATTTTGATAACCCGCCTTGCGGGCTACATCCTGAATGCGGGAACCCGGTTGGAGCAGCATTTCCTTCGCTTTACGGATCCGCAGATTGTTCAAATAATCGATGAAGTTGATCCCGGTCTTGTCCTTGAAATAAGTGGACAGGTAGCCGCTCGAAATATTAAGCTTATCCGCAACGAGCTCCAGTGTAATATCGCCGCTGTAATTATTTTCTAAATATTCCATCGCGAAAGCGGTAATTGGATCAGATTCTTCCTTCTTCCGTTTGACCAGCTCCAACGCTGAAGTAAGGAACTCGACTAAGTATGAAGCAAGCTGCTCGTAGGTATGGCAGTCGATGATCTGCTCCCGAAGTCGAGCTTGATCCCCCAGATGGGTGTAATCTGCCTGCAATGCGGTCAGCGTTTTGAGCGTTTTATGAATGATTTCATCGGCAAAATGATAGAACTGAAGAGACGTTACCGCTCTCTTGTTCATTTGAGCCAGGAACCTGTTCACGATCTGGAGTGTTTCGGTTTCATTGCCGGCCTGCAGATTGATGGCGAATTCGTGCTCCTGCTGCTGCGTCAGGAACATTGTTACTAGATCTAGTGCCTGATAGCAGTCAATAATTTGCGTTTCGTCGTTCAAACAGCGCCTTTTACTAAGATGGAGCGCTTCGTCATAAGCTTCGGTCATCTGCGCAGCACTAGAGTAGAAGGAGCTGACCGCCATAGTCACATAGACCTCTTCCTTATTTAAATCAAAGATCTGTTTCATTTGGAAGAGCAGGTCTTTTAAGGCCGGATAGTCGGTTTCTTCCATGAAGGCGAAGCTCAGAATCCTGGTCGATTCGATCTGGAAGGTAACCGATTCCGGATATTGTTTCTTGAATTCGAAATCGATCAATTCTTTCTTGTTGTAAGACCAATTTTGCTCGACTCTTGTTTGGTCCTGGCTACGTTTCTTATAGGTCAATTCAAAGATGACGATCACGTACGGCCTGTCGATGAAATCCATCTCGAGGTTGCTGCGGATTTTCTTAACGCTGCTCATGTAGGCAAAGCTTTGCAGCTGTGAATTTTTGCGGCTTAAATCCTCGTGGATAAGCTTGATCTGACTGCCGAGTTGATTGAATTCATTAATGCGGCTTTGAACCGGTATTAACGGGTTGTACTGCTTAAACGAAGCGACCATCCGACGAATCGGTTGATTGAAGCCGAAGCTGAACAACAGTGACGCCATGATACTGATCCCGAGCGTAACAATCAGCAGAGAGATGAGGGATACGTTTAATTTTACCTGGGAGGCAATAAAAGCGTCGGGAATGACGTTCACGTAAATAAGTCCAGAAACAGCACCTTTGCAGTAAAAATAATAATAGTTGTCCTTCTTGGTGTATACCTTCGAATAGTCGTAGGTCGGCGGCGCTCCTAACTTCTCATCGGTTGATGAGGTGAACAACTGCTTACCGTCGGCGTCTAGAATAAAGAAATTATCGTTGATGGACAAATGAAAGGCTCGGAACATTTTCTGCATATCGAGAAAAGCAGCCATATAGAAGTCTTGGGACCAATTGTTTTTTACTAAAACGGGGAAGGCCTGGCCTAAGGAATTGTAATCATTTTTAAAGGGAATGTCGTAAAAATTAGAAGGAGCATAAACGCGGAAATTCGTACTATTTTGGAATTGTGCTTGCCAGAACGCAAGCGGATACTCCTTGCTGGAGTAAAATTTATTGAAGAACGTTCTGTCAGAGGTCATGGAGTTTTTGTCCAGCACAAGCGAAGGTTTTCTGTAATAAAGGATCAGGTTATCCAAATACAGAAGCGAGTTCATCGTAATTTGACGAATGTCCTGCATGGTTTTGGCGGCGATCTCATAATTGATGGTGCTACCATTGAAATACATGAGCTGCACATTCTCATTAAAATATAAATTGAGTAGTTGGTTCTTAATCAGCTCGAATTCCTTTTCGTAGTTATCTGTTGTCGACTTCAAGTTCGAGGTGTTGTAATTGATGATCTCGTCCCGAACTTTATTCTTGGAGAACGTTAAGGAGAAATAATTGAAGGAAACGAGGATGACGACAACGATGAGGAAGCTGGCGAACAGCCTGATAAACAAGGAATTTGCAGTTGCTCGGAGCTTGAGATTCGAGAGCAGCATGGACAAGGCACCTTCCTTTTATGAAGCTGATTACAACATTTACAAATAAATTATAACTGATAACGAGGTGTTTGGGAATCTAACAAATAATTGTGGTCATCTACCACTTTTTCGAATCCTTCACTGTTTTGCAGATTTATGAAATAGGGTGAAGAAGATGAAATAGCGGGGATAGGCAGCCAGCGTACAGCCGTATACAATCAAGGCACAGCACCAACACCTGTGAGAGGGGGAATACGATGCTGCGGGTAGTTATCATTGGGGCAGGGAAAATCGCAGGCAGTCATTTAAAAGCAATTGAGCAGATGAACCGTCTGCGTGCAATCGCCATCGCCGATGTGCAGGAAGCCAGAGCACTTGAAACGGCAAGCCGTTATGGACTTGTTGCATACACCGACTATAGAAAGATGCTCGAGCAAGAGAGAGCGGATATTGCGATTGTTGCACTGCCGCATTTTCTTCATAAGCAGGCTGCGTTCGATTGCGCTGACGTAGGCTGCCATATCTTAATGGAAAAGCCGATGGCGCTTAACGTCGCCGAATGCGACGAAATGATTGCCGCTGCCGAGAGAAACTGTGTTCAACTGATGGTCGGCTTAACCCAACATTATTTTCGTGAGAACAAGATGGCCAAGCAAATCATAGAGCGAGGTGATCTAGGCAAGCTGATCATGATAAACGATACAAGACACCAGCATTATTTTATGGACACCAGACCGGATTGGTTTCTGTCTAAAGAGAAGGCCGGGGGCGGTATCATAACGAATCTAGGCGCGCATTCGGTGGACAAAATCCAGTGGTTACTGGACAGCCGAATTCATACCGTCAGGGCGAAGCTTACTCATTACGCGGACCGTGGGGACGTCGAAGGAAGCGGCTGCATCTACGCGATGACGGATGCTGGAATTCCAGCTACGATCGTGCAATCCGGCTATAAGGGAGTTCCAATAAATGATACCCATCTGATATTTACGGAAGGCATGCTGAAGCTCGTTACCGGCAGGGGCATATGGATTAGTGATAACGGCAGCTATCGTGAGGTGCCGCTACCTGAATCGGCAAACCCTTACATCCTGCAGCTGCAGGAGTTCATCGACGCTATCGACGGGGCTCGGCCGCTGGAATGTTCAGGCGAATATGCCAGAACGGTTAACGAAGTACTGGAAGGCATTTACCGTTCCCATACAACTGGGAAGGAAGAGGTTGTGTAAGCCAATTTTGATACGAGGTGATTGAAATGTCGAAAATCCGATTTGCCATCGTTGGAGCGGGAGTGATCTCGCCTTTTCATGCCAGAGCTATCTCCCATCATCCGGAAGCGGAGCTTGTTGCTATATCTGATGTAGTAACCGATAAGGCACGCTCTATGGCAGACGAGTATGGAATACACAATGTTTATACCCAGTATGAGGAAATGCTCAAGCGGGACGATATTGACGTTGTTTCCGTCTGTGTACCAAGCGGCATGCATGCTGAAGTGGCCCTAGCGGCGGCTCGAGCAGGCAAAAACATCCTCTGTGAGAAGCCTCTGGACATTACCTCTGACAAAATGTCGCAGATGATCGCTGCCGTCCGCGAGAACAACGTAAAGCTCGGCTGCGTCTTTCAGCGGCGCGTGATGCCGTCGGTCATTGCGGCGCGTCAAGCGATTGCAGACGGTAAGCTTGGCAAGCTGGTGCTGGGTGACGCCTATCTGAAATATTATAGAAGCCCGGAATATTACATGAGTGCTGGCTGGCGCGGTACATGGCAATGGGACGGCGGCGGCGCATTGATGAATCAAGGGGTGCACGGCGTTGACGTCATCCAATATTTGATGGGCGGTGTTGATTCCGTATTCGCTTATGCGGCGCCTCTCCTTCGCGATATTGAAGTTGAGGATACAGCAGTAGCGGTCCTGAAGTACAAGAATGGGGCCTTCGGTGTGATCCAGGGTACGACTTCGGTCTATCCGAACCAGGAGACACGCTTTGAACTGCATGGAGCGAAGGGGACGATCATTGTAGCCGACAGCGGCATCAAGCAGTGGAAGATGCTAGACTCCGACGAAGAGGCGCCGCAGGTGGGGGCGCTTTCCACCGTGAGCTCGACGAAGCCCGAGGATATGTTATCGGACGGTCATTATATTTTTGTAGACGATATCTTACATGCAGTGAAGGAAAACAAGGAACCCATGGTGAACGGTGAGGAAGCGAGAAAATCAGTTGATCTGATCTTGGCGATTTACGAATCAGCGAGAACGGGCAAAGAAGTGCACTTGAACTAATGGAAGGAGTGTTCTAGGTGGAACCGTTGTTGAAAATTGGCATGATTGGGCTAGATACTTCGCATGTCTCCGCTTTTGCGAAGCTGCTGAATGATAAGACGCAGGAATACCATGTGCCGGGAGGGCGAATTGTCGTCGCTTACCCTGGGGGCTCGCCGGATTTTGAGTTGAGTTGGTCGCGTCTGCCTGGCTTCCGGAAGGAACTTGAAGACAATTACAGCGTGAGCATCGCCGCCTCCCCGGAGGAGGTAGCTGACCAATGCGATGCAGTGCTGCTGCTGTCCGTGGACGGTCGCGTGCATTTGCAGCAGCTCAGGGCTATCGCTCCTTTCCGTAAACCGGTGTTCGTCGATAAGCCATTTGCGGTGCGTTGGGAGGATGCTCGTGATATGGCCACGCTGGGTAAGGAATACGGCTTCTCAATGATGAGCTGCTCTGCGCTACGGTATTCGGAGGCGCTGACTGAAGCGCTCCAGGATGAGGAGCAAGGCGCCGTGATCGGGGCTGATTATTACGGGCCGCTGGACATCCAGCCGACTCAACCGGGCTTCTTCTGGTATGGCATTCATACTGCAGAAATGCTTTTCCGCACGATGGGCACTGGCTGCCATTACGTGAAAACAACGACGAATGAGGATCACGATCAGGTGGTGGGCGTGTGGGCAGACGGCCGAGTCGGAACGATTCGCGGCAATCGCCGGGGGAATAAGACGTTTGGCGGATTGATACATCGTGAAAAAAATACGCAGTTCGTGAACACGAGCGCTTTCGCCAAGCCTTATTACGCCAGCCTGCTCGAGCGCGTAATGGCAATGTTTGCGAGTGGCAAGCCCGATATTGAAATAGGAGAAACGATAGAAATCATTCGTTTCCTAGAGGCTGCCAATGAGAGCCGTGAGACGGGAATGACGGTGAGGCTATGAGCCGTTTTCGCTTAGGGATTTTGACGGATGAGGTGTCTCAAGATTTGCGGGAAGCAATCGCATTCGCTCAGCAATTTGGGCTTCAGGCTCTGGAGCTTCGATCCGTAGATAACAGGCTGCTGCATCAAATGGAGGAAGAGGCGATCTAAGGCATTCGGTTGATGGTCGATCAGAGCGGGCTATCCATATGCGGCTTGTCAGCGCCGATTTTCAAATGCGAGTTGGACCAGAAGGAAGAGGTGGCAAGCCATATCGCTATCGCGCAGCGGTACATAGCCATTGCACAGCGATTAAACGTATCGCTCATTCGCGGATTCAGTTTCTGGGCAAGAGCTGCGTTCGAGGAGGCGCTGCCGAGGATTGTCTCGCAGATTAAGCGGATAGCTCCCTATTTTGAGCAGGCGGGTATTACGTTTGTGCTGGAGTTCGATCCCAGCGTCTACGCAAGTAACGCCCGCAAGGTCGCACGCATCGTTGATGAGGTCGCCTCACCTTGGGTGAAAGCACTTTACGATCCAGGTAACGATATGTGGAATCCCGACGGCGAGCTTCCATTTCCGGACGGCTATAATTATTTGCAGGGCCGCATTCGTCATATTCATTTGAAAGATGCGGTCAAGACCGATGCTGGAATTGAGGCGGTGGCCATTGGAAGCGGGCGCGTCGACTATAGAGGGCTTTTTCAAAGGCTGTTGGATAATGGATATGATGATTATCTCGTGGTGGAAACCCACTATAGGCTTCACACAGCATTGACCGAGGAACAGTTGAAGCGCCCAATGGGCGCATCGTTCTCGGACGGCGGTAAGGAAGCATCCGAGCAGTGCGTACGCAGTCTAAAGGATTTGCTTCGAGAGCTCGGTGCTTAGCTTAGGAAACTTGAATCGAGGAGGTAGAAGATAATGAAGCTGCAGGATCAGCCGGTTTTATCAAAGGTTGTGAATGATTTGGAAGTTCAAGTTTATTCCAATCGCCAGTCGCTGGGAGCAGCGGCTGCATCGCATACGGCGGCAGCCATCAAGAAGCTGCTTGAAGAACAAGCAGACCTGGTCATGGTGTTCGCAGCGGCTCCTTCACAGAATGAATTTCTAGAAACACTCATTCGTGAGGAAGGGATCGAATGGCAGCACATTACCGCCTTTCATATGGATGAGTACATCGGGCTTCCGCTTGACGCGCCGCAATCGTTCAGCAGCTTTCTGACGGAGCGATTATTCTCCAAAGTGCCGTTCGCCGCCGTGCACAGGATCGACAGCGCCAATGACATTGAAGCGGAATGCGCCAGGTATGAAGCGCTGCTTAAGGCCAAACCAGTCGATATCGTATGCCTCGGCATCGGTGAGAACGGGCATTTCGCATTTAACGATCCTTCTGTCGCCGATTTCAATGACAAGGTTTTGGTCAAGCCAGTGGAGCTCGATGAAGCCTGCCGCAGGCAGCAGGTCAATGACGGCTGCTTCACTGAGCTGAAGAACGTTCCTACCCACGCGCTAACGCTGACGATTCCAGCGCTCACTGCCGGCAAACACCTTTTCTGCATGGTGCCCGGACCGACCAAGCGCGAGGCTGTGCGCAGAACACTGAACGATCCCGTAACGACAGCTTGCCCGGCCTCGATCCTACGTTTTCATCCGTCGTGTACACTATATGTTGATACGGACTCCTATTGGGAGGTGCCAGACGAAAGAGGGGATGAGCATGGAGTCGGTTAACGTTTCCATTGAACCTGAAGTGGAAGTGCCTCTAAGTGTGCCGTCGAACAAGCGGTCTGCCTTCCTCAAGCAGTTGAATCGCAGCAAGTACTTGCTAATCCTATTCCTGCCTTGTTTCATCTATTATGTGCTGTTCAAGTACTTGCCCATGTTCGGCCTGGTCATCTCTTTCAAGGATTACAACCTATTCAAGGGCGTATGGGAAAGTAATTGGGTCGGCCTCAAGTATTACAAGATGTTCTTCGAAAGCCCAGATTTCCTGAAGCTTTTCCGCAATACATTCCTGCTTGGCGTATCCAATCTACTTTTCGGCTTCCCAGTGCCGATCATCCTTGCGCTCTGCCTCAATGAAGTCAAAAACCTGTTCTTTAAACGATTTGTTCAGACCGTTAGCTACCTCCCGCATTTTATCTCCAATGTCGTCGTCATCGGGATGGTTGTCATGTTCTTGTCCCCTACGACAGGTATCGTTGCCCACTTCGTCAAGCTGCTCGGCTGGCAGCCTATCAACCTCCTTGTTCAGCCAGATTGGTTTCGGCCGATTTATGTGCTTGCAGACATCTGGCAGCACGCCGGTTGGGGCTCGATCATCTATCTGGCGGCGCTTACGGGCATCGACCCGCAGCTGTATGAGGCGGCGGCCATTGACGGAGCGAGTCGCTGGAAGCAGCTTTGGAATGTAACGATACCAGGCATTATGCCGGCGATGGTGATCATGCTGATTCTGAGTACCGGTCACATCATCGACATCGGCTTCGAAAAAGTGTTCCTGTTGATGAATCCGGCGACCTATGACACTGGTGATATTTTCAGCACCTTCGTATACCGGATGGGGCTTACGCTCGGCAATTACAGCTACGGCACCGCTGTTGATTTGTTTACCGGTATCATCAGCCTAATCTTCATTTACACAGCAAACTATATCGGACGCAAGGTCAGCGAAACGAGTTTATGGTAAAAAGGAGGATGCCTAGTGAAGCCTAAATGGTCTTTGTCTCGTCTTCTGATCGGCTTATTCCTATTGGCCGTCGCAGTTGCCACGCTTTATCCTTTTCTGTATATGATTTCTGTGTCCCTTAGCAGCGATGTGCATGTGATTAAAAATGAAATCAGTTTGCTGCCTAAAGGCTTGAATTTCAACGCGTATCAGGTGGTATTGCACGATGACCGAATATGGACCTCTTACCGCAATACGATCCTGTATGTCGCTGTAGGGGCGCCTCTTTCCCTGCTCATCACGGCTGCGGGCGCGTATGCGCTATCGAAGAAAGAGATGATGTTTCACAAGCCGTTAACACTGATGATCGTGTTCACGATGTTTTTCAACGGTGGTATGATTCCCACTTTCCTCGTCGTTAAGAGCTTAGGCCTCGTCGACTCATTCTGGTCCATGATCTTGCCCTCAGCTATCAGCACATGGAACCTAATCATCATGCGCACCTTCTTTCTGGGTCTCCCCAAGGAGCTGGAGGAATCCGGCAAGCTGGATGGGTTGACTGAGATCGGTATCTTCACCCGCATCGTACTGCCGCTGTCCACGGCTTCACTTGCCACAATCGGTCTCTTTTATGCGGTAGGCATCTGGAATAACTTCTATTCTGCACTGCTGTATCTTCGCAACGACCAGCTCTATCCGCTGCAGGTAGTACTCCGCAATATTGTCATGGCTTCGCAGATGGTCTTGAATGGCGGAAGCAACGTCGGTGACAACCAGGTGCTCGATGAGCCGCTTAAGTATGCTACGATCATTGTATCCACAGTTCCTATTCTCTTAATTTATCCATTTCTCCAGAAGTATTTTGTCAAGGGAGCTCTTATCGGATCGGTAAAAGGTTAGTCAAATATACCAATGAAAAGGGAGATTGATTGCTATGAGAAAAACCCTGAATTGGGCGCTCACCGCAGCGCTGACTGTAGCTGTTGTTTCGGGCTGCTCCAACCAAACGGGTGGAGCGGTTACACCATCCAAAGACGTTGCCGCTCCTGCCGAAAAGACTACGACCGCACCGCTGAAAGAGAATACGTTCACATTCCTCGATTACTCCAACGCCAGTTGGCCGTATAACAAAGATTGGCCGGTCTGGAAGTACATCAAAGAGAAAACGGGTGTCACCCTGAACGTCTCGTTTCCGCCGGACGCGCTGCTGGACAATGCCTTGAATTTGACCGTTGCTTCGGGGAATATGCCAGATCTGCTGTATACGCAAAGCAAGAAGACGGCAGATAAATTCGGCCAACAGGGTGCTCTAGTCAATATTCTCGATCACATCAACGAAATGCCGAATCTGAAAAAATGGATGGTACAATTCCCGGCCGATACGCAGAACGCAATCTCCGCTGATGGCAAAATGTACGTGTTTCCGAACCACGGTATCGGGGAAACGAACCGCATGAACTGGATGTACCGGGAGGATGTGTTTAAAAAGAACGGGTTAAAAACGCCTGCCAACTGGGATGAGCTGTACACCGTACTTAAGACGTTGAAGCAGGCGTATCCGGACAGCTATCCGATGGCATGGCGACAAGGGCTTCTGTATTTGCGCAACTTTGCACCAGCCTTCAGCACCGGCAGTGACGACAGCGCCAACGACGTCTACTTCGATTCTGACAAGAAGGAATGGCGCTACGGACCCATCGAGGATAACTTTAAGAAGATGATTACGTACTTGAATAAATTTTACAAAGAAGGCTTAATACCGCCAGATTTCCTGACGATCGACACGAAACAATGGCAGGATCTAATGTCTACTGATCGCTCCTTCGTGACAGCGGACTACATCAGCCGGGTTGATTTCTACAACTTGCCAATGCGCAAGCAGAACCCGTCGTACAATTTGCTGTTTATGCCTACTCCGGCAGGCTGGCCGGGAGGTCCGCAGAAGAATGCCTATACCCAGTTCTTGGAAAACGGTCTCATGGTGACGTCGACCTCTAAGAATATTAAAGACATCATGCACTTTATGGATTTCTTTTATACCAAGGAAGGGCTCGATCTTGTCAGCTGGGGCAAGCAAGGCGAAACGTACAGCGAAGAGAACGGCAAAAAGAAATTCATAGGCAACTACGCCGACGTGTCCGATATGCGCAAGAAAACTGGTCTCTCGACGGATGGCACGTACACTTGGTTCGACTATGACGCCCATTTGTCGTTGTCATCTCCAGAGCTGCAGGATGCTTACAAGCAAGCTGTCAACTACGACAGCCAGCAGCAGCCTCGTCCTGCTTTGACTCAACAGGAGCTTGAGGTCATTTCCACGACAGGTCAGACGCTGCTGAAAACCCGCGATCAGGCCTTGGCTAAATTCATTACCGGGCAGCGAGATTTAAACGAATGGAACAGCTACGTTGATGAACTGAAGAAAATTGGCGTCGACAAGGTCGTTAACGTTTACAAAGCAGCGTACGACCGCTCTCAGGTTGCCAAGAAATAAGGGCGAAAGCCGACCCAGCGCTTCCGCGCTGGGTCGGCTTTCGGAGCATAGGAAAGGAGCCGGATTGGCGTGGAAAACGAACAAATATGGGCGGCGAAACCATTCGGGCATTAGATGATATTACGTTAGATATCTCACAAGGCGAATTTGTCGCTATTATGGGGCCGTCTGGCTCTGGTAAGTCCACACTCATGAACATTATTGGGTGTCTGGACGTTTCGGATGAAGGGTTATATGTTCTGGATGGGAAACAGATTGATTCCCTTAAGGATTCACAATTGGCGGAGATTCGGAATCGGTAGATTTACTAAATCGCAGAAAGCATTTCCCTTGCGAGCTATCCGGCGGGCAGCAGCAGCGTGTTGCTATTGCGCGAACACTGGCAGGAGATCCGTCGATTATATTGGCAGATGAGCCGACTGGAGCGCTGGATTCCAAGACCGGTGGAAATTATGGATATTTTCAGGCGGTTGAATGGGCAGGGCAAGACGATTATTGTGATTACGCATGATCGGCAGGTAGCCGAGCAGGCGAAGCGGATTGTACAGTTTTGGGATGGACGACTGAGAGGATAAATGGAAAATGAAGACCGGTATTCCGAAAGGGGTATCGGTTTTTGATTAATTGAATGCAAAGTAGGTGTGGGAGAGGGCGAACTTTGTTACTTTACCTGAGCTAACGAAAACTACGGTGGTCAACATGGTCTTTCATGTGGCAGAAAAACGATTCCCGTAGCGCATTGTCCCAGCAGTTTCCTCGTCTAGGCATGGATTGACCTAGACCCTTTTGCTTTAAAAGTTCTTGATATTTGGGACTCGCGTAATAACTCCCTTGATCCGAATGGATAAATGCATCCTTGTGCAGCTTAAGCCTTCTTTGCTTTACGAGTGCGTCAATTGTGTCAGTTGCAATGTCCAATGTGAGGCGGTTGGACAGGTTATAGGAGAGGATTCCTCCCGTTGAAGCATCTAGAATGGTCGACAAATAAGCCGTCTCGGAGCTGCCATATGGGAGGTAGGTAAGGTTGGTGAGTAAGGCAAGCCCAGGATCACCTTTTCTAAAATCCCGCTCTAAGCTGTTGGGAAGCGTTCGATGTTATTGTGGTTCTCTTTCGTATTATTAGGTTAGCCAGAAATATCTGGTTGGCCTTTTTTTAGGTTCGGTATAAGATGGCGGTAGCCGGGAGAACGAGCAGCTCTTAGGGGGAAAACCCCGTCACAAAAACTGTTCTCCCACTGCCACCCAATAACCATGTTTGAGCTGGTAGAGACCTAGATCTCGTATCACAAGCGAAGCTATGGCACTGGAGCTATCGTGGGAATGCCGGCGAAATTTAAAGGAATGGTGAAATGGAACCTGTTGTAGGATTAGATGTGTCTAAAGGAACAAGCATAACGCAAGCATTCACCGCGCGAAACGAAACGGTTGGAAAATCGAGATGTATCACCCATACAGAGGAAGGATTTGAGGAGTTTGGAGTATGGCTTGGAGATCTACGTCAGAAAACGGGAAGAGAACCGGTGGTGGTACTAGAAGCAACGGGGCATTATCATCGGGGACTCGTAGCGTACATGGAACGAAGTGGGTTCCGCTACATGGTAATTAACCCGCTACAATCTAAACGGGCAAAAGGCATACAATTGCGAAAGGGAAAAACAGATGCCGCTGATGCATGGCACTTAGCAGAGATGTACTACCGTGGCGATGTAAAGCCTCATCGTAAAGGGGACGAACAGCTTCTAGAGCTACAGCATCTCACAAGACAGCACGAGTTTGTAACAGCAATGTACGTGCAGGCTAAGCTGAATATGCGGGCGTTGCTTGACCAAGTGTTTCCTGCCTACGAAGGTGTGTTTTATGATCTGTATTCCCAAACAGCAATGCGCTTTTTGCAGGAATATTTAAGTGGTGTGGTGATCACAGAGGAAATAATTCGGGAAACCGTACAAAGGTCACACGGTCAAATCTGGATCCGGGAGAAGCTGGCACAACTTCAGAGCATTGCCCCAAGCAAAGGACGAAGCCCGGCACAAACGATAGCTTTGCAAAGTATGTTAGGCTTGTTGCTTGCATTCCAAGAGCAACTGGAGCATTTGGAGCAGCAGATTGAGGTAACGGTCGCGGTGATCCCAGAAGTGGCCCTTCTTAAAACGATCCCAGGCGTAGGTGATAAATTGGCTGCCGCACTGGTCGCCGAGATCGGTGATGCTACTCAGTTTGGGCATGCCAAACACCTCGTCGCTTACGCAGGACTCGACCCTAGTGTATTTAGTTCAGGAAAGTTTACGGCTTCAAGCAGTAAGATCACTAAACGGGGTTCTAAGCGTTTAAGGCGTGCGTTATATATAGCAGTGCAATGTGGTTTGCGCAAAGGAAAAAATGAGCGGATCAAGGCCTATTATGACAAGAAAAAGAAAGAGGGCAAGCCATACAAGGTGGCCGGGATCGCTTGCGCCAACAAGCTTCTCCATCACGTCTATGCCATCCTTACCCGAGGCGAGCCCTATCGCACATAACCAAAAAATCCCATAAACGTCCACGCTAATGGAGGTTTATTTGTCATTTCAATAAACATTATAACAAGAATTGTTTTAGGTACCAAGACAGAGATGCTTGACAAACATTAGCTGGTTTTTGTGTTTATGCAAGCTTATTCTCGTACACTCGCCAAAGGCTGGAAATGAGAGTAGACCAATCATCTCGCTCATGGGTTTCGAAAAAGGACCAAGTGTAAAGTTTATTTTCTTCACCTGATATCAATTACTTCAATTTAAACTTAGCTGTTACTTGCAGCAATTGAACTGAAATATGGGATAGTGAAGTGGTGGATGCACTCATTTCTTCCATTGCGGTGAGTTGGTCCATGGAGATGGATGCCACTTGCTGTGTGTTTTCGAATGACTGTCTAGAAAGTTCTGCCATTTCCGTAACCGAAGCGGACACTTCTTCACCGCTGGCATGCATTTGCTCAGAAGCAGCGGCTACCTCTTGAATCTGTTCGGACAAATGTTCTGCCGACAGTACGATCTGTCCGAAGTTGGCCCCTGCTTCTTGTATAGAACGGCTTCCCTCATGGATTTCATTGATGCCTAATGTCATCATGCTTACGGCTTGCTCGGAATCCGATTGAATCGCATGAATCAGTTCGGAAATTTGGGAAGCTGATTGGTTGGATTGTTCCGCTAATTTCTTGACTTCGTTCGCTACAACAGCAAAGCCTCTTCCATATTCGCCGGCCCTAGCAGCCTCAATGGAAGCATTGAGCGCGAGTAGACTGGTTTGAGAGGCGATATCACGAATAATCGTAACAATCCCTCCGATTTCAGTCGATCGTTCGTTTAAACGGTTTAACTGTACAGCGCTTTGTTCAACCGACTTGTTTAAAGCGTTCATTTTATGGATGGCTTGCTGAATCTTAGCGTTACCTTGTTCTGCTTGGCGTGTTGTTTCGACTGCAAGCTCCGATACTTGTCCTGATGTTTCGGCAATACGCTGAATCCCATGGGACATATCCTCCATGGCTCTGCTTGTTTGTTCGGAACTTTGCATTTGATGTTCAGCTCGGGCTGCGACTTCCTGCATAGAGACGGATACTTGATTGGCCGCAAGCGATGTTTCTGCTGATCCTGCGGTCAACTGCTGAGAAGAAACGGCTACCTGTACGGAAGCATCCTGAATATGATTTACGATTTCTCCAAAGTTTCGAATCAAGGTCTGAAGAGAATGGACTAAATCCCCGATTTCATCCCGATTTTTGATGTTCGGCACTTGGATGCTCAAGTCGCCCGCAGCAGCTTGTTCCATGGCTTTGGAAACCAATCGAACCGGTTTGGAAATATGGATGGAAAGAAGGAAGGCAAGGCCCATGGCCACCAATGCTGCAATTAATACGTACACGATAGAAGAAATGACGTTGCTTATATATAGCTTATCAGCTTCATTACTTGCGTTCTGAGCTCCATCATGATTCATTTTCACTAGCTTAACCATATCTTGCTTCATGCTTGTGAATAGTTGTTGAGATTCTTGAATCAGTTTAATAATTGGAGGACCGTCTTTGCCGGCGCCCTTGATGATATCTGCTTTTGTTGCGTACTGTACCATTTGAGTGTGAAGAGAGATATAGTCGCTCCAGGCTGTCTTGACCTTTACTAATAGGTCCAATTCCTCAGGGGAGTTGCTCCTTTTTTCATAGAGCTCGAATTCTTGATCGATTTTTTTAATGGTTTGACTGATTTCTTCGTTGATGAAGTCGGAAGTGGAAGTATCTGCTTCAATCATGTTTTGAAATTCAAGAGCTAATACGTGTTCAGTCAAATAATTGATATGATTGATGATTTCAACGCCGCTCATCCAGTTGCCTGTGATGTTCTTTGTTTTTTGGTTGATGTTTTTTAATCCAGAAGTCGTGAACCAGGCAAGAACACACATCATAATCAGGATAATAGTGAAGCTTGCATACAATTTTCTTCCGACGGTTACAGAAATCGATGGAATCCGTTTCTTCATCGTATAGGTAGCTCCTTTTCTTCTCAGCACGATACACTGTTCACTATATATGAACAATGTTTGCTATGTATGAATTCATTGGGATTTTAGCATTGATTTCCAGAAAATGCAATAAAGAAAAAAGCGGCGTTCCGAAAACTCGGAGCGCCGCTTTTATTAAAAGGAGTATACGAAGAAACGAAAGACTTTATTTTCCTCGATAGCCCAATTGAGCAGAAATTTCTTTGGTGGTGGCCACAGCTTGCTGGATCAATGTATCCAGTACAGGAAGGACGCGGTCGGTCGGTCCGATAATACTGATGGAAGCATTCACCGCTCCGCTTGCTTCAAATATCGGCGCTGCGATGCCGGTTACTCCAACGTTACGCCGGTTAGAGCTGACTTCAAATCCTCGCTGCTGTATGGACTTTAGGAGTTCTTTTATTTCCTCAGGCTCTTTTAAGGAATAGGGCGTGTAGGTTCGTATTTCACCTAACAAAATGTCTTCAATAAATGTATGGTCTTGAAAGGCGAGAATCGCCCTAGAAGCCGATGTTGCATAGAGGGGGAATCGTCGATAGGCTTCAACGTTAAAACGGATGGGGTGCTGAGAGTCTTCTATTTTATCTACATAGATAGCATCCCGCTCATCTCGAACACAGAGACATACAAGTTCTTCGGTTGTCTTAGCAAGCTTTTGCAGAAAGGGTTTGGAGAAGTCCGTCAAATTATGATTTCGGAGAACCTTGTTTCCTAGCTCTAAAAGGGTATATCCTAAGGAGTACTGTTTGTTCGCTGGATTTTGCTTAATAAAACCTTCGCTCTCCAGCGTCATAAGCAGTTTGTGTACGGCGCCTTTAGAAAGCCCGAGCTGTCGACTCAACTCGCTGACGCCCATTTCCTTATGGGAATCCAGGAACGTTTTTAACAGTCTGCTGCTGTTTTTAACGGATGAAAGGTGATTTTCCATTCTAATTTCATGCTCCTTATTGGACGAGGCCAAGTGACAGATTTGGTTGATAGTTTACCATAAACGCGTATTTTTTCCTAGATGTAGTGCAAGAGAGCACGGTGACAGCTAAATTAAATGGACCTAAAATAAATAATTGCATAATTCGACGAAGTCATGGTAAAATTTTTATAATATTCACATATAGTAAACGTTGTTCACGCATAGTGAACGATTTAAACGAAAAAGGGAGGATTTATATGAAAACATGGGGAACAATTCTATCTATTACAGCATTATCGGGTGCTCTGCTTTCAGGATGCGCATCAAGTACCGATAAACCGGCCGGGGGTGCTGCTACGCCTGCGGATAAAGCTCCTGCAAAAACGGCGGCAGTGTTAGTTCCAGAGAAACAACTTGTTGTAGCAGGTAATGGTTCTACGGTAGAACAACTAATGAAGGATGAAATTTTCAAAAAGTTCAATCAAAAATATCCCGACGTGAAACTGACCTATGTTTCTGGGGTTTCTACTGAAATAGTGGCTAAAGTCAAAGCGCAAAAAGCATCACCTCAAATCGACGTCACTGTGATTGAAGGCGGTGAGCAGGAGGGAGGCCGTGTAGAAGGTCTCTGGGAGCCACTATCTGATCAGTCGATACCTAATATGAAAAAAGTCAATGCTGATCTTAAGGTGAAAGATAATAGCGGTGTGGCCGTTAACTATACACCCATGGGGATTTCCTACAATGCTGAGATTGTAAAAGCCAAAGGCTTGCCGATTCCGACGTCGTGGAATGACTTGGCGAAGCCTGAAATGAAGGGCAATCTTACTATAGCTGAGATTTCTAGTAACTTTGGCCGTTCTGCACTCATCATGCTCGCTTACGCAAATGGCGGTTCGGAGAACAGCATGGACCCAGGTTTTGAAAAGTTCAAAACGATGGCAGGCTATATGCCTACTTTTGCGAAAAGCTCCGCTCAACTGCAGCAGGATCTGCAAAATAAGACCGCGGCTTATACCACTTGGACGCAAGCAAGAAGCTTGGTTCAAAAAGATGCTGGACTGAATCTAGAATTCGTAGTTCCAAAGGAAGGCACGAACCTTGTTCCTAACGTTGCAACAATCGTGAAGGGCGCCAAAGATCCTAACGCAGCTCAACTGTTCATCGATTTCCTCTTGTCTGATGAAGTACAAGTCTTATACGGTCAGAAACTCTACTACAATCCTGCCGTGCCGGTTACTCTTCCGAAAGATATTGCCGACAAGTTGAACTTTGATCGCAGCAAGGTTGTGAAACTTGATCTAGAAGCTGTTGGTAAAAACACATCGCAGTGGCTTGACCGTTTCAACAAAGAAGTAGCTCCTAAAGTCGGAAAATAGGTGAGGCTCGTGAAGAACAATATGGATGTAGAACTGATTAACATACAAAAGAAATTTGGTCCGAACATAGTTGTCGACAATTTCAATCTGCAAATCGAGCAAGGAGAGTGCGTCTCCTTCCTCGGCCCTTCTGGGTGCGGCAAGACGACGACGCTCAATATGATTGCCGGCTTTCTGGAGCCTGATCAAGGTGATTTGATCATTAAAGGCAAGCGGATGAATGGTGTGCCTTCCAACAAGCGCGATTTGGGAATGGTTTTTCAAACGTATTCGCTTTTTCCGCACATGACGATATTTGAGAATGTCGCATACGGTCTGAAGCTCCGCAAAGTGTCAAAGGAAGATATCCTGAAGCGGGTCAGCAAGGTGCTCGAGCTTGTGAAACTGCCAAATGTAGCCGACCGCTATCCCAAGCAGTTGTCCGGTGGACAGAGGCAGCGGATTGCGATAGCTAGGGCGCTTGTAACGGAGCCTACTTTATTGCTGCTCGACGAGCCGCTTAGCAATCTGGATGCCAAGCTTCGGGAAGAGCTTCGGGATGAGATGAAACGGCTTCAGCAGGAGATTGGGGTCACAACCATCTTTGTTACTCACGATCAAGAAGAGGCGCTCTATTTATCCAATCGTATTGTCGTTCTTGATCATGGTAAAGTGGAACAAATTGGGAAGCCGTGGGACATCTACAATCGCCCCGCATCGGAGTTCGTGCATACGTTTATCGGGAAATCAAACCGAATGACGGGAATTGTGGCGCAGGTACAAAAGCAAGGCCTTTCGCTTAAGTCTGATGCCGGATTTTCGTTAACAGCCATGCATCGGGATCAGGTTTTCACAGAGGGGGAGCAGGTGTCTATTTATGTTCGCCCTGAGAAAATCAATCTTTGTATTCAGGAACAAGAGGCGATAGGCACCAACGTTGTGAAAGGAGTTGTGAAACTGACTTCTTTCTTGGGGGCCTACACGGAATGTGAAGTTGAAATTGGACATGTCAGCGTGACGGTTCGCATCCAGAGCGCCCAGCAACAGCTTTCACATGGACAGACGGTATTTCTAGAGTGGAAACCAGAGGATGTATTCGTCTTTCCAGGAAAGGGGAACACCCGATGAGCGAGGATCGTAGACGTAAGTTGCGAACCGCCGCTTTCTTGTTGGCGCCTGCGATCGCGGTGCTGCTTGGCGTATTTTTACTGCCGATGTTTTACATTCTGCTAATTAGTTTTCAAAACAGTGACGAGCAATTCTCATTTGAGAATTACTTATTGTTCATCCATGACCCTTATTATGTCCAAATCCTGTGGAGGACGATCAAGTTAAGTCTGCTTACCGTGATCACTTGCTTTGTTTTAGGTTATCCGGTGGCGATGTACATGGCCAAGGCGACAAGCAGAATGCGCGGAATCATTACATTCTTAATTATTGCTCCGCATCTCGTAAGCGTCGTTATTCGAAACTTCGGTTGGGTGATTATGCTCGGGGAAAAGGGGCTTATTAATAATACGTTGCTCAAAATAGGTCTGATCGACAAGCCATTGAAGCTTATGTATAACGAACTTGGTGTCATTATTGGTTTGACAGATTCTTTAATCGTGTACATGATCCTGGCAATCGCGACAAGCTTGTATCAAATTGACGGCTCTTTGTACAAAGCGGCGAATATTCTTGGCGCAAGCAGGATCCGTACTTTCTTCAGTGTGGATGTGCCATTAACGCTCCCAGGTATGCTTGCAGGATCAACGCTCGTGTTCAGCTTATCGATGAGCTCGTTCGTCACGCCAGCCTTAATGGGGGGAACCTCCGTGAAGGTGCTTCCGGTTATTGCCTATGAGAAAATTATGACACAACTGAATTGGCAGTTGGGTGCGGCGATATCGTTTCTATTGCTGATCTCGACAGTCGCTTTGGTGACTTTGTTTACTCGGTTGGTCGAAACCAAACGTTATAAAGAGGTGTTCTCCTCATGACTCGAAAAATTTCGCCACTGGGCATCATTACATTTATCGTTGTGCTGTTTGTGATCTCACCGCTTTTGGTGGTCATTCCGACCTCTTTCACTTCGGTTAAATATCTTTCATTTCCTCCGGTCGGCTTTTCTTTTCAATGGTATACGAAAATATTTGACCGCCCCGAGTTCGTGGATTCGTTCATCTTCAGTCTCGAGCTTGCTGCTCTGACAGCGATCATTTCTACGATAATCGGCACACTGGCGGGACTTGCTTTGCACAAGTACAAATTCCGCGGCAGTGGTTTCATGAACGGGCTGCTGCTGTCGCCTTTGACGGTCCCGGCCCTTATTATTGGGATTGCGATATTGTTGTTTTTCACTCGGATCGGGATTGCCGGCACTTTTCTTGGACTTCTGCTGGCGCATGTTCTGATCTCCATTCCTTATGTGGTGAGACTTGTGCTGACAGGGCTCAGCTCTTTTGATTATACGCTGGAGCGGGCTGCATACATTATGGGGGCCAAACCTTTCCATGTGTTTCGGGACATTACGCTGCCCCTATTGAAACCGGCCATTATGTCGGGCATGATCTTTGCTTTTCTGACTTCGTTCGATAATGTAACCGTGTCACTGTTCATGGTATCCCCATCGACGACGACGCTCCCACTAGCTATTTTTAGTCATATGCAGGAGTCATTAGATCCTTTGGTTGCTTCGATTTCATCGGTCGTTATTTTGTTAAGTCTTGTATTTATCATCATTTTGGAACGCGTATATGGTTTGGACCGCTTGTTCGGATCCAATTCGCAATCCCACTAACTGGAGCCTTACATCATGTCATTATCTATCACAGAACGAATACAATCCTATCTGCCGGAACTGTTGAAGCTGCTTCAGGAAAGCGTGGATATGGACTCACCATCCCGAAGCAAAGAGCAGAACGACTTGATGGCGGACTGGTATGCTCAGCAATTTACGCACATTACCGGTGGAACGGTAGAACGCATTTCACATCCCACTGCAGGAGATCGTCTTCTGTGTCATGTGGGCAGCGGTCCTAAACAAATCTTACTGCTTGGCCACTATGACACGGTTTGGCCGCTTGGCGAAGCCAAACGGCGGCCTTTCCGTATAGAAAACGGCAAGGCTTACGGGCCTGGCGTCTATGATATGAAGGCTGGCTTACTGCAGGCTATGTTTGCAATCAAGGTACTGCAGGATATGGGTCGTTTGCCGGAGGATAAGCAGGTTTGTATGTTGTTTAACAGCGATGAGGAAATCGGCAGTCCAACTTCCAGAGAGCTCATCGAAGACGTCGCTCGGCAATCTGCGGCCGTCTTCGTTCTTGAACCGCCTATGGAGCCGAACGGTGCGCTCAAAACATCCCGTAAAGGAAGCGGACGCTATAAACTGACTGTTAAAGGAATATCCGCCCATGCCGGTGTCAATCCGCAAATGGGAGTTTCCGCCATAGAGGAACTGGCGTTCCAAATTCAACGGCTACATGAATGGACGGACTATTCTCTAGGTACGACCGTCAATGTGGGCCTTGTTCAAGGAGGCATCGGAAGCAATGTTGTGGCGGAGCATGCGGAGGCAGAGATCGATGTTCGCGTTGCAACAATTGAGGAAGCAAGGCGACTTGAAGCTCAATTCGCTGCGCTTAAGGCGAATCATCCGGATGCCGAACTGATGGCTATCGGGTGTATGACCCGACCTCCTATGGAACGGACTGCGTCCATAGCTTCACTATACGAACTTGCCCGTGAACTAGCTTATACCGAATTTGCTATAGCACTCGAAGAAACTGCGACCGGAGGCGTCAGCGACGGTAATTTCACGGCGGCTGCGGGTACGCCGACCCTAGACGGTCTAGGTGCGCGAGGCGATCATGCGCATTCTCCGCTCGAGTACGTTCAAATTGATGAAATCCCATTTCGAACGGCTCTCTTAGCGAGGTTGATTGAGAATTGTTGATGGAGTTGCCATAATTGGAATGAACGCAATTGGCTTCATAAGGGAAGGACCTTATGGAGCCAATTATTTTTCGTTCCTTGTATTTTGGATACAACCCAATCTTGCGATAAGAATCGGGATGATCTTTCCAGAGTAATTGGAATGGTCATCCAGTATGTATAGTCGGGATTACTTTTGGTAAGCTAGAGAACGGAAATATAACGCAACTCGATTTATTTGAGGACGTGACGAAGTTGCGTCAACTCGATCGTATCATGGATAGCATAAAGGACTGTTATGGAAATACGGCAATAACTCGAGCTTCTAGTCTGACGAAAGCCGGTCTAGCAGCAGACAGGGCTGGTAAAATTGGTGGCCAAGCCCTCGGCAAATGCGTAATGCTCGCTGCATGTTCACAATGGGTGAAGTGAAATAGGCATCAATAGTAACAATAGTTTAATTTCGATAGGGCTGCCAAGAGGTAACTCTTTGTTCCGGTAGCGGGCATTTGTAGAATGAATTTACGTTGCTTCGTGTTCACAATCCCAAAAAATTCGATAACACAGTGGAAGATTTGGAGGATTTGATCTCGATCGGCACCATTGGTCTGATCAAAGCAATCGAGTCGTTTTCGCCGAACAAAGGGACCAAGCTCGCGACGTTCGCTGCTCGCTGTATTGAGAACGAGATCCTTATGCATCTGCGTTCATTGAAGAAAATACGCAAGGATGTGTCCTTGCATGATCCCATCGGAACGGACAAAGAGGGGAATGAAATTACTTTGATCGACATCCTCGGCACGGAAGCCGATGACGTCGTGGATAAGGTGCAGCTTAAGATAGAGAAGAGTAAAATATATCGGAACTTGGAAATCTTGGACGATCGCGAGAAGGAAGTTGTCGTTGGCCGGTTTGGTCTGGGACTTGGCGGGGAACCTTCTTAAGGATACTCAACTTGCTGAGATCCGCAATCAGAAGATTGGATTTGTTTTTCAGAGTTTTAACCTACTCCCAAGATTAAGTGCCTATGAGAATGTGGAGTTGCCTTTGATTTATCGGGAGATGGGCAAAAAAGAAAGAGACCCACTTGTTTTACATGCATTGAAAGAGGTGGACTTGCTGGATCGCAAGAAGCATTTTCCATCAGAGTTATCCGGTGGGCAGCAGCAGCGGGTTGCTTTGCTAGAACGTTGGCAGGAGATCCTCCGATAATCTTGGCGGATGAACCTACGGGAGCGTTAGATTTGAAGACAGGTGTGGAGATTTTAAACATTTTAAAGAGATTAAATGCACAAGGTCTGCTGAAGTGTTAAGACATATTCATCAAACCAGAATACAACAACAGAGTGCTGCTTAAGAAAATCAACAGCTATTAACGTAAAGGAGCAAGAATCGGCATCCACCCCTTGAGAGGTAGAACGAAGGAATAAGGGCATAGACCCAGCGTGCCATGGGAGGGTAAACCCCAAGGTTGAATGTGGAGATCCACTGTGCGATCATATCCAATTATCCACAGTTTTGGAATCCAAACTATCCTAAGCTCTGTTCCCGCCTACGTCTTTACAGAAAATGATGTAGAGTCTACATTCTCCACTACTACCAAACAAGGTGTCAAAGTTGTAATACTGAGAATAAGCGAGAAAACGGGAGAAAACATTACTTTATAGTGGGAGTTCCGGTTTGTTTATTTTTTGATTATGAAAAATTTCGAAAATGGGCAGACTTGTGAAAATGCACGTATATAGGAGCTGATTATGTTCGCAAAGGAACGGACGATTTTCCTTGCAGACTGCCAATCGTGCTACGCAAGCGTTGAAAAGGCTACTCATCCTGGTTTAGAAAATCTCTCAGTTGTTGTCGCAGGTGATTCTACACGCGCTCAGGTATTATTTTGGCGGCATGCCCAATCGCTAAAAGCTTTGGAGTTAGTACAGATCAGCGGCTTGGTGAAGCGCTCCAATTGTGTCCAAACGCTATCGTAATGCGTCCACACATGCAACGATATATACTGAATGGTATTTTCACACTTCAGACATACAGGCTGAGGTGAACAATACCGAGTTGAAGACTGCACGGTTCAACACTTTTGTTTTAGGAATTCACAATTTGCGAAAAGGGGTTATCTATCCATTCTCTTTACAAATGAATGGTCAACTAGTGTTTTCTTAGGGACGGTGGTTCGATCCCACTGCATTTGCATCAAATTTACTGCATTTATTCCCATCTCTTCTTCGTTTTGACGAATAAAGCTGAACAAAGGTTCTTCAAATAGATCGTCCGGAGAGTCGAAACAAACTATTTCGTATTTCGTGAGTAATCCTAGTTTAATTAATACTTGTCGTAAATGGATAGCTAATAAATATTCACCTACCACGAACGCTGTGATTTGCGGATTTCTCATAATGAAATGAGATATTATTTCACGGTCTTCCATAATGTTGGAGTCCTTGTTCAATTGATTTGGAAGTGTAGCACTTAAATTTGTAATAAAATATTGCTGATCTATCCCAATCCCTCGGTGCAGTAATGCATCTGTGTACCCATGAATTCTTTCTTCAATTGTAGATGTGTTTTCTGGAGGAGTAGAAACAAAAGCAATATGTTTATGGTGTTTATCTAGTAAATAATCTGTAAGTTCTTGCGCTGCTTTTTTATTGTTTGTACATACCGAACAGGCATTAATTCCCTTTAAATAGCGATCGAGTAGGACAAGCGGGAATTCATTTAAGACAAGCTTCAAAAGCTCTCCATTGTAATGCTCTCCGTGAATGGGATAAACAATTAATCCATCAATCCCCATATTTACAAGTGTACGAATCGCGATTTCCTCTTCTTCCCTTAGATCATGGGTTAGTTTTAAAATCATCCGAATACGAAGCTTAGAGCATTGACGTTCAATCGCGCGTAGCAATTTTGTTCCATAGGATTCTGAGAAATCCGGCAAAATAACCGCAATTAAGCGCCAGTCGTCAGAGGTAGGATTTTCCATATCGACCATATCTTCTGTCACTGCTAAGGAATATAGCTCTGGTAAATTACTACTTACATAGGATCCCCTGCCGCGATGCCGTTCAATTAAACCGTCTTTTGCTAAAATTTCCAAAGATTTTTTAGTTGTTATGCGGCTGACGTGGAATCGATCCGCTAGTTCTAGCTCGGTAGGGATACGATCCCCTTCTTTTAGTACTCCGCTTTTTATTTCATGCAATATATGTTGGTAAATTTTTTCGTAGAGTGGGATTGCCATAATAATCATCCTTCATTTATTTAATGATATACCTAATATACTATTTATTTTTTGTGAATGCAAACCAATTGTGCTATTTATATAGTTATGTCCGACATAACATGTATTTAAATTAATATATTGACATAATATTAATATTAATAATATACTATTTATATGAAATGAGTATAGAAAATGTCATACTAACTAACAACGAGGCGAGTGATTACATGTATTCATCTATTCAAAACAGAATTCACATGATTGAGCAGAAGTTTTTATCGACATCTCCTAAATTAGTCAGTATGTTCAAACAATGTTATCCAAACACACTGGAAACAACAGTTGAGCTTTTGGCAGATGAAACGACGTTTATCATTACGGGTGATATTCCAGCTATGTGGCTCAGAGATTCGTCAGCACAGGTAAGACCCTACATTAGTGGATGTGCGGGGGATAAAGATTTACAGCGTCTGATTCGTGGATTGATCCATCGGCAAGCCAATAACATTTTAATTGATCCTTATGCAAACGCCTTCAATAAAGAAGCTGATGGTTCTGGACATCAATCGGACCTGACGCAAATGGGTCCCTTTATTTGGGAGAGAAAGTTTGAATTAGATTCTCTATGCTACCCAGTCCAGCTTTGTAAGGAATATTGGGATGCTACACAAGACACGGAGCTTTTTAACGATTCTCTGCATCAGGCCTTGCGAATCATTGTGGATACGATGCGAATTGAACAGAATCATGATCATTATTCTTCCTATACATTTGAACGAAGTGAAGAACTTTGTGTACTGCCTTCGGATACGATTCCCAATAGAGGAAAGGGGACTCGAACGAATTATACGGGTATGGTATGGTCGGGTTTTAGACCAAGTGATGATGCTTGCAAGTTCGGTTTCTTAATTCCCTCCAATATGTTTGCAGTAGTCATTCTAGGTCACATTATTGAGTTTGCAGAAAATGCGTTTCAGGATCATGCTCTTGCTGTCACTGCTCATGACCTTAGGGCAGAAATTGAGTTCGGTATTCAAACCTATGGAGTGTACCAACATCTCAAGCATGGCCCAATCTACGCTTATGAAACAGATGGTTTTGGAAATTACAATTTAATGGATGATGCAAATGTCCCAAGCTTACTATCCATCCCCTACTTGGGTTATCGTTCGATGGATGATGCCATTTATCAAAATACACGTGCCTTTGTTCTGAGTAAAGATAATCCCTATTATTATGAAGGCATGTATGCGAAAGGAATCGGTAGCCCTCATACGCCACACGGGTACGTTTGGCATATTGGCTTAATTATGCAAGGGCTTACATCGAGGGATAACAAGGAGCAGGATGCGATTATTCAAATGCTGCTTCATACTAACGCGGAAACAGGATTTATGCATGAAAGCTTTCATCCGGATCGTCCTGAGCAATATACGCGAAGTTGGTTTGCGTGGGCGAATAGCTTATTCGGGGAATTTGTATGGAAATGGGCTGAACAAAGGGACTTGATAAAGGAGGTACATAATTGAACACAATAGTGAAAAAAAGGAAAATAAAAGCCTTGATCATCGGTTATTTATTCATTTTACCTTCTATTATTGGCTTTAGTGTGTTTGTTGCCTATCCATTAATTACCTCATTTTATTATGCTTTAACAGAGTGGGATGGTTTTGGTAAACCGAAATTTGTCGGATTTGAAAATTACAAATATATGTTTACGGTGGATCCTTCTTTCTGGACTTCCATCAAAGTAACTTTTTACTTTGTAATTCTAAGCGTTCCTGCTTCATTAGCACTGGGTCTACTTTTAGCATTGTTATTAAACAAAAATCTTCCGGGTATTAAGTATTTTCGCACTTTTTATTATTTACCCACCGTCTTACCAATAATTGCATCACTTACCCTATGGAAGTTTATTTATCAACCCCAATATGGTCTTGCTAATCAATTTTTAAATTTGCTCGGGCTCCCTCAGGGAACGTGGTTGACGGATGAAAAATCAGCTTTGATTTCAGTTATTATTAATGGCTTATGGCAGGTTGGAGGCACTATGATTATCTTTTTAAGCGGTCTCCAATCTGTCCCACAAGACTTTTATGAAGCTGCACAAGTGGACGGGTCCTCAGAGTGGACCAGTTTTTTAAAGATCACCATCCCGATGATTACTCCCATTCTTTTTCTTCAACTCATCTTAGGCATTATTGGAGCTTTCCAAGGGTTTACTCAGGTTCTCGTATTAACGAATGGAGGACCCAATTTTTCTACAATGCTTCTTAATTTTAAAATATTTCAGGACGCCTTCAATGGCAAGATGTTTGGCTATGCGATTTCTGAAGTAAGTATCCTGTTTGCCATCATCATGATATTTACAGTGGTTACTTATAAATTTTCCAATCGATTTGTATATTACGAAAATGACAATAGGTAAGAGGTGAGGTAGTATGAGAAATTCTGGATTTCAAATGTTTCGATTTATTATTCTATTAGTTGGATCAATCTCGATGTTATATCCCTTATTTTGGATGATCATTATAGCTTTAAAGGGAAACGATGATGTATTCAGTCTTCCACCAGATTGGTATCCTAAAGAATTCAACTGGGAAAACTTCATAATTGGAACTGCACAAATTCATTTTTGGAAAGCGTTTTCAAACTCAATGATAATTGCAGTAATTTGTACAATCGGACAAATCACCAGCTCTATTCTTGTGGGGTATGGTCTGGGTCGTTTGAGATTCCCTGGACGTAAAATGTGGTTTTCTTTATTTATTGGAAGTCTGATGTTACCAGGTTTTATTGGTTTGATACCGCTATTTCACTTATACACATCACTGGGTTGGTATAACACTTGGCTTCCTATTATCGTTCCTGCATATTTTGGAAATGCGTCCTTTACATTTTTGTTTATCCAATTTTCAAGTACCATTCCAAAATCCTTTGATGAAGCCGCGAAAATTGATGGTGCGAATGATCTTCGTCTACTATGGAGTGTTATTGTGCCGATGTCTATGCCAATTATTATTACTATGATGATCTTTTCCTTTCAGGGCTCTTGGAACCAGTATCTTGAACCCGTTATATATTTGGTAGATCAAGCAAAATGGCCATTAGCAGTTTCCATGGCTTCTTACGCATCCACGTGGACAACGCAATGGAATTATTTTATGGCTGCTGATCTTCTTTATATGCTTCCTATGTTGATTATCTTTTTTGTAGGCCAAAAGTATTTCATGCAGGGGCTTGGATCGGTCAATTCCGCCGGTTTGAAATAATCTCGACTCATTGAGAGGGGGGATGAAAACCAATGTGTTTGGGTTGTGATATTTTCTTGAAGTAAGAGTGTTTTTATAAAAATTGGGAGGTAATACAAAAATGAAGAAAATACAGGCAAGTGTAAGTTTATTATCAACAGTCGTTCTGGTAAGTATATTCGCTTTGTCAGCTTGCAGTTCTACAGATAATACGCCAACTTCAAGCGCTTTAGCCTCAGCTAATACTAAAGCTTCTCCTTCGGCTGCTATTAAGGAACCTACAAAAGCGATTGAAGTCACTATCATGACTTGGGAATCACCATCCATGAATGACAAGATTATGGCATCTATGAAAAAATTCGAAGCAGCAAATCCAGGGATAACTGTGAAATTGATCCCAGCGCCATTATCCGATTATGGTCTTAAAATCAATCAAATGATCGCAGCCAATCAGGGTCCCGATATATTCATGACTGGTAATGATATGGTTATTGCAAACGGTGCGGAAGGAAGATTGTATGACTGGAGCGCCAAGGCAGCTGGAGATAAAGAATTCATGGATAGCTTTTATAATGGTGTATTAGACGCTTGGAAACAAGATGGCGGCAAATTATATGGGTTACCGGGTCTATTAAATACGTATGGTTATTTCTATAACAAGAAACTCTTCAAGGATGCGGGATTAACCGAGCCCAAAGCTGGTTGGACTTATGATGAAATGTTTGCAGATGCACTTAAGCTTACTTCTAAAAAGGGAGGCGTGCAGCAATACGGATTGTACGCAACAGTGGATCCGTTCAAATTATCCTTATATTCTGTTTCTGCCGGCGGCGCGCCATTTGCAGATGGAATTGTGAAACCTACGAAGGTCGAAATCAGTCCACAGTTTATTGAAGGTTTAGAGAAATATAAAGTTGCAATCGCTAATGGTTCGATGATCCCGCCAACCTTTGATCAAACCAACGTCATGAGCAATTTTAAAGCAGGTACAGTGGCGATGACTCAACAAGGTCAATGGATTGCGGATGATCTGATCAGAACTGCACCTAATTTAGATTGGGGCTTTGTTCCAGGTCCTGTAGTAAGCTCACAAACGGAAATTTATGATGCAGTAGGGTGGAGTAGCCCATCCAATATTAAAAATCCAGATGCTATCTGGAAAGTACTTAAATATATGGATTCGACGATGTATGCAGAAGTGTTGCCGCAAAATCCCGTTGCACCTGCCGCACAAAAGGATGCAGCAAAAGCTTACTTCGACTTTTTGACTTCTTCAAACCATGCTGATGTTGCCAATGGTGTGAATCACATTCTTCAATCAAAAAATGTTCAACCCGTTCGATTCCTAACCACGTGGGCTGGTAAAGCAAATCCATTTATAGATGCTGCATGGAATAATATTTTGACAGGGAAAGCTCCAGTTAGCAGTCTTAACGATATGGTTGACAAAATTACAAAGGTTATTAAATAGTGTAGGCTAATTTTGATACAAAAGGGAGGTAATGTTTATGGGCTTGCGAACAGGTAAAATAATTAAATTCTTAGCGTTAACTTTGGTGTTTTCCTTAAGTTTTACTTCATTGTCTGCCGTTAGAAGCACAAAAGCATATGCACTTGCTTCGTCAAATGAAGATACTGCCAAGAAAGCAATAAATGCAAAGTCAAATGCAGACACGGCCATAGAGGCATTCAACGCAAAATTTTGGGATAGCAATGCAAAGTATTATTGGACGAACTCTAATCACGGCGGTGAGTATCAAGGCTTTTGGGTCGAGGCTGAACTTTGGGAAATGGTCATGGATGCATATGTTCATACATCCAATGCTGAACTGAAAGCAAAGCTTCGAACTCAGATTGATGATATATTTGATGGTACGGTAGCAAAATACGGAACAGACTGGACTAATAATCATTTTAATGATGACATCATGTGGTGGGCGATGGCAAGCGCAAGGGCATACGAAATCACGAAAGAACAAAGATATTTGGATAAGGCAAAGTATTATTTTGACTTTGTATATAATACGCAGTGGGATGACAGCTTTGCAAATGGAGGTATCTGGTGGATGAATAGCGAGCATACCACCAAGAATGCTTGCATCAATTTTCCGGCAGCTGAAGCAGCCGTTTATCTTTATAACATGACTAAAGATAATCACTATCTGGATGCAACTGCTCGTATATATAGATGGGGTAAAACGATGCTTACAGATGGCAATGGAAAAGTTTTTGACCGTATAGAACTTGAAAAAGGTACTGTCCCGGATGCAACGCATTACAATCAGGGTACTTTCATTGGCGCTGCAGTAGGACTGTACAAAATAACCGGAAATACCGTATATCTTGATGATGCGGTGAAAGCAGCGAAATTTACCCAAACTCATTTGGTAGATGTAAATCATTTGTTGAATTATGAAGGACCAAATGGGGACTTAAAGGGTGGGAAAACAATTTTAGTTCGCAATTTGGCTTATCTTCAAAAGACATTAAACGGCAAGGACGGAAAAACCTACAAGCCGTTTAGCAAAGACTTTAATTACTGGCTTGCTTTCAATACTCAAATGGCCTGGAATCATAGAAATGCAGATCATATTGTGGATGGAAATTGGGCAGGTCAACTGCTTTCCGGAACTTATGAATCCTGGTCATCAGCCGCTGCTGTTGAAGCCTTAGCTGTTTTATCACAGGACGAATCCAAGGATGTTGTTTTAAACTTTGCAGCTAAAAATCCTTTCAATAAAATAGAAGCAGAAAGCTATAATATCGGTACTGGATTTATTATGGAAGGCAGTATAGAAGGAACGCTGCAATTGGGTGGAATTCAGCCTGGACACTATGCAGCATATAAAAATGTAGATTTTGGATCCACTGGTGCAGCAGGGTTTATTGCTAGAGCAGCAAGCGGAACAGGCGGGGGGAACATAGAAGTCAGATTGGATTCATTAAATGGTGCAAAAGTCGGTACCTTAAACGTAACAGGAACGGGCGGTTGGAATAACTATTCAGATGCTGTTACAGTTCTTAAGGATGATCAGGGAAATCCGAGCACTGTTACAGGAATCCATGATCTATATCTCGTCTTCACCAAAACGCAAGATCAATATTTATTTAATTTAAATTGGTTTAAATTCACCACAACGGATCCAACCAAAACAGATGCATATACAAGGCTGAAAGCCGGTAATTATGATAGCAGTTCAGGTCTTAGTAAAAATGCGGACTGGGGATTTGTAGACGGCATTAAAAATAACGCTTACGCATCCTACAAAGGAATTGACTTTGGAACAGGTGCTGCAGGAGTTACTGCTCACGTAACAAGCGGCAATCAAGGCGGCACGATTGAAGTGAAGTTAGACAGTTTGGACGGTCCAACCGCAGGTGTTATTGAAATTCCGGCATTAGGTAGTTGGGATAACTGGGTTGACATTATGGCGACTATAGATGATACCAAAGCAGTAGGTGTTCATGATGTTTATCTGGTGTTTCATGGAACAAATGGAAGTGACTCACCCTGCAATTTGGATTGGTTCTCTTTTACAACAGTAAAGGGCAAAGCAAGAGATGCGTATGGAAAATTAGAGGCTGAAAACTATACCAGTGGTGTAGGCTTCGGTAGCGAAAATGGTGGAGGTCAAACGTACTTAGCTGGAATATACGGTCCCAATAACCCTTATGCGATGTACAACTATATAGACTTTGGAAGTATAAGCCCATCTAAATTCTATGTCAATGCTGCAAGCGACACAAGCGGAGGAACTATAGAGGTAAGATTAGATAGCATGAATGGCCCCGTTGTAGTAACAGATGCCGTGTATGGAACTGGCGGTTGGCAGAATTTCAAGGTGTTCTCGGCGGATGTAACAACTCCTGTAACCGGAAAGCATATCGTATTCATGTTATTTAAAGGAGGAGATTGGCTATATAACTTTGATAAATTCACTTTCGGTGACCCAGCTGTATTTACAGCGCCAACTACACCACCTGTGCCTGTGAAAGACAATGTGCCTCCGGGAGAGGTAGAAAATGTTCTGGTGATTAAAGGAAATGACAAAATGGAATTGTATTGGGATGGTCCATATGATATTGATGGTCAAAAGGTGCAAATCACTCTATTAAACAATGGACAACAGGTTGGAAGCGTAATAGAAGTTAATCGAGGAATACAAACTGCTGTTATATCAGGAATTGAAAAGGATAATAAGCACTATAAAATCTTAATAAAGACAGTAGATACGTCAGGAAATGTATCAAAAGGAATAACTGTAAATAGTAATAAATTCCCTTTTGATAAAAGTGGAAATTCTGAAATAGAGTTGGAAAATTAGGAGATAAGTCGGCAATAAAACCGTTAAAGATAAGCCTAAGCGATTCTGAATACTGCTGCTGAATCGCTAATAAATGACTGGCAGAAAACCAGCTCAAAATAGAATAAATCTTATTATTTAACCTCACAGTTTAAACTGTGAGGTTAAATTCGTCAGACACGATAAGATTGAACCAGAAATAGAAAGTTTGCCATCTACAAGTCGGTAACGACCATCTATATAATGGACAACAAACACATGGCAGAGGTGGGGGATATCTCTCTTAGAGCAAACCGTTCGTCATTCGGCTGTGGAACCACCTTAAGATGCCCTCTGCATGTTGCTTGATCGTCTTGGCCAAATGTAACATGGGCACAAGCTTCGAACGGGTCGCCCAGCCGATCCATTCCCGCAGATAAACATCCGCTAAAATATGCGGAGTCGTCCACAGATCTTGCAGAGCCAGTCTAAGACGGTACGCCCGCCCTGTCTGCAGGTTGCTGTCCCTCAGGCGCAGCAAGGTTTCCTTTTGCTCGGCATTGAGATTGGTTTCGTTCTTTAACCAGATATATTTCGTACGCTTCAGTTCAGGTTCTTGTTTTTGCTCCCCAATTCGCACTACATCCACGCTTCGCCGACTAGCTTCATCACATGGAATTTATCAAACGTAATCTCGTCGTCAGGAAAGTACTTTTCAACACCGCTGATAAAGCAGGCGACATAACGCAGCAAACTTCTTTAATCTGCTTTACAGCGGCGCCTTTTGCGATGATATGCATCTTGAAACGTTCGAGCGTGTCCATCCCTTTGCCTTCGGTGGCAAACAGGACTGTTTTACGATCCACGTCTACGAACAGGGTAATGTAGCGATGTCGGGAGCGGGAGGACTTGTCAGAGAAATAGCACCAAGTTATTTTGCCAATGGAGATTTTACTGGAAGCTTCTTCTATATTGACGTGAATGAAACACCGCTTAAAGTCAAAAATCTATATGCCTCAAAAGCTTATGAGCAGTATGTAAATAAAACAAGAGAATGGTACAAAATAGGCTGCTTGAAGGACAGCTCTTTTTCTTTTTTTTATAACTGCCTCCATTTTGAGCTCATAAAAAGATTATTACTACAGTAAATAGAAATGTGCCCTCATTGTTGGTACCTCTCACTAAAACCTATAATTAACACAGAAGACAAATAGATAGTGTAGGTGAGAGCATATGAAATCCGCTACTCTGAATGAGTCGGTTGTAGAGCGGTCAAGCATCGAATTGAAGAAGAAAGGTTGGAAGAGGTATATCATACAGCACAGGGCTTTTTATATTATGCTGATTCCTGGGCTGCTGTATTTCCTCGTGTTTAAGTATTTGCCTTTAGCGGCGAGCTTCATTGCTTTTCAGGATTACAACATCTTTAAAGGTTTTACAGGTAGTGAATGGGTGGGTTTCAAATGGTTCGAGCAGCTGTTCACGTATGATAAATTCGGACGACTTCTCCGAAATACGCTGTTAATCAGTTTATACCAAATCGTTTTTGCTTTCCCTCTTCCTATCCTTTTGGCAGTCATGTTAAATGAAGTACGCACGATGGCGTTCAAACGAATCACACAAACGGTGCTGTATTTACCTCACTTTTTGTCATGGACCATCGTTTTCGGATTAACGTATATGATGCTTTCCCCGACACAGGGTTTAGTAAACCATATCATTTCCTCGTTTAACGGTGAAACGATCGCGTATCTTCAGAAGCCGGCATACTTCCGTTCTATCATTATCGTATCAGGTATCTGGAAGGAAATGGGCTGGAACGCTATCATTTTCATCGCAGCGCTTGCTGGAATTAACCCGTCGTTATATGAAGCTGCGAAAATGGATGGGGCCAATCGTTGGAAGCAGTTTTTACATATCTCGGTGCCAGGACTGCTACCGGCCATCATGATCCTGTTGATGCTGAAAACCGGACACATCATGGATTCGGGCTTTGAACAAATTTATCAGTTCCTAAATCCGGCTACGTTTGAGACAGGTGATGTGTTGGATACCTACACGTATCGGGCGGGAATCCTGCAAGGTCAATACAGCATTACGACGGCAATCGGATTATTTAAATCCGTCATTGGTTTTCTCTTATTAATCATTGCGAACCGTGTGAGTAAATGGACAACCGGTGAAGGGCTATATTAAAGGGGCGATACGACTATGAAAATCAAACGAACACCGGGTGAAATCGCATTTGATACGGTGAATGCACTACTCTTACTGCTCTTTTGCGCAGCTGTTGCAATCCCGTTAATGAATGTCATTGCGGGCTCACTTAGCTCAAATGAAGCCATTATTCATGCCAAGGTGGCACTTTGGCCAGTAGGCTTTAATCTGCACAACTACGACTTTGTCATCCGCAATGCTGTGTTTTGGAAGTCGTTTGGGGTTACGATTCAAATTGTCGTGATTGGGACAGCGATTAATATGATCCTCACGATCCTCACGTCCTATCCGCTATCCAAAGGATGGCTAGGCGGTCGAAAGGTCATTCTTCTCTTTATCATTTTCACGATGATCTTTCAGGCTCCGATGGTCCCGATGTATATCCTTGTCAAAAGCCTTGGCTTGCTAAATAGTATCTGGTCACTCATTATCCCGGGTGCACTCAGCGCCTTCAATATGATGCTGTGCATCACCTTCATGAGATCCCTTCCGGAAGAGCTATTTGAAGCAGCAAGAGTGGATGGGATGTCTGAATACCGCATCGTTTGGCGCATTGTTGCTCCTTTATCGATGCCGATCAATGTTACGCTCATTTTATTTTATGCTGTGGGGCATTGGAATAACTACCTAGGACCCCTCCTGTATATCACAGATCGCAATCTACAGCCCCTGCAATTGTATCTGTACAAGCTCATTTCGCAATTCGACATGGATTCTGCTGGGGGTCAATCGGTGTTGGAACTCTCAACGTCCATTACGCCTCAAGGGTTGCAAATGGCTACGATTGTGATCGCAACGATCCCGATTATTGTCATTTATCCATTTTTACAAAAGCATTTCATCAAAGGGGCACTCTTGGGTTCGGTTAAGGAATAAGAAAGTTGTTGTCGAATTGGAAACGAGATTCCATTGGGAGGTGGATCAATTTATATCCCAAATTAGACCAGATGATAAGTAAGAAAGAACTATTTTATAATGTAGATAACTAGGGAGGTTTTATTCGATGAAAGTTTCATTTACCAAATTGGTTACGTTAGTATGCGTTGTATGTCTAGCGGGTGCAACAGCAGCCTGCTCCTCAGGTAAGAGCTCCACAACACAAACCTCTACGACGCCTGCTGCTAGTCAAAGCGCGACACCGGCAGCACCGGAGAAGATTAACTTATTCGTCTCGAATAACGCGCAACAGATTCCAGCCGGTAAGTCCATGGATCTGGCGACAGTTAAATATCTCGCACAAAAAACAAATACAGATCTGAATATCACCTTTTTACCTCATGAAAATTACATGGACCAGCTCAAACTGAAGTTTGCTTCTGGGGACATTCCTGACGTTCATATGGTCTGGGGCATTGAGACCTCTGATCTTGTCATCAATGGTTTAGCACTGGATTTGAAGCCGTTAATCGATAAATACGGTCCGAATTTGAAGAAAAACATCCCACAATCAGCATGGGACGCTGTTACTCTTAACGGTAAAATTCTGGCTATTCCACAATTGGCGCAAGGGAATGCACCTGCTGAGCGAGTGATATATGTGCGTAAGGATTGGATGGATAAGCTTGGAATCAAGGAGCCGAAGACGTCTGATGAGTTTTTAGATATGCTGCGTGCTTTCCGGGATAAGGATCCGAACGGGAACGGCAAGAAGGATGAAGTTCCATTTGCTTCCCGCGAGAAATTTGAGTGGGCCGATAATATTTTCGGGATGTATGGGGTCAATCTGGATTCCAACACGCTGTACAATAATGAGGTTATGCCTGGTTATGTGAGTCCGAATATGAAGAAAGCCTTGGGCATGCTCAGAACCATGTACGCCGAGAAGCTGATCGACAATGAATTTCTTACTAATACGCGGGCTATTTGGGATCAAAAAATCAAGTCCGATCTTGTTGGCTCATGGAACCATGTCGTATTTGGGATCTGGGATCCTTGGCAAAAAGAGCTTAGCAAATTGCTCCCTGATAAAAAACCAAACGTAGTCGCAATCACGACACCAAGAGGCGTAGGTTATGATGGTCAATTAGGACGTGTTGAGAGGCCTGTATTAAAAACGTTTGTCGTAAATAAAGACATGAAGCATCCGGAAGCTGTTGTTAAAATGTTCGATTGGCTCGTTTCGGATGAAGGCCAGATGTTTACCGAGCTTGGGATTGAAGGGCAATCCTTCACGAAAGATGGCAGCGCCATTAAGTATAGTGCAGACAAGGACCCTGATGTGAAATGGCGTTCTGCTGTGTTCCAAATGCACGGCTTTAATGAACAAGCACAGAAGGTATTAATCAGTAACGATGAAGCCTACAACAAACTCATTACAACGATTGAAACATCCCGTAAAGAAGGTATTACGAATCCAACCGCAGGGATGCCGCCTTCCGAAACATTGACGAAGAATGCGGATCTTGGCTATAAAGGTTCCTTCCAAGAGGCAGCAGCCAAAATTATTCTGGGCGAAAAACCGCTCGACTACTTTGATGAATACGTAGCTTCCTGGAAAAAGCAAGGTGGAGACAAAGCGATTAAGGAACTAACAGACTGGTACAACGCGAACCGTAAGAAGTAAGTTAGTCGCTAGATTCACGCCCATCTGAAGCAAAGCTTTCTCGCGCTCAGGTGGGCACTCTTTTAGGTTAGTTCGAAGGAAGGATGAGGAAAGTGAAGATGAAAATGGGTAGATTACTCTCTCTCCTGTTGATTGGTGCGTTGCTGATTGTACCGTTCCAATCTCATATCGCTCTAGCGCAAGCGCTGACGGAAGAACAGTTAGGTCAACTGTCTGGCAGTGAAGTGCTCATATCGGATATCAAAAAGCAGGGAGCAGCACTCAATTCAGAGGCGCCGGCTTATGGTACCGTTGAAACGAAAGTGGTTACTGGCCAATCATTTACAGAAGCTTTGCGTTTTGCGACGAATGTAGAGCCATCGGGTACTTATCTTTTGCAATATGTTCTCCCGATTGCGGCACGAATTGAGAAAGATGATGTCATCCTTGCTACCTTCTATGCCAGGACAATTAGCTCGACGGTGGAAACGGCAGAGGGTAAAGCTTCTTTAGTTATGGAAAAAACAGGGACATGGGAAAAGTCGGTTAATGAGACGATAGCGATCCCGTCGGTATGGAAGAAGTTCTTTGTACCAATTAAAGCTGCACTGTTGATGGAAGAGAACACACCGCAAGTTACGTTCCGGCTTGGCTACAAGCCACAGGTTATTGAGATTGCCGATTTAAAAGTCGTTAATTATAAGAAAGCGGTTACAATAGATAATTTACCAAGCACTCCTGTTTACTATGCAGGTATGGAGGAGGATGCGCCTTGGCGAGCGGAAGCCAATCAACGTATTGAGCAAATCCGTAAAGGTGATCTAAAAGTCGAAGTTAAGGATGCGGATGGACATCCGATCCAGGACGCCGATGTGCATGTCAAGATGACGAAGCATGATTTCAAATTTGGTACAGCTGTGAATAGCACAATGATCTTTGGTACCGATCAGAATGCGGCAACTTACCGAACGAAGCTCAAAGAAAATTTCAATTCCGTTGTCATGGAAAATGAAATGAAATGGCCTTGGTGGGAGGCGGATAAAAGTAGAACAGTTAAGTTGTACAACTGGTTAGGCGAAAATAATTTTGACATCCGAGGTCATGCACTGCTCTGGGATGGCTCAACCCGATTGCCGGCAGATATTCCTGATCTCCTGAGCGATAAGACTACATTGGAAAAGAGGATCCAAGATCACTTTCACGAGCTTGCAGGCTTCTTCCGAGGAAGATTGTATAACTGGGACGTGCTGAACGAGCCCGTATTGAACAGCATGATTCGCAGTACCTACGAAGACCAAGGCTCCGTCATGGCGAAGTGGTTCAAGTCAGCCAAAGAAGCTGATCCTTCGGCTAAATTATATGTAAACGAAACGCAGATTCTTGGTGTAGATGCTCCTGTTATCCAGAATTTCTCCAACATATTGCAATCTATGAAAGATCATGGTGCGCCCATTAATGGGATCGGTATCCAGGCGCATTTCGGCAGTACGCCAGTTAGTCCAATGGCCTTCTATGATCAAATTACACATTTTACACAGTATGCCCCAGAAATTGCAATTACTGAGTATGATATGAATACCTCGAGGGAAGATGTGCAAGGGAATTTCACACGAGATATGCTGATGGCTACATTTAGCCATCCGAATGTGAAATCGTTTACGATGTGGGGTTTCTGGGACGGCGCTCACTGGCAGAACAATGCACCTCTGTTCCGTAATGACTGGTCCTTGAAGCCTTCTGGGGAGCAGTGGCACAAGCTGATCTACGAAACATGGTGGACGGATGTTACGGGTAAGACAGATGCATCTGGACAGTACGGCACACGTGGTTTTTATGGTGATTATGATATCACAGTAACTCGGAATGGCAACAGTCAGATGGTGAAGACATCCTTACTACAAGGGAAAGATAATAAAGTTTCTATCGTCTGGGGAGAGCCGTCGCAGGGCGGTGGGAATCCTAGCTTTTTTCCGCTGCCGATTCCAACGCAGACTGCGGACATTACCGCGCCAGTATGGCCATATGGCAGTACCTTTGGAGTTTCAGAGGCCTCGCCTACTTCAGTCACTTTAAACTGGCCTCATGCACAAGATAACCAGAAGGTTGATGGGTATCTCATTTATAAGGACGGCGATCTGCTAACGCAGACAACAGCGAATGTCACGAGCTATGACGTTACGGGATTAATACCAGGTCGATCCTATACACTACATGTTGAGGCTTTGGACCAAGCGGGCAATCGTTCGCTTCCTAGTTCAGACATACAAGCAACGGCAACGTCAGGAACGGACCAGGCTCGTCCTGGTTGGACGAAGGGCTCTTATATTAACGTCGCTGATTTGGGCCAAACGGGAGCCTCACTTTCTTGGCCTTCCGGCGTCGATAATGACGGAGCAGCGGGCTACCGAATTTATGTGAATGGGCAAATTGCTGGTGATACGATTATCCCCAATTTCACGTTGACAGGTTTAATTGAGAATAGTCAGTATACCGTTCGTGTTGAGGCGAAAGATGGAGAGGGGAATTTATCCGCAGGAGGCCCAATTGTTACTTTCAGGACACTTGGTGTGGCAGATACAACGCCTCCAGCTTGGGCATCATCTTCCCTGCTCAATGAGACGGATACGACTGCGAACAGCGTGAAGTTAGATTGGAGCGCTGCACAGGATGCGCATGGAGTGACTGCCTATCGTGTGTTTCAAGGCAATCAGGAGCTGGTGACATTGCCAGCCACAACGAAAGACTTCCTTGTGAATGGATTATCACCAAACACAAGCTTTACCTTTAAGGTTGAAGCTGGAGACGGCAGCAATAATTGGTCACAGTCAGGGCCAACTATAACGTTGAAAACGAACATAGGCCCAGATGCATCAGCACCGCAGTGGCCAGTGGTCAGGATGCTGACGTATAGTGCTTTAACCGATCATTTGGTCACCTTAAATTGGACGCCAGCTAAGGATAACATCGGTGTTTCAGGTTATAGGGTATATCAAAATAATACGGTTATTGCGGATGTGTATGGGGATGTGCAGAGCTATGCGGTAACTAATCTGGCTGCTGGCCAGCCCTATACGTTCCGTGTCGAAGCCCGTGATGCAGCTGGGAATTGGACTTCAAATGGGCCGGTAGTTACTGCAACCACCGTACCTGGAGTCACAAGAACACAGCAAGAACTGTATCCAAGTGATGATGCCTTTATCCAAGCTCCGGCAACACTTGGAGGGGCAGGTACGACGAATAATATCGCTTATCTTAGATACAAGAATGCGGCAGGTGTGACACCGAGTGATACCAACAAAAACACGGGAAATAACAGAAGAGCTTATTTGAAATTTCCTTTAACCACGGTTACGGGGAATGTGTATGATGCGTCTCTAAATCTCTATGTATTTGCCGTTCAAACACCAAATAAAGATATTAATATGGATCTATATCAGACGGGTGATAACTGGTCAGAGTCAGGATCGACATCAGTGAATTGGCTGAACAAACCTGTCGATGGGTCCAAAATAGCCTCTACCATCATAAGAAATGCGGGCTATTGGAAGAAATTCACGGTCACGGATCAGGTCTCAACGGAAGTAAATGGAGACAGAACGATCTCCTTCAAGCTTCAGGACGATGCCTGGCTAGATCAGAATGTCGATATTCATTCGAAAGAGGCTACCGGAGCTAATGTTATTTATAGGCCGTACTTATCTGTCGGGACTGAACAATTGCCAATCGATACTACACCGCCGTCATGGACCAGCAGCACACTGAATATGTCTCATGTACAACCGCAGGCAGTAACCCTAACCTGGTCGAGTGCACAAGATCAGAGGGGAATTAATGGCTATACCGTCTATCAAAATGGAACAGCTATCGCTACAGTAGGTTCCGATGTATACAGCTATGCAGTAACTGACTTAATGCCATTGACAGCCTATACGTTCAAGGTCGAAGCGCGGGATGCAGGCTTGGTATCGTCTACGGGACCAACAGTCAGTTTAACGACACCGAGCGCTGATATCCTTGCACCAACCTGGTCGCCAACTGCCTCATTAACGGCGCAGGATTTATCTCGCTTTGCGGTCACTTTACAGTGGCAAGCGGCAACAGATCAATACGGTGTGGCAGCGTACGATATTTATAATGGGAATACGGTTATGGCTTCCGTGTATGGCAATCTCCTTTCCTATCACGCAACTGGACTTACTGCCGGAACGGAATATGATTACCATGTAACGGCGCGTGATGCAGCCGGTAATCTAACTGCTGGACCTACCCTGCATGTAAAGACACTCGCACCGGATTCAACGAAACCTAACTGGAGCGGGGGAAGCCTACTTACAGCATCTGTAGTCACCTCAACTGGTTACGAATTAAATTGGCCAACCGCCGCAGACGAAACGGGTATTCATCACTATCTCATTAAGCAGGATGATTCAGTAGTTGCTGAGGTTTCTAAGGATGTAAGAAGCTACTATGTGAATGGAATGAACGAGGATACGAGGTATCCACTCCAAGTTGTCGCTGTGGACGATGCGGGTAATCGTTCACAACCCCTTGAGCTTGCTGTGCGCACGCTGAAAGAAGACACCATTACGCCACAATGGCCAACAGGGTCCCGTATCACTGCAACACCTGAGTCAGATCGAGAAATCCTTACTTGGGACGCAGCGCAAGATAATGTGGCGATTAAGCAATATGTCCTCTATCGCGACGGTGTTCAAGCGGCTGTCGTAGATGGAAGCCTCACAAGTTACACCATCTTGGGAACCCCCGGCGCTACTGGAATTTATAAAGTAGAAGCGCAGGATCTTGTGGGCAATGCGACTGTTTTTGGTCCAAGTACAAATGATCCAATAATCCCAGTTCCAAGTGATACAACCCCGCCTGGATGGCCTTCAGGTAGCAAGCTAAACCAAGGCGCAGTCTCAACAACATCGATACAGCTCTCATGGAGCGAAGCGATTGACCGCATGGGTGTGACACAATATAAGCTGCTGAAGAGTGGAATTGTGGTAGCTACAACATCGAGAACATCTTGGTTGGTCAACGGTTTGACCCCGGATACGGCATATGACTTCAAGGTAGAAGCGGCAGATGAGGCAAACAACTGGTCTAACACGGGTCCGAGCATAATGGTCAGAACGTTAACTGCTCCATCACCAGTTGTTGATCCACCTGTAACAACGCTACCTGATCCGAAACAGCCAATCATCGATGTAAACAACGGAGAAGCGCGAATTACGATCCCTTCACAAGGCTTGACGGCTCAAGCTGGCAAAGTAAGTGCAGTACTAGATAAAGCAACACTAGACGCGGCCTTCAAGAAAGTTGAGGGGCAAGCAACAGGAACTCAGAACGTGTCTATTCAGCTGTCCCCTGTTGCGGGTACCCAATCTTATACGCTGCAGATTCCTACGGACTATCTGACAAAGCAAGATGGGCTGCATGGTTTGGAGGTTTCGACGGAATTAGGTGCGTTATTCCTTCCGAGCAACCTATTTGCCAATAACGCAGAGGCTACCGGGCATGCGAACATTAGGGTAAATATCTCGTTAACGGAACTTCCGAAGCAAACGAATGTTGGCGGCAAGACAAAGAGTGTTGTAGATATACATTTCGAAGTAGCTGGACAACCGCTGAAATTTGAGAGCAAGGATATTCACGTTCAAGTTCGTCTTCCTAATGTACTCACAACAGAAGAAAGAAACCATATGGAGTTTCTGAATGTCTGGTACGTGAACGCACAGGGAGAAGCTAAGCTAGTACCAACAGGTCACTATGATCCTTCTTCTGGCGACATGCAATTCCGTACGAACCATTTCAGTACGTATGCTGTTTCTTATGGAAAGCCTACATTCGAGGACTTGACTTCCACGCCGTGGGCACAGAAATCCATCGAAGCACTTGCTTCTAAAGGCATCATACAAGGTGTGAGTGATCGAGCGTTCAACCCGACCGCTACAATCACCCGAGCAGATTTCACGAAATTGCTGGTCGAAACCTTTGGTTTACAAGCGACGGCCGAGACCCATTTCGAAGACGTTCAGAAGGGTGCGTACTATGAACGAGCGGTTGGTATCGCGAATAAACTCGGTATCATCAATGGATTAGACGATCACAACTTTAACCCGCAGGATGCTATCACGCGCCAAGACATGTTCGTAATGATTGCGAGAACTTTGGCTCAAGTGAACAAGCCACTGCCAACGGTGAATAACACAAGTAAAGTACCTTTTGTGGACGGAGCCGATATCGCATCTTATGCGGTCCAGGACATTAACGCCCTCGTCCAAAAAGGTTTGGTAGAAGGCAACGCCGGCAAAGTGAATCCTTTGGGGAATACGACCAGAGCCGAAACTTCCGTTATGTTGTACAGATTATTCCAATATTTGTACCAATAGCCTATATGCTAAGAACCGTGCCTATCCGTAGGCGCGTTTTTTGCCGTATTTTATATAAAAACGTACGATACCTGCAGTGAATCAAACGCTTACCTCATTGATCATGAGCGCAATTAGGTCTATTATTTAAATACTAGACTTTAATTCCGTAGGCTGATTAAATGAAGGATAGACACATCTGCGTTGTTACAGGAGGAAGGACGACTTGTTCAACTATATGGTCAAGAGCGTAAAGCGTTCTCTAAAATGGAAGCTTATATCTATCATCGTGACGATTCTGATTTTTACAGTGTCTACGATTGGTATTTCGAGCTATATCCAGACGAAGAGTTCCGTTCGGAAGGATATTGACCATCTCAGTATGCAGGTATTGAAGCAAGCGAACATGAACCTCAACCGTTATTATTCGGAATACGAGTTGGCCTTTCTTATGCTAAGCAATAGCCTAGAGGTCCGGGATTGGATGCGTGTTTCGTCACCTACCGTTTCCTCTGAGCTCATTCGAAATTACGAAAGAATCAAGGACAATTATTTGAATCGCTTATTTTTGCAATATCCAGAGATATTATCGGCTACTTTGTATAATCCAAGTGGGTATGAGCAGCATTTTGTTAATACATATGCCCTTCCCTTAAACTATTCCATTAAAAATGAACCATACTTCTCGCAAAGCGGAAACTTTGAGAAGATTAAATTTATTACAGGCATTTCAGAAAATTATATGGATGCTGCGAATCAGAAAATAAAGATCCCAGTCCTCACCTTGTTCAAGCAGAGTAATAATGGCTATCTCAAAATCGATATCTCATTGACCCCTTCCCAGAAGGTTATGGATCAAATTAATATAGCTAATTCGGGCGTTGCAGTCGTTATGGACCAGTCAGGTACGGTTATTCACCATTCTCATGCGCAAGAGGTCATGGGTCATATGGATGACCATATTGTACAAGCGGTTAAGGACCAACAGGAGGGTTCAGTTTTCGACAAGACGGGGAAAGAACTGATTATTTTCCAAACGATCCAGATGACCGGCTGGAAGATAGTTGCTATCTTACCGTATCAGGAAATAGCCAAAAGCATTAACTACACCCGTAACATGACGATTATTATTGCGATTTCTGCCTTAATTATTTCGGTTTTGCTCACTTATTTTGCAGCCTCCTCCATCACGGGGCGAATTCTAGGCTTGCGTAAAATGATGAAAGCAATGCAGCTGACGAGTTCCTTCCATTTGCGGGCCGAGGTGGAGGGGATTGATGAAGTAGCTGATTTAAGCATCTCTTTTAATAATTTGCTCGGTCATTTGGAGCAATCCATCCATGATCACGCGGAGACGCGGGTTCTACAGCATCGCGCTGTGATATCTGCGCTTCAATCGCAAATTAACTCGCATTTTTTATATAACACGCTCGAAACGATTAACTCTATGGCTGTCATTTCCAAGCAATCGCATATTGGTCATGTCGCAGTCAACCTATCTAATATGCTACGGTACACGTCGGATTTCAAAAATATGCAGGTCATCCTGAAAGAAGAGATCAAGCACTTGGAAAATTATTTGACGATCATGAAAGTCAGATTCAAAGATGAAGTTACTTATAGCATTGAGGTGCCCGAGGAGCTTTTACATGCGGTATGCACGAAAGCTCTCTTGCAGCCCTTGGTGGAAAACAGCATTAAACATGGCAGGGAAACGACAGGGGAATCCGTACATATTCGCGTAAGCGGGGAAGTTGTGGAAGGAGATAAGCTTCTCCTGACGGTTACGGATAATGGACCTGGCTTCACAGCGGAAACGCTTGTCAGATTAACGCAGGAGCAAGCGGACTCGCATGCCCATCAGTATCGGCACAATCAAGTTGGGTTGTCCAATCTGATCTACCGTTTGCATATGTTTTATTCGGGGGAAGCTAAGATCACCTTCTTTAATGATCCCGTTTCAGGTGGAGCAGTTGTTGAAGTCTTTTTACCATTACAAGATAGTTTGGATAAATAGAAAGGGGATCGCAGACAGATGAATAGACTTATGATCGTAGATGATGAGGATTTAATTCGAGAGAGTCTTGCTATTCAAGTATCTGAAATGGATGCGATCACGGTATCGGCGACTCTTCCCAATGGTCGGAAAGCGCTGGATTGGCTCAAGGATCATTATGCGGATATTTGCATGACAGATGTTCGGATGCCCCTGGTTGACGGCTTGCAATTAATGAAAGAGATCAATGAGCTCTATCCGTGGATGATCTGTATTGTGATTTCAAGCTATGATGATTTTCATTATGCCAAAAAAAGTATAGAACTGGGTGCCATTGATTATGTGCTGAAGCCGATGGATAGCACTCTTCTTCAGGAGGCTGTGCAAAAGGCTTGCAGCAGAATTCGCAGTTCTCGCCGCAATGAGGCTAATCAGCTTTTGCTGCACAAGCTGCCCGTGTATAAGCCAATGCTGGACCGCTGGTTGGAGATGGTATTGTCCGTTTATTTGCATGGTCAGCCGCTGTTAATCGTAGATACACTAGCGATGCTGGAAATGTGGGTTGCCGGTCGCTATGAAATTCTAAACGAGCTGTCTATGGCGTGGACTTCGCTTGTCATCGAAGAGCTAAAGAAGCAGGACATCCACGTGAACTACGAGGAAGGTGAGGACTTCGAGCTTGGCGAGCATAGTCTGAAGTACTCCGATGTACGGCAGTATTTCCGTTTATGTGCGGTAAGGCGGCTGGAGCAGGCAGCGAATATCCTGATGGATCGCGCACGAAAGGCGAAGAACCTTCAGAAGGAGAGCGTTGTCGACCAAGTCAAACGGTATATCGAGGTGCATTACGCGGAGAGCTGGGGGCTGCAGGAGTTAGCGGACCACGTAGCGATGAGCCGTTCGTATTTAGCGAAGCTTTTTAAAGAGCAGGCAGGGATGACGATCTGGACGTATTGCGTCAACGTTAGAATGCGAAAAGCAAGGGACTTACTGCTCACTTCTTCTTTGAAAAGCTACGAAATTGCCCTTCAGGTCGGGTATGAGAACAGCATTCATTTCTCGCGTATTTTCAAACAGTATCATGGCTTGAACCCTATGGAGTATAAGGATCGGTTTGGAGGTAATTAAGGCACGGTGGGGGCATTTTCGTCGCATTCGTGCAGTAAATAACCTTTTTACCTCAGTGTTTTGGAAGCGTTTTCGGTCTATCTTAGAGGGAGGTCAGAACAGGCCAATTTGAGAAAAAGAGGTGCATGCAGGATGATTTCACAAAGAAGGAAGGTTTATGGTGTAATTGGATTGGCAATTTCAATGTTGGTGAGCGTAGCTCCCCCGGCTTTGGCAGCAAGCACGGTGACTCTGTACAAGGACACGACGTATCAGACGATTTGGGGATTCGGGGCGGCAGCCAATCACCCGGTGAATGAGTTGAAAACGAATTTCAACGCCGCCACACAAGGACAAATTCTCGATACACTGTTCCGAACGGATGCCTCGAATGCGGGTTTATCAATCGTCAGGATGGAGATTAACCCGTATACGGCTGCGCAGGATGCTGTGCAAACGACTTTCATGCCTTCCTCTGGTGTTGTGGATTGGAACACGGATCTGCATCAACGATGGTTCGCCCAAGAGGCGGAGAATCGCGGAATGAACCAGTTCTATGCGGTGCCTTGGAGTCCTCCTGGCTGGATGAAAACGAATGGTTCTCCCAACAATGGGGGGCATTTGAGCACCTCGCAATACGACAATTTCGCCAATTACATGAAAACGTATGTAGATCATTATCGAAATGTGTTCGGATTTAATATCAAATGGGTTAGTGTGCAAAATGAACCGGATTTATCTACGCCTTATGCGTCCGCGCAATATACGACTAGTGAATTGGATCAAGTCTCGGCGAAGGTGGCTGATGCCGTTCACAGCTTGAATCAGGGCGTGTTGGTTGGGGCGCCAGAGGGCTCCAATCGAACAGCTTCGAACAACTACATGGTCAATTTTAGTACAACGACCCGGGATAAACTGGATTTTGTCTCGGTGCATGATTACAGCACGTATACAGATGTGAACCATTTCGGAAAGCCGCTGATCGCTACGGAGGTTAGTGATTTCCAGAATGCTAACGATCCATCTATCACGGATGGATTGAAATGGGCGAATATGATAGCTGCCGATTTGAAGCGCGGCGAGAGGGGCTGGCTCTACTGGTGGGCTGTGAATCCTGCTTCGAGTGGTACAGGAGAGGGACTCATCAATTTAGGAGCTAATAATACGTATACCGTAAATAAAAGGCTTTACGTTATGGGTCAATTCAGCCGTTACTTGCGGCCGGATGATATCCGCATCCTCGCAGCTACAAACGATAGCAACCTCGTTGCCATCGGAGGGAAGAATGGCACAGGCAGAGCATCCGTCGTGATAATAAACAATAGCTCCTCAGCGATCACAACAACCATCAGCGGCCTGACCATGGCTAATGTGTCCGCAAGACGAACAAGCGCGACTGAGGAACTGACCAAGTTAACGGACGTCCCTGTAACTAGTGGTGCAATCACCGTCACACTGCCTGGCAATTCTGTGACGAGCTATGTGGAGTATTAAGGGCGCAGCATTGTTTATTGGCTGCTAGTTTGGGGCATCTTTCTACTAGAATGGTAGACTTTAGTGAAGAAATGGTGTGAGACGATGGCCTTTGCGGAGGCGATCATTAACAGCTACAGCATTCATGAGATGTGTGACGATGTGCAACTTATACTTTAGGTAATGGCGTCTATCCCTAACAAGGATAGGCGTTTTCTTTTAGGGTTATGGTGCAAGAATTAAATAAAAAGATACTACCCGACATATTGTAAATTGGCTATACCACTAACCTAAATAATTTGTTGATCCATTCAACAGCAGTAAGGACAGACGAAGTTTCGACCTACCCTTTTTTTATCATATGCATAGCTTCGATTCCCTTTAACGTCTGATCTGCAGTTTGGAACGTTTTGAACCCAAGCATCTGTTTTGTAATTTGCTTTATAAATCTATGATCTTGCTCCACGATATTGTTCAGATACTTAGTCTGTCTAATCAAGGTTTCTTTTGGCATGGATTTCTCGCTCATTAATTCTTGTATGACTGGTGGGTACGCTGGGTTTTTATCCAAAGTGATAACACGTGGGTTTTGATTATGTGGGGAGGACCAAGCCTTTTAAAAAAAGCGCTTGGCTGCCGCCACATCTCGATTTTCAGATAACATAAAATCAATTGTTTTCCCCATAGAATCAACAGCCCTATATAAATACTTCCATTGACCTTTGACTTTGATGTACGTTTCGTCCGTTCTCCTTGAATCGTTTGTAGGTTTCAAATAGGGGCGGATTCGTTTATCAATTTCTGGTCCGAACTCATGGACCCATCTCATAATAGTCGTATGAGAAATCTTTAATCCTCGCTCACCCATCATTTCTACGATATCTCTATAGCTTAAACTATATTTCAAATACCATCCCACGGTTAGTAAAATAATTGTTGATTCATAATGCTTCCAATTAAATAAATCTAATTGCGTTTCCAAAGTAAGTTTCTCCATCCCATGACTTCAATTTCAGTTACGTTATCACGAATTAAAGCTTTGCACCACAACCCTATTTTAACTACCCACCCCTGGTATGTCCGACTTGCCACTATCTATGTTTAACTTAAACCCTGACCACACAATTATACTTTTTTTGCTGTATGGGATAGGAGAGATTCACTTGAATGTAGCCCAGCCGATTCGTGACAAAACAAGATTGAATAAATCAAAGAACATCTACGCCACCAGTCCGTTCGTGACGAATTTCTTTTCACACTAGGCATTAACAGGGGGTTACGAATTTCCGATCTATTACCTCTAGGTGTCATAGATTTTAAGGATAGGACTCATATCACGATCAAAGAGAAGTGTTTTAAGATCAACAGCAACCTTCGTATCATTATTGATGAATAATATCAAGTGTATGGAGGAAGATGACTGTTTGCTTCTAAAAAACAGGTTTACCAACGAGCAGATGTATGTTGGAATTTCAAAGTATGTGGTAAAGTAGAAGATTATCTCAAACAACTTTCATGCGCAAGGATGTATCCTTGCATGATCCCATCGGAACGGACAAAGAGGGGAATGAAATTACGCTCATCGACATTCTCGGTACGGAAGCGGATGACGTAGTGGATAAGGTGCAGCTCAAGATAGAGAAGAGCAAAATCTATCGTAACTTAGAGATTTTGGATGATCGCGAGAAGGAAGTCGTCGTCGGGCGGTTTGGGTTGGAGTTAGGCGGGGAAGAGCGGACGCAGCGGGAGATTGCGAAGGAGCTAGGCATTAGCCGCTCCTATGTGTCGCGGATTGAGAAGCGGGCGCTGATGAAGCTGTATCATGAATTTTATAAGGCGAAGCGGTAAGATTACGAATCGTATACTTCATTTATTTGGACTTAGTGCAAGTAATGGAGGTGAAGGTTATGACGTTAATCCATATCGAGAATGCCAGTAAATACTATACGATGGGCGAGGAAACAATTAAAGCGTTAGATAATGTCTCTTTAGATATTGATCATGGTGAGTTCGTGGCAATCATGGGACCGTCAGGTTCCGGCAAATCCACGCTGATGAACATTATCGGGTGTTTGGATATAGTAGATAAAGGTATTTATGACCTAGATGGTCAAGCAATAAACGTGCTTAAGGATTCTGGGCTCGCTGAGATTCGCAACCAGAAGATTGGCTTTGTTTTTCAAAGCTTCAACTTGCTGCCGAGATTAAGTGCCTATGAGAATGTGGAGTTGCCTTTGATCTATCGGGGGATGAGCAAAAAGGAAAGAGAGCCGCTCATTTTGCATGCACTAGATTCGGTGGACTTGCTGGATCGTAAGAAGCATTTTCCATCAGAGTTATCTGGCGGGCAGCAGCAACGTGTTGCTATTGCTCGAACGTTGGCAGGAGATCCAGCCATCATTTTGGCGGATGAACACCTACGGGAGCGTTAGATTCGAAGACTGGTGTGGAGATTTTAAACATTTTAAAGAGATTAAATGATTACACATGACTTATTGATTGCGCAGCAGGCGAAGCGGATTGTGCGGTTTCGGGATGGGCGGTTGAATGAAGTTGTTTAGTGTTTATAAGACCGGGACTCCGAGTTTGGGGGTGCCGGTTTATTTTGTTTGTATGCTGAGCCAAATGAATATAAAATTTATGTCAACCGGTTGACATAAGGTGTGGAAACCGGTTAACATAAATTTGATAGCGCATTCAAAACAGACTTGTAAGGGGGAAAAGGGTTTGAAAAAGATGAAAAGTATCACCACTACGGGAATTTGTTCGATTGTATTGCTTTCCTCATTGGTGGCATGTTCCCAAAACAATGCCCCAAGCTCCTCGCCAGGAGCCACCCAACAAGCAAAGGGAGTCAAGCTTACTTTCTTTAATACTTCAGCTGAAGTAAATAACGTGTTCGAGAATCTTTTTAAAACTTATCACGAGCAGAATCCTAACGTAACCATTGAATTGATTCCGACCCCAATCGGAGGAGCGCAGTTAGAGAAATTTCAATCCCTGTTGGCATCCGGCAATCCGGCCACAATAGCCAATCTTGACCCGGGAACGATTCTCCAATATAAAGATAAGTTCATGGACTTAGAGACGGAGAAGGCGAAGTATGAAAAACTAACGAAGCCTGGGGCGGTTGACGGCGCTTTGCTGGACGGAAAATTCCTTGGCATTCCATGGACTGCTCAAGGCTATGGCTTGTTATATAACAAACGGGTAGTTGAGGAATCGATCGGGGGGGCTTTCGATCCGGCTTCCATCAAAACCCGTAACGATTTGGAAGCATTGTTCAAAAAAATCGAAGCTGCCGGCAAGGCGCCTGTGATGATTCACGGGGCGGATTGGTCCTTAGGCGCGCACTATCTGGGATTGACCTATTCTTTGCAATCGCCAAAAGTGGAAGAGAACCGCAAGTTTGTAGAGGATTTGAAAAATGGCAAGGCGAATTTGGCTGACAATCAGCCATTCAACGGTCTGATGGATACATTTGACTTATTGAAGAAATACAATGCCAGAAAAAGTGATCCTCTTGTCGCAGATTACAATAAAGACAGCACTGATTTCGCAAAAGGCAATGCGGCATTCTATTTTATGGGAGACTGGACTTGGTCTGTCATTGGCACGCTTGAAGGAAGGGATAAAGAATTTGGAATCATTCCGGTACCGATTAGCAACAATCCGGCTGATTACGGCAATGCTCAAGTAGCCTACACGGAACCGAAGTTGTTCGCTATCGATAAATCCGGATCTACTCCGGAGCAGCAGGCAGCGGCTAGAGCATTCGTCGAATGGATGGTTACAAGCGAGCAGGGGCAAAGTGCGATTGTGACCAAAATGGGCCTCTCCTTGCCTTATAAGGATGTAAAGGCAAAAGGCACAAATGTGATTTCCGATGCCATTGCGAAATATGTCGATCAAGGGAAGTTCCTTAATATCGGAGTCATTAATTATTTCCCGCAAGACTATTGGTCCAAGACAGGAGCTTCCATGCAAAAATATATGGTAGGAAAAACTGACCGAAAGGCTTTCACGACAGAGGTTCAGGATTATTGGAAATCGAATGCCGGGAAATAGGGATTAAGGTTAAAAACTGGTTGTAAAGGGTGCGGTACTATGAGGAGTAAGATTTATTTAAGAAATACGGGAACTTTTCTTCTTTTTGGGGCTCCTTCCGTACTGGCATTTGCTGCTGTTGTTTTGATTCCGTTCCTGGTTGGGTTATATTTGACGTTTACGAATTGGGATGTTCGAACGGCCGACATATCATTTGTCGGCTTATCAAATTATACCAAAGTATTCCATGATAAAGTTTTTTTTACCCAATTGTGGTTTACCGTTAAATATGTATTTTTTACGGTACTGATCTCCAATGCGATGGCTTTCTTTATAGCACTGGCGTTGACCAGCGGGGTTAAAGGAGAGAAATGGCTTCGAACGGGCTTTTTCACTCCAAACTTAATCGGCGGAATCGTGTTAGGGTATTTGTGGCAGACGCTATTCTCGCAGATCATGCCCTATATAGGGAATAAATACGGCTGGGCATTGTTTAAATCGTCGTGGTTAACGGATACGGATACCGCATTTTGGGCACTCGTCATCGCAACAGCTTGGCAATTAGTCGGCTATCTCATGATCATTTATATTGCCGGATTCTCAGGTGTTCCTAATGATGTGTTGGAAGCTGCGAGCATAGACGGGGCGAACGGTTATGCAAGACTTCGCAGAATCATATTGCCGCTTTCGATCCCAGCTATCGTCATCTGTATTTTTATTTCCATCTCTCGCTCATTTTTAACTTACGATATCAACCTTGCCCTAACGAAAGGCGGACCTTTTCATTCCACCGAATTAGCTTCCTATCATATCGTTCAAAAAGCTTTCTTGTCCAATCAATATGGAGTCGGACAGGCGGAAGCAGTTGTCTTATTTGCTGTCGTAGCCTTGGTTGCGCTTACTCAATCTTACTTACTTAAAAAATTGGAGGTCGAATCGTGATGGCTTTTCGACAGTCCATATCAAGAATCAAAGCCGTAATTCTGTATGTAATTTTATTTGTATTCTTAATTCCTTTTTTGCTGGTCGTCATGAACTCTTTCAAAAAAACGCAGCAATTCACCGAAAATCCATTAGCTATTCCCAGCAGTGTTCATTTCGAGAACTACACCGCTGCATTTACCAACATGAAATTCATGCAAGGACTTTCCAACTCTTTGTTGATTACAGTTGCTGCAGTTTTCATTATTGTTATTTTCTCGTCAATGACCGGGTATTTGTTTGTTCGATATAAATGGAAGCTGAATACTGTGCTATTTTTCATGATGCTTGGCTCCATGGCGCTTCCGTTCCAGGTCATCATGATTCCTTTGGTCATGCTGTACGGAAAGCTGGATCTGCTAAATATGAAGAGTACGTTGCTGTTTTTATATTTGGGGTTTGGCGTTCCCTTCGGCGTGTTTACTTTCCATGGGTTTATCAAAGGGATTCCTTACGAATTGGAAGAATCGGCTTTTATAGAGGGCAGCTCGAGGCTGCGAACTTTTTTCCAGATTGTACTGCCCCTATTGAAACCGGTTTTCGTAACGCTCATCGTATTGGATGTACTCTGGATCTGGAATGATTATTTATTGCCCAGTTTGGTCTTACTGTCGCCGGAACAAAGGACATTGCCTCTTTCTACGTTTACTTTCTTCTCATCTTACTCTGTTGATTACGCACCCTTGATGGCAGGATTAATCATGACGGTTATTCCTGTGTTAGTTTTATATCTTTTTGTTCAAAACCAAATCATCAAAGGGATAACGGAAGGAGCCTTGAAATAGAGGTCCTGTAATATGGAACGGAGTTCGGCTGAAAAAATTGCAAATTAAGCGTATAATGGCTTTAAAAAAGTCAGGTGGTCAAACCATGCCTAAAATTGATGATGTAGCAGAAAAAGCCGGGGTTTCTGTTACTACGGTGTCCCGCGTGCTCAATAACCGGGGATATATCAGCCAGACGACACGGGATAAGGTATATCAGGTTATGAAGGAGCTAAATTATCATCCCAATGAAATGGCTCGTTCTTTGTTCAGAAAAAAATCGAATATGATCGGCCTCATTATTCCTACAGTTTCTCATCCTTTTTTTAGTGAATTAGCTCACTATCTTGAATATTATGCTGACCAAAGCGGGTATAAAATTCTATTGTGCAATTCGAATCGAGATGTAACGAAAGAACGCAAATACATCGACATGCTGAAAAAGAATCAAGTGGACGCCATCATTATGGGCAGCATGGTTTTGGATGTCGAACATTATCGGAATCTGAACCTTCCTATTGTAGCTTTCGATCGAGTCGTAGATGATACGATTCCTGTTGTTAATTCCGATAATCTGATGGGCGGCAAACTTGCAGCGCTGTTACTTGTGGGCAAAGGTTGTCGAAAGCTGGCATATATTCAAGGTGGAGTTGGCGGGCCGCATCATCATGGTCTGCTTGCTGGAGGAAGGTTACAAGGGTTTGCTGAGGAACTGCAACATGCAGGGGTTGAATATGTTCACTTGAATTTAGAGGTACACGATCTAGATACTGGGGCAAGTGAGGATACAATTGTTCGTTTCCTTCTGGAGTATCCGGAAGTAGACGGCGTTTTTGCCAGCAGCGATGTGATCGCAACTATGGTTATGCAAGCCTGTTATCAATTAAACAAGAGAATTCCGGAAGACATGAAAATCATCGGTTATGATGATGTGAAGATCGCATCTTTAGTGGTGCCGCGTCTTACAACCATTAGGCAGCCTATTCAAAAGATGAGCGAGTTAACGATCGAATTAATTGCAAAACAAATTGAAGGGGAGGAGGTTCCGATGGTCAATTCTTTACCGGTTACATTAATTGAACGAAGTACTACGTAAGAATAGTGGAGGCTTGTAGAATGGACTTTAAGAACAGAGTGTTACCGGAAATTAGGGAATCTTTGACGTCCCTCCCGCTTTTTCGGCTTCCAGATGATTTGGCAATTGTAAGGCAAAGCCCTTTACCTCAAGCGTTGAAGTCTGAAATTGTTCGAATCATCGATCGTAAAATTACCGGTGCGGGCAATCAAGAGATGCTGATCAAAATATTCGAACCGGTTCAGAGGGATGAGACGAACCTGCCTGTTTTACTTTGGATTCATGGCGGAGGATATGTGTTAGGCCACCCTAACGGTGAACAAAGTCTCTGTGAAAGTTTTGTTAAGGCTGCCGACTGTATTGTCATTTCCCCCGATTACCGGCTTGCCCCTGAACACCCGTTTCCGGCGGCAATTGAAGACTGCTACGCTGCTTTGAAGTGGATAATTAGTGCCGCGGAGGAATGGAATATCGATTTGTCGAGGATTGCGATTGGGGGAGGAAGCGCGGGCGGAGGGTTGACCGCAGCATTGGCGCTGATGGCTCGCGATAAGGGAGGACCTCCTATCTGTTTCCAAATGCCGTTATACCCGATGATCGACGATCGTAATGTTACGCCTTCTAGCCATGAAATTACGGATCCTGCCGTTTGGAACAGGGCCAACAATCTGGCGGCTTGGAAGATGTACCTTGGCGAACATGCCGATGGCGACATTTCTCCGTATGCGGCGCCAATTAGAGCGAAGGACCTGACCGGTCTTCCTCCCACATATACATGTGTAGGCCAGCTTGACCCGTTCCGCGACGAGACAATTGAGTATGTTGCACGGCTTGCCCAAGCCGGCGTCGACGTGGAATTTCATTTATATCCCGGATGTTATCATGCCTTCGAACACGTTGTACCCGAAGCGGAAGTCAGCCAACGTACCCGGAACGGCTATGCGAATGCTTTGGCAAGAGCTTTTCAGCGTTGATTTTTATTTGAAATTGTGTCAACCGGTTAGTATGCTTTCGAAGGTATTTATTAAAGCTGTATCATGATTTTTATAGGTTTTATCGGTGAAGGGAGGCTTATGCCTCTTTTCATTTATTTTCGCATTATGTTTTGAAACATCATATAATGGAATCGAAAAATGTTCTTTTAATGAGGAAGGGTGACATGTTTAAGAGTACAAAGCCGGTTTCGTTCGTTTACAAATTTTCACTTCAAATTACATTGATATTGGCCATACTTGTCGCGGTTCTGATCATCAGCAATGTATATTCCTTCAATGTGGTCGAAACGAATATCGTGAATAACTCCAAATACACCATGGGGATTCACATTACGAATATCCAAAATCGTTTAAACAGCGTCTCCAAAGATCTAAACGAAGTATTTGAAAATCATATCGACGATGTCGTTGTGTATCCGAAAAAAGATGAGAGCAACAAATACTTCGATGCCTTGCGATTAAAAAATGCATTGCTCTCGAAAGTGTCAAATAACGAAAGCATAGATGCGTTATTTATTTTGGAGCCCAGTGAACATCTCTTTTTGATTCAGTTCGGCAAAAACATACTTTCTAATGAAAATCAAACATTATCCGATTATTTAAAGAGTGAACAATTCGCGGGGAATACGATGATCGGAAGAGAATGGTCCTCGATTCAAGTGAATGGAATAAGTTATGAAATAAAAAGCTTCAAGGTGTCGGACATCATGATTGGCGCAGCTGTAAAAGCAGACACCTTGATGAATGTTGTGAAAAAAACGTCGGATTCCCAAAACCATTATGGTTTGACCGATAAAAACGGAAAGTTGCTTTCTGCGACCGATCCATTCCTTAATCATTTGAGCCCGCTGCCGGATACCGGTAAAACTTCGTACAAGCTCGATGATGGCAAATATTTTATCATTTCAGAGGACATTCCGGAGATCGGGAAAATTTCGAATCTAATTGAACGGAAGAGCGTTTTATCGGGTTTGGATTTTATCCAGTGGGTGATTATTTCTCTTGGAGTCGTTTCTTTAGTTATCGTGCCTGCTGTATTAACTTCGCTGTCACGCGAAATGATTAAGCCTGTTCTTGAACTTGTCAAAGCGACGAAAGAGCTGGAGAAGGGAAACTGGGACTACCAACTGCCGCTGCATAAAGCGTCCATCGAGTTCGCCAAGCTCTTTCATTCATTTACGTCGATGACGAAAGAAATCAAACAGTTAAAGATCTATTCCTATGAAGAGAAGCTGGAACGAAACAAAGCCGAGCTCAAGTATCTTCAAATGCAAATAAAGCCCCATTTTTTCCTGAATGCCATTACGACAGTCTCGAGCCTTACGTATCAAAATAAAAACGAAGAAATCAGGAAACTGATCAACTACTTGTCGGAGCATCTCAGATATATGTTCAAGGGAGGCTTGGTAAACGTAACGGTAAGGGAAGAAATCGATCACGTGATCAATTACATTCACATGCAAGAGATCAAATTCCCCAATCACATTTTCCATATGATCGATATCGAACCCAATTTGGAACAGCATATACTGCCGCAATTTCTGATACAAACCTTTATTGAAAATATTTTTAAGCATGCGTTAGTTTACGGAGATATTTTGTCGATATTTATTAAAGTGGAAACGTATTCTTATCATCACGAGGACTTTATTAAAATTACCTTAGAAGATAATGGGGAAGGGTTTCCTGATGAAATCATAGAAGAAGTGAATGCCGCCGGTACACGTGTCAATGAAACAGGGCAAAGAATCGGCATTTCCAATATCAAAAAAACGCTGAGTCTACTTTATAAAAGGGATAATTTGTTGAATATTTCCAAAAATGAACCGTCCGGGGCAAGGGTGGAAATTTTGATTCCTATTCAGACATCCATGGATCAGACTTAGGAGGGAACGTATTGAAGTGTCTCATGATTGATGATGATATTCCTACTATTGAGGTCATGCGTGACTTCATCAACTGGAGTTCATTGGGGATTGGATCCGTAATAACGGCGTATAATATTGCGGATGCCAAACTTCTTATTGAAGAAGGTAAACCGGATATCATCATTTGTGATATCGAAATGCCCAAGGGTTCTGGATTGGACATGATCAAATGGGTGCGGGATAACCATCATGACTGTGCATTTATTTTCTTTACTTGTCATGAAAATTTTGAATTCGCGTCGACGGCGATTTCTTACAATACGGACGCTTACTTAATCAAGCCTTTTGACAAAAGTAAGGTCGAAGCGGCTCTCGCCAAAACTGTAAATACGCTGAGGGTGAAAAATCGGCTGCAAGCATACAGCCAATTCGGTGCCAGTTGGTTAAAAAATAAATCGTTTGTCGAGCAAAGCTTTTGGAGGGATATTTTATTTGCTCAGATTTCCCCTCGTTTAGACTTGATTCATGGGGAAATTCGAAAGAGAGACTTACCTCTGGAGTTGGAACATGGTTACTTTCTAGTGCTAACGAGCATCGGCAAATCGGATATTGAGGATAACTGGAATGAAAGCACCTTCATCTATGCATTCTCCAACCTGACTTCAGAAACGATGCTGGACAATCTGCATCTCAGTCATGTTATCAATTATCAGCAAGACGATCGTTACTATATGGCGACGATCATCAGTGGAAGTAGTCCGCTGGAAGAGATTACAACGAGATGCCGTCAGCAAATCCGTTATTGCCGGGAGTATTTTCAGTGTACTGCGACCTGTTATATAAGCAAGAAAGTACCGATTGACGTATTGCATGCAACGAAAACTATCTTGGAGGTCATGGACAGGAATAACATTATTTATAAAGGTAATGTTCATTACCAGGAAGACCACTTTGATTATGAAACGAATGATTCCTATACGCTTGATGTGAACGGATTCGAGTCATTGTTTATCGAAGGCGAAAAAGTACAAATCGTGAACAAGCTAAAAAAAGATCTCGAATCGCTCACCAAAAGCAATAAACTTGACGCAGGCATCATGCATTCCATCAAACAGGACTTTATGCAGCTTGTTTATTCGATACTGTACAAAAATAAAATACATGCACATAAGTTGTTTTCCGATAACTTCTCCGGAATCTTGTTGCAGAAATCCGAACATAGTGTCATGGACATGATGAAATGGGCTGCTTTCGTAACCAATAGAACAATCGATTATTTAAGAGAAGTGAAGCAGTCCGAAAGTGTTGTGGAGAAGGTGAAAACGTTTATCCACAGTCATTACCATCAGGAACTGAGTCGCGAGGATGTTGCGGCCAGCGTCTATTTGTCACCCGATTATATGGCGAAAATGTTTAAAAACAAGACAGGATTATCGATGAAGGATTACCTGAATGAGTATCGTATTCTTATTGCAAAAGAACGGCTCATTCAAGGAAACGAGAGCATCGGAACGATTGCCGTCGAGATTGGTTTTGACAGCATCTCTTATTTCTCAACGGTTTTCAAAAAAATAACGGGTGAGACTCCGAATGCATTTAGAGCCAAACATAAACAATAATGCAAAGAAGGCCGAAAGGGCCTTTTTCTTTTTCCGACATCACTGATTTTCACAAAAAAAGCGCTGATTTTTTAAAGATAAATATATCGATAAGGATTAAACTGAAATTGTATTCAGAAACAGAAACTACTTCAGGAGGCTTCAAGATATGAATAGGACAAGGGGTATTTTAGCATCAGTCATGTCTGTAGCATTGTTCGGCACTGTCCTGACAGCTTGCTCGACCGGGACTGATAAATCGGCCGAATCAACCGGTTCTAAGTCGGACGGGACCAGCAGCAAGATGGAAAAGGTTGTCATCGCCTTGCCATCATTCAATAAAATTCCCGATGATATGAGCAGCATAAATGAAGCGATCAACAAAATTACAACAAAGAAGATTAATGTGCAAGTAGACTTTAAAGTGTATGGACCTGCAGACTACGCGCAAAAAGTAAATTTGGCGCTACAAAGCGGCGAGCAACTGGATTTATTCACCAGCCCAGGTCAATTCCCGAGTTATGCTGCTAAAAAACAGCTGTATCCGCTGGAGGATTTAATCAGTAAATACGGTCAGGAAACAAAAGCGATTCTGGATAAAGACTTCGGTGAGGGCCTGCTGAAAGCGACAACGATGAACGGGCATATTTATGGCATCCCCGCCAATAAAGGAATGTCGGTTCCGCTAAACTTCGTATATAACGCCGATATGTTGAAAGATTCTGGTTTTAGTGCAGACGATGTTAAGTCAGTCAATGATTTACCGAAAATATTCGATGCTGTAAAGAAAAAGTACCCGGATGTGGTGCCTTTTGCGCCGATTAATGTCAATCCAAGCGATACGAATCTGGTTAGACTGTTAAGAGGAACAAGCGACATAGATCTGTTAACCGATGAGTCAGGGGTCGGTGTCGTTGTCGGAAATAATAATAAGGTAGTCAATCTTTATGAGACGGATGTTTTCAAAAATGGCGTTAACATGATGAGAGATTGGTACAATAAAGGCTATTTGCAAAAAGATGCGGCTACAACGTCAACCAATTATGCCGATTTAGTTTCGTCGGGGCGCGGATTCTCCACGCTAGGCGGTTATAGCGGTTTGGAAGCCGGCAAAGCAGTAAGCGCACAGACCGGTAAGAATATCGCCATGAAACGAATTGCTCCGTTCTATTTTGATACACAAGCTGTGGATTTCGTTGTGTGGATGATGTCGAGTACAACCAAAGTACCTGATGCTGGCATGAAAGTTTTGAACTTGACTTATACGGATAAAGATCTGTTAAATACGATGCTCTATGGAGTCGAAGGTCGGGACTATGTCAAAGTGGACGATCATCACGTTAAATATCCGGATGGTAAGGATGCTGCAAGCGTACCGTATACTGCGCAGCTATCCTCCGGTATTCTCGGCTCCGAGTCGCTTCAATATCTGCTCGAAGGCGCGGATTGGAAGGATACCGAATTTAAACTGAAAGAGAACAAAGAAACGAAGAGGTCGCCATACTTTGGATTCATCTTCGACCAATCTTCCGTAAAAACGGAGTTAAGCGCAGTAAACAATGTGGTTAATCAATACATTCCTGGTTTGATCACTGGTGTATTGGATCCGGAAACAACCATTCCTAAATTTGTAAAAGCATTGAATGATGCAGGGGCGCAAACCATCATTCAGAAAAAGCAGGAGCAACTGGACAAATGGATTGCTGAGCAAAAAAATAAAAAATGGTGAGGAATGGAGCCGGAAACTGCTCCATTCTGTCTTCCTTAAGGGGGGAGTGGCATGGAGAATCCAATAAAAACATACAGGAAAAAAGTTAGCAATACGTTGCCGCTTTTACTAATTGCGGCTCCCGGTTTACTATATTTGTTGATCAATAATTACATTCCGATGTTCGGGGTATTTATCGCCTTTAAAGATGTTGATTTTGCCAAAGGCATATTCCGAAGCGACTGGGTCGGGTTGAAAAACTTCGAGTTTTTATTCCGGACTTCCGATGCGTGGATTATGACAAGAAATACGATTCTATACAATGTCGCATTTATCATTCTCGGCACTATTGTTTCTATATTCATCGCGATTCTGATGGCAGAGCTGTTGAATAAGTTTTACTCGAAGTATTTCCAGTCAGGGTTAGTTCTTCCGAATCTGGTATCGATGGTCGTCGTATCTTTTCTCGTATTTGCTTACTTGAATGCCGATAGCGGGTTTATCAACCATTCGATTCTGGAGCCGCTTGGCATACCGGCTATTAATTGGTATTCGGAGCCTAAATACTGGCCCTTCATTCTTGTTATCATACAGCTTTGGAAGACGGCGGGATACGGCTCCATCGTATACTTCGGATTTATTGCGGGAATCGATAAGAGCATTTATGAAGCCGCCAAAATTGACGGCGTAGGCAAACTTAGACAAATTTTTATGATTACCTTGCCTTTGCTGACGCCAACTATTATCTTACTAGGTTTAATGTCTGTAGGAAGAATATTCAATTCCGATTTCGGACTCTTTTATCAAGTACCTTTGAATGCGGGTGCTTTATACAGCACGACACAAACCATTGATACTTATGTATATCGTGCTCTCATGCAGGTTAATGATATTGGCATGTCGGCGGCGGCTGGTCTGTATCAGTCATTGGTAGGCCTTATTCTTGTCATTGCAGCCAATGGTATTGTAAGGAAAGTAAATTCCGACAATGCACTGTTTTAGGGGGGATCCATCATGAGTTTACAATCAAGAGGAGAACGGGCATTTACGATATTCTCTGCAGCAGCAATGACCTTGGTGACCGTTTTTGCTTTTTTACCTTTTATATTGATGCTGCTAGCATCGTTTACCGATGAAAAGACGCTAATAAGAGGCGGATATAGCTATTTCCCAAATAAAATGAGCATCGATGCCTACGTATACTTGTTCAGTAATATGTCGACCTTTGTGAGAGCATACGGAGTCTCGATTTTTGTGACTGTTGTCGGCACCGTCATCAGCCTTGCCATTACGGCCATGCTTGCCTATCCAATGTCGCGGAGAGATTTCAAGTATCATAATGTCCTTGCATTTCTCGTATTTTTCACCATGTTATTTAACGGAGGCATCGTTCCTTCCTACATGATGTGGACCAAAGTGTTTGCGATTAAGGATACGTTAGCCGCATTGATCGTGCCGAATTTGCTCATGAATGGATTCAATGTTCTGCTGGTAAGGAATTTCTATAAGCATAATGTGCCTGCCGCGCTTATCGAATCGGCTCAAATTGACGGAGCTAGCGAAATAAGAACGTTCTACAGCATTATGCTGCCGCTTTCGGTTCCGGTTATGGCAACGGTCGGTTTGTTTACGGGACTTGCCTACTGGAACGATTGGATTAATGCCTTATACTTCGTCACGAAGCCTCAATATTACGGTATTCAGAATTTATTGATCCGTCTGATGAATAATATTCAATTTTTAAAATCGAGCCAGGCAAGCAGCTTGCTGGGAGCCGGTGCAGCCGAGCTTCCGACCACAGCGGTGCGGATGGCTATGGGGATTATCGGGATCGTGCCAATCTTGATCGTACTTCCTTTTCTGCAGAAATATCTCACGAAGGGCGTCGTTGTCGGTGCAGTAAAAGGTTAATCACTTTATGAAACGAAGGAGGGGTATGGCATGAATGTTCAACAGGTCATTGATGCGGTGATTTCGGATTCTTGCGGCACTTTCAGGCTGGAAAAAACAGGAGATGTACTCGTGTCCGGCAATCCGTATACAGAGGTAACCGGTATTGTAACGACGTTTATGGCAACTATCGATGTGATTCATCAGGCTATCGCTTGCGGTGCCAATATGATTATCACGCACGAGCCTACCTATTATACGGGGATAGACGAAACGGACTGGCTTCAGGACGATCCTGTATATATAGTAAAACGAAAATTATTAGAACATCACCGGATTGCTGTCTGGCGCTATCATGATTACATGCATATGGCCAAGACTGACCGAATATACGATGGACTGCTTAAGGAGATCGGATGGGAAGACAAATTGCTGGAAAAGCATCCGCCTCACACCTACCAAATTGATGAGGTCACTTTGAAAGAATTGGCCGGCTTTTTTAAAGACAAATTGGGAATGAATGTCCTGCAGATCGTAGGCGATCCCGAGATGAAGTGTTCCAGAGTTGGAATTTTGGTAGGCGGAGGCAGTTTAGGTCTTGGCAGAGAGCAAATGCCGATAGAACTGATGCGCAATAAGGACCTGGATGTCATCGTATGCGGTGAAATCGTAGAATGGACGCTTTGCGCTTATGTCAACGATGCACGTATGCTCGGGCTTCGTAAAGCTATGATCGTCGTAGGTCATGAGCGGAGCGAGGAATGGGGAATGAAGTTTATGGCCGAATGGCTGAAGCCGTTGGTCCATGGACTCCCGGTTACTTTTGTCGATGCGAAGGAGCCGTTTCTTTATTTGTAAGACGAGGGCATAGTCCTGAAATGAGAGAAAAGGTGAATGGATACCATGGCGACACTGCAGGTTAATTTTTACTCAAAGGCTCTACGGAGAGAAGTCACGTTCAATGCACTTGTTCCGTTGGATGATTTTGAATTTCCAGGGATGCCGAAGGCGGAGAAGAAGCCGCTTAAAGCGATCTATTTGTTGAACGGATACTCAGGCAGCCATTCGGATTGGATCAGCTTCTCGAGAATTCGGGAGTTATCCGACAAACATCGTATTGCGGTTTTTATGCCGGCCGGAGAGAACCACTTTTATGTGGATGATGTTGATAAAGGGTCATTATACGGAGAATACGTTGGAAAAGAATTGGTTGAGTTTACACGGAAAATGTTCCCGTTATCCGATCAAAGAGAAGATACCTTTATCGGCGGTTTATCCATGGGCGGGTATGGAGCCATTCGGAACGGCTTCAAATATGCAGAGCATTTTAGCCGGATTATCGCTTTGTCTTCGGCCATTATTACCTATAAGATTGCTAACGCAAGTAGCGATTATACGGACTGCATAGCGGACTATAAATATTTTACGAGAGTATTCGGCGACTTGGATCAGCTTCAAGGAAGCGATAAAGACCCGGAGGCTCTGGTCCTGGGCTTGAAAGAGAAGAAGTCGGCAATTCCGGCGACCTACATGGCTTGCGGTACCGAAGATTTCTTGTTGGACGTCAATCAAAGATTCCACGATTTCTTAGTTTCGGAACAGGTTGAGCATAGATATGTGGAAAGCCAGGGGGGACATACCTGGGATTTTTGGAATGAATACATTGAAAAAGCTTTATTGTGGGCGATTCAATAAAGAATCAGGAGATGGCAAACGTGTTTGAATTCGAGGCTAACATACCGTTAAGCGATAAGAAGCACGATGTTTTGACTGTTGGCGAGCTTCTGATCGATATGATGACAACGGAATATGACGGTAGCGATAAATGTGATACGTACCAAAAGTTGTTTGGGGGTTCTCCTTCCAATATTGCATTAAATGTAAAAAAATTAGGGATCACCCCTCTTGTAGCTTCTGCAGTCGGAGATGACGGGTTGGGCAGATTTCTCGTCGATCAACTACAGCAAGCGGGTATCGCTACGGATCTCATTCAGCGTGTCGATGATTCAACGAGTATGGTTGTCGTCACCAAGAGTGTAGCTACGCCGATTCCGATATTTTATCGGGGGGCGGATTATCAACTAGCTTATACATCCGGGCTGGAGGAAGCCATAATCAACTCCAAAATCGTTCATTTCTCCTGTTGGCCTATATCGAGGGTTCCGTCCCGCGATACGATCGAAAGTGTGATGGATACGGTTAGAAAGCACGGAGGTTTGATCGGTTTCGACCCGAACTATCATCCGATGATATGGCAAAAGGGCGAGAATGGGATTGACTATGTAAAATCTATCTTCGGTAAAGTGGATATTGTCAAGCCTTCAGAGGATGATGCGGAGAGATTGTTTGGGAAAGCCGAACCTGAGCGTTATCTCGATTATTTCTTAGAACTGGGTGCAAAGCTGGTTATTTTGACATTAGGGAAGGATGGCGCCCTCGTTTCAAATGGAAAAGAGACGCTTGCATTCAACTCTCAAGCTACTCAGGTTGTTGATACTACGGGAGCCGGAGATGCATTTTGGTCAGGATTTTATGCGGCAATCGTCAAAGGGTATCCGTTGAAACAAGCTCTTTCCTTGGGATTTGCCGTCAGTGCCTATAAATTAAAGTACACCGGAGCCATCGTGGAATTACCGCATCTGGAGTTTATCAAAGAAAAATATGGACTATAGGGGATTATTTTATGCCAGTAAAAAATCAAGTGCAGCTGATCACATATCCCGATTCCTTGGGAGGTGATTTGAAGGCATTGAAACAGGTGCTTTTTCAACATTTTTCCGATGTGTTTAAGGGCGGCGTTCATATATTGCCTCCTTTTCCCTCTTCAGGAGATAGAGGTTTTGCTCCACTCACCTACCTGGAAATTGAGCCGAGCTTCGGTACATGGGACGATATTAGAGCCATTGGAGAACGGTTCGATATATTAGTCGATGTGATGGTTAACCATATTTCAAGGCAGTCCGAATATTTCCGGGATTTCCTCAGAAAGGGGCGTCAATCGGAATATGCCGACTTCTTTCTAACCTTGGATAAAATATGGGAGGATGGCAAGCCGGTTCAAGAAGATATTGACAACATGCTTCTGCGCAGACCGGTTCCTTATTCTACTTTTACCATTGAAGAAACCGGTGAGGAAGAGAAGGTGTGGACGACATTCGGCAAGCAGGATCCATCCGAACAGATTGATCTGGATATCCGGTCATATGGTGTAAAGCAGTTGCTGGTCGATATTTTCAATAATTTCAAGCAGCAGAATGTCAAGATCGTTCGCTTGGATGCAGTCGGATACATGATAAAGAAGCTGGGAACAAGCTGTTTTTTTGTCGAGCCGGACATCTACGAATTTCTTGATTGGATGATGGCAGTTGCGAAAGCGCTGGACATTGAATTGCTGCCTGAGGTTCACGCTCATTACACCATTCAGTACAAGCTTGCTGAACATGGCTGCTGGATTTACGATTTTATACTGCCATATACGGTACTCGATACTTTGGTACATAAATCTAACGAGCGTCTCTATCAGTATTTGAAGACTCGTCCTGATAAACAGTTTACTATGCTTGACTGTCACGATGGTATACCTGTAAAACCGGACATGGACGATTTGATTAATACGAAAGAAGCAAGAAAATTGGTGGATCTATGCTTGGAAAGAGGATCAAATCTTAGTCTTATTGTATCCGATCAGCATAAGGCTGAAGATGGTTTCGATGTTCATCAAATCAGATGTTCTTTTTACTCCGTTCTCGGATGTGACGACGATGCCTATTTAGCGGCAAGAGCTATCCAATTCTTTGTGCCGGGAATACCTCAGGTCTACTATGTCGGGCTGCTGGCTGGAGAAAACGATCTTGAGAGCGTAATGAGGACCGGTGAAGGAAGAGAAATCAACCGGCATAACTTCAGCCTTGATGAAATTGAACAGTCGTTGGAGAAGGAAGTTGTCCAAAGATTGATTACGCTCATTCGATTCAGAAATGATTATGACGCTTTTGGCGGTGAGTTTGTTGTTATTCCTTCGGCGCAAGACGAAGTTCGGTTGGCTTGGCGCATGGACGATAAGGAGTGCCGGCTTTTTATTGATCTGCAAACTTGCAAGACAATGATTGAATACATCGGCGAGAACGGTGAATTAACTCTATATGCCGTATAATTCAAGGTAGAAGCGGAGGCGCATACTAAACAGGTATACGCCTCTTTTCTCTGAAATGCAGATTTACAGGATGAAGTAAGCTGGGGCTAGATCAGGTTATCCAGTTCGAGAACAGCCCTCCGCTTTCCCGGCGGTTATAAGCAAGATTGGCAGGAAAACGGATTTTGGTGCAACTATTAAAACAGATCAAAGATATTGCCCTTTCTTTATCTGTCGAAATTTGGCCCGCATGTTGAATAAAGGGTAATGTGATAACCATCGATTATTATACAAAAAGATCGATAAATGGTATTGTTCTTCTTTTATTTCTACTGTCATACACATCTAGCGCGTAGTTATAAGTGTTCTTCTAATAAGAGGAATGCTTTTTTCGATTATATAGTAGTCTCTATTTGAGAGGGGATGCATAACAAGTGGAACTCATCAGTGTTATGTTGGTTGACGATGAGCCGATGGCCTTGGAAAATGTCGCTGATATCATAGATTGGCACGAACACGGCTTTGAAGTTGTCATACAAACGACGGATCCTCGGAAAGCATGGGAATGGTTTGAAAAGAAAAGACCGAAAATCGTAATCTCTGATATTTCCATGCCTCATATAGACGGTTTGGAGCTCAGCAAGCGCATTTTGGAAACAGAGCCGGGAACACGCATAGTCTTCTTAACGGCTTATCGTGATTTCGATTACGTAAGACAAGCCTTAGAATTAAAAGCAGCTCACAATGTATTAAAGCATGAGATCAGTCAAAATCGGCTTTTGAACCAATTGCTCGCGATCAAGCAATCTTTGACCGATGAACAAGCCATCTGGAAAAACGTTAAGAAGCAGTTGTTGTTAGATGTACTTCATGGAAAATGGCTCGCGGAGCCTCACGATTCGAATTCTCCAGCTGCCCGTGAAGTAAACCAAGTCCTACAGGGAAGTTCTGCCTTATTTTATTTTGAAGTGGGGCCGACCTATCTCTTGAATGGGGGAAAACGCTGCGGGCAGATCCAGCAGCCTGAGCAGGTTTGGCAACTTGTGACTTCCATGATGCAAGATGAGGGGGAGTCCCGCTGGTTTGAGGCAGTTGAAGATGGGAATGAAGGGTATGCAGCATCCATCTTAGAAAAACATTCAAAAAAGAAATGAATAAGACGTTATCCGACTTTATCACGGAATTCAGAATTGAAAAGGCTAAGGAGCTTTTGAAGAAGGATGAGTTGAAAATTTACGAAATATCCACTTTAGTCGGATACCAAACGAGCCAATATTTCAGCCAAGTGTTTAAAAAAATGACCGGCACTTATCCGAGTGAATACAAAGACCGAGTTGGAGGGTAAGCATGAACCGCAGCATCAAGAACAAAATACTGGGAAGCGTAGTTCTGATCGTCATCGTATCGTTAACGCTTAGCAGTTTGTTGGCGTATTGGCGTTTTTTTTTCATACTGGAAAATCAAACGATTCACGATAACGATATCTATTTACAGCAGACCGTGAATCAAATGAATCAATTGGTAGACGATATAGAAAAATATGCCGGGAATATTGTGAATGACGAACTCTTGCAAACATTCTCAAATAAGCTGAATCACAACCTCAAATCCATGTTCTTGCCAAACTATGAGATCCGCAACGTTTTCCAATGCCATCGGCTCATCGTCATGAAAGCGGTGACCCTAGCTCACTCATTACTGATATTCGTACACCGATGTATCCGGCACTATCGTGGGTGGAGGAAGAGATGGCAAATACCGGTGACTTGCGCCCCATGGTTATGTGCGAGTATGCTTACGCGAAGAGCAACAGCACAGGGAATTTCTATAAGTTCTGGGATATGGTAGATCGCTATCCCCGGTTCTAAGGCGGCTTTGTAATTACTCCAAATGTTTACCAGTATGCTTTTTTCATAAAACCTTTGTGAGCATTTAGACGAAATAGAACCCCATTCTTTTTTAGTATGAGAGTGGGGTTTTGTGCTGTAATAAGCTTGCTTTCAGATCTCGATGGGTCGATGGTTCGCTTCGAAATCATACCTATCCTTCCCCTTCCATTATCCGCGAATCTTGGGGCATGAACTGTCAGGTGTAATTGAACATATCGGCAATAACGTTGAAGGGCTTGCCGTCGGAGAACGTTATCCCGTATCTTTCTGTATTTATGGGGGGATAGATCTTTAATCTATTTATTTTGTAATCGCATACAAGGTCTCATAATAAAGGTGTAAGAGAAAATCAAATCTATAAGGAGAAGCAAAAATGGGGGGAGGTCACGAAAAAGAAGTTGTGGGTATCCATGCCGCTTACATTAACCGCAATGAAAAGTAAATGAACAACCATAATAAATAAAATAGAGGAGCGCAAGTATGCACAATTTACCGAAACCTCATCACCCGCTTGTCACCCATATCTTCACTGCCGATCCTTCGGCGCACGTATTTGAGGGGAAAATTTTCATCTACCCGTCACACGATCTCGATCATGACGGCGCTGATAATGACAATGGGGATCAATATGCAATGGAAGACTATCATGTTCTATCCATGGATGGCTTCGAGTCCCCCGTTATCGATCATGGTCAAGTCCTTCATCTGAAAGATATTCCCTGGGCTTCCAAACAACTCTGGGCTCCTGATGCTGCTTTTAAGGCCGGAACCTATTTCTTGTATTTTCCTGCCCGGGATCATGATGGGATTTTTCGAATCGGTGTGGCGACCAGCACGTCGCCTGCCGGTCCTTTTCTTCCTCAACCGTCTTATATCGAGGGAAGCTTCAGTATCGACCCAGCCGTGCTTGTTGATGACGACAATCGGGCTTACATATATTTCGGCGGTCTTTGGGGCGGCCAATTGGAAAAATGGCAGACCAGTACTTTCGAGCCGGAAGCGGTGGGGCCGGCGGTGGAGGCGCCTGCTATAGGTCCTCGGGTCGCTCTGCTGAGCGAGGACATGCTGTCATTTCAAACCGCTCCGCTAGAAATTTCGATCGTTGACGAAAACGGCAGCCCGATTCTCGCTGGAGACGAGGATAGGCGCTATTTTGAAGGACCGTGGGTACACAAATATAACGGCTGGTACTACTTGTCCTACTCCACGGGCACCACCCATAAATTGGTATACGCCGTCAGCCGGAATCCGTTGGGACCGTATACCTTCAAGGGCACGATCTTAACTCCGGTTATCGGCTGGACAACTCATCACTCCATTATCCAGTGCGAAGACAAATGGTACTTATTTTACCACGATAGTTCTTTGTCCGAAGGCGTTAACCACAAGCGTTGCGTCAAATATACGGAGTTACACTATAACGAAGATGGAACGATTCGGACGATTGATCCTTATTAATGAAAAAAAATTTGGCCTTGGCCCTTAAAAACTGCGGGCGGGACATCCTGTTCTCCGCCTGCAATTGGGGCTTCGATGATTTTTCTCCTGCCATCATTGTGATTCACCGAGCTATATGAGAATAGATCAATAATCGATGAGAATAGGTCATTGTTTTGAAAAAATTGATATCTTATAATAGCTTTAATGAAACGGAATGAAAACGCTATCAACACAAGGTGCGTCCTCAAATTCATCGATGACCTTTTGCGCTGGAGTAGAGTGAAATTGCCATTTCGGCACTCCATATTTTTTTTGGATATCGTTATTTGTCAATAAATACGTTGAATATAAAATAGGGGGTCTGACATGGTACGAATAGAAAAATACAGCAGCAAGAAAAGCATCTCAATTATAAAATTCCTCTTTATTATGCCTTTTATGGTTTTGCTTGGTGTCTTTGCATATTACCCGCTATATGGTTGGGTTTATGCATTCTTTGACTATACGCCGCCGATTCCGCTGTCCCAATCGCCGTTTGTTGGTTTGAAGTGGTTTCATACCTTGGTCGAAAACCAAGTAAAGATCGATCAAACGCTTCAAATACTCAAGAACACGTTTGGGATGAGTGGCTTGAATTTGTTATTCTCCTGGCTTCCAATGATTTTTGCCATATTCCTGACAGAGATCAAATCCGTACGTTTCCGGAGGTTTATACAGACGGTAACAACCTTACCGAACTTCATCAGCTGGGTATTGGTCTATTCACTGGCATTTTCAATGTTCTCTAGTGAAGGTATAGTCAACGGCCTTTTGAAACAACTTGGATTTATCGATTCCCCGGTATTACTTCTTCAAAACTCCGATCATGTTTGGATTATGATGTGGATATGGACGACCTGGAAAACATTAGGTTGGTCAGCCATATTGTATATCGCGGCGATTATGAGTATAGATGATTCTCTATATGAAGCGGCCTATGTAGACGGCGCGACAAGAATGCGGGTGATCTGGCATGTAGTATTGCCGAGTATGGTGCCGACCTATTTTGTTTTGTTGATGCTGCAAATTGCGAGTTTTCTGAATAATGGCTTGGAGCAATATTTCGTATTTCAAAATGCATTTAACAAGGATTCCATACAGGTTTTAGACTTATATGTTTACAACCTGGCAATGGGGGGCGGCAGCTATTCCGTGTCTGTCGCGATCAGTATGCTAAAGACCTTGATTAGTGTTGTACTTCTCTTTTCTGTGAACGGACTATCGAAAAGACTAAGGGGAGAGAGTATTGTATGAGTGATACAGCAGCAGGGCTGGCGCCGAATGATAAAGTGCCCGGCAGCCATCTCACCAGAAAAATTAAAGTCCAAGTCAGCCCAACAGACAAAATGAGTACTGTATTAATATATGTGTTGTTTTCCCTGTATGTGCTTATATGTGTATATCCATTTTACTCCATCATTATTAATACCATAAGCGCAAACGATATCAGTGCCAAAGGTGATGTTATCTTTTACCCGATAAATATCCAATTTCATAACTATGTCGATGCGTTTAAAATACCGGGGTTGTGGGATGCAGCCGTTGTATCTGTAGGAAGGACCGTGATTGGAACTACTTTGACGGTAGGGGCTTCCGCCTTTCTGGGATTCATGTTTACCCAGGAGGATATGTGGAGGAGAAAATTATGGTATCGCTTTACGGTTTTAACCATGTTTTTTAATGCCGGGGTTATTCCGTGGTATTTGACAATGAGGTCTTTGCATCTGACAAACAATTTTTTGGCCTATATTCTGCCGACAATCGTAGCTCCGTTTTTCATCATTCTTGTAAAGACTTTCGTGGAATCAACGCCGAAGGAATTGCAACATGCGGCAAGTATCGACGGGGCCGGGACCATGACCCTTTTTTTCAAAATCATGTTGCCCATCTGTAAGCCCATATTGGCTACAGTTGCCATATTCGCTGCAGTGGATCAGTGGAATTCCTTCCAGGACACGTTGTTGTTGGTCACGGAGAGCAAGCTCTATAGCTTACAGTTTATTCTATATAACTATATTAATCAGGCAAGTTCCATATCCAGCATGGTAAACCTGCAGAATGCCGGTTCGACAGCGATATCAAGTCTAGCAACAAAGCAAACCACTACTTCAATTCGAATGACGGTGACCATTATTGTTGTAGCGCCCATTTTGTTGGTTTATCCGATTTTCCAAAGGTTTTTTGTAAAGGGGATTATGATCGGTGCAGTGAAAGGATAACTTGCACCGGTTTAATAAATTGAAAGAATATGGGGGTTGAGTATGAGTAAATCTAGTAAAGCAGTAAAAAAATCGATGTTGTTATTGTTTGCTAGCCTCTTCATGGTTTCGGTAGCATTGACCGGCTGTGGAGACGAATCTAACAATAAGGCTGCATCAACGGAACCAAGTAAGTCACCAGACTCCGGTACTGAAGCTACATCCAAGGCTAGTACAGCACTAGATCACAGTAAATCGCTGACCATTACCGTTTTTGACAATGCAGCAAATTATCAAGGAGAGCAGAAAGGGTGGTATGGAAAGCTTATTAAGGATAAGTTCAATATCACATTGAACATTCTTGCTCCGCAGGTTGCTGGCGATCAGCTATACAAGACAAGATCGGCAGCAGGAAATTTGGGCGATCTCCTGATCGTCAATAACAATCAGTTGGAAGAATTAATTCCAGCCGGTCTGATTATGGACCTCACGGGTAAGATCAAAAATACCCAGAACCTGTCCAAATATGTGGACAATCATTTCAAACCTTTCAATGCAGCATTTCAAAAAGTAAATCCGGATGGCAAGATTTATGCTTTGCCGACTTTTGAGGCAGATACTTCACCAACGACATACTCGGAACAAATCCCTTACTCAAGCCCAATAATGCCTTGGGATTACTTCAAGGGAGTTGGGGCTCCCAAGCTGAACAATCTGGATGATCTTTTGAATGTACTGAAACAAATGCATGAGAAATATCCCAAGACTCCGGACGGTAAACCGATCGCTCCGATCACCTTGTGGAAGGATTGGGACAGCAGAGGCACTATGGAAAATGCACGCTGGTTGAGCAATTGGTACGGTTATGAGCAGCCAGAAGGAACCACGACCATCCAGTTGAATGCAAAAGGCGACATCGTTCCACTCATCGATGACAACAGTATGTACAAGAAAATTTTGCAATTCTATTTTAAAGCAAATCAGATGGGTTTGGTTGACCCTGACTCGCCAACCCAGGATTGGAACAAAGTATCGGAAAAGCTGACCAACAAGCAGGTACTCCTCTTGTGGTACTCATGGGAAACAGGTTTCTACAATACAATTGAAAGAGGTAAAAAGGGTGACGGGAATGTTGCTGTTCCGATCGCTGACACGCACATCATTCAGGCAAGCGATGCATATTACGGCAATGGAAGAGTATTTGCTATCGGTTCCAAAGCCAATGATCCCGATCGGATCATGGAATTCATGGATTGGCTGGCTTCTCCTGAAGGCCTGCGCTACTATGTGAATGGATTTGAAGGCTTCAACTACGAAAAGACGGCAGACGGCAAGTTTAAGCTAACCGAAGTGGGTCAAACCGCATTCCAGAAAAATACACCTGTTCCGGAAGAGTACGGAGGCGGCGGATACCAGGACGGACAAAGCAAGCTCAACACGATGATCATAAGCGATTTTGCCAAAGATCCAAAGACAGGGGAGTTCTATAACAGCAATTACTGGGCCTCAACAATTGAAGCGAACAAGACAGCGCTAACGACGGATTGGCAGAACACCTATAATGCAGAAAACGCAACAGATTACTACCTGAAACATAAGATGATCGATATCGTCCCCAATATCAATACAAGTTTAGGAAGCGATTCATCAGATATTAAAAACAAACGCAGCCAGATTTCTGACTATGTAAAGAACACATCCTGGAAAATGGTATTTGCAAAAAATCAAGCAGAGTTCGACAAGCTTTGGGAAATGATGAAGAAAGATGTGATAGGCCTCGGTTGGAATGATGTCTTTGCCTCGGATACGGAAAGAGCGCAAAAGATTATTAAAATGCGTGCCGATGCACTAGCTAAAAAGTAAAAATTATAATTTTATAATGAATGAGGGATATGTATGATCTTATATATCCCTCATTCATTTTCTGATTCTACATTTCGATGAACATCTAGTTTTCGATCTAGACAAGAGTGCCAAACGAGCCGTCGTTCCTTTGCTTCGTTGACTGTTCTCAAACAGCAATATATGCTAATAATTAATTGATGTTTTGTCATTTTTTTGATACTGGAGGATCATGATGACCAACATTTTCTATGTTGAGTATGATGCCGTGCACGCAAGCAATTTTGTGTTCGACATCCCTGAGGGCCATAACTGTTGGCTGCTCGTCGTGACCCATACACCTGCCCTGTTCTGGGTCAATGAAGAATTGAAGGAGTACCCAGCACACAGTGGAGTTTTATACCATCCCCATCAAAAAATTTATTACCGGGCCTGCGCGGAACAATATAAGAACGACTGGATTCGTTTCGAAACCAACGAATCGTACGTAACGGAAACCTCGCTTCCATTCGGAGTGCCATTTTCATTGAATGACCCTGAATACTGCCACAAAATATTCCAACTCCTTGTCAGCGAACACTCTTTTCAAAAAGATTATAAAGAATCATCCATTGACTGCTTACTGAGAACCCTGTTTAACAAGCTGCTGGAATCTTACTTTCAAGAAGTAATTACGCCCAAATACTACAACTTGTTATCGCTTCGGACCGCCATTTACAGTAATCCTAGCCAGGACTGGGCGGTTCCGAGAATGGCCGACTCTATCCGCATCAGTCCTGGGTATTTGCAGACAATTTACAAGAAGACTTTCGGGATTTCTTGTATGGATGACGTGATTACAAGCCGCATCCGCCAAGCCAAGGAATATTTGTTGCACGGCTCTCTATCCATCGCGGAGGTTGCTTTACGCTGCGGGTATAACAACGTGGAGCACTTCTGCCGTCAATTCAAGAAGATTACGGGCTATACACCAGGAAAGTTTCACAAGCAGATGGAAGGCGCGTCTGTTGAGAGGGCCGCCAAATCGTAACTTACACAACAAAACAGGAGACTCTTCGTCAAACGTCCTACGTGGTTGCATGAACCATTGAATCCCGAAACGGTGATCCCTGGACGAAGTCAGCATGGGGATCCATCCATGATGAAACTTCCTCCATCGCTAGGACCTCTGCATGTGTGCGGCTTCGAATCGAAGTCTCCGCAACATATCGTACCTGCGGCATTTGATTGGTTCGAATACAAGCCTGCTGATTATAAATAGAATACGATTGTAAAGTGAGGGAGCAATCATCATGAGTGAAGCACGTTTAGAGTACAAAGAAAGACTATTTTTTCGCTCCCCAGCCAAGCATTGGGACGAAGCATTTCCGATTGGCAACGGACGGTTGGGAGCTATGATTTTCGGAGGGCCATGCTCCGAACGATTGCAGCTTAATGAAGATTCCTTATGGTATGGAGGGCCGAGGGATCGGCATAACCCGGATGCTTTGGTACATCTTCCGGAAATTCGCCGCCTCATTTTTGAAGGGAAGCTCAAAGAAGCCGAGTCCCTCGCTTCGCTTGCCTTAACTGCGATCCCTGAAACCCAGCGTCATTATGTGCCGCTCGGCGATCTGTTTCTTCATTTCCAAACATTAGACGATAACCAAGTCATCGATTATGAACGGGAGCTCGATTTATCAGAAGCAGTGGTCAGTATTTCCTTTAAGGCGGGTAAGGTTCATTATCGTCGCAAGATCTTTGCGAGCTATCCGGACGGCGCGATTGTGATTCGATTGACGGCTGATACGCCCGGCCAAATTTCCTTTACGGCAAGAATGGGAAGGGAAAGGTTCCGATACGTAGACCATATCCGCACAGAAGAAGGTAATTCGATCATGATGAGCGGCAATAGTGGCGGAGGTGTTAACTATTGCGGTGTGTTGATGTGCAAACCAGAGGGAGGCCAAATGCGTACGATTGGGGAGCACTTGGTCGTGACCAATGCCGATGCCGTCACATTGGTCATTTCCGCCGCCACGGATTTTCGAGAGTCCGATCCTGAATCCGCATCGTTTGCAAATGCCAAGCGTGCTGTTTCACGGACGTATATCGATTTATTAACAGCCCACATTGAAGATTATTGTAAACTGTTTGAGCGGACGTCGTTAAGGCTTGATGCTGCATTCAAAGCTGTGGAACAAGACACCTCGAAACGATTGGAACGGATGAAAGCTGGAGCTGAAGACCCCGAACTTCTAGCTTTATATTTTCAGTATGGCCGTTATCTGCTTATTGCTTCAAGCAGACCAGGATCTTTACCTGCGAATTTGCAAGGGATTTGGAATAAGGATTTGTTGCCGGCCTGGGACAGCAAATTTACCATTAACATTAATGCGCAAATGAACTATTGGCCGGCTGAGATCTGCAATTTATCCGAATGCCATGAGCCTCTCTTTGAATTGATCGAACGGATGATTCCAAACGGTCGCCGAACCGCTCAAGTCATGTATGGGTGCGGTGGCAGTGCTGCCCATCATAATACTGATATTTGGGCGGATACCGCACCGCAGGATCTTTATCTACCCTCGACATATTGGCCCCTTGGTCTTGCATGGTTATGTCTGCATCTTTGGGAACATTATCAATTCGAACGGAATGAGACATTTCTGAAACGTGCTTACCCGATGATGAAAGAAGCAGCTGCTTTTCTTGTTGATTATATGGTCGAACTTCCGAGTGGAGTGCTTGTCACTTGCCCCTCTGTCTCACCTGAAAACACATATAGATTGCCGAATGGGGAAACGGGCGTGCTTTGCTATGGGCCATCCATGGATAGCCAGATTGCTCGCGAATTGTTTCTCGCATGTCTAGCGGCAGGTGAACAGTTAGAGACGGATATGGACTTCTTGACAACGCTTAAACTTACATTGGATAAGCTGCCACAGCCCCAGATTGGGCGTCAGGGACAAATACAGGAGTGGATTGAAGATTATGAGGAAGTGGAGCCAGGACATCGTCATATCTCACACTTGTTCGCTTTGCACCCGGGAACACAGATCACTCCAGAGAAGACACCAAGTCTAAGTGCTGCTGCTCGCCGGACACTTGAGAGACGACTTGCAAACGGAGGCGGACATACAGGTTGGAGTCGCGCATGGATTGTGAATTTTTGGGCTCGGCTGGGAGATGCGGAAGAAGCATACGAAAATGTAACTGCCCTTTTGACGCACTCCACATTGCCCAACCTTCTTGATAACCATCCGCCGTTTCAGATAGACGGCAATTTTGGCGGGACTGCGGGTATCGCGGAAATGCTGCTGCAAAGCCATGCTGATGCCATTCATTTGTTACCAGCTCTCCCTAATGCATGGTCCAATGGTGAAGTAACGGGGCTTCGCGCACGCGGTGCGGTAACGGTAGATATAGCATGGAAGGACGGTCAATTACAGCATGCTGATCTGAAGCCAGATTATAAAGGGGTGTATCGTATTCGTTGCAATCTGCCCATCCAATTATGGATTGAAGGGGAGATTTATGAGTCAACGCAACTCGACGCATCAACCTATTCGTTTGAGGCGGAGGCAGGGACTGCGGTTCATGTACTTGCTAAGGCCGAATCCAAGCCCGCGAATTGAGATTTATGAATGAAGTAAGGTTGACCGACAAATACTTTGCTTTCCGCAGAGAACTACCTGTGAAGAAACATATAAGATAGCAGCCGAAAATTTCTACCATTCTTACTGGGTTGGGGTAGCTATATTGCACAAGGAGAAGAACATCAGAAAGCCGTATGCGGGAAAACCGCTCGTGCGGTTTGATGAGGGGGGACAGGGGGACCTGCCCTCCACTCTTCAAACAGCGATAGTCTAGGACTTTATTTTCTCGTCCATGGCTGTCGCTGTTTCTTTTATTGGAGTCAGTCTAAATCTTATTTTATTGAAGGTTACCGATTTTGTAATTCTAATGTGTGTCTAGAATGTGGGTGCATAGACCAGGTTCCTGATTTCATTGTGTATGAATGTACATGGGGAGATGAGGACGGCGAGGAACCGAAGTTCTTTTGCCCAGAATGTAATGGAACGGTTGTAGGGAAATGCTCAATCATTGTCTTTCTTGACGAATGATTTAAATAGGCTCAAAATGTGTGGAGGCGGATCCTTGTTTAGGTGCAGAAGGACAACCTTGCTTGAAGTAAACAGCCAGTAGATGGGTTGACTTATTTAGTCGAACATTAGATTTACATGACTGTAATTCGTAGGGGTAAGACCTATATTCTGTGAATTGTAAGCGTATTCTTGAGAGGTATAATAAATAGTGTAAGTAAATAAGGGTTTGGCCTATAGGATCATGAATCTTCATGGAGACAATAAGGGAGGACTAGAAAATGGTTAAACAAGTAAAACGGCACACTTTAGCAGCATTGGTACCCGTTCTGGCACTAGGACTGACACTATCAGCCTGCAGCAACTCGAAGGATGATGATGCTGCGAATAGCACCGCATCACCTAGCGGTAGTCAGACAAGTCCGGCAGCAACGAAAAACGACACGATCAAGCCAGTTACATTATCTGTGTTCATTGGTGGCCCTGGTCAACAGCCGACTCCTGACAACAAGATCTACAAGATGATTAAAGATAAAACTGGCGTTAGCCTAAAAATGGAGTTTCTTGTCGGTGACCTGCAGCAGAAGATGGGCGTTATGATTGCCGGCGGTGATTATGCGGATATTATGTCCGGGGATGATAAACTAATTGCGGCCGGTGCTTTTATTCCCCTCGAGGACCTGATTGACAAGTACGCACCGAATTTGAAGAAGCACTATGCCTCCGTGTTGAATCAGGCCAAGGATCCTGCAAGCGGTCACCTTTATGCTCTGCCAGCTTACGGCGTGTTCAGTGGTCAAGTTAACGATACTGCGTATGGAGGACCAGGCTTTTACCTGCAAAAGGATGTCCTGAAGGAAATGGGTTATCCAACTCCTAAAACGTTGGACGATTATTTCGATATCATTGCAAAATACAAAGCGAAACATCCAGATATGATCGGATTCGAGACGTTGAGCTTCGACTGGAGAAACTTCCCGCTGCTTAATCCGCCAGAGCATTTAGCTGGTTACCCAAATGACGGTGGTGTTATCGTCGATAACGGGAAAGCGCAAATTTTTGCGGACAAGGATATTGCCAAGACCTATTACAAGAAGCTGAATGAGATCAATGCGCAAGGCTTGATGGATAGGGAAGCACTGGTACAGAACTACGATCAGTACTTAGCTAAAATTGCCAGTGGCCGCGTCATTGGGATGTTCGACCAGCAATGGAACTTTAACGATGGAGAAAATTCTTTGAGATCACAAGGTAAATTCGGCAGCACATACGTAGGGTTCCCGCTCTTATATCCAGGCGCCACAGAGCACTACCGTGACCGTCCAGTTTTGAACATCAACCGCGGATTCGGGATTTCGACGAAAGCCAAGGATCCGGTTCAAATCATCAAATTCCTTGACACACTAATGACCGAAGATTGGCAGAAGACACTCCAATGGGGTATTCAAGGCGAGGATTATGAGGTGAAGGATGGCAAGTTCTACCGTACGCCTGAACAGCGTGCGAAAGCAGACGATAATACATGGAAGCTAGCGAATAAAGCGGAAGCGTTCTTGGGTGGCCTGCCTAAGATGCAAGGGTCGTATAGTGACGGAAATGCAACAGATCCGGGATCACAGCCACAGGAATTCTTCGACAGCTTGAAGCCGCAGGATCAGGAAGTGCTGAAGGCATACAACCATAAGACATGGGCAGAGTTCTTCAAATCACCTGTGGAAAATTTCATATACTACCCAGCATGGAGCATTGATCTGGTGGATGGTTCACCAGCCAAAGTGGCCAATACGAAGCTGAACGACCTTGCCATAAAATATTTGCCGAAAGCTATTATGGCCAAACCGGATGACTTTGAAGGTGTATGGAAGGAATATGTGGATCAGATTTCCAAAAGCAATTTCAAAGCCTACGAAGATCGTATCAATGAACAAATTAACTGGCGTATTCAGAATTGGAGCAGCAAATAAGAAAATAGAACATGTAGTAGAGTGGGGGAGACTCAGGGTCTTCTCCGCTTTACTTCCTAGGAGGGAATGTCGATGGCCGAGACCATACTGTCCAAAAGACCAACGAAAAAGCAAAAAATTGATCCGGAAATCGGCGTCGGTTTAAGTTGGAAGACGCTCAAAAATCAGAAGCAGTTAATGCTGATGTCGTTTCCCATCGTGATTTATATTCTGATTTTCAATTATGTACCGATTTGGGGCTGGTTGATGGCGTTCCAGAATTATCGTCCGGCTTTGAAATTTTCCAAACAGCAGTGGGTGGGGTTGAAGCAGTTTAAATTTCTCTTTCAAGATGATACGTTCTTGACCGTGCTTCGCAACACGCTTGCTATGAGTATGATCAATTTGGTTCTTAGCTTTGCAACAGCCATTATTTTAGCTCTATTACTGAATGAAATTAAAGTTCGTTTCTGGAAACGGTCCATCCAAACGATTTCTTATCTGCCTCATTTTCTGTCATGGATCATTGCTGCGGGTATTGTATCGACTTCGCTATCCGTCGACGATGGTATCATTAATCAGTTGTTGATGAAGCTGCACCTCATTAATGAACCTGTGATGTGGCTTAGTCAGGGTAAATATTTTTGGGGGATTGTGGGCTTGTCTAATGTGTGGAAAGAGGTGGGATGGAATACCATCATTTACCTTGCAGCTATCACCTCGATTGATCCGTCGCTGTATGAGTCCGCTGGGATCGACGGTGCAAACCGTTACCAGAAGATCCTTTACGTCACACTGCCTGGGATCAAGTCGACATTTATCATTCTATTAATCATGAACATCGGACATATTCTGGATGCAGGCTTTGAAATTCAGTACCTGCTCGGCAATGGATTGGTCGTCGACTGGTCGCAAACGATTGATATTTTCGTTCTAAAGTACGGGATTGCTCAAGGCAACTATTCGCTGGCCACTGCGGCAGGTATTTTCAAAACAGTTGTAAGCATAATCCTTATTCTAATTGCAAATTCTACCGCCAAGCGCCTTGGTGAAGAGCGGTTGATATAAAGGAGAGATGACGATGGGAACAACGACTGCGCGCAGAATTCGGATGGAGCCGATTCTGTTCCATACGATTAACGGCATCTTCATGCTCGTTCTTGCTATAGTAACATTATATCCGTTCCTTCATACACTAACGATTTCATTCAATGAGGGCAATGATGCGCTTCGGGGAGGCATCTATATATGGCCTCGTTCATGGTCATTGCAAAATTATAAGGCGATTTTCCTTTCCGGTACGATTTACCATGCAGCGTGGATTTCAGTCGCTCGTACGATTACAATGACGGTGATAGGTGTATTCCTTACCACCATGTTAGCGTATACACTAGCACAGCCCCACTATATTTTTCGTAAAATCATCGGTTTAATTTTTGTGTTGACGATGTATTTTAATGCAGGACTTATTCCTAACTACTTTCTGATCAAAAGCCTGGGGCTTCTGAATAACTTCTGGGTGTATGTGCTCCCAGGAATGGTGAATGCTTTTAATCTCATTGTCATTCGGACGTATATTCGAACGCTTCCATCAGGCTTGGTTGAGTCTGCGAAAATGGACGGAGCCGGTGATTTCACCATATTTATACGCATCATATTCCCGCTGTGTACGCCTGTACTAGCGACCATCGCCTTGTTTATTGCAGTTGGCTCTTGGAATTCCTGGTTCGATACGTTCCTGTATGCTTCGTCTGATTTGAAGCTGAGTACACTTCAGTACGAAATGATGAAGCTGCTTGGATCAACGATGAGCAGCAACAACGATCCCGGTCTGATGGCAGGGGCAAACACAAATCAAACGAAGGCCATGGTTACGCCTTCTTCCATACGTTCGGCGATCACGATTGTGGCGGCGGTTCCGATTCTATTCGTGTATCCTTTCCTGCAAAAGTATTTTATCGTCGGCATGAACCTTGGAAGCGTCAAAGAGTAAGAAGTAATAAACCATGATGATAATCATTTCCCGTTTCAGCTCGGAGCTGGGACGGTTTTTGCTTTATTTAGGTCGAACCTTTCCTTTATAATAGACATATCTATTCCCTGAAATGAGGTGTTTCCCATGTTAAGGGTCATGTTTGCTGATGACGAGCCCTACATGCTAGAGGGATTGCGGTCAATGATGGATTGGAATAGGCTAGGCTTTGAAATATGCGGGGAAGCGTCGGATGGCGAAGACGCATTAGCCATGATGGCATCGACCCTGCCTCATTTGGTGCTGACGGATGTTCGAATGCCTGTCATAGATGGTTTGGAATTGATTGAACAAGCTTCCTGCCTATATCCTGAAATGAAATTTATTATTTTGAGCGGATACGCGGATTTCGAATATGCCAAAAGAGCTATGCGACATGGTGTGGCCAATTATTTGATGAAGCCTTTAATTGAAGCAGAGCTTATAGCTGCGGTTGAAGCGGTCGCGAATACGATCCAGGAGCGTGAAGCTCACAGCCAGTACGAAAGCGCTGCCTTGGGTTGCTTACGTTTGGAAACGATTTCAAGGTTATTGCAGGGAGAAATCAGGCAGAAATGGATTGAGCAAGCGAATGCCTTGTTAGATCTTCATGAATGTTCAAGCTTCCGCTGCATCTTACTTGAACCTGACGTTCAGGCTCATGTCCAATCGGACCTGATACAGGTTATTGTGGATAGGATCAAGCTTCCTCAAGCGACTTTACTTCCATTTGGGGTAGGCAAAGAACGACATGGATTCTTGTTGGTCTCGGGGCCAGGGGAGCGCGATCTTTCTTCCGAAATGATTACAGAGCTAATTGCCAGTGTACGAAATAACTGGGGCAGAGCGCTCTCGTTTTCGGTAAGCGGCGAACACAAGGGACTGCATGCGTTAAAAGAAGCATTCCGTGAGGGACTTTTGGCCGAAATGTGCAAGTTCCCTTCTGGAACTGAAGGGGTTTACATCTATCAAGGAGAGTGGTCAGCGGAGACGCTGCCTGCCTTTGTTGGAATGACGGAATCCATCCTAGCTGCCGTCGGGAGTGGGTGTCCAGAAACGGTGCGAGCCCACGTGAACTACTTATTCATCGCTCTTTCGAGGCAGTCCGTCTCCGGATCTTGGCTGAGCGCTTATTTAGGCAACATTAAGCTCGAAATTCTTAAGGTTGTTACCCAATCCGGAGGTGAGCATGTGTGGGCCCCGGATTGGTTCACTTCATACGTGCCAACGGATCTTGGCCTCTTGGAACGCAAGGTCATGCGGGAATTCCTGCAAGCTGCAGAGTGGATTGGCCAGAAGAAAGGCATAGGGCAAGATGCGGTCATATCCGCAGCGGAAGACTACGTCAAATCGCATTTCAGCGAAAAGCTGCAACTCCAGCATGTCGCAGAGCATTTTCGGCTGAATCCGGCCTACTTTGGCCAAAGGTTCAAGAAACAAGTTGGCCTCACCTTCAATGAATATTTACATGTCGTACGAATTGACGAGGCCAAAAAATTACTTCGTCGTGAAGAACTGAAAATATCCGATGTCGCTAATCGTGTCGGCTACTCAGATTCTGAACAGTTCGTAACCAAGTTCAAGGCACTTACCGGCCTGTTACCCTCTGCCTACAAAAAGAGATGACCTACAACTGACAAGGAGATCGCATATGAGCCGGAGATGGAAGCTGTTAAGTATAGTTAATGATATTCCGCTGAAGTTCAAGTTTCTGATCATTTACTTGATGTGTGTGCTGCTTCCCATTTTGTGTATAAACGGTTTATTTTACATGCAGGATAGCAAAAACACGGAACGTAGAGAGATGGACAACTTACGAATTTCCCTGAATCGGGTCGGAAGTGAAATCATGCAAATGGTGAACGAAGGTGTCGTGATTGGCAACGCCGTAGCCGCTGACCGTGTCTTTAATGAAATGCTTGAATATACGTACTCGGATAATGTCGCCTATTACGAAGAATACGATCGTTACCTCCGAGATAAATTGGGTCAGTATCCGAATATTTACCCATATATATCTTGGATTGGCGTGTATACCTCTAACCCAACGCTATCCAATGGTGGAAGTTACTTTGTGCTTAAGCCCAGTGATCTGCAGAGTAAATGGTACCAGAAGATGAACGAAAAGAAAGATAAGGTGACAGTGACCGCTTATTTGGATACGAATCCCATGAATCCCGAGGAGAAATTGGTATATGTCAGCATTAGTCGGAAGCTGGACAATTTCCCTGACCTTATGGCATTCTCCAAATATCTGCGCATCGATATTCGGATGGATAAGCTGCTGGAGCTGTTTGATAAAGAACACGATTACTTGCAAATCAAGCTCGTGGATGAGGAAAATCAGCTTGTTCTGGAATCAGCAGGTACGTTTAAAGGTGTTGACCCTCTGTTGCAGATCCTGCCTGTATCTGGCGATAATCAGCTGGCAGGCTTACCTGGGAATAGCTTTGTCAGTCCTCTCAGTACCGCCAGTTACGTGCTTAACTGGCGGCTGATCGGGATTCCGGAGGGAAGTCGAATCGCGGAGGAGAGGAAAGGGGTTATCCACTTTTTTATATGGCTGACACTCATCTCTACGATTATTCCGACGATATTGATTTATATCATCATGCATTCCTTTAATTTCCGGGTAAGAAAGCTCTCCAAACATATGCAATTGGTGAAAAACGAGAGGTTTGAACCCATCACGATGTATGAAGGGAAAGATGAGATCGGCAATCTTCTTCGCAGCTTTAATTTGATGACAGAGAAAATACGCAATTTAATCAATGACGTGTACAAGCTCGAGATTCAAAAAAAAGATTTGGAGCTCGAACGCGTTCAGGCAGAGCTGAATTATTTGCAAAGTCAGGTAGATCCTCATTTCCTGTTCAATACGTTAAACGCGATTCTCGTAGTCTGTAAGAAATGTCGCTATGAGCATGTGACGGAAATCATACAAAACTTGTCCCAAATTCTGAGAAGGCTGCTAAGCTGGAAAGAGGACTTGGTAACCGTAGAAGAAGAGTTAAGCTTTACCGAAATGTACCTCCAGATCGAGAAATTCCGATTCCAAGATCGGTTTCACTATGAATTGTCCGTTGACGAATCTGTTCTAGCGTATCGGATCCCAAAGATGAGTATTCAATCGCTCGTAGAGAACTCTTGCAAGCATGGTCTTCAATCGGTTAAAGGGAATCGCAGGATTCGAATATCTGTAGAGCGAGCAGGAATGAACTTGCTCATGAAGGTCGAAGATAACGGAATTGGTATGGACAGTGCGAAGCTGGATGAGATTGTTCAGAGTCTATTTAAGGGAGAAGACAACGGCAAGAACATCGGACTTCGCAATGTGTACCGCCGCTTAAATCTGTTTTACGCAGAACGTTCTCTGTTTCATATTGAAAGTATCCCCTTCGAGAAGACAAGCGTTACAATACAAATCCCTCTGAGTTTAATCAAGAACCAGGAGGAGGCCCGTGGACATGTATAAGGTTATTTTTGCTGATGACGAGCCTTTCGCCTTGGAAGGAATAAGGCTTATGGTCGAGTGGGAAGAGCTTGGCTTTGAAATCGTGGGTATGTTCGAGAACGGCGAAGAAGCATTGGCCTGCATTGAAGCCTGCAAGCCCGATCTCGTGGTGACGGATATTAGGATGCCGGTGATCGACGGATTAGAATTGATTGAAAGGGTGCAAAAGGCAGGCAGTGATCCGGTATTCATTATTTTAAGCGGCTACAACGATTTCGAGTACGCTCGATCTGCCTTGAGGTATGGGGTTAAGCATTATTTGCTTAAACCAGCTTTAGATAGGGAATGGGATGCTATCATCCAACTTGTTATTCAGGAGCTGCAGCACCGAGAACAGCAAAAGGTACGAAATGACCTTGTTGCTAATCGTCTTGTACCGACTATGCTTGCTCAGATACTTCGGGGAGAAATTTCGGCAACGGACGAGAACGTAGGTGAGATACTGAATCCTTTGGTACTAGGAGATCAGGGCTGGAGGTATATCCATTTCGAATGGTTGAGCGGCACAGAGCAGGAACTGGATGCGAGGTACTTACAGTCGCAGAAAGTCTATCCCATTGATTTATTTGGGAATCAGGAGGGGCTTGTCATGCCGTCTGTCCCTGATATCAAGGAGTGGGCTCAACATGTATATGAAGATCTTCGTCAGCGGGGTATCGAATGTTGTCTTTCGATAGGACCACGGGTTGACTCCCTCCGTCATATTGCAGATTCGTATGCAGGTGCTCTAGAGGCATCAGTGCATCATTTCTTTCATGTATCAGGTGGTCCACTCGATTACGAAACGATTCATCACAGGCAAATTAGCTATGATCTCAATGCGGTATCTATCGTAGACGACATTCACATTGCGATCGAGGCGCTTCAGGAGAAACGGGTTTGCGAGCTGATTAAACAAATGTTTGTGATGCTGTCTGCTAACAAAACGGCTCGGGAAGTCGTCCATTTGTTGGTCATCCGCATTGTTCTGAAGAGCGCTGCCGTCATTCGGGAGATGGGCATCGATTCAGAGGCTCTGCCTCGTGTTCGCGATTTTTTGAGAAGGGAGCATCGTTCCTTAAAAGAAGTGGAGGAATCCCTGCAGGTATATATGCAGCAGTATTTGAGCCAGTTGAAGCAGCATAAAGACAAATTCTCGGGCCATCCCCTTCGGGTTATTGAGCGTTATATCCAAGAACATTATCGGGAAACGCTAACGATTAAAGATATCGGAGAACGGTTCTTTATGAATCCGGTTTACTTAGGCCAAGCGTTCATGAAGAGGTGCGGCGTAGGCATAATTGAGTATATTCATGACCTGCGCATTCATGAGGCGAAGCGAATGCTCTGTGAATCGGATGAAACGATTCGCGTGATCGCGGAGCAGATCGGATACGCTAACTATCATCATTTCCTCAAAGAGTTTGAAAAACGTGTGTCCGACAAGCCCGCCGTGTATAGACAATTAAGCAAAGCCTAAAAGAATAGGGAGTGAATCCTACATTCTGTGCCGCTTCTACGAAGGACGTGTATTTCTTTTCTAAGAGATACACGTCTATTTGCGTAGATAAGAAAGTATAAGTTTTATTACACTTCGCTTCATCAGTCTTGACAAACACGCTCGTCCTAGAAGGACGACGGAGTCGTTTATCCTTGTCAGCTTCTTCAATTCGCCTAATGATGAAAGTCGATTAGGGGACACATAAAGACTGCTTCGAGCAGCGTGTCGGAGAGGGGAAACCGTTCGTCTCGTCTCGACGGGGTCCGCCTATGCGGAATCGCTCGTCCGCTGCGACCAATTGATGTAGTGACTCATTTAGGCATCAAAAATTGCAGTCGCTCTGCACGAAAGGGTGGTTTTCCGCTGCCACAGGGGCAGCAGGGAAAAACGTCGTGCGATACGAACTTCAACGAAGCGCAAAATAGCTTTTGTAGAATGGCTGCATGTATACATCCTTTTTACCTCTTATTTAGCTCGTTAAATAAAATGCCTGCAAAAATACACTTTTTCGCAGCTACTTCTCAGGTACAAGCAGAAATGCTGCAATAATACTGTATATTTGCAGGAATTCCTCCCTAATCGTCGGATTCGATTGAAAACTCTGCACTTATGCAGGCTTTTTCAGTAGATAAGCGTATAAGGTTTATTACACTTCGCGTCATCAGTCTTGACAAACGCGCTCGTCCTAGAAGGACGACGGAGTTGGTTATCCTTGTATGAGTGTGACTGGAAACATCGCATCCAATTTTTAATGCTTTTTAAGAATAGGGGGGAGAGACCTTTAATCTGTGAATGGTAAGTGTATTCAGATTCTATATCATATAACATAGATGGCCTGTTTAAACAGGATATGATGAGGAGGCTTGCCAATCCATGAACAACAAGGTACCGAACTTGCACGATGCTTTTAACGGAATATTCAGAATCGGGGCGGCCGTTAGCACGAAGACCATCCGATCCGAGGGGGATTTCATCGCCCGTCATTATAACAGCATTACCGCGGAGAACCAGATGAAGTTCGAGGAGATCCATCCTGAGGAAGGGCGGTATGCGTTTGAGGCGGCGGATGAAATAATGGATTTCGCTATGCGGAACGGGATTGCCGTCCGGGGGCATACGATGGTCTGGCATAATCAAACCTCCGATTGGGTGTTTGAAAGCCCTTCCGGCGGTCCAGCCAGCAGAGAACTGGTTCTCTTACGGATGCAGGAGCATATCCGTACGGTAGCCAGTCGTTACAAGGGGAGGGTTTATGCGTGGGACGTGGTCAATGAGGCGATCGAAGATAAGGCGGAACTGGTGATGCGAAGTACCAAATGGTTGGAGATTCTCGGTGAGGATTATATCCGCTATGCCTTCGAGGCAGCACATGAAGCCGATCCGAATGCGCTTCTCTTCTATAACGACTACAACGAGACAGAGCCGGTCAAGCGGGAGAAGATTTATAATCTCGTCCGTTCCTTGAAGGAGAAGGGGGTTCCGATCCACGGAATCGGCATGCAGGGACATTGGAACATCCATGGTCCTTCCTTGGATGAAATCCGGCAAGCGATCGAGCTTTACGCATCCCTCGATCTGGAGCTTCACATCACTGAGTTGGATCTTTCCATGTTCCACTTTGACGATAGACGGACCGATCTGACGGTGCCCACCGAGCAAATGGTGGAGCTGCAGCAGCAGCGGTACGAGGAAATCTTCGGACTTTTTAAGGAATATCGGGATGTCATTACGTCGGTAACGTTCTGGGGAGCGGCTGACAACTATACCTGGTTGGACAACTTCCCAGTTCGGGGCCGAAAGAATTGGCCGTTTCTGTTCGATGGGAAATTTCAACCTAAACAAGCATTCTGGCGTGTAATCGGATAAGCCATTTTGGATCTGGAGCGTCATCGCCGCTCCGGGGGCCAAGGCTAGGGCTAAGAGCTTGTGACGGTCAGTCGGCTGTCGGAATTAGGCAAGTCAGAGCAGTAAGTCATCGACAAAGGGGTCGTCCCGTAGGTCAATTTATGACCTTTTGGGACGATTTCTTTTTATTAGTAAGAGGACTAATTTTTAATACATTCTACGCCATAATTGAGGGGGGATTATTCTTTATTTTGAGTATGTGAAGCCAATTACCTAAGTTGTAAAATGAAATTGGAATAGATTGTAAGCGATTTCAAGAAAGAGGAGGATGCTTGTGAGAAAGAAAATGAATGTATGGGTGGCAATCGTGCTGCTGTTTGGGATGATCGCTCCCCAGCTGTTAGCGCCTTTGGAGGCAGCAGCCAACGGATCGGTGGTTTTGTCCCAAAGCTTTGAAGATGGCCAAACAGGCGGCTGGGCAAAGGTGCCTTGGATGGGGGACGGAAACGTTGCCATAACGTCTGCAACATATTCCGAAGGATCCAAGTCCTTGGCGATGACGAACCGTGCTGCAAGTAACAGCAGCCCGTTCTTGGATTTGACTTCGTTGACGAAACCTGACCATACGTACGATTTATCGCTGAAGCTTAAACTCGGAGCAGGAACCGACACCTTTCATATCGCTTCTAATGTCGCCGCCGCCTCGCTGACTAACCAATATCCTTGGTTGGTAGGGGATAAATCGGTTAAATCCACAGAATGGACCACCTTTGAATTGAAGGGGTACCAGCTCCCGAGCGATACCACGGGGTTCAAAATATGGGTTGAGTCGAATAATTCCACCACGACGGAGGATCTCTATATCGATGAAGTGTCGCTAACGGACGTCACGTCGATTGATCAACCGGGGATCCAATCTACTTTTGAAAACGGGCAGGGGGAATGGGTACGTAGGAACGGATCCGGCAATATCGGCATCTCGTCGGTTGACAATCACACCGTCGGCGGCTCCACGAGCTTGCTGACCATGGTAACAGAGCAATATGACAGACCTTTGCTTAACGTCCTGGGGGATATGTCTGTGGGCAACAAATACAATTTGTCCGCATGGGTAAAAATGGCTTCGGGGCAGTCCCCCACTGTATTGCGGCTCTCTGTACAAAGCGGTGACAGTTCTTATGCCAATGTTTCATCTAACGTGACGGTGACATCTGATCAATGGGTACAGTTGACCGGCACGTTCACATTAACAAGCACCCCGACTGTTTTGAATGCATACGTGGAAGTAGCCGACAAGTATAGCGATGCAAGATCCTTCTATATGGACGATTTCGATTTGTCCAATGTGGGCCGAGTAGCCGGACCACTGCCAATTCAAACGGATATGGATCATTTGAAGGACGTCTATGCAGACAACTTCAAGATCGGTGCTGCGGTGACTGGCGACCAGCTTACTTCCGATGTTCACACACTTCTGGACTATCACTACAGTTCCATCGTCGCCGAGAACGCCACAAAGCCGGGCTCTCTGGAACCGACAGAAGGGCAATGGAACTGGACGGAAGCAGACAAGACTGCACAGTATGCCAAGGATCACAATATGAATTTCCGGTTGCATACTCTTGTTTGGCATTCACAGGCTGCGGAATGGATGTTTAAGGACGCCCAGGGCCAGCCGCTTGCAGCAACACCGGAGAATAAACAGCTGGTGCTGGACCGTCTCACGACTCATATCCAAACTGTTGCGCGTCACTTCACTGTCATGGATGTACCGATCAATGCCATCGACGTCGTCAACGAAGTCATCGACCCAGGACAGCGGGACGGCATGCGGAAGAGCGAGTGGTACAATCTGACTGGCCTGGACTTTATCCGAACAGCTTTCACAGTTGCTCGGCAAGAGTTCCCGAACTCTAAGCTGTATATTAACGATTATGGTACGCAGGATCCGGTCAAACGCGATTTCTTGTTTAATTTGGTAACGAAGCTGAGAAAAGAGGGAATTCCGATTGACGGTGTAGGCCATCAAACGCACATCAGCATCGGCGGCCCCTCTATCGAACAAATCTCCGATTCTATCCGGAAATTCGGAGAAGCCGGCTTCGACAATCAGATCACAGAGCTTGATGTTTCTGTTTATACGGATAGCTCCACAACCAGCTTTGACGAGAACATGCTTATTAAACAAGGGTACCGCTACAAACAACTGTTCCAAGAGCTGGTTCGACTGGACAACGAGGGCAAACATGCCGACCCGAACACTCCAGCATATAATCCTGACGGATGGATCAGCAATGTGACTCTATGGGGGATTACAGACGATCATACCTGGCTGGACAACTTCAATAATATCATCCGTAAAGATGCCCCACTTCCGTTTGACGTGAAGCATCAAGCGAAATACGCGTATTGGGGAATGATCGAAGCAGTAAAGACGGTAACGCCTACTCATCTTCCCATCACTCCAGAAACAGCACTCACAGCTCAAGGCACACCTGTAAACGCTTCAGATTCGGTTTGGAATACGATTCCGGCAATCAAGACCCAACAAGCAGGTACGCTGCAGGTTCAAGTGAAAACGTTGTGGGACGACCATAACCTATATGCCCGTGTAGCGGTCAAAGACAGTACCAAAACCGTAACGGATAAAATCGATCTCTTCGTAGATAACAGTGGAATCCAGAAGTATACATTCGCACGAAATGATGCTCATATTACGGAAACCACCGACGGTTATGTACTGCAAGCATCGATCCCACTGGCAGGCACCTTAGGCAAGCAAGTGAAGTTTGACGTAAGAGTGACCGACATGGGAACTAATGACGGTACGGAGCATGGCAGCAACGGCGTCATCGTTTCCTGGAGCGATCCAAGGAACGTCCGAGACAGCGATACAGCAGGTTACGGGGTCTTGACTTATATCGATACTACCAAGGCGGGAAAAGCTGTTTACGGAACCCCCATCATCGACGGTGAATTGGACAGCACGTGGGCGAACGCACCGGTTTATTCCACCGATGTCATGGTAGAACAACATAACAACGCAGTGGCCAAAGCTCAAATCCGTACGATGTGGGATGAACATAACCTTTATGTTTATGCCGTCGTGCAAGATAGCAAATTGAACGATGCTAACGCGAACCCATGGGAGCAGGATTCGATTGAAATCTTCGTTGACCAAAACAACGGAAAGACGGATAGCTACCAAATCGACGACGGCCAATACCGAATCAACTTCAAGAACGTGAAGACCGTTGGCGGTCATGCAACCCAAGACAACTATACATCGGCCACCAAACTCATTGATGGAAGCTACGCTGTAGAAACGGTAATCGCGCTGGATACAATCACTCCTACTGCAGGAACCATGATCGGATTCGACCTCCAAGTCAATAATGCTCAGGACAGTGGAAGCCGGGAAAGCGTATTTTCATGGAACGACCCGACAGGTCAATCCTATCAGAACACCTCGAGATTCGGCGTTCTGACGCTTGAGCCGAAGCCTACACAGTCCCAGATCGGTTATACCTCGACCCCCACATCGGACGGATCCACTAAAGTGGACGACCAAAAGGGCGGCAAGGTGGAACAAAATGGGGTGACCATTGATTTGCCGGCCGGAGCCATTGGCAAAGACATTGTCGTAGTCGTCAAAAAACTGAGCGATCCCTCAAAGCTGAATACCGATCCGAATTTGAAGCTGGCCGGGGATGTGTACGAGATTACCAAGGACGTGGAAGGACCGTTCCAAAAACCAGTCACTATTACCCTTCCGTTTAATACTAGCTTGTTGGATGTTAAGCATGAGGTGGCACTGTACTGGTACAATGAAGAAATCGGTAAGTGGATCAAGCTGGACGACATTAAGGTCGACCGGGAGAAAGGCACCGTTTCCGGCAGTGTGACGCACTTCACCAAGTTTGCGGTATTGGCGGCAGAAAAGTCAGCACCTGTCGAGGTTCCGGCCTTAGCTGATATTAAAGGACACTGGGCGGAAGCAGGCATCCAATCCCTTGTGAAGGCCGGTGTGATCGACGGTTACCAAGACGGTTCATTCCGACCTGAAGCAGCCGTAACAAGAGCCGAGTTCTTATCTATGATCGTCAAAGCTTTCCACCTGACGGCAACTGGAAGCGCCGGTTTTGCCGATACCGGCAGCCATTGGGAGAAGGAAGCCATTACAATCACATCCACACTGGGGATCGTGGATGGCTATGAGGACGGAACTTTCGGCCCGGATGACAACATCACCCGGGAACAAATGGCCGTAATCCTTGCACGTGCTGCTCATTTGGCACCTGCCAACAGTGGACTGGAATATAAGGACAGCGGCGACGTCTCCGTCTGGGCCCAAGGACTGCTTGCGGCTTTGACAGCCAAGGGTGATCTGAACGGCTACGAAGACGGTACGCTAAAGCCGAAAGCTTTCAGCACCCGCGCAGAAGCGGCGGTTATCATCATTAGAATTTTGGATGCTCAACAGGTGCAATAAAGCCAGCAAGGAATAGAAGGAAGGCTGTCCGCACGTGGATTTCATGTGCGGCAGCTTTGTTTTGGGGTGGAAAAAATATATATCCGAAGGGACAATAATGAACCATGAAAAGCATGAATGTGACGTCAGTGCCTGCCGAGTATCTTAGGTCAGTTTAATGAAGAGCTTCAAGGTACGGTTCAGGAGGTTTCCTATAAGGTAGGCAACTATATTCATTTTTCTCGACAGCTTGTAACGGATCGGAACATCGAGATCAGTGAAGCAGGAAGAGAAACCGTTGCGGGAGATGCCATATTGAAGAAATGCAACGTCTACTTGCCTGCGGGTTATGACCCAAACGACACTACTGTTAGATATAATGTATTGTATTTGCTTCATGGAGTAGGTGGGGATCAATATGAATGGTTAAGTAGTAACGGTAAGGTTGACGGACGATTTATCATTTGCAATATATTTGACAATCTTATTGTAAACGGCGATATCGATCCGCTGATCGTCGTATTTCCCAACGGAAGAAGCGCGTACGACTGGACGGACAGCTCCTTCAATTCCGAAGGAACCAATATGCTGGGATTCTATTACTTCGATTATGAGTTGAGATACGATCTGATTCCATTTATAGAATCAAACTACAAAACCTACGCAGATATAACAGTCACTTCACATGAGGGAATCATATATAACCGCACGCGCAGAGCGATCGCCGGGCTTTCGATGGGGGGGAATGCAAGCCTTGAATCTGATCCTCGGCGGTTACCGACATGATTCGACGCGAATCACCGACACAGAGAGTCCCTGGAACAATGGGTTGGATAAGACTGTGCTCGCGCCAGGCATGATAGATTTGTTCGCTTATATCGGAGCTTTTTCAAACGCTCCTACATCGAGTGATGGCATAACTCTTGGAGTCAGTCTCACATCATGCGTCCATAATCTTCATTTGCTATATACCACCTGCGGCGATTCAGACGGAGTAGCAAATAGCAGCTATGCCAAATCGGTTGAGGGGCTAACGGACACTGCGGGAGATTCTGTAAGTGATTATTACCAGGTCCTTCTAAACAACGGTGTTCATGATTTCAATGTATGGAACAACGGTGCATATAATTTTATCCGGTTATCTTTTGGGAAATGTGAAGAGCAAGAAAAGCCATATGTTGTCAGGTTGACACTCCATTCGTTTTAACTGAACATATACTGGGAGGTCTAGATCTGGGGCTGTGCCGTTCCCCTAAGCAGAACTTATAGGTAGGCGTGGAATCCTTCAAAGGCGGATGACGGCCATCGCCGCTTCGAGGGACGACTGCAACTAGGCGCTTCATTTGCAAGGAATAGAAGGAAGGCTGCCGCATGTGGATTCCATGTGCGGCAGCTTTGTTTTGGGGCTTCCGGAGTGGGAGTGGGTTAACCATGTGGCGCAAAATTTAGCCATCTTTATACTCAAAGGAACCAGATGCTGTTCCGGGTCTCTGCTGGCACTAATGCAACGTAGATTTTTTTGTGTTAGGATAAAAATATCTAATTTTGACATGAAATTTCGATGAATCCACCGGGTGGGATGCTTTCGAAAGTTTTTTTATAATTATATAACCCCATAGCAGAAGCATGAAATAATATTTTTCACATAATTGAAAACGTTGTCAAAAAAGGGAGCGAGGTGCTTATGAAGTGGATAGACAAAACGAACAACATTCGCTTGAAAAGGAAGTTGATTATTTCATTCATTCTTGTCGTCTTTATTCCGGTCGGAATCGTGGGCGCTTTGCTGACCCAATCGCTCCGCCAGACGGCACTTAACGATGCTGTCCAGCAAACCTCGAACGACGTGGAGAAGGTGAAGACTCGCATCGGCGAAATATTGAAGTTGTCGATCGAGATTTCTAACAAGTTGGCGACGGACCCGCGATTGGAAGCTCTCGTCAATAAGCGTTACGAATCGAACTATTCTGTTGTAGAGGCCTATAGACAATATCAGGAGTTCGAGCAATAACTGCGGCTTTATAAAGAAATCGCCAACATCCGGTTGTACGTGGATAATCCGACGCTGCTGAATAACTGGGACTATTTACAGCCAGAGCCGTCGATTGCGAATTCGGAATGGTACAAGGCAACGATAAATAACTCGAATCAAATCGGCTGGTATTACATCGGAGACGAAACGAAAGGCGATATTGCTTACCTGAGCCTGGTGCGCCGTGTCTATTTTTCGAATTACCGAACGACCGGCGTGTGCTCGTCATCGATATCAGCCAAACGGAGCTGAACGGAATTCTGAGACAGGAGCATTTCGATACAATGGTCATCGACGGGAACGGATATATCGATGCGTCCAAAAACACGGACCTTGTGGGCAAGCATATTCGCGACTTTCACATCCCCCAGGAAATGCCTTAACGCAGAAGTTCGCCGACGTGACCAATAAGTACAAGGACGGGCAAATTTAACTGGCTGTATACGCCGGAGGGGATCATGGAATCCAATTACGGACCGAAGGGCTTGATTTGGGATATCAAGGATGGAAAGCCGACCCTGACCGATTTCGGATACAAAGCGATCGTGAACTCCGTCAATATGCCAGATGAATACGGCGGCGGGTTGTACAAGAACGGAATTAACCAAATCAACAACTCGACGATCTCCAAGTCTATGAACAATCCGGAAACTGGGGAACCGTATGATTACACGATGTGGACCTCGTATTTGAATCATAATCCGGATCCGGTCACGAAGAGTTGGCGGGACGCTATGGGTGCACTGACGGTGAAAGATTATGTCATCAAGCACAACGCTGTTGCCGTGGCACCAGCGTACAACAGCAGCGAAGCGGCGGTGGATCAACCGGCCGACATCAAGCAGAAGGACAGCGAAGTGGGCAAAGTCGTCAGGGAATACTCCTGGAAGTTGATGTTCGCGAAGGATGATAACGAGTTTAACAGCGTGCGGCGTTGAAAAAGTAATCAACAAAGATGGAATGCGACTATTCTATCAAATGTTCCATCGAAATTACTTGAAACGATTAAGTTTCGTGAAATCAAAATTCCGTGAGCATTACTGGCTCACGGAATTTTTACGATCAGCCTGCTGTTTTATCATTACTTCCGGAATGAAAATAGCTCATAAATAGGGGGAGTTTCTCCTTGCCTCCCGTTTCCTCCAGACTCCGCATCACGACGGACGCCCTTGCTCTGGGCTAATAGTAGGCGATCTCCAGCCCCCGTTCGGTACTTTCGCCCTAGAAATGATCCCCACATCTGACGGAGCAGAACTCATTCAATGGACTGATACTGGCAGCAACAGTCAACAATGGAAAATCGTTAGCGAAATAACGGGTATTATAAGCTGGTTAATCATAATAGCGGCACAACATACAGGAAGAAAGTTAGCAATACGTTGCCGCTTTTACTAATTGCGGCTCCCGGTTTACTATCAAAGGCATATTCCGAAGCGATTGGGTCGGGTTGAAAAACTTCGAGTTTTTATTCCGGACTTCCGATGCGAGAAGAGCTGTTGAATAAGTTTTACTCGAAGTATTTCCAGTCAAGGTTAGTTCTTCCGAACCTCCTACATTATGAGCTACTTCGTACGGACCTACTCGATTTAGATCATATCGGTGTAATTGATTTTCCAATGGACGTTCTTGATAAATGCTTCCAGTCCTTGCGCATCTTTCGCTTTGAAGTATTGGATAATTTGTCTGTGCTCCTCATTCATTTGTGCAAGCACACCAAATAATTTTTGTTTGTCCTCACTTAAGTAAATTTGCCTGATGAAGCTGGTCTGCAAGGATTTGAGCAAATCGATCAGTGTGCTGTTGTTGCATTTTAGCAAGTACACGTTATGAAAATCGTTTTGATAGAGCTGGTAGTCGGTATAATTTTGCTCTTGTATGGAAATGTCGATTTTATCAGCCAGCCGTGTCATCTCCGCGATGTCTTCAATTGAAACTAAGGGCACAGATAAATTGGCAGCCAAAGCATCAAGCGCACCGACGATTTGAAAGACGTCGAGTTTCATTTTGGTATCTAATTCTTTCACAATAAACCCTCTGCGCGGAATGTTTTCCAGCAGATTTTCGGAGGCTAGTTGGATCAAGGCTTCTCGGACAGGTGTCCGACTTACGCCAAGTTTTTGGCAAATGGAGGCTTCATTCAATTTCTGATTGGGAAGCAGAGAGCCGTTTTGAATCTTCTCAGCTATATAGTTGTACACATGATCTTTTAAGGACTGGTATTTGTTAATGGTCATTTTCGTTGACTCCCTCATCACGCATATAAAATACAATATACGGTATATTTCCAATATATGATTCATAGTAACATTGTAAAATGCTTTATTCAAGATAACCGACTACTATATTGAAAGCGCTTCACAAAAAGTATTGATTTTTAAAATGAGCCGTGATATGATCTAAACACAACGAATACAATATATTGTATACAAAAATAGGATTCCTAAGTCAAGAAACAAGGGGGTATTCGTTAATCATGGACGATTTTCGCCAATATTTGTATACAATATACAAAATATAAAATATTTAAATGGATAAGTGAGGGTGAACGAAATGCAGGAGAAAATCGATATGAAAGCACGAATCGGTACGAAAGCTGTGTGGGCGGGAGAAAAAGATTATCGAGTGTTCGGCGGGACACAGGTTCCCGTGGTGATGAGCGTTGCTTACGATTATAACGATGTAGATGAATGGTACGATGTAGCGATGGGCCTCAAACCGGGCTATACCTACAATCGGATGTCGAACCCTACGGTTCGGTCATTGGAAGAGAAGGTTAGGTTGTTAGAAGGGGCTGAAGCGGCTATCGCTTTTTCTTCCGGAATGGCAGCGATCAGCAGCACCCTGTATACGTTCCTGAGACCAGGGGATCGGGTTGTATCGGTCAAAGATACGTATGGCGGTACGAATAAAATTTTCACAGAGTTTCTGCCAAACATGAATATCGATGTTACGCTTTGCAACACGGGTGATCATGAGGAAATTGAGGCTGAAATCGCCAAGGGCTGTAAAGTTCTTTACTTGGAATCACCAACGAATCCGACATTGAAGATTACAGATATACAGCGTCTGGCCAAGGCGGCCAAAGCCGTTGGAGCTCTCGTTTTAATTGATAATACGTTTGCTACGCCGATCAATCAAAATCCGCTGCGTCTGGGTGTCGATATTGTGATCCACAGTGCGACGAAATTTTTAAGCGGCCATGCTGATGTGCTGGGCGGTGTTGTATGCGGCTCCTCGGAACTGATGGACAAAGTGTACCATTATCGCGAGATTAATGGCGCAACGCTTGATCCTCTGGCAGCGTACTTGATTATCCGTGGCATGAAAACACTCCATCTTCGTGTTTGTCAGCAGGCGCAAAGTGCTATGGCGATAGCGAAATATTTGCAAAAGCAGCCCTTAGTTGAAGTCGTAAATTACCCAGGGCTTGAAACACATCCTAATCATGATATCGCGAAGCGGCAAATGAGCGGATTCGGCGGCATTTTAAGCGTCGTGCTAAAAGGCGGGATGGAAGCGATCAAGCTTCTGCTCCCTAAACTGCAATATGCGAACAGAGCTGGGAATCTTGGAGCTGTTGAAACGATTTATGGACCTGCAAGAACGACAAGTCATGTTGAGTGCACGTTGGAAGAGCGCCAAGCGCTTGGTATTTCCGAAGGGCTGCTGCGCATCTCGGTAGGAATCGAAGACACGGATGATTTGATTGCTGATTTGGCGCAGGCTATCGCCTATGTGGAAACGCAAATGCCTGTAAGCCTCACTAATAACTAAAGGAGAGACAACGATATGGAACTTAAAATAGCGCTGCTTGGATTTGGAGTCGTCGGGCAAGGTCTGACGGAAATTTTGGAAGAGAAGAGTAAATCTTTGGCAGGGGATACAGGCTTTCAAGCTAAAATTGTGGCGATTTCGGATATGATGAAAGGCTCTATCTACAATCCTGACGGTTTGAATGCAGCGGAAGCTCTTCGGGCTGTTAAAGAAACGGGGAAGCTGGATGCTTATCCCGATGAGCCAGGTCTAATCAGGGGTTGGGATAGCTTTAAGACGATACAAGAAACGAATGCGGATACGATTGTTGAGCTTACATTCACTGATGTACGCACAGGCCAGCCAGCAATTGATCATTGTCGTGCTGCATTTGAATGTAAGAAGCATGTCGTAATGAGCAATAAAGGCCCCGTCGCTTTGGCCTATCAGGAGCTGTCTGAACTGGCGCGCAAAAACGGTGTTCGTTGGGGCTATGAAGGTACCGTCATGAGCGGAACGCCGGCGCTTAGAATGCCGATTACTTCTCTGGCGGGCAATCGCATTGATGAGATTAAGGGGATTTTGAACGGGACGACGAACTACATGCTCACCCAAATGGAAGCGGGTATGAGCTATGATGAGGCTTTGGCGGAGGCACAGGCGCTCGGTTATGCCGAGGCCGACCCGACAAGTGATGTAGAGGGCTACGATGCACAGTATAAAATCACTATTTTGAGCAATATCGTTATGAATATGCCGCTCAAGAGGGAGGATGTCGTCTGCGAAGGGATCAGCAAGCTGACCCAAGCGGATATTCAAAAGGCAAAATCAGAAGGGAAACGATGGAAGCTAATCGCCAAATGCTACCGGGAAGGCGACCGTCTTTTGGCAAAAGTGGGTCCTGAAGCGATTCCGCTTACCGATCCGCTCGCCGATGTCGGTGGAGCTCTGAATGCGATCACTTATTATTGTGATCTGGCAGGTCCAATCACACTGATGGGAGCCGGAGCCGGTCGTAAGGAAACAGGCTTCTCGATTCTGATTGATTTGATTAATATTCACCGCAGTCAGTTGTAGTCCAGACGATCAAACGAACTAATCAAACCTAGGGAGAGGTGTAAAATATGATTATGGAAACGATGATAAAGAATAACAAGATGTTTTTAGCTGGGCAATGGGTACTTCGGGAGAACACAATGGAGGTTTGCGATCCTCAGGATAACCGGTTGATCGCGACAGTGCCTGCTGCTTCCATAGTGGATATGGCGTTCGCTATCGAAGAGGCTCAAGAAGGGTTTCGTATTTGCTCCGAGCTGCCGACACATGAACGCATTGCTATCCTCCAAAGGGCTGCCGACTGGGTAGACGGGCATAAGGAGGCGTACGCTCTCACGATTGCCTCCGAAGGAAGCAAGACGATCAAGGAAGCACGGAAAGAAGTAAGAAGGTGCGTTGAAACTTTGCGGATCAGTGCGGAGGAAGCAAGACGCTTAAATGGAGAGACAATTCCTTTTGATCAAATGCCCGGAAGTGAGAATCGGTTCGGCTACTATTACCGTTCCCCGATCGGTATTATTGGCGCCATTACGCCGTTTAATGATCCTTTGAATCTCGTTGCCCATAAAGTGGGCCCAGCCATCGCTGCGGGCAATGCGATTATCGTGAAGCCAGCGCCAGCCACGCCATTAAGCGCACTTATGTTGGCGGAAGCGTTCGACAAGGCGGGTCTGCCAGCTAAAGTCTTGTCTGTGATCACAGGCAATGCAAGTGAAATCGGCGATGTGCTGGTGACGCACCCGTATGTAAGAATGATCTCTTTCACAGGTGGACTGAAGACAGGCAAAGCAATTATGCAAAAGGCAGGCCTGAAAAAAATGGGCATGGAGCTCGGCTCCAACTCGCCGGTTATCATTTTGAACGATGCTGACATAAATGATGCTGTAGAATCCAACGTTTCCGGAGCTTTCTGGGCCGCTGGGCAAAACTGTCTAGGCGTACAGCGCATTTATGTGCAAGAGGATGTTTATGAAGCGTTCGTAGCTCAATTCGTTGAGAAAACGAAGCAATATCGCGTTGGCAGCAAATTATCAGAAGATACAGATATGGGCCCGATGATCAACGAAAGAGAAGCCAAGCGTGTGGAAAGCTGGGTGAATGAAGCGGTAGACCGCGGAGGGAAGCTGCTTTGCGGAGGGAAGCGGGACGGCGCTTTCTACGAGCCGACGGTTATGACAGACGTTCCGAAGGACTGCCGCTTGGTGAAGGAAGAGGTATTTGGTCCGGTCGTCACCATCTTTCGCGTAGCTGATCTGGATGAGGCGATTCTCGAAGCAAACAGTGTTGACTTTGGTCTGCAAGCGGGCATATTCAGCCGGGATATTGAAAAAGTATTCCATGCCGTGCGCAAGCTGGATGTCGGAGGCGTGATGGTGAATGACAGCTCGGATTACAGAATCGACGCGATGCCGTTTGGCGGAGTGAAAGGCTCGGGAATCGGCAGAGAAGGCGTGAAATTCGCCCTTCAGGAAATGACGGAGCCGAAAGTTGTTTGCATCAGGATGTCCCGCTAATAAATGGGCCAGACCCATTGGCTCTAGGAGAGAACAACTATGTCGAATCGCATTGAGAAAGATTTCTTAGGTGAGAAAACGGTTCCCGATTGGGCATACTTCGGTATACAATCGATTCGAGCTACTGAAAATTTCCCTGTAACCGGAACCCCGGTCAGCAAGCACCTTATCCTGGCGTTGGCCCAAATCAAGAAAGCAGCTGCTTTAGCTAATATGGAGACGGACATGCTGCCGCAAAGAATTGGCGCTGTTATTGTACAAGCGGCCGAGGAAATCTGTGCAGGAAATTTGTTAGAACATTTTATCGTGGATGCGATTCAAGGTGGAGCAGGAACATCGATCAATATGAACATGAATGAGGTGTTGGCGAATCGCGCGCTTGAGCTGCTGGGTAAAAAAAAGGGCGATTACTTTCATTGTTCTCCTAATAATCATGTGAATATGTCCCAATCCACGAATGATACCGTTCCTACAGCCATTCGGATTGCTTCGTACCTTCTCTCCAAGGAATTAGTAGGTATCGTCGATGCGTTGGAAAAAGGACTTTATCGAAAAGCAGAGCAATTTGATGGGATTATCAAAATGGGGCGTACGCATTTACAAGATGCTGTCCCCATTCGTTTGGGGCAAGAATTTGGCGCTTATGCACGTGTCATTGGAAGGGACAAAGCGAGGATAATGGCTGCTGCCGATGGATTGCTAACGATTAATTTAGGAGCTACCGCCATCGGTACTGGACTTAACGCCAACCCTAAGTATATTGAGCTGGCGTCAAGGTATTTGGCCGAGCTGACAGGAATTCCCTTAACTCACGCCGATGATTTTGTAGATGCCACACAGAATACGGATGCCTACACAGCGCTGTCCTCTTCACTTAAAATCATGTCCGTAAATTTATCGAAAATTTGTAATGATATCCGTTTCATGGCCTCAGGACCAAGGGCGGGGCTAAGCGAAATTCATCTCCCGCCAAGACAGCCAGGGTCATCGATCATGCCGGGTAAGGTCAATCCGGTAATGCCCGAAATGATGAATCAAATTGCTTTTCAAGTGATGGGCAATGACCATACGATTTGCTTGGCGGCGGAAGCTGGTCAGCTTGAGCTTAATGTCATGGGGCCCGTCATGGCTGCTAATTTGTTGCAATCCCTGCTAATCTTAAATAACGGATTGACCGTCTTCTTACGCTTCGCGGTGGATGGCATTCAGGCTAATGAGGAAGGATGCAAAGCTCATGTGGACAAAAGCTTTGGCATCATAACCGCGCTAAATCCTCACCTGGGTTATGAAACCGCTAGCCGAATCGTTAAAGAAGCGCTTCAATCTGGACAGACGATTAAGGAAATCTGTTTGGAACGCCAGCTAATGACTGTTGAAGAGCTGGAAGAGATATTAAATCCTTATGAAATGACAACGCCTGGTATTGCTGGGTTTCAATACCTTGAAAACTTGGATAAGGGAGCGAATCGACATGAGCAGCATTAGCGAAAGCGAACAAAATAGTTTGAAGCGTACGATGAAAAGCAGGCACTTATTTATGATTTCTCTTGGGGGCGTTATTGGAACAGGGCTTTTCTTAAGTACAGGTTATATCTTGAACCAAGCGGGACCTGGAGGGGCTATCCTCGCTTATTTGTTTGGCGGACTCATTATGTATCTGGTCATGCTTTGTCTTGGAGAATTAAGCGTGGCTATGCCAATAACAGGCTCTTTCCCCGTATATGCTGCCAAATTTATAGGACCTGCAACCGGGTTTACGATTGGCTGGCTGTACTGGCTCACGTGGGTAGTCACGGTAGGCTCCGAGTTTACAGCGGCCGGCCTGCTGATGCAGCGATGGTTTCCTCATATATCCGTATGGATATTCAGCGCAATATTTGCCGCCATACTGTTTATATTAAATGCAGTTACAGCCAAGTTTTTTGCTGAATCAGAGTTTTGGATTTCCGGCTTCAAGGTCATCGTCATTATTATGTTTATTGTGTTGGGTGGAGCAGCAATGTTCGGGTTCATCCCTATGGAAGGCCAATCGGCCCCGCTGCTGAGCAATCTTATTAATAAAGGCGGACTATTTCCAAACGGTTTTCTTCCTGTGTTGTTCGTGATGATTTCGGTTAACTTTGCATTCTCAGGAACTGAATTGATCGGCGTTACTGCTGGTGAGACGGAAGATCCGGACAAAAGCATTCCGCGATCCATTCGGACGGTGGTGTGGCGCACACTGGTATTTTTTATCGGTGCAATCATCGTGCTCGCCGGTCTTATTCCCTGGCAGGAAGCCGGAGTTATTGAGAGTCCCTTCGTTCTCGTGTTTGACAAGATCGGGATTCCTTATGCCGCTGATATTATGAATTTTGTTATTCTAACGGCACTCTTGTCGGTAGGAAATTCGGGACTGTACGCTTCAACGCGCATGCTGTGGGCACTCTCCCAGGAAAAAATGGTCAGCCCATGGTTAGGAAAAATAACTTCGCGCGGTGTTCCGATGAATGCGCTTATTGTCAGTATGTTGGTTGCTTGCTTATCTTTACTCTCCAGCGTCATTGCTGCTGATACCGTTTATGTGGTGCTGATTGCTATTTCAGGCTTCGCCGTTGTCGCCGTGTGGATGGGCATTGTCGCTTCCCAATTCATGTTCCGCAGGCAATTTCTGAAAGAGGGTGGAAACCTTAAAGATCTGAAATACCGCACTCCGTTATATCCGGTTGTACCGATCGTTGCTTTCTTATTGTGCCTGGGCTCTTGCGTCGGTTTGTACTTTGACCCTGCCCAACGAATCGCTTTATATTGTGGAATTCCATTTGTGGCGCTTTGCTACTTGATTTATTATTTGAAAAATAGAACCGTGAAAGCGGAGCAGGGTGATTTAAGATGACTGGAGCTGCAAGCGGAAGTACAAGCATTGTGATACGTCTTGAAATTGTCAAGGAACTGGTAAGCTTCGGCCAGATTGCCACTGCTATTGGCGATGCCGGAGGAGATGTTGTTGCCATTGATGTAGCGCAGTCAAGTAAAGCGAGGACAATTCGAGATATTACGGTTCAAATAAATGATCACCAGCAATCCGATCTTATTGTAAACGCTGTCAGTGAATTGCCAGGCATCCAAGTGATACATGTATCTGATCAAACATTTCTAGTTCACTTAGGCGGTAAGATTGAAACCGTGCCGAAGATTCCGATCAAGAACCGGGATGATCTGTCTCGGGTTTATACACCGGGAGTGGCCCGAGTCTGTATGGCTATTCATGAAGATCCCAAAAAAGCGTATTCGCTCACAATCAAGCGGAACACGGTAGCTGTTGTTTCGGATGGTTCCGCTGTACTCGGACTCGGCAACATTGGTCCTGAAGCTGCGATGCCGGTGATGGAAGGGAAAGCCATGCTTTTTAAGCAAATGGCTGATGTTGATGCGTTCCCGATATGCCTGCGAACGCAGGATACGGAGGAAATTATCCGTATCGTCAAAGCGCTTGCTCCGACTTTCGGCGGCATTAATCTGGAGGATATATCTTCCCCGCGCTGCTTTGAAATCGAGCAGAGGCTGGTCGAGGAACTTGATATTCCTGTCTTTCACGATGACCAGCACGGTACGGCTGTCGTTCTGCTGGCAGGTTTACTGAACGCCGTCAAGGTCGTGAAGAAGGAGCTAAGCCGCTGCAAGGTAGTCGTATGCGGTATTGGCGCAGCTGGGATCGCTTGCACCAAAATGCTGCTGGCCTCAGGCGTCGTGAACATAATTGGCGTGGATCGTGAAGGCGCCATTGTGCGGGGGGAGACGTATAACAATCCGGCCTGGCAGTGGTATGCCGATCACACGAATCCTGAAAGACAGAGCGGAACCTTGAGCGAAGTCATCAGCGGAGCCGATGTTTTTATTGGCCTTTCCGGACCTAAAGTGCTCAGCGTTGAAGATGTGAAAAAGATGGCGCAGGATCCCATCGTATTCGCTATGGCGAATCCGACACCGGAAATCGCACCAGAGGAAGCCGAGTCGTATGTCCGCGTTATGGCGACAGGCAGGTCGGACTACCCGAACCAGATCAATAATGTGCTTTGCTTCCCAGGCTTGTTCCGCGGTGTGCTGGACTGCCGGGCATCGAGAATTACCGAGGAAATGAAGCTGGTAGCGGCAAAGGCTATTGCCTCGGTCGTCAGCGAAGAGGAACTTAACGAATACTACATTATACCGAGTGTTTTTAATCAAATGGTCGTTGAGAAGGTGCGCGAAGCCGTTATTTCTGCTGCGTATCAATCTGGAGTGGCAAGACGGAATAAGGGATGGGAACCCGCGAAAGAAGCCGCTGTTCTGTCATCCAGCGGAGGGCTTGCATGAATGAGCATTTGAAAAATGGAGCCGCCATATTCGCTGGTTCAGCAATCATGGGCTTTGGTATCAACTATTTCAATACGGCTAATGGGCTGGCTGAAGGGGGCATTACGGGAGTCAGCTTATTGCTGAAATATATGTTCGGTTGGGAAACGGGAATTACGAATTTTTTGCTGAACCTTCCGCTTTTTTTCATAGGCTGGAAAGTGTTGGGTCGAAGATCATTCGCATATACCATCTTTGCAACACTGATGTTTTCGCTCTTTGTCTACGTATTCAGAAACATTCATTTTGTAATGAATGATCTCCTTTTAGCTTCCTTATACGCAGGCGTTACTTTGGGGGTAGGCCTAGGCATCGTCTTTCGCTTTGGGGGGACAAGTGGTGGTACAGATATTCTCGCTCAGATGCTGAAAAAATATTTGGGCTGGCCCATCGGGAGAAGTGTGTTTATCTTTGACAGCTTTACGATTATCCTCTCTCTCATCTACTTGGATAGAGAGCGATGTACACGATCGTGGCTGTCTTCGTAGGCTCCAGAGTGATCGATTACGTGCTGGAAGGAACGGGAAAAGGTAAAGCGGCCATCATCGTGAGCCAGCATGCGGAAGAAATATCAAACCGGATCCATGCCGAGATGGAAAGAGGCACTACTTTTTTCTACGGAAAGGGCGGTTACAGCAACACGGATAGAAAAATCATTTACTGTGTAGTTAGCCGTTCGGAAGTGGGCAGGCTGAAAAAGCTGGTGCATGCCATAGACCGGCTAGCTTTTGTTACGGTGAATGATGTATTTGAAGTGTTTGGAGAAGGCTTCAATAGGATGCAGGAAAAGGCATGAACATGAAGATTGCTTCTTTGAGAAAAAATGAAAAGAGGAGGCAGGCAAGGTTAATTGACTATTTTTTACCAACCTTATGGTCGGACAACTCTTGCTGTTTATCATGAATCCAATAGAAAACATTCTTAAAGATTTTTCTGTCATGATTTTGGATGGCGCATTATCAACTGAGATGGAACGCCGTGGCTGTGATATTAACGACTCACTTTGGTCTGCAAAAATGCTGATGGAAAACCCTGAAATCATTGGTCAGGTACATATAGATTACTTTGCTGCCGGGGCTGACTGTGCAATTACTTCAAGTTACCAGGCAACTGTTGAAGGTTTTGTCCGACGAGGTTTAAGCGAAACCGAAGCGCTTAGGCTTATTAAGATATCAGTGGAAATTGCGGTAAAAGCAAGGGATAATTTTTGGGATAACTTGGTGGAAAAAACAAAAAGACCACGACCGATAGTAGCCGCTTCCGTTGGTCCATACGGTGCTTATCTGGCAGATGGGTCTGAGTACCGTGGAGACTACAAACTAACTGAAAACGAGCTTATAGAATTTCATCGACCACGTGTTAAGGCTCTGATAGACGCCGGCGCAGATATACTTGCTTGTGAAACCATACCATGCCTGATGGAAGCTAGAGGAATAGTCCGATTGCTGAAGGAATTTCCTGGAGTTTACGGATGGATTAGTTTCAGTGCAAAAAACGACCTACAAATAAGTAATGGGGATCTTATTGCCGATTGTGCTGATTGGCTGAACGGTCATGATCAAGTGGCGGCAGTTGGCGTAAATTGCACACCTCCACAATATATTCCTTCTCTGATTAGTGAAATCCGAAGAAAAACAGATAAACCTATTGTTGTTTATCCAAATTCCGGTGAGCAGTATGAGGCAAGTACACGCAGTTGGAAGGGCGCTTCAACTAACGAAAGTTTTGGCTGCGGCGCCCGAAGTTGGTACGAACTTGGTGCCAGGTTGATAGGCGGTTGTTGTCGTACTACTCCTGAAGATATCAAATCCGTAGAAGCTTGGGTTAGAAACATATAAAATTGTTTTGATGAAATAGCGATATTTTCGCCGTCATACAATTCATCCCATCATTAGTATAAACAAGAAAGTGAAGAGATCACCTTAGTTGAAATCCCCGATAAGAGAGGCGAGGATATCAATTAAGGTGATTTTTACGTTGCTTCGTATTCACAACCTCAAAAAATTCGACAATACAGGGGAAGATTTGGAGGATTTAATCTCCATCGTGACGATTGGATTGATTAAAGCCATCGAGTCATTCTCGCCGAACAAAGGAACGAAGCTCGCGACGTTTGCGGCTCGCTGCATCGAGAACGAGATCCTTATGCATCTTCGATCGCTGAAGAAAACGCGCAAGGATGTGTCCCTGCATGATCCCATCGGAACGGACAAAGAGGGGAATGAAATAACGCTGAGGCTTCAAACCGATTATCTTGACATGCTATTTTGCATGACATTGAGTTTGTGCCCTTCGCTGAAGTGTCGGAAGGAGCTTTTTATGCTCGGGAGAGTTTGAAGCGCTCCAGCAAAAATTAGGTTCTACGAAGTTTACGGTTTACCATTGTCCGTTTTCGAGAAAACGATTAATTACTTTCATAGTCGGAACGCGACCAGTGAAGATTTTCATATATTTCGACCGAATCGTCTTACGTCAAAGTTGACCTTGCGATATGCACGGTTTCCTCAGTACTACCAATGGATGCGAAAAGCCTGCTGTTCTTATAAGCAGGCTCTTCTTAATAAGCTTCGGTGAGTAATATTACAATAATTTGCTCTTGAGATACTTTCACATTTCTATGTCATGTTGTCTATTTTGAAGCTAATTTCTTTAACTACTTTTCTTCGATATAGGCCTGGGGTAACGCCAGTAAACTTCTTAAATAACTTATGAAAATAAGGTAAGCTCTCATAACCGCAATTGTGGGCGATCGTATCAATACCTAAGTCAGTAGTTAGGAGCAGCTCCTTTGCAGTTGAAATCCGCTTGGCATTCACATAGTCGGTGATGTTCATCCCGGTTAGTTGTTTAAACACCCTGGATAAATGAGCGGCTGAGACTGAAGTGTGCTTAGCCAAATACGAAAGTCCAGCGATTTGCTCAGTGTGAAACTGATCCAAGTGTTGCAGGATGTTTAGTAACCAGGAGGGGCCGACATTGGACGCTGCCAGTTGATGATGGGATTCTTTTAATATCAACCGATTAATGCTGATCAGAAGGCTATTTAACTGCAGTTGAATTGCGTATCTAAAACCAGCTTCGTGTTGTTCTAATTCTTCATGCATTTGTTTGAGTTTTTCTTCGAGATGAGGGCGCATGGCTGGTGGGACAACAAGCTTATAGCTCTTATATTTCCGGGCTCGGTCAAAAGCTTGCATATTCGTAAACGAATCACCAGCTGAATAGTGTCCGATCAGTTGCGGATCAAAAAAGACAGCAGTGGCAGTAATTGGAGATTCAGAATCTGGCAATGCCTGATGAATGGTATTGCCAGGAATGATGAAGAGATCTCCTTCATTCATCTCATAGAGCATTTGGTTTAAGAAAAACGTACCTTTTCCACTATAAACATAAACTAATTCAAAGCGATCATGAAGATGCTCTGGTAGTTCACGATTTGGTGTCTTTTTGTCCTTAAATACGATGTCAAATGGCAAGAGGTGGTCGTTAATAAAGTTTTTTATTAGCGGTTTTTGCATTTTCCTAACCTCCCCAAATCATCTCACTTCATTATTTCTCTTATGTATAGAATATCAAAATAGAGTATGTTATTGCAAAGGTAAAGAATTATCAAATGCCATAATCCTGTTACAATAATATGTGTGCACACCAAAATCAGGGAGGCTATGCTTACTAAAAAATTGATGCCACTTATTGCCTGAATGCACATCAACTGGGTGAGAATATTGTTGTTTTAACAGCACTAACCTTGGATTTTTCGAAAAATCTCATCAAAGGAGCCAGTCATCGATGGATGTCGTTTACCAATTTGAAGAAGTAGCGAGACTTCCCTTGCCCGGGGATAACTGCGCCGTTGCGATTCAGCAACTGAACGCCGGTACCGTCATTCAGTATGAAGACCAAATCCTCACCTTGGATTACACGGTTATGGAAGGCCATCGATTTGCGGTGAAAGCGATTGCTTCTGGCGAAGATTTGCTTTCGTGGCATCTGCCTTTCGGCGTGGCGCTTAAGCCGATTCAGCCCGGCAACTATGTGATCAACGAAACAGTACGTGGAGCGCTCAGTGTGCGCCAGTTGACATTCGCAGTGCCGGCGGAGCCCAATTTCGCGGATCAAGTTTCTCCTTATATCCTTGACGAGGAGAACTTTCGGCCGGCTCAGGCATCGCCAGTTTATGAGGATACGCGCACATTCATGGGATACCGCCGCCATGAAGATCGCGGGGTTGGCACCCGGAACTACATCGTACTGCTCGGCACCACCTCGCATACGGGGAGCTACGTGAATGAGCTTGCCTCTCGTCTGCAAAGTGAATGGAAGAACGATTCGAATATAGACGGGTTCGTTCCCGTCGCTCATACGGAGGGCGGCACAGAGAAGCCGAATAATGTGGACTTGCTGCTGCGGACGCTCTCAGGTTTCATGGTCAACCCGAACGTCGGAGCGGTATTGGTTGTCGATTATGGCAATGAATCGGTCACGAACAAGATGGTAGAGGCTTATGCACGCGAGCATAACTATCCGATCGATGAAGTGCTGCATAAGTTCGTGTCGCTTACAGGCAGCTTTGAAGAGGAACTGGTTAAAGGTGAAGCGATAGTGCGGGAATGGCTGTCAACGGTTAACACGATGCAGCGGACGCCTGAATCCATCCGCCACTTGCGAATCGGCTTGCAGTGCGGCGGTTCGGACGCATTTTCCGGCGTATCCGCGAATCCGCTGCTCGGTTGGGTTTCAGAACAATTGGTGCGTTACGGCGGTGCGGCTAGTCTAGCCGAAACGGATGAATTGATTGGCGCGGAGCCCTATGTTCTGTCAAAAGTACGTAACGTGGAAACCGCGCGCAAATTTCTGGAACTTGTGAACCGATTTAAGGAGCGCACTTCCTGGCACGGCACAAGTGCGGAAGGTAACCCGTCAGGCGGCAACATGTACCGCGGTCTGTACAACATCTATCTGAAATCTATAGGCGCCGCTATGAAGAAAGATCCGACAACGCGAATCGATTACGCAACGGAGTACGGAGAGCTCATGAAGGATGGCGGCTACTATTTCATGGACAGCCCTGGCAATGATCTGGAGAGCATCGCCGGACAGGTAGCCGCCGGTTGTAACATGATTTTCTTTACAACGGGAAATGGTTCGATTACCAACTTTCCGTATGTGCCTACGGTCAAGGTGGTCACGACAACTCGCCGCTTCCAATTGCTGTCGAACGATATGGATGTGAACGCGGGGCAGTATCTGGAAGGCAAGTCGATGGATGAGCTGGGCCAAGAGGTATTTGAGTTGGCGCTCCAAATTGCTTCTGGTCAGCGAAGCGTCGGCGAGAAAGCGGGTCATGCCCAAGTACAAATTTGGCGTAACTGGCAGCAGAACGATGCAAGTCGGCTGGAGTCGCTGCTTCATACTCCTGTACCGACAGGAGCTCCGATAGAAATTGAAGATAAGGCCGTCACGATAGCTAACTCGGTTCAATTTTCCTTTACTCGGCATCGCGATCGGCAGTCCAGTGACAATATCGGCTTAATTGTGCCGACAAGTCTTTGCGCCGGACAGGTAGCGGGCATGATTACACGGCGCCTGAACGAGCAACGAGCAGGGCAGCCTGAGCTCTCTCGCTTTGTCACACTGGCGCACACGGAAGGCTGCGGCACCTCGGGGGGGCCAGCCGAATCACTGTTTGCCCGCACGATGATTGGCTATATTACGCATCCGATGGTGAAGCATTGTTTGCTGCTGGAGCATGGCTGTGAGAAAACGCATAACGACTACATGCGCCATCAGATGGATGTGATGGGTGTCGATGCGAGCCGTCTTGGTTATGCCAGCATCCAGCTCGACGGCGGAATTGCCAAGGTGAGTGAAAAGGTTGAGGCCTGGTTCGCCGATCGATTGGTTGCGGCCGATCCTGCGGAGAAGGTGACGGTCGGTCTGGAAGGGCTGCGCATCGGGATCGTAAGCGTTGGTGCCATTAACAAAGATGCCGGCGAGCAGCTGGGGCTACTAACCAAGATGATTGTCGGGGCCGGAGGCTTGGTCGTCGTTCCTGAGAACAGCGGATTACTTGCCGAGAATGCGTTCCGTCAGCATCTATTTAGCACGTCTCAAGTTCGGCCGTCTATTGCCTATGGAGAACACGTCCGCCGAAACGGTTTCCACATTATGGAGACTCCAACAACGCATGGGGTGGAGACGATCACAGGACTCGCCGCCACAGGTGTGGAATTAATAATCGCGCTGATCGGTGATCGTCCGATGCAGACGCATCCTTTCGTCCCAATGCTGCAAGTGACGCCGGAACAGGCCGTGCTGCATAAACATAAGCAAGATGTCGATTTGGTACTCGAGGGCAACCCGGGCATATGGGTGAATCATATTCTTGAGCGAAGCAAAGAAATTTTGGAACATTCTTATGTACCGCGTCTCTATCAGAAAGGAAATATCGATTTTCAAATGACACGAGGCTTTTTGGGTGTGTCGTTATAATGCAGACAATATCAGAAAGCGAGGAACACTCCATGACGAACGCATTATTATCCCAACGGCTGCTTGGCAGTACTGGCCTACTCATATCACCGCTATGTATTGGAGCCGCTCCGCTCGGGGATATGCCGGAGACCTTTCAATATAGCACGTCGGAAGAACAGGCATTGGTAACGTTGCGCACCGCCTTCGAAAGCCCAATCAACTTTCTGGATACGGCTGCGGCATACGGCGAAGGCGAGAGCGAACGGCGAATCGGTAAGGCCATTCATGCGAATGGTGGTCTTCCCGCAGGTTACGTGTTGGCAACCAAAGCCGATCGCGACTTTATGACCGGAGACTTCAGCGGCGAACAGATCAAACGTTCCATCGAAGGAAGCCTCGAACGCTTAGGACTTGATCGTCTGCAATACGTTTACATCCACGATCCTGAACATACCACCTTCGAAAATGTGATGGGATCCGGCGGACCGTTAGAAGTACTGCAAAAGTTTCAAAAGCAGGGAGTCATCGATCACATCGGCATATCCGGCGGACCGATCGATATGCTCATTCGTTATGTCGAAACGGGAGAATTCAGTGCGGTTGAAACTCATAATCGATATACGCTGCTCAATCGGGCTGCCGAACCTTTGCTTGATGTCGCGAGTCGTATGGGCGTGGCGGTTATTAACGCCGCTCCTTATGGCAGTGGCATATTGGCCAAAGGTCCGGAAGCATACGCACGTTATGCCTATAGCGAAGCTCCGCCACTCGTATTGGAGAGAGCGCGTATGTTCGCCAAGGTTTGCCTGGAATTCGATGTTCCGCTTGCCGCCGCAGCACTTCAATTTTCGCTTCGCGACCCGCGGATCGCTAGTACGGTCGTCGGCATGAGTAAACCGGAACGGGTAGCCCAGACGTTGGAGCTCGCGAATTACCCGATTGCCCCTGAGCTATGGCCGGCGCTTGATGCCTTTGGCTATGATACGGAAGATCCCGAAGAGAATCGATTTGCTTAGTGGGTGGGGGTAGATCATGGTCATCGAGATCGATTCGTGACCGAGCTGCCTTGGTGATTCATTAACTTGGAACAATAATCTCGTCCCTAAGAGAATGTCTTTGGGGCGGGATTTTTTAGTTGCTATAAAAAGATGATTTACACTGGAATTAACTTGGACGCAGTCGTAACCGGACAGTCCACAAAAAACCAATAATGCAAGAGCTTTTGCTTACCCGATTAATTCCCTGCCAGTTATCATTCGAAGCTGAGGATAAGTATAGTGGCATAGTTAAATCACAATTTCTGGGTATTTGCTATCCATCTTAAATTCTTGCATCACAAGTGCGAAAGAATAAGCCTTTCAAAGTACAGTGCTTTATGTTAGTATCAACATGTCTGACAACCTGATATCTAATTTTTTAGAAGGGGTGCATTTTATGAAAATATCGTTATTCATTACCTGCTTAAGTGACGCTTTATACCCGAAAGTCGGAGAGGCGATATCTCGAATTTTGAGCGATCACGGCATTTTGCTGCATTTCCCGACCATTCAAACTTGCTGCGGGCAGCCTGCTTACAACAGCGGCTACTGGGAGGAAGCAAGGGCAACGGCGAAAACAATTCTTGCTGCTTTTGAAGATAGCGACTTCGTCATCTCGGCCTCAGGATCTTGTACGTATATGATTCATCACTATGCGAATCTCTTCAAGGATGATCCAGAAATGCAGGACAGAGCCTTGCAATTACAGAACAAAACATATGAGTTCACGCAGTTTCTCGTAGGTGTACTTGGTATAACTGATCTTGGAGCGAGGTTTCCGCATAAAGTTACGTATCATCCCTCCTGCCACGGCAGCAGGCTTCTTGGTGTGAAGGAAGAACCGCTGGCTTTGCTGCGGCAGGTAAAGGAGTTAGAGCTGGTGCCTCTTCCTTTTGCAGAGGATTGCTGTGGATTTGGAGGAACTTTTGCTGTGAAAATGTCGGATATATCCGGGGCCATGGTGAATGAAAAAGTCGATCATGTGAAGGAAACGGAAGCGGAGGTGCTTGTCGGCCTGGATATGGCCTGTCTGATGAACATTGCCGGCAATCTGCGATTCCGAAATGAACCAGTCAAGGTTATGCATCTGGCAGAACTGTTATATGAAGGGGTGAAAAGGGCATGAGTCAAAAAGAAGCTGCAGGGAAGACGGTCAAGGAGCGGGCAGATCAGGCGCTGAACGACGAGTTCCTTCGCAAAGCGGTTATGTTTACGACAGAACGGCTGCGGAACGGTAAACTTAAAGCCGCGGAAGAACACGGGAACTGGGAGGAATGGCGTGAAAGAGGCAGGCAAATTCGGCTGCATACCATCGCCCACCTGGATTATTACTTACATACGTTTGTTGAAAATGCTCGAGAGAACGGTGTCCATGTTCATTTTGCCGAGACGGCCGATGATGCTGTGAAGCTATCCTTGACCATCGCCAAAGAGAAAGCGGCCCGGACCGTCGTTAAGTCCAAATCCATGGTTACAGAGGAGCTGCATTTGAATCAGGCGCTTGCCTCTATTGGCGTTGAGGCCATTGAAACGGATTTAGGCGAATATATTATTCAATTGGCCGATGAAACGCCCTCCCATATCATCATTCCGGCGATTCACAAAAACCGGTATCAGATTGCTGACTTATTATCCAAGGAAGCAGGGGAGACCTTACCGCCCGATACGACGATATTGGCAGGATTTGTTCGCAGAAAACTGCGGGAAAAATTTCTGGAGGCGGATATTGGCATCACGGGCTGCAACTTTGCTATCGCGGAAAGCGGGTCTATTGTTCTGTTTGAAAATGAAGGCAACGCGCGTATGGTTTCCACCGTGCCCAAGACACAAATAACACTCATGGGCATGGAACGGATTATACCAAGTTGGATGGATTTGGAGGTCATGGCGACACTGCTGCCGCGTTCGGCTACCGGCCAGAAGCTGACCGTCTACATGTCCGGAATTACAGGACCGCGGCGTGGGCCCGATGCAGATGGTCCGGAGGAGATGCATATTATCATCGTCGACAACGGGCGCTCTTTGCAGCTTGGTGATCCGGAATTTCAGGAGCTTCTCAATTGCATCCGCTGCGGGGCCTGTCTGAATGCATGCCCCGTTTATCGTCATATTGGCGGTCACGCCTATGGGGGCACCTACAGCGGCCCGATTGGGGCGGTGTTAACTCCAGCGCTCCAGAAGAACACAGCGGATTGGGACGACATTGCCAATGCTTCCAGTCTTTGCGGCGCTTGTTACGAAGCTTGTCCTGTGAAAATACCGCTCCACGATATGCTTGTCGCACTGCGTCGGCGCAAAGTGGAGCAGGGGCATGGCGACAAACTTGAACAAGCCGGGATGAAAGGCTTCGCAGCCATCCTGGGCAGCGCAAAGCGATTTAATACCGTATTGAAACTGGCACGTATCGGCCAGAAGATGGTCGTTCGCGATCAAGGTATTCGACTGCGTGTAGGGCCATTAAAAGGATGGAATACGTATCGAGTTGCACCTAGTCTGCCTAAAGCTTCTTTTCGAGACAGCTGGGGCACGCTTGAACACCAAATACGTCAAGAATTTAAAGGAATCGACCCAGTTTTGCACAATCGTATGCAGGATGCGTTGACAAAGAGAAAAAACCAAGGAGGACATCAAGGATGAGTGAGCGCAGTCAAGCATGGCTGGCACAATTGGACTCTCAGTCAGCTAAGGAACAAGAACGGTTTATGAATGCCATTGCCAGTAAGCTGGGACGAGCAAGAGTCATAGAGAAGCCCGTGCATCCCAATCGGGGAGCACCGGATTTCTGGCATAAATTCGAATTGCCGTTGGATGAGAGAATTGAGCAGTTTACGATGAATTTTCAAGCGGCAGGAGGTTATGTCGTTAGGCTTGCTTCGATGGAGAAAGCGAAATTAGCGATAATCGATATCGTGCAATCATTAGGCGTTAACCGGATTATCCATCAGGATCAACCTGAGCTGAATGCCCTTCATCTTAGCGATGTGTTATCGGAAGCGCAGATTTCCGCGTGGAATACGGACAGTCGGGAAAGCTGGAAAGCCGCAGCTGCCGCGGCCGACCTTGGCATCGTTCTTGCAGATGCAGCAGCGGCTTACACCGGATCGCTAACTGTGTTATCATCAAAGGAAAAGGGAAGATCGGTTAGTCTGCTTCCTACATCTTTGATCGTCATTCTTCCTGTGGAACGGCTGAAGACCCGACTAGGGGAGATTCTGATTCAATTCGATCAATCGGCAAGGAAGGATCTTCCCGCTGGCATTCACTTTATTTCAGGTCCTAGCCGCTCGGCGGATATTGAGAACGATTTAACCATAGGCGTTCATGGCCCTGGTATCGTGCATGTGCTAATCATCGGGTAAAAGAGGTTATAGCATGGAAGTCAATAAGCTGCTCAAACGCAATCATTATGACGAAATGGCTGATCAAATTAAGCAAATGATTCTGCAGGGACAACTCCAAACAGGCGATAAACTCCCGTCTACGAAAGAACTGTCCGAGCGATTTGGAGTTGGACGTTCCACGGCGCGTGAAGCACTCAGTGCGTTAAAAGCCATGGGACTTATCGAAATCCGGCAGGGAGGCGGCTGCAGAGTGATCAGCCAAGTGCCTACCGAGGTCTTATTGCCGGAGATGGCTTCCTTGCGGATGAATCGAACGACGCTGCTTGAATTAATGGAAGTCAGACAATCCCTAGAGGTGTCGATTGCCGCGATTGCCGCCAAGAATAGAACAGAGCAGGATTTGCATCAGCTTCATCTCGTTCTGAACGAAATGGTAAGCGCTGTAGGTAATGATATTGAAGGCGAGAGAACGGATGTATCCTTCCATGTGATGCTGGTTCAAGCCACTCATAATGCCATTATGGAACGAACCTGTCAATCCATCATGAAGCCGATGGAATCGATGATCCGGGATATTCGCCGAGCTGAATTGTACGCCAATCAGGATGTGGCCATTCAGCTTTTGAAAGAACATACACGGATTTACGAGGCTATTCGCAGGGGGGATCAAGAGCAGGCATCTCAAGCGATGAGATCGCATTTGGAGCATGTGGAAAGCATCTTGGTCAAATATATTTGACACTTAGTACTGTGAGGGATAGTCATGGAAAGAAAGTATTGGGTTCCAACTCTAGAACGGGCGAACAATGTGCTTCTGGAGCTTGCGGGGCAATCAACGAAGTGACGGTAGCTTTTACGATGAGCGCTTTTACATTTGAAGGCGGGAGATCGCTCAAGCTGATGGGTTCCCTTGGTCAAATCAGAGCGGACATGGAAAGGAATGAAATCGAGGTCACGAGCTTTGTGACAAGAGAGATGGGAGCATTACGGGAAGTTCGTTGATTATTGTTTCCATTTCGCAAAACAGACTTATGGTGCTCCGCTTGAGAAAAGCATCGAATTGATTCAGAAAAGCGGCGGCTCTGCTGTGAGAGATTGGATTTGAAAGTGTCTGGCGGAACGGACTGGCATGGTATGGCTCGTCTGAAAAATCCTTTATATTTTGTCGGAAATATTCGCATCGTTTGATTTTGTTGCTGTAGGCTGTTTGCAAGGGTATTAACGCCGTTGCAAGCAGTTTTTTCATTTTTGCGGATGCATCATCAATCAGACGTAGTACTATTTGAAGGAATTTACGTTGCTTCGTGTTCACAACCTCAAAAAATTCGACAATACGGGGGAAGATCTCGAGGATTTGATCTCGATCGGGTCGATCGGATTGATAAAGGCGATCGAGTCGTTTTCGCCGAACAAAGGGACCAAGCTCGGACGTTCGCGGCTCGCTGTATTGAGAACGAGATCCTTATGCATCTGCGTTCACTGAAGAAAACGCGTAAAGATGTGTTTTGCATGATCCCATCGGAACAGACAAATAGGGGAATGAAATTACGCTCATCGACATTCTCGGTACGGAAGCTGATGACGTAGTGGATAAGGTGCAGCTCAAGATAGAGAAGAACAAAATATATCGGAACTTGGAGATTTTGGACGATCGCGAGAAAGAAGTCGTCGTCGGCCGGTTTGGGCTGGAGCTGGGAGGGGAAGAGCGAACGCAGCGGGAGATTGCGAAGGAGTTCGGCATCAGTCGCTCCTATGTGTCGCGGATTGAGAAGCGGGCGCTTATGAAGCTGTATCATGAGTTTTATAAAGCGAAGCGGTAAGATTACAAATCGGATACTTCATTTATTTGGACTCTGTGCAAGTAATGGAGGTGTAGGTTATGTCATTAATCCATATTGAAAAAGCCAGTAAATACTATACGATGGGCGAGGAAATGATGCCTACCTGGTAGACCCTAAAGCGAATCCGACTTCGGAGGCATTAAAAAAGACAACCCCAGCCTCTAAGCTTAGCCTCATTGCACCTCCCAAAGGGCCGGATGGCAATTTGGGCAATCCGGAGACGAATGCGGTAGCTGCTGCTCCGCTGCGCGCCTTGTCTGTGAAGGCGCAAAATCCAGAGAAGCTGTTCCGCTTCCTGGATTGGCTGGTGGATGACAGCGAAGGCGGAGGTTTCAACTTAGGGCTATACGGTGTTGAAGGAACGGATTATACGTATGACAAGGCGATGAACCTGATTAAGCAATCGACGAGTTATGCCGATCTATACAAGAAAGGCTACAACAACCCAATCCGGATGCATTCGTTGTAGACAGACGTTGGACGACGCAGGAAGTTCGAAACGGTATCGAAACGGCATCGAAAAATATTATACCGAACGCGTTCTGGAAGACGGTTCCGGCTGAGCTGGATTACCCGGATCTCGAAACGAAGCTGTGGGCTGAATACTTCGTTAAGATTGTAACAGGTGTTTGGACCATCGATAAGTTTGACGAGTTCGTACAGAAGTACAATCAACAGGGTGGATCGCAAATTGAAAAGCAGGCCAACGAAGAGTGGAAAAAAATGAAGAAGAAATAAGCGTAATAACTGAAGAGTATGAAGCTGGGGGATACAGTTCAATGGGTTTCCCCCAGCTTCATGCTTTAACGGGAGGCATATCGAATGAAACCGAATATATTGTTCATTACAGTGGATCAAATGCGGGGAGACTGCTTAAGCGCACTCGGTCATCCGATCGTACAGACGCCGAATCTAGACAAATTGTCGGAAGACGGTGTGTTGTTTCGGAACGCATATTCCGCAACGCCGACCTGCATTCCGGCGCGGGCGGCACTCTTAACGGGCATGAGCCAACGCTCACATGGACGAGTAGGATACGAGGAGCATGTCCCATGGACGTACGAGCACACCTTGCCGGGTGAATTGGCGAATGCTGGCTATCACACGCAATGTGTTGGCAAGATGCACGTATACCCGACCCGCAACTTATGCGGCTTCCACAACGTGGTGCTGCACGATGGCTACATGCACTACAACCGAGACAACAGTCGAACGACACATGCGGAACATTTCAACGAATGCGATGATTATTTGAATTGGATACGGAATACGGAGGCGGGTACCTATGATCTGATGGACAACGGTCTCGATTGTAATGCATCGACGGTTGCGCTGCCATGGCATCTCCCAGAGCGGCTGCATCCGACGAATTGGGCGGTCACCCAATCGATCGATTTCCTACGAAGACGCGACCCTAGTAAGCCGTTTTTCCTGTGGACGTCTTTCGTGCGTCCGCATCCGCCTTTCGATCCGCCTCAGGCCTACTTCGACATGTACCTCAATGAGGACATGCCGGAGCCGCCGGTAGGCGACTGGGTAGATTTGCAGAGCGCCGAGAATGGATCGGGCCATCCGACTACCGGCATAAGCAAGCTGACGAAGAAACGTCTAGATCGGGCCAAGGCGGCTTACTATGCTCTTATTACGCATCTGGACTTTCAGATCGGACGTCTGCTGAATGCACTCAGTGAATACGGCGTGCTGCGCAATACGGTCGTGGTGTTCACCTCCGATCATGGAGAAATGCTGGGCGACCACCATTTCTTCCGCAAAGCGCTCGCCTACGAAGGGAGTGCGAAAGTGCCTTTAATTGTCGCTGATTATACAGGCCGACTAGGGTTGAACCGCGGTGCTGATGAGGAGCGGATAACCGAGCTGCGCGACATCATGCCTACGCTGCTGGATGCAGCCGGTGTGGCTGTGCCAGACTCGGTCGAAGGCGAGAGCTTGTTACCGCTATGCCGTGAAGGTGCGGGTGTCGCATGGCGCGAGTACGTGCACGGGGAGCATGTCTATGGGGCCTTGTCCCACCACTACGTGACGAATGGTCGAGAGAAATACATTTGGTATTCGCAGTCTGGCGAAGAGCAGCTGTTCGACCTTACTTGCGACCCGGAGGAGCTGTCTAATAAGGCGGGAGATCCAGCCTGGCAGCTGAGTTTACAAGGCTGGAGAGAGCGGCTGGTTCGGGAACTGTCGGGACGTGAAGAAGGTTATGTAAGCGATGGGGCGCTCGTTACGGGTCGGAAACCGAGGACGGTGCTCAGTCATCTAAAATAAGATAGGAGCGCCTCATTAGGATGGGTTGTCGATAGCAAAAAAGGGCTGCCGCGTTGGTAGCCCTTTACTAGCAAACAGGCAGTAGAGTGTGGAGAAAAAATGGGAACTAATTGGTGGAATGTGTGGAACATTGATGATTTGATAAGGTCATTTGACCCTAGCTTTGGATGGAGGATAGCGATAAAGGCGCTTCTATCCGGTGTACGCCCTTAGGACGATATCCTACATGTTGGCTGATGCCACAAACATCTGCTAGTAAAAAGATGATGCTAAGCCACATTTCTGTTCCTTGAAGTCCTGTTGATTCTTGTTGAACCAGCTGAAAGCTAAAACCACGCTCGTCAACCCAGAAATCCAGTACCTTCTCCAGATGACGCTTTGCCCATTCTTTAATTTCCTCTTTGCGATAATCGGTTTGTTTGAGGCATAGCCATAGTGGGTGAACAACGTCGAGTACATTACAAGCGTTCAGATGGTCAAAACGGAAAAACTGTTGATCTCGACTATGTGCTAGAACGGTGTCTATGGTCTTATCCGGGTAGGGCAATGGGATATCGAACTGGGCGTAGGTGGCACGAGTTAAACGATAGAAGCCATTAACGGGTTGAAGCCAGGTCTCTGCATCTGTCGGTAATCCCCATAAACCGGAAGTTCGACTAACATGCGTTTGCAGCCATCCGAACAGATCATCAGGCCGTTTTTTTGATTCGAAATGTTTCAGATTAAGGTATAAACCAGTTGCATAAGAATCGATCCAATCGCCGCAACTCCATGCATTATTGTCCCATGGTAGAGATTCCAGCTTTGTATATAACTGCTCCGTACTCATGTTTTCAACGACATGAATGGGATGAAGTAGACTTGCACCAAGGACCTCTAACGCATATCCCACAGCTAGCAAATGATAGCGAGAGAGGTGGTCAGAGAGTAAATGCGGTTCATACAGAGTAGCATCTGGGGGTGACCATGGGTCAGGTAGTAGTCCAGTACTTGAATCCTGAAAACTTTGCAATTTTACGATCAGTTCCTCTTTCGTCCAACCGGGTGGTAATACGTTAAACAAAGCTGCGATTTCAACTGCATCACAATAGGCTCTTGCAGTTCTTTTAAATCCTGGACGGTCCTGAAAAAATGTTTCATTGGGTGTAGAAACTAAGTAATGGCGAAGCAAGGGATCAAGTTGTTCTTTCACTTTGTTGCCGAAGTTCTGCAATTTTTTCTCTATCGGTTGCTTGTCCGAATTCAATGGTGCTTCGTTGTTAAGCCTGCTGCGAATGACCTTAGCTGGATTTCCCCCGACGATACTATAATCGGGAACATCTTTTGTCACGATAGCACCGGCGGCAATGATTGAATGCGATCCAATTCGTACCCCGTCGAGAATGACCACATTAGCTCCTATCCAAACATCGTCACCAATGTGAATACCTTTCGAAGTACAAGGTTGCTTGAAAATAGGTTGGTGAGTGGTTTCGTAACCATGATTAAATCCATAAATGCTTGCATGCGATGCAATTCTTACACCGTCACCCATTGAGACTTTTCCTGTTACAACCGCATAAGAGTTAATGCTACAATCTGCCCCCATACTAAGTGAAGTATTACGAACTATGGCTCCGCCAGCTATGTAACTACGGTCACCCATTTGGAATGCATCCGGAAAAAAGATGGCCTGTGGAGAAACGAAGCAATTTTTACCGAAGCTGCAGGAGTAAGTCTCTGCTAAACGTTGCTGTATTTGTTCTTGTTCATGAATTTCTATTTCGGCTTTGGTTATCCAAGGCATATAATCTATCTCACGATGTTTAGCTTGATTCCGATCCATGTAAGTCCACTCCTATCCTTGCTTTCATTGTCAATCTCACCTTTAGCTTATCACCTAATCAGAACCATAGACATGGAATTAAGTATATAAAAACTTGTCAAAAACGCCTTTATAGCCTAAGCTCAATCTATCATTAATTTGATAGACAATAAGGAGCCTGCATGGAAGAAAAATTAAATAATATGGCAATCCGTATTCATTGGATCAACGATAAGCAGACTCCTCCTGAATGGAGAGATATACGGAAAAACGTTGGAGTTCATAGCTTTTATTGGATTCGTGAAGGAAAAGGGACATTCCGAACAGAAGAGAAAATTTCGATTGAATCCGGCATGCTGTTATATTTAAAACCAGGTTTAGAGATGACCATGGAAGGTGATCGAGACAATCCGCTGCGAATTACAATGGTACTGCTGTCACTTATATCCGTTACGATGATTTCTCAAGGAGTGTATGAGGCAACTGATCTTCCAGAATTAGAACTGCCATTCATGTTGAAGTGTGAGGACAGTATGGCAAAAAAATATGACAACCTATTCAAAGAGCTATCGGAGGGATGGGTTCCTGGACAGCTTGAGAGTGAGCTTTTGACCAAATCACTGCTATATAATCTTTTGTATGAATTGCATAAGCAAAATAGCCCCGAACTTATACGTACAACTTCGGCCTTAAGTATGTATATCAAAGTGAAGGATGAGTTGGATCGGAATTATAGAGAGGGTATTCGGTTACATGAACTAGCTGATCGATACCAAATATCAATTTCATATCTTCGCAGTCTTTTCCAAAAGCATACAGGAAAGAGCCCTAAAAGCTATTTGAAAGATGTACGGAATGAACATGCCAAGAAGCAATTACTATATACAGAGTTGTCGGTGAAAGAGATTGCTGAAAACTGCGGATATGCGGATGAGTTTCATTTTAGCAAAAGCTTTAAGCAATCTAATGGCATGCCACCCAAGCAATTTAGAAATAAAAGAGGATTGGATTGAATTCATGGGATGGAGCAATTGTTGGAAACGGAAATAGCTTTTTTTAAATGGAAGCAGTATGTAAAACTTTTCAACAGATAGAATTTCCTGAATATGGTATTATGGTTCCGATGATTTTACGTTGTTTCGTGCTCACATCGTCAAAAAATTCGATAATACAGGGGAAGATTTGGAGGATTTAATCTCGATCGGGACGATTGACATCTGCGCTCGCTGAAGAAAACGCGTAAGGATGTGTCTCTGCATGATCCCATCGGAACGGACAAAGAGGGGAACGAAATAACGCTCATCGACATTCTCGGTACGGAAGCGGATGACGTAGTGGATAAAGTGCAGCTCAAGATAGAGAAGAGCAAAATATATCGGAACTTGGAGATTTTGGACGATCGCGAGAAAGAAGTCGTCGTCAGCCGGTTTGGGCTGGGGCGTGACAATCCGAACATGTGGACGATGGATAAACTGGGTACGCGGATTTCGCCGTTATCGGTAATAAAGAACGGAAACCGGAATATGCACGCTGTGAATACAGGACTTTATTATGAAGGCACGGATGGGAGCCTCATAATCGAGACGATGGATGCTCCCATCGTATGTCCGGGTGAAAGGAGATTGCTGCAATTCAACAATACGTTCGCTCCTCTGGAAGGTGGATTTCATTTTAATTTGCATAATAACGTATGGGGAACCAATTTTCGCATGTGGTTCGAGGAAGATATGAAATACCGCTTCCGATTACTTTTCAAGTCTAACAGATAATAGAGTTGCTAAAGTGAGATTCCAATTATGCTAACAATCGCGGGTTATACGGGGCAACGGAGGACTATCCATCAGATGGAATGAATGACAGGCTGAGTAGCCCCCTATCGCGTAAAAAAGTGCCTATTTTATTGACTCTACATAAAAAGTAGAGCTTTTTTTATTTTTTACAGTAGCTATCGAAGCTAACTTGACTTAATAATAAAGTGGGAACGTATGTAAACACTAAAAATGTTTCAAATGTATAAATATTTTATCAATGAGACATTTTTTTATAGTGTATAATGAATTGCTCCTTGTTGATATAGAGCTTCCTAGAAGAGGGTGGACCTAGATGAATATTATTCGTTTGTACAAATCAAGAAAATATTTGCTTAAGCTGCTGCTTTCTATCACGGTTCTTATGGTTGTGTTTTTATCCGTCAGCACGACGCTTCTGTATTACAATTCCGATAAAACGATGCTTCAAATGCAGCAGCAAGCGGATTTAAAGGTGCTGTCGCAAATCAAATACAATATCGACTATATGCACGAAACGGTAAAAAATATTGCGGTCTCCACGTATTTCGACCCTGATGTCGTCTATTTATCGAATATCGATGTGATGGACAAGGGCGAGCTTGCGCAAAAATTAAACAGGCTGGAGAAAACGGTAACAAACTCATCCTTTTTGCAAAATATTACGATCTACAACGCCAAAACAGGCTGCTACTATTCAACCTTGAGCAGTTTGAATTGCCAGGATGACGGTATGAACGGTGTCATAGACCAGTATATCCATTCACAGGAACATATACCCATTCTCACCTTTGTTCCTCTGTCTTATGATAAAACGACATTTCCAGCACTATCTATGTTTATTTATGACAGCATGTCCGGGAGTAAACTGATCGTCACGATCAAGCCGTCCTGGCTGTTTGATAACTTAACGAATATGAATAAGACGTCAGATGAATTGCACGGCTCTATTTTTGTTACAGATCAATCAGGCATCCCGCTCATGGCACAGCAACAGGGCAATGTTATTGATACTGATGCGATAGCATCCATTATCCGTCAGAAAGTGAGCTCCGGCGTATCACAGGACTATCTCGTGTATGGATCAGGCGGGAATAAGTCGATTCTGAGCTTTATGTCATCCAGCAAAAGCGACTGGGTCATTGCAAGCGTTCAGCCCTATGAGGTTGTGTGGGGCAAGCTAAGCAACGGGCGATTTCCTTAGTGATCATCATTGGATTTTTAATCCTTTCCATTGCGGGCTCGCTGCTGATTGCCTATCGCCTGTATCGTCCGATTGAACATTTGTTAAATCAAGTGACGGGAATCCGCCGTAAAGGGTCGGACGACAGGTCCGATTTGGATGAATTGAAATTCATTTCCACCGCTTACCAAGATGCTATGCATCAATTAGTCAAGCATGAATCGGAAGAGCATACGAACAGGAGTGCACATAAGACTTTCGCTTTGAGGAGACTTATTTCCGATGCGAGCCTGCCTACCCCAGAAGAAATGGAACAAGTCGATTGGGATATTGATTTTAACCAAGGTGTACGTGTATGTGTGCTGTTGATCGATGATTTTGTTGAATTTGAATCGAAAACGAGCGATGCCGAGAAGAGACTGTATAAGTTTGCGATCGCCAATATCACCAAGGAGCTTGTGTCTAAAAGCGTTAGCTGTGAAGTTGTCTCTATGCGCAATGATCACTTTGTCTTACTCGTTGGTGAGTCGCTAGAGCCTCATGGCGATCATGTAAACTCATTGACGCATGCTTTCCAAGAGCTACAGCAAACCCTTCTTCAGTACTACCGTTTCTCGATGACCGTTTCGATTGGAGAAAAGGTTGACCGATACCAACAAGTTTCGCAGCAATACGGCCTTGCTATGGAAAATGCGTCCTATCGGATTATTTTTGGTAAAGGGAGCATCATCACACTGGATCTCGTGAGGAATAATAATGAAAATATTACGTTCCAGTTTCCGGCTGATGCGGAGAAGAAAATAACGGAAGCCATTAAGTCCGGGCAAGAGAAGGATTTTCAGGATCACTTGGTTCAATTGTTTGAGCAAATGAAAGTGATGCATTACAACAATATCACGTATTCCATTCTTCATTTGCTTGCGCTCGTGGAAAATATCGTGCGTGAAATGAACAGCCGAACCGTTAGACAAGTCAGCTTGGACTTTAAGCGGCAGGTTCAGCACGTGATGAAGCAAGAAACGTTAGCACCTATTTATCACTTATTCTTGGAGATTTTCCAAGACATTCAGAAGCAACGCACGCAGGATGTCAAAGAACAGTCCAATCAGATCTTAACGGATACCATTAAAGAAATGATTGAAGAGCAGTATAAGGATTTGAATCTGAGCCTGCAAAGCATAGCGGCTGCAATGAAGCTTTCTTCAGCCCATGTGAGCAAGCAATTTAGACTGCACGAATCGATGTCCATCAGTGAGTATATTAATGATGTTCGCTTGCGGAAGGCACTGCTGTTGCTTGAAACAAAAGATTACAGCATCAACCGCATCATGGAAATGGTCGGTTATAACAATGAAAGCTACTTTTTTAAGCTATTCAAAAAGAAATTCGGGATCACGCCGAAAGAATATCGCTTTAAAACAGTCGTTCAAGAGTAAGCTTTCCCGGGTACGAAAGTGCCGGAAAGCTTTTCTTTTTTCAGGTTAAGTTGAAAATACAGTGTTTTCGGGATTGTACGGGAGAAAAGTGGAGTGTTTTTCGTTTATTACAGTAGTTATTTGTACAGTTTCCCCCAATAATAAGGACATACAACGATGGTTAAAGACCGCAGGGAGGGAAGCAAATGCTGCAACGGGAGTGGAAGCACTTCAAACGTAATCAGGAATTGTTCGTCATGTCATTGCCAGCAATCCTGTATAAATTGATTTTCAATTATTTGCCCATGTTAGGTCTCGTTATTGCATTTAAACAATATCGATATGATTTGGGGATTTGGGGGAGCGAATGGATCGGGTTTAAAAATTTTGAATTCTTTTTTAAATCCGATAACGCTTTTACAGTAACACGCAACACGATTCTTTATAACATGAGTTTTATCTTACTAACATTAGTGTTTGCGCTAACATTTGCTATTTTGTTGAATGAAATTCCCCGAAAATGGATTAAGCTGCATCAGACGACCTTGTTTCTTCCTTATTTCTTATCTTGGGTCGTTGTCGGATATATCGTCTTCGGGTTTCTGGATCACAAAAACGGATTTATGAACGTCATGCTGCAATCACTTGGTGATCAACCAATTAAATGGTATGAACAAGCAAAGTACTGGCCGTTTATTATCATTCTGACACAAATATGGAAAGGTGTAGGCTTTTCAACACTGATCTACTATGCTGGTATTCTTTCCATCGACTCAAGTTATTATGAGGCTGCCAAAATAGACGGCGCTTCCAAATGGCAAATGATTCGCAAGATTACTATACCGCTCTTGACACCGCTTATCGTGATTTTGCTAATCGTAGCTATCGGCAATATATTCCGTGCTGACTTCGGATTGTTCTACTTTATTCCGAACGACACAAGCTTCTTATATAATGCAACTGATGTTATCGATACGTTTGTATACCGATCGCTGCGAGTAGTCGGAGATGTCGGAATGTCTACCGCAATCGGGCTCTACCAGTCTGTTGTTGGTTTCATTCTGGTGCTGTTGTCCAACTGGATTATCAAAAAAATTAACTCAGACAATGCGCTTTGGTAAGGAGGTAAGCATGCATGCAAACGGAAAGCAATAAAGTGAACTGGGCAGGCAATTTCATTAATGTGTTATTCTGCATATTGTCTTTGGCGCTTATAGTGCCCCTTGTTCTGGTCATATCCATTTCGTTTACGGATGAAAAATCGCTGCTAACACACGGCTATCATTTATTTCCGAAGATTTTCAGCACGAAAGCTTATGAAATTATCCTTCATGCTCCTGATGCACTGATTCGTGCATATGGGGTTACCGTTTTCGTAACAATCGCAGGGACAATTGTTGGTTTGCTCTTCACAACTTTGACAGCTTATACGATGTCGCGACGCGATTATCGCTACCGCAAAATCATGACGCTTTATGTTTTCTTTACAACGTTATTCAGTGGCGGACTAGTTCCGTTCTACATTCTGATATCGCAGTATTTGCACTTGAAGGATACCATTTGGGCGCTGATCGTTCCGTACTTGCTGAGCCCGTTCTTTGTTCTCGTCATGAAAGGTTTCTTGGATAAGCTTCCACTTGAAATATTCGAGTCTGCGAAAATCGACGGTGCAAATGAGTGGCGCATTATTTTCACAATGGTGCTTCCATTATCCATACCCGCACTAGTCACGATTGGCCTGTTCATTTCATTCCAATATTGGAACGATTGGTGGCTAGGCTTATTGTTTATCGATAATCAAAAGCTGATACCGCTTCAATTGCTGCTTTACCGCGTGATGAGCACCATTGAATTTCTATCGAATAACATCTCGACAGTTAATGTCGACTTTAATATCGCTGACTTCCCTGCTTTATCGGCAAGAATGGCCATGGCTGTTCTGGCAGCAGGTCCGATGATGTTTATTTTCCCGATGTTCCAAAGGTTTTTCATAAGCGGGCTCACAGTGGGCTCCATCAAAGGATAGTCATTCGTTATCAAACTGCAGCGCCTCAAAAAGCTGCTGCAGTTGATATATAAGCAGCATACAAAATCAAATTATCGCAGGGGGTAATTGTATGAAAAAGGAAATGTTTAAGATATTAACTGGCGCAGTGAGTATTGCTGTTCTATTGTCAGCATGCGGTAGCAAAGGATCCGAGAACGCTTCTACTGCAAGTCCGGCAGCTAGTGCGGCTGCAACTACCAAGGTAGAGCAACTAGCGCCAGTAGAATTGATTTGGAATTATCCATTAAGCGCGGTGCCGCAAGATATGGCAAGTGTACAGGAAGCTATCAACAAAATCACGAAGGCGAAAATCAATGCAACCGTTAAATTGCAACCGCAAACATTCGCTGACTACGTTCAAAAGATGAACACGACGGTTGCTTCCGGCGAAAACTTTGATATCGCATGGGTATCTAACTGGAACTGGGACTATGTAACGAACCAATCTAAAGGTGCTTTCATTCCACTTGACGATTTGATGACGAAATATGCGCCAACATTGGGTAAATCCATGCCGCAATTCGTATGGGATGCTACAAAAATCGGCGGCAAAGTTTACGGTATTCCAAACTATCAAACCGTAACGAACAAACAAGGCTTCTTAATCCAAAAGAAATATGCGGATAAATACAATCTAGACGTTAACTCCATCAAAAAGATTGAAGATCTCGAGCCATTTTTGGCAAAAGTAAAAGCAGGCGAGTCCAAAGACGTCGTTCCATTCCTAATGGATCGTAACGGAAGATTTGGTAACATGTTTCGTGGTTACGGATTAGAATCAATTGCTAGCGTTATTGGTGTTGATCTGAAAAATCCAGACAAAGTTATCAATCTGTATGATACGCCTCAATACGCTCAATATTTAGATTTGGCGAAAAACTGGCACGATAAAGGCTATATCAACGATAATGCGGCTACATTGAAAAACAAAGCGGACATTGAGAAAACAGGTAACGCTGTTGTTCAAGTCCACAACGTATTGAAGCCAGGTGTTGAAACTCAGTTTAAGACTGCAAACGGCGGAAATGATGTAATCGCGATTCCTACAACTGAAGTATGGGCAGGAACTGGTTCCATTATTACAACTATGCAAGCGATCAGCAAAACGTCTAAAAACCCTGAGCGCGCGATGATGTTCATTAATTTGCTGAACACGGACAAAGAGCTGTATAACACAATCAGCTTCGGCGTTGAAGGTAAGCACTATACAAAAAATGCAGATAACACAATCAAAATTAACAAAGAAGCTGGTTACGTTCCAAACGCAAGTTGGGTATTTGGTAACACGTTCAACGGTTTGTTAGTTGAAGGTACAGATCCAAACGTAGTAGCTAATACGCAAAAAGAAAATGAAACAGCTAAACCATCACCGCTTATGGGCTTCAAGTTTGTGAATACAGCAGTTACAGCGGAAATTGCTAACATTGCGACTGTAATTGACCAATACAGACCAGGTCTTGAAACAGGTACTGTGGCTGCAAGCGAGAAGCTGAAAGAATTCCAAGACAAGTTGAAAGCAGCTGGTGTTGACAAAGTTATCGCTGAAGCTCAGAAGCAACTTGATGAGTGGAAGAAAACGAAGTAATTGAAGGCTTCATCAGAGTGAAAATCATGTTTACAGCGATAAAAGTGACGAGCTTTCTGCTGTAAGCATGATTTTTTTTACTATAACAATTAAAGGGGTGGCATTATGCTTACTACATTAACTCTTCGGCAATTGAAGACTGCTTTGGAACAAAATAAACATGGAACCACTGCGCTTTTTTCTGAAGGAGCTTCGCCCGAGCGATGGACGCAAATTCGGAACGATCGACGCTTTGCGGAGTTTTGGGAGAAGCTTGAAGAGCAGGCTGCTGGGTTATCCGAGCATCCGATCTGTCCGCCGCCTTTTTCCGACTTTCTATTATTCGGCGAAACGGGTGACAGGGCTACGTATCAAACGAACCGAACCGAGCTTTTTTCGGGGCTGCATGTATTCGGACTGCTGGCCATGACAGATGAACGGCCAGAATGGAAGAAAGGACTCGAAAATGCGATTTGGTCCATATGCAATGAGTATACGTGGGTACTTCCAGCACATCTCGGTTTGTATGTGAATGAATATCCGAACGGCATTTGGGATCAACCGCACGCGCCTCGCGAAACGGTGGATTTGGATGCGGCTGTAGCTGGTTTTGCGCTGGCCGAAATCCTGCACCTGGCAGGACCGCGTCTGCACCCATGGGTTGCCCAGCGAGCGAAAGCGGAAATTGAACGTCGTATTTTTCAGGTGTACTTTCATGATCCTACCCCGCAAAACTGGGAGCTTAAGACGAATAACTGGCCTGCAGTTTGCGCATCCAGTATCGGCGCCATGGCTATTTATTTGATTGAAGACAGCGAAAAGCTCGCAGGGATGCTCTGGCGTGTGATAAACGTGCTGCGCCAGTATTTGTCGGGCTTTGACGAGCAAGGAGCTACGCCTGAAGGACCGGTTTACTGGCAATTCGGCTTCTCGCACCTCGTTTATTTTACTGAATTGCTCAAAGAGCGCACCGGCGGGCAAATCACGCTGCTTGATGAGCAAAAGTTCGGAAAGATTGCTCAATTCCCGCAATTCTGCCTGCTGACAAACGGAAAGGTTGTTAACTTCTCGGATGCTCCGGATGAAGCCCGTTTTCATACTGGGTTGATGCAGCGACTGTGTGAATACTTCCCATCCTTACAACTACCGCCAGACGAATATCGGATGAACGTCATTCCGGTTTCATGGCTGGAAGCGACGCGCTTAATGCTTTGGTCACCGAATCAGCAGGATACTGAAGCGGGGCCTTCTTCGGAGCCGCAAGAACGCGTTCAGGAGCGGATTTTCACGGGAAATCAATGGGTCATTTCGAAGGTGCTTCAGCCGGATGGATGTATCGCTGCTTTTGCGGCAAAGGGAGGATACAACGAAGAACCGCATAACCATAACGACTTGGGGCATTTTATCCTGCATGTTGACGGAATAACTGTGCTTGCGGACGTGGGAATCGGCGTGTACACGAAGCAGTATTTTCAGCCGGAGCATCGTTACGAAACGATTCATGCAGGCTCGCATGGACATTCTGTGCCCATTATTGACGGTTATCGACAAGGTTTCGGCAGGCAGTACAAGTCACATTTACTGCAGCATGAGGTAACGGAAGACGAGGTGCGCTTTGAACTCGACTTAACCGAAGCCTACACGTGTCCAACCTTGAAATCGCTTACGCGCGAGTTTCTGTGGCGCCGTCCGAGCGTTGAGGCCTCACAGTTGATCATTACGGATAAATCGACATTCCGTGAAACGCCATCGGCTTTTCAGGAAGTGTTTATTTGCGGTGTTGAGCCGCAGCAGATCGAGATGGGTAGGATCGCGATCGGTACGGTGGAGATGCATTTTAGCCCGAGCGACTGGTTAGTTGAGGTTGAAGCGGTAACGGCGGTTTCTCATTATGGGGTAGAAAGTAAGTACTATCGTCTGATGTGTAATCGCAAAAGCGTCAGCGCAAGTATGGAAAGTCAATTCCGGTTTGAGATCAAGAATCAAGGGAGGTAATGAGAATGCTTAAGACAAGTTCAACTAAATCTCACAAATGGATGGCCCTGGTATTAGCAATGCTAATGATTTACACACCAGTTCTATCGATCCCATCCAAAACTTTTGCAGCAACTGCAACAAGCTACTACGTTGATGGTACTAATGGTAATGATGCCAACAACGGTTTGACAATTGGAGCCGCTTTCAAGACCATCCAGGCTGCTGCAACTGTTGCTCAATCAGGAGAAACTGTATATGTACGTGCAGGTGTGTACAGAGAAACGGTTACTCCAGCTAATTCCGGTGTTACGATTAAAAACTACAATAGTGAAAGCGTAACTGTATCAGGTGCTGACTTGATTACAGGTTGGACATTAGATACTACATTGGTTACCGGAAAAAATATCTATGTCGCAGATATGAACTGGGATATTTACAACGGCGACGGAAATATTGTTTTCGCTGATGGCGTCCTGATGAAGGAAGCAACATTTCCGAATATTGCAGTTGCAGATCTTTTGGACAAAACTAAATATAATACTGTGAAAACATTCACTTTTGGGGCAACGTCTTCTATCGTTGACGTACCAGGATTAGGCACTAATTTTCCTGCTAATACATTAAATAGCGGTATGCTTTGGGTTCGAACTGGGAATGGTTATGGCAGCTACACAGCAGCCATTACAGGAAATCCTACTACCTCAACCATCAATATTAATTGGCCGATCCTATCTGCAGGTTACAATCCTGACAATACTTCATATTATTATATTACAAGAAATAAGGCCGTATTAGATGTTGAAACAGAATGGTACAAGGATGTAGCGAATGGAAAATTATATTTCATTGCTCCTGGTAACGTAGATCCAAGTACAATTATGGTTGAAGCTAAAAAGAGAGAATATGCATTTGACTTAACAGGAAAGACCAATATAACCATTGATGGAATTAAGATAAGAGCTGCAAATCTTAACTTTGTTAATTCCAGCTATAATATGGTGAAAAATACTTTGGTTGATGCTCCAGACTATAACTTACCTGCTGGAATGGCTAACCTTAATGGTTTAACATTAGGTTTGAATTTGAATGGCGATCACAATACGATACGGGACAGCGAAATTAGAAATATGTATGGTCCCGGGATTCTGGTTGATGGACATGATAATAGTATCATTAACAATTACATTCACAATGTCGATTTCCTACATAGTTATGCAGATGCTGTAAAACTAAATGGATATAACCATCTTGTCAGCCATAATACCCTTACGATGTCAGGTCGTGGGCTTGTAGGCGGCTCTTTTTCCAGATCAGTTATTGAGTATAACGATAAAGCCAAGGTATGAAGCTATCTAAAGATGGTGGAGCATTCTATGTTGTGAATGTGGACATGGAAAACACGGAAATACACCATAACGTAGTTCATGATATCATAGGTGCCGGAGGGTCCCACGGTATTTATCCGGATAACTCGGTGCATAACGCTATTTTTTATAACAACATTACTTATAATACAAGTGCTAATGGAATGCTGATAAATGTTCCTAATGAATACCAATTATTTTATAACAATTCAATCCAAGGCCCTATAGGCCAGTTCTGCAATAACTTTGATGTCTGTGATTCAATAGGTTCGAAATTTACTAACAACATAGTAAGTGGTGCATTTGGAGGCGGAGCAAATAATAATGATATGACGAAAGACAAAAATATCATTAGTGCTGGTACTACACATTGGACGGCTCCTTATAGTGTAACTAATTCAACACCAACACTTCCTTCAGCGTATACCTTGAAGAGTACTTCTACAGGCTTAGATCAAGGTGCAGTAATTCCAGGAATAACTGATGGTTATGTTGGAAATAAACCTGATATAGGTGCAGTGGAAACTGGAGCAGCTCCATGGAAAGTGGGGCATGACTTTGCTAATCCTCCAAATCCTACTTTTTATCTAAATCCAAATATTCCATATAAAAACCAGATGAAAAATGCGGGCTTTGAAAGAGGAAATTTTGAAGAGTGGACAATTACTGCAGGAACTCCGTCACTATTTAAACAGGCCGCTTGGGATTATAAAGCGTCAAGCATGGTTAGATTTCAGAATAATGCTGTTCGGCTTAAAGCTGGAGACACCATACAACAGACGGTAAACGGTCTTAAACCTAATACGACCTATACATTAAATGCTTGGGGGATCATACAGGGAACGGTATTTCAAGCAGAAGACTATAATGCTAGCGCAGGAACATTCAGCCAAACCCCTTTCAGAGGAGAAAACTGTCTATGTGGTAACACTGCAGGCGCATGGGTTAAATATAACAGTATCGACTTTGGAACAGGTTTATATAACAGCATCAACTTCGGTGCAGTAAGCAGAGTGACCGGCGGTAAGATCGATGTTAAACTTGACAATCCTACAAATCCGTCGATTGCCACTTATACTATAAATTCAACTAATGACGTAATCAACAATGGCGCTTGGAATTACAATAAAACAGATACACCTATAACAACATCAGTTACAGGGGTACACGATGTTTACTTGGTATTCTCAAATGCAAACGAAATCTACCTGGATAACTTCAGATTGTCCAATACTACGGCTAATGTGGATCAAGCGATATTAGGAGTTAAAGATTATGGAGGTACTGAGACTACTACAACGATAACGGATAAGACGTTCAACAGCACAACAAAGGCGAAGAGCATTGAGTTTACTACAGGACCTACTAATACAAGCGCTACCATATATGCAAGCAAGCCAAACGGTAATTACTTTGCTTTTGTAGATGGTTTCGGGGTTGCTGAGGAAGTTCCGGTTCCGGCTCCATTCTCTGGTTCTTATAATGGAACAGTAGCTAATTTCACTTGGCCAGCTGTTTCTAATGCCGTAAGCTACGATGTGTACCGTTCAGACTTCAAAGATGGTCCTCATAATACACCCTTCACATACAAAGTGAATTGGAGTAAAGAAGAGAGCGGATCCGTTAATGTAGGTCAAATCAACATGAGTATACATACCGGTACTCATATTGATGCACCTTTTCATTTTGATAATGAGGGCAAAAGAGTAATTGAATTGGATCTTGATTTATATATCGGAAGTGCCCGTGTCGTCTATTTGCCAAACTATACATCCATCGGAGTGGGTGAATTGTCCGGTATCGATCTAAATGGGATTACCCGTCTGATCATTCGTACAGATGCATGGAAGGATCAACGGACGTTTCCACAAACAATTCCTCATCTCAAACCCGAATTAGCGGCTTATCTTTCGGAATTCGGTGTTCGTCTGATTGGCCTTGATTTGCCGTCCGTAGATCCACTAGATAGTAAAGAACTATTAGCCCATCATGAACTTGCCGTTCATGGCATTCATATCTTGGAAGGGCTTGTTTTAGACGATGTATTACCAGGTGATTATGAATTAGCAGCTCTCCCGCTGCCATTGGTTGAAGCAGATGGAAGTCCGGTACGTGCCGTGTTGAAAAAACTCCCTTAATTATAACGGATGGAAGCCAATATTGATTATGATAACTTTGAAAGCATACATTACAAACGGTTGGGAAGCCATGTGAGTGGTTACCCAATTTTTTTCTATTTTTCATGCTGATTGTAATTGCTTTTGCTTACTTATCAAGGAATACGATTCCCATCTGATGGTGAGGGGCCTGTCAGAGAAACTTCTGTTAATCCTTTTTACAATGATGCTACGACAGTAACGAATGAAGAATTCAAGAGATTTGTTGAGGATACAGGCTTCCAATGGCGTTTACTCTTAGGGTGAGCGTGCGATCGATCGGATGCTGCAAAGAATCGTTTCCAGTAAATGGGGAACGATTCTTCGCGGCATGTCTATCGAGTTTTACAAAATATCTTTCGAAAGTCGCTTGGTCTCACACCGGTTTTACTATGGAACAAGTTCGAAAAATAATGCGAATCGACATATCCAAGCTTATAACCAATGTCGCTTATAGTTAGCTGTGTGTCGAGCAGCATCCGTTTAGCGGATTCTATCTTTTTAGAGATGACATAGTTATAGATGGTAGTTCCGACTTCTCTTTTAAATAAGCGATTCATTTGCTTATTGGAAATGCCAATATGTGAAGCGAGCTGAGTCGAGTCGAAAGGATGAAGGATACTGTTATCCACAAATTGTTTTATCGCTTGAACCGTTGATGTTAAAGCATCCCCTCTTTTACGCAAAGTTTCGGAGAGGCTGACGATGATTCGCATAAGGATGACCTGAAACTCGGATTGCATTTCCTCAACTGACTTTTCCTTAGCGCTTTCAATAGCCTCTTTAAACAAAGATTCCAACCCGCTATCCTGAGTTACGACTCGGGGAAGTAGTTGATAAGCCTCTAGCATCTTCAGAATCCAGTTTCCGCTAATGTTTAGCCATATATAGCTCCATTGCTCCTCGTGATCTAGGTCTGAGGCAACTTCATGGCAGCAGCCTGCAGGAAGGATGAACACGTCTCCCTGACGCGCAATATATGTTTGGGGACCGACCTTTATACATCCTTGCCCTGAGAGTACAAAACCGAAAACGGTAATTTTCGCAAGTTTTCGAATATTGCAGTAATCCGTTTCGCAGTAATTAATCCCTAAGAACTGCACGCTCAGAGGAGGAGGCTCTCCTAACGGAGGCAGGTGATATACAGGCCCATACTTGCCGGGGTTATTCAATATCGTCATGCATGCCAGACTCGAGGCATAGCCATAGACTCTTTGCCTAGCTCCGCCCAAATGTATTTCAACATAAGCTCCGATTTTAAGGATTGGTACTCAGGATTATCCCATAAATTGCGGATTTCGCCCGGATCCTCTTGTAAATCAAAGATTTCACCATAAGTTTGGTTATAGTACACGGTAATTTTATACCTTTCACCAACATAAGTTTTTTGATGAATTGTCGTTGGAGTATGACGAAACTCGCAGATGGCATGATCCCTGACTTGGCTCTTCTGACCGAACCATACTTGTGACTGATCTAAACCTGTCATGTGGTGGGGAATCGAAATGCCGCATAGAGATAAAAAGGTAGGGGCCAAATCTACCAATGACTGAATGGCAGGCGAGGTAACCCCAACAGGAACTTTACCAGGATACCGGACGATAAATGGAATTTTGATAAGGTCTTCATAATGAAAGCCCCCTTTGGCTTGAAGGCCATGTTGACCAAAGAAGTGCCCATGGTCTGTTGTAAATACTACGATTGTATTGTCTGCAAGCCCCAGCTCATCAAGCTTGTTTAAAATATTTCCTATATATTTGTCCATAAGACTGATCATGCCATAGTAGGTTGCTACCAGTTGTTGGCGGTCATGCTCGGAATATAACGCCGAATGGGAATGATAGCCATGTACCCCAAACTCGCCTTCCTTCCAGGGCTCATAATCCGGATGCTCCATTTGTGTTAACTGAAAATGAGGGGGATTATGAACATGCTCGCCTGGAGTAATAACAGGAATGGTCAACTGATTCGGGTCATACATCGTATCCCAAGGTTCAGGAACCAAATAATCCGGGTGAGGATCAAAGAAGCTGGACCAGAGGAAGAAGCTTTGATCTTCTTCTTTATATTGCTCCAGAAGAGCGTTAGTCCTTTCTGCAATCCAGGTATTGTAGTGATATTTTTCCGGAATAGGCCATTTATGGAGAATGGAACGATCCATCGTACCTGTTGGCGGCAGGAAATAGTCACGCCAGTTCAAACAGCCCTTTTCTTCCATCCAAAGTGCGTAATGTTGGCCGACATGCGACTCATTCGTATGATTACGTGCTAACTCTACATGATCAAAGCCGTAGAAAGGTCCGTTATTTTCCTTCCAATAATCTAGATCCTGTAAGATCGGATAAGCCTCGAGAGATGGATATTGCTCAGTAGATGCTAACGGCTGAAAATGAGCTTTGCCTACGAGAGCAGAATTGTAACCGGCTTCACGAAAATCTTCGCCGACCGTATGAACATTTTCCAACAGCTTCGTGCCGAGTGTCCATGCTCCGTGCTGACTTGGGTACATACCGGTAATGATGGAAGCTCTAGTCGGGGTACAAGTGGGGTTCGGACAATACGAGCGGGTAAATGTAGTTCCTTCCTTCACCAGACGATCTAGATTCGGTGTCTTAATTTCTGAATTAAAAGCACCCAGCGTATTCCAATGCTGCTGATCACTGGTAATTAACAAAATATTAGGTTTCTTCATCCGATAATTCCTCCAAGAAATTTATTTCTATTTTAAGAATAAGGTCCCTGAGGTAGATTGGAAATATCACAATTTCGGATTCGTTTAACATTTTGTTAGGTTTAAGCCATCTTGAGTTGAAAGAATAATAGGAATATGATGAAGGGGAAGTGCTTGAGTTATAACCAAGTTTTGAGGTGAAAAAACACAATGCAGGAATTTGCCCACGAATATGCACAACAGCTTTATTTGAACCCGAATGAGTTTGTAAAAATGAGCGGTTTGTGGTGTCTCCGCCTTGGGCATAACATAGCCAAACCAACCTATCAGGTTGGGCCTAAAAGAATCGAATGCTACAGCCTTCATTTTGTGGTTGAAGGTCAATTGCTGCTTCAATATGAAGACCGGGAAGTGATTCTCCAGCCTGGTGATATTTGCTGTTTCTTCCCGAATGAATCGTATTCATACCGCATCTACGAACCGGAAAAGACCTTAAAGCTTATCTGGATTGCTTTTCAAGGACCCCAGGCTGCGCCGCTGCTGCAATCGCTAGGACTAACTCAGGTCACCCCCATTCTGCGTGCAAGATGCAGCAAGGAAATCTGGAATAAACTATATGCATTACTTCATAATATCTCGGATCAACCAGATGGAGTCCAAGATATCGGCTTTTCATTAGAACTGCAGGAAAAGCTATATGCTATCTTTGCCATGCTTATGAAAGAGGGAATGACTCTTAACGATGACAAAGGCAACGTGGCAGACATACCATGGCTGCAGCGTTCACTTGATTTTATTCAATTGCACTATATGGAAGGAATCAGCATCAAGGAGGTTGCTGAAGCGGCGGGGGTACACAGATCTTACTTCTCGGATATCTTCAAGAAAATGATAGGCGTATCACCTAACCGCTATTTGCACCGGCTCAAAATGGAAAAGGCTGCTGAGATAATCTCATTAAGGGATCGGAATATAACAGAGGTCGCTTATACTGTAGGCTATCCGAGTCTATACTCGTTCTCACGAGCATATCGCAATTATTATGGCCATTCTCCAGGCAGCAAGCCGTGATGGAAATGTCCCTTTTCCTCACTTGACGCACCACTTTCTCTATTAAGAGTTTGTACAAAGCACGATATACTTATCATAAAAACAGAACCGACTCCGACTCCTGAATGTACATTCTCAAATCGTTATATGGAAGGAAGAATAAAATGAAGAGTGAATTTATCATGCAGCCTCCGCATCCTGAAACGGAATGGTCCGCATGTACGGGCTATTCTGAATCGGCAGTATTAATAGAACGAATTTTGGATGTCTCCCTAAAAGATACCAGTATTTGCACAGGGCCGGATCATATGTACTATTTGACCGGAACGACAAATGGCTCAAACTTGCAGGTATGGACATCCGCAGACTTAAAGTCATGGACGGGGCCAGCCACAGTGTGGAGCTTGGAGCAAGAGGGGACGTGGCAAAAGGATAGCGAGGGCTCCTCTGGTATTTGTGCGCCGGAAATCCACTATGTAAAAGGAACGTTTTGGATCACATACGGGTTGAATCAAGGGGGAACCGGCTTGCTCAGATGCTCTTCCGCCTCCGTCATGGGCCCTTACCAGGATATGGGGAAGATGACTGCTGACGGGCAGGATGCATCGTTATTCGAGGATGAAGACGGGGCTGTGTATTGGGTTTACAGCAATGGCAAGATTGCTCGGATGAATGAGGATATGACCGGTCTTGAGGAAGTACCCCGAATGGTAGAAGTGCAGCCTTGGAAGGTCGCGGGGCGGGAGGATCATCCATCGTACATACGGAATCTGCAGGTAGGAACATACGGGGCTTTTTTATACAAGCGGGATGGGTATTACTATATGTTCTGTGCAGATGCGCTCGAGAGGATGGGCAGCGATGCCGTAGATACCTTTGTAGCGGTGAGCCAATCGATCTATGGTCCATACAGCAGGCGGTATCTGGCACTTCCCCATGGCGGACAAATCTCCTTATTTACCGGGCTGGACAATCAGCTATATGCATCCTTTACGGGCTGTGGCAGCTACTCACCGGTTGAGCATTATCCTTCCGTTGTACCCATGTTATTTGCAGGCCAGGGATTCATTAGACCAATTGAAACTGCGGTGCTTGAGAAGGGTGCTGTGGGAAGTCTTAAACCCGTCGCGGACTTCCTGATTCGGGATCCTCATATTAGCACTGGACCGGATGGGATGTATTATTTGACGGGGACTTCAGACAAGCCTCATCGAAATTTTTGGGACCGGAATAACCAGCTTCACTTGTGGAGCTCAAAAGATCTGAAGGAATGGAACCATGTGGCGAAAGTATGGGATTTATCCGAGAATGGTACTTGGGAGAACAACATTTATGAGAATCCTTGTCTCTGGGCACCGGAGATGATCTATTTGTACGGAACATTCTGGATTACTTATTCACTAAAAGGCGGAGGCACTGGGTTGATTAAAAGTGTATCTGGACATGCAGAAGGACCGTATATCGATATGGGTCGCATGACGAATACGGATATTGACTCCAGCCTGTTCCAAGATGACGATAGTCAAGTGTATTTTGTTTGGCAGGACGGTAAAATTGCCAGGATGAAGAAGGATATGACAGGGTTTGCGGAGGACCCCCGCAAGTTGCTGTGCTCGGGTGGACATCGCGTTGGCTATGAGGGTGCTTTCATTGTGAAGTACAAAGGGAAGTACATTCTTGGTGCGGCGGAGTGGAATGGCGATAAAAGAGTGGACGGTACGTATGATTTGATGTATGCCGTTGCTGAAGATTTGTACGGCCCTTATACCCCAAGACGGTTGGCGGTACCCCATGGCGGTCACGGAACGATGTTTATCGATCATGATGGAAGACTCATGTCTACATTTTTTGGTAATGATCGAACTGCTCCATTCCGGACCCGTGTGGGAATTGTTCTGCTGGGGGCCGAAGAGGATGGAGAGGGGCTATGCATAGAGCCTAGTTGTGAGTAATATAAAAACATGAATTAAGCTCCTGATCGGGCTGGATTCATGTTTTTTTCTACTATTCGTGAAATGGAAAGGAGCTGCCAGTCCATGAAGTTTTTCTCCGTGAAAAAGTTGGTTTCACCTACGGTAAGCATCCAGGGGAAAATCTTTGTCGCATTCAGTCTGGTTACTCTGATTGGAATCGTTGCTGTGACAAGTATTGTTTATTTGTACATGAGAGAACGGTGAAGAATAATGCGATTACTTCCGTTACGGAAAGCATACGCCAGGCGGACGAATCCTTAAATCTCCGATTGGAGGAAGTTAGTCGATTAAATACGGTGGTCGCTACCAATAAAACGGTGCTGGATACGCTGGTTAGCAAGACGGAGGAACCAAGCTACGAGTGGTTCCAGGAGCAAAAGCGGATCGAGGAGTTTTTATCCGCTTTGATTGCCTACAAGCCATACATTTCACGCGTTGCCGTCATAGGGTTGAACGAAAAGGTGTTTTTTGTCGGATCCCCATGGCTCGACAAGAACATATTATATACACCGATGATGGATTATTTACTTCAAAATGGCTCAGGGCATGCTTATTTTCATCAAACCGGTTTCAGTGACTCCATTGTGACCGGGCGCGAGCTCCGATTTAACCGTAATTTAATCGGTATGGTGATGTTCGATCTGAATGACGAGTTCATCAAGAAAATCTATGATGTCAAACCTACATCGGACAGTATGTTGTACGTAGTCGATAGGAATAACGAATTCATATATCAACCCCAAACAAGCGTCCTTGACAAAGAAACGATCATTGGGCTCAAACAGGAGCTGGCCGGTACAGACAGTTCGGTTGAAAGGGTTATCCACCAGAAATCTTACCTGGTAATCACGCGGAAATCGGATTATACAGGATGGTCCACGGTGGCACTCGTTCCGATGAAGTCACTTCTAACCGAAACGACGCGGATCCGCAAAGTATTAGCCACAGTAGCCATTATTGTGTTTATAATTATCGTCATCGGCACTTTACAGGTTTCCTCGAGAATTACAAGGAATATTCGAAGGCTGAGATCAATGATGATGCATGTCATGGAAGGCAATATGACGCTCCCAGCTGTCGAAATTCATTCTAAGGATGAAATAGGCCAGCTCTATCAAGTTTTCAAAAGCATGGTAGAGGAATTAAAGCGTTTACTTGAGGGAATCGTGACGACTGAGAAGGAGAAGCGTGAAGCGGAATTGGCTGTTTTGCAGGCTCAAATCCGCCCCCATTTTCTGTATAACACGCTGAATACGGTCAAGTATTTGGCCAAACTTAACGGGGTGCCGAATATTGTTGAGGTGTCGGAATCCTTAATAGAACTCATGCGCGGTGTATTGGGGAATACGAATGAATTTCTTTCCCTGCAAGAAGAACTGCAGTATGTCCGCAGCTACGTCAATATTGAAAAATACAAATATGTGGAACCCATTCATTTGAATATAGAAGTCGAAAATGAAGAGCTTTTACAGTTCAGCGTTTTAAAGTTAATGCTGCAGCCTCTTGTAGAAAATGCCATCATTCATGGACTATCCTCTTCGAAGCATGAGAGCCTGGTGTTGATTCGCATCTATGAGGAAAACAAAGAACTGAGAATTGAGGTCAGAGATAACGGTAAAGGCATGTCAAAGGAACAGATCGATGCGCTGTTTGAAGTGAATAAAGTCCAGACGAACACGCGCTTCAGCGGCATGGGAGTTCGCAATGTGCACGAACGCATCGTTCGATTGTTCGGGGAGCCATACGGCGTGTTTCTTTATAGTGAGCCAGAAACCTATACTACTGTGCAGATCAGATTTCCATTGCTGACGGGTACGGATCGCATGCATCAGGAGGGATGAAGAATGTTTCAGGTACTTTTGGTTGATGATGAGGCGTTGGCACGTAACGATGTGAAGAGTATGTTGGATTGGGAAAATCATGGGTTTACTTTATGCGGAGAAGCATATAACGGAGCTATGGCGCTTTCCATGATGGAGCAGCATACCCCGCATATCGCGATCTTGGATGTGAGCATGCCGTTAATGAACGGGGTCGAGCTGAGCCGTATGATCAGAGACCGATTTCCTAAGGTTAAAATGATCATGCTGAGCAGCTTTGACGATTACGATTATGTTCGGACCTGCCTCATGAACGGGGCTATGGATTATTTGCTTAAGCATCGCTTGACCGCGGAAGCTCTGCTGATGCTGTTGGATAAAGCGGTCCAGGAATTGCAGAGTGAAGAACGGGAGCATGAAGCACGAAGCGCTCAAACCAAAATGATCGAGCGTCTAAGTCCGGTTATGCTTCGCGAGCATGTGGCTAATTTGGCTAGAAATGTGCAAGATGCCGGGGAAGTGCTGCAGACTTATGCACGTGACAATGAACTATATTCCGGTTCCATCACTTATGGAACTGCAGCTGTACAAATTGTGCCTTTTCTGTTGTTGACGGAGTCCTATACCGATGTACAGAAAAACCGATTTGTACAGCAGGCCACGGAAGTCATGCAAATGGCAATTGGCGACATTCAGAAGCGGACGGTAGGCTATGTGGGGGAGGGACGCTTTATTGTTCTGTTTTCTTCGGAGGATCGAAGCGAACATACGGTTACAACCCAAATCAATCAAGCCATGAGCTCCCTTGCTCATTCGCTCGAGAAATTCCTTAACTTAAAATGCGTCTACGCGATGGGACCGCTATGCGGAAATTTGCGGCTGGTCAGCTCCAGTTGTTCCAAAGCAAACCAGGATATGAACGTCCAGTTCGATCAAATCTCGAACGTATCCATCTTGAAAGATTCTCTGTTTATGGAAGAACAGAAGCAATTGCTGCTTTTTCTGGAGCAGTTGGATGGGGAAAGAATGAACCAAATCATTTCAACCATTTTTGCTGTACTGCGGAGTCAGCCTGTCTACGCGATGACGGTGCAAATCATTGTAAGCGAAATGCTTCATCTTGTTGAAATGGCATGGAAGCGGCATTTTCCTCATGCATCTTTAGAAGATAACGGGCCCATCCCCTCAAGGAATGAACTTGGACGAATTGGAAGCGTTACCGAGTTAGAGAAATGGTTGTTAAACTACTATGCGCATATTGTTGAGGCCATCAAAGAACAACGTGCTGGAGGAGGATCCTATTCGCGCCACATATCGAAAGCCATACAGTATATTACAGATAACTATGCGTCAAACATTTCCTTGGACATTACGGCGAGCGTCCTTAATCTGAATCCTTCCTACTTAAGCAGATTGTTCAAAGAGGAAACGCAAATGACATTCACAGAGTATTTGAATCGAGTTCGCATAAAAACAAGCTGCATGCTCATGGAGTCCGGCACCTACACATTGAAACAGATCAGCAGCGAGGTTGGTTTTTTGAGTTATACGTACTTTTTTAAAGTGTTTAAAAGCATAACAGGTACGACACCTCAGGCGTATATGGATCATCTGAAACCGTCAAAAAAGTAGAATGGAAAGTCATAAATGTTGAATCATCCCAAACAAATAATTAACTATTTGATTATCCAGTTAGCTCAGGAATGTCTTTAAATACGAACTAATGTTTGGTATAATGAAATCAAACATATGTTCGGGAGTGATTTTTATGGCAAAGCAAGAATCGATGAATCTTATTCAATTTCAAAAGAAGTTTCAAACCGAGGAAGCTTGCCATCAGCATTTGTTCAAGATGAAGTGGCCTGAGGGATATCACTGTCCAAAATGTCAGCACCAGAAGGCTTACGAAATTAAGACTCGTAATTTACCTCTTTACGAGTGTACGAATTGCCAACACCAAACAACCGTGATCACCGGAACGATTTTCGAAAA
>NZ_KE383949.1:0-189770 GCF_000422905.1 Paenibacillus alginolyticus DSM 5050 = NBRC 15375
TGCAAGAAAGTGATAAAAATTAAAGTATCCGATAATCGCCGCAAGTACACGTTTCCAGCACGGGGTAGTGAAGCCCATGAGAAACTGTATGATCAACGAACAGCTGTTGAACGTGTATTTGCCTATCTCAAAGGACAGTTCCAACTTGATAATGTTCGTCATCGTGGAGGTAAAAAAGCCAAAATGAATATGGAGCTAGCCTGCTTACTTTATACATCCTGTAAACTTTCAGTTGATCGAATTAACCAAGCAATGAATACCCCTCAGCTTTCTGCTTAATTTTTTTGAAAAGTACCGATTCAAATTGGAGAAGCAGATTCTCAAATAAATTACATTGTGAAACGTACTCCTAAAGGCTTCTATTTTGAGGAACCGAGCTATTTTGGCCATCAACGTCTCTAAATTAGCCTAAACGAACAATTTCCGCCCTGCAGGATCCAGAATGTAAGAGCGAATTCTCTGCTCGCCACTGGCTGGCATTATTATGCCTTTGCTGTGTAGGCTATGAAGCCACTTTCGTGCATGCTCAACACGGATGCCAAGATGATCAGCCACTACCTGCGGTTTAAGCGGATCGATGGTACTTGCGGCCAGCCGAGTGATTTCTTTTTTTCGATGTGTAAGTGAAATAAGTTGAGTTTGATCGCCATACCATCGCGCCATTATGTTGAGGACGACTTGTTGGCAGCGTCCCGGATGCTGGGTGATATCATCGAGTGAGAACCGAAAAACCTTCCACTCGTCCAGAACCAACTGATTCTGCCGCATTAAATTGTCCCCGAAACGGGAGCGGTCAATGTCTCTCGCATGTGGACCATACCCGTCGATCTCGAAACAAATTCGATGCGGAGGACGGAGATAAACAAAGTCGAAGAACCTTGTGTTGTCTTGAAAATCCCTTACTTCATACTCGGGATGTAGATGGCGAAAATGTCCAATGAGCGGCCACCAGATATGATGCATAAATTGTTTTTCAGCATAGCCATGCCCCTCCTTTAATCGGCGCAGGCGCTCTCCTGAACGTTTCTCCTCATGGAATCTTACAAAGTTTTCATGCTCTTTTACAAACTCCATCATTCCAACCTCCGACTATAAAGTGTTTTTTCTTATTTTCTCGCTATGTTCAACTTTGATAATTTAAGCTGAGCTGTGGTATGGCCTGGCCTGGCCTGGCATGGTGTAGTTTTGTGTTGTAGTGCAGTGCAGTTTGGTCTAACGTGGTGTGTGAAGTGAAATGAAATGAAATGAAGTTCTGCACCTCCCTGGAAAATAAAAATACCGCCTCTCCCAAAAGGGAAAGACGGCATGTTCTTCACGCGTCGCGTAAATCTATATCACTAATTCTTTAATGTATAATTAATTTTACTTTAATGTATTATCACTTTTACGGTTCTCCTACAAAGCATACTGAATATGATCCTCAATATACTGCTCCAGCTTAATCCGCACATAAGGCGGCAACGCTGAAAGCATGCAGCCATAACGGAAGTTGCGGCCTTCGGACTCGATGCGAATCACGCGCGCAGTGATTGGCGGCAGATCCGCTTCCTGCGGGAAGTGGATGACGATGAACATGTCCGGCGCAAGCGGGGCGGCAGATGTAATCTGCAGTCCGCTCTCGGACAAGTCGAAGAGGGTGCCGTCGATGTTTTGGCCGGAGAAGGAACCTTCCTGCTCCCATTGGTAGATGGACAGCTTCAGGCTAATGTCCAGCTTCACGCGCGTGTTCCGGCGGCGTTCGCGGCCAGAAAGCGGCGATGCCGGCTTCTCTTTAGCAACGACAGGCTCACTAGGCCTGACGACCCTCTCACCCATCCATTCTTCATAACACTGAATGACGGAACTCAAATCATCTTCACCGAGGCCTTTGCTTAGGCCGATTTGGAATAAGTTGGAAGCCGATTGCAGCATAGGAGTCGGGAGTTGGAACTTGCCCGTGATTTCCTGAGCAAGCTGCAGATCCTTCAGCATCAGCTTCAGGGAGAATTGATTGCTGAAATCGCGATCGATAATCTTATCGCCTTTCAGTTCAACCATCTTGCTGTTCGCTCCACCGGAGCGAACGATTTCTAAGAATTGAGCAGGGTTTACACCTGCTTTAGTTGCAATCGATAAGCCTTCGGCTAAGCCGGCTAAATTAATGCCCACCATCGTGTTGTGGGCAAGCTTTGCGTACGAACCGGAACCGCTCGGACCGAGGTAAAGTGCTTTGCTGCCAAGTGCGAGGAATACATCCTGATGCTCGTCGAACACTTCTTGGCTGCCGCCGACCATGAAAGTAAGCGTACCTGCTTCGGCAGAAGGTTTACTGCCAGTGACAGGTGCGTCGAGGAAGTCGACGAAATGCGCTGCGAGCTCCTCGGCCAGCTTTTTACTTGTTTGTGGGGCTACGGTACTGGAATCAATAATCGTCAGAGCGGGATGAATGCCACTCAGAATGCCTTGCTCACTATAGAACGTTTCAAGTAGTGAAGCGTCATTGCTAAGCATTGTAATCAGAACATCTGAGCTGCGAGCTACCTCAGATGGGGTCAAACCCACTTCAGCACCAAGATGGGCCAGCTCGTCCGCTTTTTCAGCAGTCCGATTATATACAGTTACCATAAAACCTTTTTGAATAAGGTTAGCAGCCATGGGTTTGCCCATAGTGCCAAGTCCAATAAAGCCGATACGTTTCATGATCCTTCACCTCTAGATTCATTTTATCATGGGTATTATAACCTGTGAATTACTTTATATGAATCTTTGGTCGGAGACCAAAGTCTCTCCGCTTACGCGATCGCTCATCGTTGAATATCATTCAATATAGGATCGCTTACTTGCTTTTGGACAGGCAAATAAGTATGCTAGGAAAAGGAAAAAAATAGAGATGGAGGCGAACATAGTGAGTAAGAAAATACAATTTGATTACAGTAAAGCACTATCCTTTTTATCCCAGCATGAGGTTGATTATTTGGCGGCTCAAGTAGAGCTTGCGCATGAACAACTGCATAACAAAACAGGTGCAGGCTCCGATTATTTAGGATGGGTTGATCTTCCTGAGAATTATAATCGTGAGGAGTTTGCTCGTATTCAGGCTTCCGCTAAACAAATTCAATCCGACTCCGAGGCGCTAGTTGTTATCGGTATCGGTGGTTCCTATTTAGGCGCGCGCGCGGCGCTGGAAATGTTGTCTCATTCTTTCTATAATATTTTGCCAAAAGATAAACGTAAGACGCCTGAGATTTATTTCGTGGGAAATAACATCAGCTCTACCTATGTTACGCATTTGCTTCAACTGCTTGAAGGCAAAGATTTCTCCGTGAACGTGATCTCGAAGTCCGGTACAACAACCGAGCCAGCGATTGCTTTCCGTATTTTCCGTGAATTGTTAGAAAAGAAATATGGCAAAGAAGCTGCGCGCAAACGTATCTATGCTACAACGGATCAAGCGAAAGGTGCGCTCAAAACACTCGCTACAGCAGAAGGTTACGAAACTTTTGTCATTCCAGATGATGTAGGTGGACGTTATTCGGTATTAACAGCTGTTGGTTTATTGCCAATCGCGACAGCAGGCATTGATGTGGAAGCGATTATGAAAGGCGCGGCGGATGCGCAGCACGAGTTCTCTAATCCGAAGTTGAGCGAGAATCAAGCTTATCAATATGCTGCCGTTCGAAATTCGCTCTACCGCAAAGGGAAAACAATCGAAATTCTCGTCAACTACGAGCCTTCCCTGCATTTCGTATCGGAATGGTGGAAGCAGCTGTTCGGTGAAAGCGAAGGCAAAGATTACAAAGGTATTTATCCAGCATCGGTAGACTTCTCGACGGATCTGCACTCCATGGGTCAGTTCGTTCAAGATGGCAACCGGATTCTGTTCGAAACGGTCATTCAAGTAGATCAAGTGGCTGATCATATTACAATTGGTACAGATCCTGATGATTTGGATGGACTCAACTTCCTGAGCGGGAAAACGATGGATTTCGTGAATAAAAAAGCTTTCCAAGGCACGATGCTTGCTCACACGGACGGTAACGTACCGAACCTGATCGTAACGCTGCCGGATATGACGCCTTACTCCTTCGGATATATGGTGTATTTCTTCGAAAAAGCATGCGGTATCAGCGGTTACCTGATGGGTGTGAATCCTTTTGACCAACCAGGTGTTGAAGCTTATAAAAAGAACATGTTTGCCCTCTTAGGCAAACCGGGTTACGAAAAGGAAAAAGCCGAGCTGGAAGCACGCTTGCAGAATTAATTCATAATGCCAAGCAGAAAAACGATCAATCCTATCGGATTGGTCGTTTTTTCCATGGATAATTTCCATTATTTGTGTGGTAAATTTTCTTTCTATATTGTCGAAGTCAAAGGATGTGTGTAGAATATAATGAAACAGATGTTTCCTTCTACCAAGAAAGGTCGGCTATGCTAGCACATTTCAAAACTATCCAATCGTACGGATCGTCGGAAATCATCATCAAGAAGTCGCGTTTCATCGGTCATGCCAAACCGGTAGAGTCAGAAGAAGAAGCTACCCTATTTATTGAAGCTATCAAGAAGGAACACAGGTCGGCAACACATAACTGCAGCGCCTATGTCATCGGAGAAAGGGATCAGATTCAGAAGCAATCTGATGATGGGGAGCCGAGTGGTACAGCAGGAAAGCCGATTCTGGAAGTGATTAAGCATCAAGGACTTAAGAATATCGTTGTTGTCGTTACCCGTTATTTCGGCGGCATTATGCTTGGCGCGGGCGGACTCATTCGGGCTTATACGGATGGAGCCGTGGTAGGCATTGAAGCAGGACAGCCAATTTATAAAGTCAATCATCAGCAAGTGCTGATTGAGGTGGATTATACGTGGTATGGCAAACTCGAGAACGAACTAAGAAGTCAGGGGATGCTCCTAGGGGACATTCAGTTTACGGATAAAGTGACTGTAGCATGTTATCCTTTGGCAGCGGCAGCGGAAGCATTTATCAACTGGGCAACAGATTTTACACAAGGTCAAGGCATTGTTATTGCAGGAGAGAACGAATACTTGGTTCATAAGAGCTTGCCGGAATAGGCAGGCTCGGGACTTTGAGAGGCACAACTAATTTCATAGAAGCTAAGGATGCGGAGGGATAGGAATGGCTAGGAAAGCAGTCGCGCAAGAGCTTAGCAGAGAACGTATACTTGCGGAAGCGCGGGAATTATTCGCTACTTTCGGTTATCGCGCTTTAACGATGCGCAGCATCGCAAAAGCAATGGGGTACAGCCATGGTGCGTTATATTACCATTTTAATGAGAAAGCTGAACTGTTTTATGCGTTAATTAAGGAAGATTTCTCCGAATTAGTACAGCGTCAGCGGGAAATGATTGTTCGTGAGCAAGGGTTTAGCGTGAATCTGCTTCAAAAGTTGATGATGGAGTTCGTGCGATTTGGTTTGAATAATCCACATCATTACGAAATGATGTTCATGATTAACGAGCCAGAGCTGCAGCAATATTCGCGTACCGAGCAAGCCCAATCTCTGGAAATGTTTGCTATCGTCATTCGTCAAGTGATGGCCGACCAACCGGGAGCCGAGAGCAGGAAGTTTACACTTCCATGGAATTTGTTTATGTCCTTACATGGCCTAATTTCGTATTGCATTCAGTTTAAACAATCCTATGAGGAAGCGCGGAAACTGGCTGAAGAGCATATCCGCCTCATCTGTGTCAGCTTGGATTTAGATTCCTATGAACAGCAGCGTCCGCGTGTGACACTTGTTAATACAGAATCTGCATAAATCAGTAAATGGATTTCATTTTACAACATCCGATAAGTGCTTTAGAATAACAAAAGGGGAGCTTGCTCCTTAATGTGGCACAAGCGCTTAGAGGAAGGAAGAACATAAAGCTATGGATTTGAACATTTGGTCGGAAGAAAACGTGGAATATATGTTTGAAGAAATTAAGAGAAAGCTGCGCATGGCTACCGGTGGGTCGATTAAAGCCTCGAACGTCAAACAGGAAGTATATGAGGACTTGAAGGACTTGTACGACTTGGTCATCAGCAAAGATAATTTCAGTATTAGCGAAATTGATGCGATTACCACAGAGCTTGGTAAAATTCGTAAAGCATAAGCACTTTTTGCCCATAAAATTGTCGTTATCTTGGCCTTAGTGCTGGAGATGCGGCAATTTTTTTGCGTTGAACGGTAGGAGGACAACTGCGTATTTTTACCGGAGAGTGGACAGCTATCCAAGCGATGTGACTTAAACATCCGTACACTGTAGAGCAATGTATCTCAATTGGTTGAAGGAGGTGGACGTTTGTGGCATCAAAAATTCGTAAAGACGACGTTCGGAAATTGGTCGGGAAAAATATCGTGGCTCTTAAGAAAGACGGAACTCAAGTAACTGGTAAATTGGTGCGGATCAGCGGTAACACGTTGATTGTTGCTCCGCAAAAAGGCAAAAAAGTTCAAGTAAAAGCGATTATTCCATTGGTTTTGTTTGATCTGTTAGCGATTGGCACAGCACCTTATGCTTATGGTGGATTTGGATACGGTGGTGGCTTTGGTTATGGCGGTGGCTTTGGTTATGGTGGTGGCTTCGGTGGTCCAGGATTCTTCTGGTAAAGGAGGACTCTTTCCCAATTTGGGAAAGGGTCTTTTTTTTTTGGAACCATTTCAGCTCTGGATGAATAGGCTAAGATACATCTCCGGCCAAAGTCCGTCAAGCTGGGCTGAAGAAGCTGAAAGTTATCCAAGGACAGGGAGTGAGCAGTGTGCCGAGTTCCATCGTTTTTAACATGATTAATATAAATAGTCAAAATACGAATGCCACCGTCGGGATCGGTGAGAATGCGCAATCCAGCTGGGATTCACACAGCAAAAACAATTACGGGACGGGTCAATTTATCGGAAATACCTTCTCCGCCAATATTGTTAATTTCATCTTTGACAACGATTTTATTGATGCACCAATTAATGATCAGGATTTTAAACCAGCTGTTACTAATCAAGTATAGTTGAATGGTGGGTGAATGTCGTGCTGAAATTACCGTGCCCGCTAGAGCCTCCGCTCATTGAATTTGATTCTATCCATGTTAATTCCATAGCCGATGCATCCGGTATTTTTATCGGCACCAACATACAAGTAAATTGGTCTACAAGTGGGAAAGCAAACAATGGCCTTGGAGAGATAAACGGTGATCATAATTACGTGCTTTATAATATCAACACGGTTTATGACAATGACATCATCGATGCCCCTTATACCAAAGGGGACTTGATCATTGGCCGTGTATAAAAAGAATGCTCCGCAGCTGCTCTAATCAGCAGTTTGTGGAGCATTTGTCGTATCTTCAGCCTGCGGGCTGACGGGAGCAGGGGTAAAGCCGGACGTCTGAGCCTGGTTGGCAATCATGTCCTGCAGCCACTCGGGTGTTTCGTTATCTCCGATGTTGAGCATATCAAGGAAATCGGAATCGTTGAGCATAGAGCGGGTTCCAACTAACTGATTGTTGTCGCCTTCGACAGCGCCAAAGCCTTGAACCGTTTTCTGATTGCTTTGAAAATCGGTCGGCCAATTATTGCCCATATTGAGACAGGACGCGCTTTGTACCGATCCGATGCGGATGGAGCCGATAATGAATGTTGGGGACATGAAGGAGGACACCTTGTATCACCTCTTTATGAATTAGACTGCGGTGGTGTGTATTTATAACCGGTCGAGGTTCGCTCTGTTTTCGAAGCGGCAGCAGCCTGTGAAGCAGCATCTACACCTTCAGTGGAAGTACGAGAGCTAGCGGTTTTACTTTCTTTTGACACATTTGCACGTTTAAAAGCTTCATCAACCGGTACACTTTTCTCACTTGGCTTGGCAGCGAAATTGTTACCTAGATTCAATGAACCGCTCAGTTCCTTAATATCGAGATGATCCAGCCGAAAGGTTAAGTTTTCTAAAACGGGTTGATGGATATGCAGGGTATCAATATGTATCTTCGGGTGTTTGGCCGTAAGATCAGCCAATTCTTCTTCCAATTTGCGAAGACGCCGTTCTAATTGCTGAACGTGTTGATCCTGGGGAGATATGGCTCCAGTTTTAACTTCTGGTTTAGCGGCAGGACTAGCTCCAGAACTAGCTTCAGTTCTAACCTCAGCTCTGGCTGGGGTTGATGTTTTAGCATTAGCTGTACCTCTAGTTGGCTGCGTTTTGGGCGGGGCCGATTTCTTTTTTTGAAACCACATGGGTAATCTCAGCTCTCTCGTGTAGATGGTTTAACATCAAAGGTGTCGCCATCTTGGACAGTATGCTTGCCACCCAGAATAATATTATGCTCCCCGCTTATTTCCCCAAGCCCTTGATTAAGCTTCTCGGAATGACGCTTTCCGATGATCCGATTCGTACCCCTGTTCACACTGGATGTTTCCGCGATTCCATCGATGTGTATAGATTGAAATTGTATGCGCACCACAGTAATCCCTCCAATCCTGCATTTCCGAACGCTCTCTTTTATTTATATGGGGACAAAGGAAGATTCATTTCTCTTTTCGGTAAAGATTCATTTTTGAATATAAAAAAGATTACCGACCAATCGGCGAGAAAGGCCGTTTAGAGGGTAATCTTTATTTGGTTCGTAACCATCAACCATGACGAATGTAAGCTAAACTCCTGATTTTGCTCATTACGTGAACTGTATAGGAATAACTTTCTCTCCATCCGGAGGAGCAAGCGGGATTCGAATGATGAGCAAACCGTTGTGATATTGCGCCCGCATTAGATCGGTCATCGCATTGCCGGGTAGGCGGAAAACTCTCTCGAATGCACCGAAATATCGCTCAGACAACCGCATTTGTTCATCGAGTACTTGGTAGGGCCGAACGAGCATCCCGCGCATAAGTAAGGATTGGTCACGGAAAGAAAGCTGAATCTGCTCGGGTGAAGACAATCCGGGAACTTCAGCCACAACAACGAGTTCCTGCGGTGTCTCATACATATCAACTCTTGGCCCGGTTAGCGGGATGATACTGGCAATATCGTGCCAGAATTCGGGGCCCAGCACATCGCCAGCTTGCGCCGACAGCCCTTTCCAATCGGGCTTAGGCGTTCGGTTGCCTGGGGGATTCATCGGCCATCATCACCTGACTTCTACATAGAAAGTAGCGCTGCGAGCAGCTTGCTACTAGTTTATGTACACCCGCGGCGGAATATGGCTGTCTCTCATGACCTATCGCTGCGGTGGCCGCTGATTCGCAAGCTGCTGCTGCGCCATGCGCACGAGCTCACGCACCATAGCCCCGCCAATCGGACCGCCGACCTTGCCAGCGTCTTCTGAGCTAAGCTGCCCGTTGTAGCCTTGCTGAAGGGGAACGCCAAGCGTTCGGGCTACTTCATATTTGACGAGATCAGGTCGTTCTGGGTTGACATTATACCCCTGATTCTTCATGACTTGCGCCTTGAGCAGTCCCAGGCCGTGTTCCGATCCGGGCACGATGGCCCGGTTGCTTCTTCTTCGTGCCATTAGGCATCACCTCTTGGTGATTAGGATACCCCAGGGTTGTCCGTGACATGAGTTCGGAATGTAAAATATTTATGTCCCAAATAATTTCCAATCGTATAAAAGCCATTACCAACCAAAATAGCAGCATTGTGCAGAAAATCTGTCCGCACGGATGGCAGGAAAGAGCTTGCTGCTTCTGCAAGTACCCAACTTAACCCATAAGAGACGCCATAACAGCTCAAAATAACAACAGCAAATTTCCACCAACTGCTGCCGACGCTAACGTTGGAACGAAACGTAAATGTACGATTCAGCGTGTAGCTAACAATAGCGCCTATGGTATTTCCTGCGAAAGTAGATATCCAATAATTGAGGTGAAGCAGATTAAAGAAAGCAAAGCTGGCTGACAGACCGACCAACGTATTGAACAGACCGACAAGTAAGAAGCGCGCGAAGCTGCTAGTCAACAAAGCTTTTATCCGTTTCATTGAATCATCACCGGCTGGAGCTTACTTGATTGGATGGCGTATGGACTAATTCGTGATCCCGTCCAGTTGCTGTCAAATCCTTCTCGATGACGAAAAGCGGACGGTGCTTCACTTCTTTATATATTTTGCCTATGTATTCACCAATTAAGCCGAGCGCGAGAAGCTGAACGCCGCCAATGAACCAAACCGAAAGAACAAGCGATGTCCAACCGGTAACGTTCGCTCCGAGAATTTTGCCTACAATGGCATATAATCCGGCAACGACACTCAACGCGAATAGAAGGAAACCCATGATAGTGACGAAGCGAATAGGGGTTACACTGAACGACGTGATGCCATCGAAGGCGAATGCGAGCATTTTGCGAAGCGGATATTTGGATTCTCCGGCAAAACGTTCTTTACGGTCATAATAGACCTGAGTGGAGGGGAAGCCGAGTAGAGGCACCATACCGCGAAGAAATAAATTAACCTCTTGAAATTTCTCCAAATTTTCGAGGGTACGCTTGCTCATCAAGCGGAAATCCGCATGATTGTAGTGAAGTTTGACACCAAGCGAATTCATGAGCCTATAGAAACCCTGGGCCGTAACTCGCTTGAAAAACGTATCCGTCGAGCGATCCTGTCGGATGCCGTAAACGATATCGTAGCCTTCGTGGAATTTGACGATAAACTCGCGAATGACACTCGTGTCGTCTTGCAGATCTGCATCGATGGAAACGACGCAGTCCGAATAGGTCTTGGCTTTCATAAGCCCGGCAAGCAAAGCGCTTTGATGGCCTGCATTTCTTGCAAGCTTAAGACCAGTAATCAAAGGACTGGAGTCGTGGAAGCTCTCAATAAGCGTCCAAGTTGCATCCTTGCTGCCATCGTCGACAAACAGCACCGTGCTTGTGGTGGCGATTAATTTATCCGAGATGAGAGTTTGTAACACAGTGGTAAGTTGGAATACTGTTTCTGGGAGTACTTCTTCTTCGTTATAGCAGGGGACCACAATGGTCAATACGGGATGAACCACAATTCTCGTCTCCATTCTGCAAAGAGGATTGAAAGGATGATATGGCTTTCATTATATCGTAATGTATGTAAAATATTAATTTTTTAACGAAAATTAAACATTTTTAACTTACAAACGTCCTTATTAATAGTTCTTTACGAATCCTTAACTTGGTAAAACAGGGGTAATCAGGTAAATTTACAGGAAAGATATATGATGTTCGGATTGGAGAGATGGATGATGGAACCACTGCAAGAGAAAGTGCCAAAAAGAAGGAAGGTCAATGTGATACTGTCGATTGTCTTGCTTGTCCTATTTTCTCGGGCACTCATGCTATTTACTGGATATATCGGGATGAATTTGTTCACTAAGTCTTCTCAGGTGCCGATGTATATGCAGAATGTGCCAGGCACCTTGTCCAAGTGGACGCTGAAGCTTCCTGGGGAACTAGCTTCTACGGAGAAGCTGAAGTTAGAGGATTTTATCAAGTTTGATACGTATTCTTACTTAAAAATAGCCACACAAGGCTATGATAAGTTTCGGATGGACGAACCTCATACAGCTGCGAATTGGGTGTTTTTTCCATTGTTCCCGCTGATGATATTCTTGCTTGGTAAAATATTTTGGTTTGAACCTGCAATAGTCGGTATGATCGTTTCGAATCTATGTTTGCTTGGCGCCTTAATTTATATCTATTTTATTGCTCTGCAGCGGGGATTCAGTGAACGTCAGGCGGGAACTGTGCTGCTGCTAATAGTGATTTACCCATCGTCGCTTTACTATACCCTACCGTATACAGAGAGTCTATTTCTGCTGTTATCGGCAGCTTCCATCTATTATGCAGGCAGCAAACAGTATGCACTCGCCTTTATAGCTGCCAGCTTATCTACCGTAACTAGGGTACCAGGGTTTATTAACCTTGCATTTGTGATGGGTTCCGTGTTTATGGACGAAGGGTTCAAATGGACCTGGCGTTATCTGAAATGGTCGTTATACAGCCTATTATCACTTATCCCAATAGGTATATATCTCCTACATATGCGAATCGTCACCGGTGATTTCTTGGCTCCTTTTCATGAGCAGAGCTTGCACTGGTTCCGCTATACAACAATACCATTTATCAATTATGTTCGTTATTTGAAAAAGCCTTACTTCTCTACACCTGATGGCTGGGATAACGGCTTCATTGCTTTTACCGTATCGACAGCTGTATTTGTCGTTTTTTTGAGTTACCTCTTTGCTCATTTAAAAAAGCTTATGACAAATAAGCATGAGCTTCTATTTTTCGTTTATGGCTTGCTGCTCATTGTCATCCCATTTTCAAGTCAACCTTTATTTCTCGTAAGCGTCGTACGCTATATGATGGTGAGTATACCGTTTTATTTTTACTTAGTGAAGTTGACCGAAAAGTGGGAAAATGCTCGAATTTTCTATATGATGCTGTTTATGATACTACAGGTTTTCGAGACGATTGGCTTTTTTAATGGGTACTATTTTGTTATCTAAAAGGGTTGAATAACGAAAAGCGGCCGGATCACGAATCATCGTCCCAGCCGCTTATTACTTTTATTACCATCCAAATCCGAAAGTACAAAGCACGATAACCAAAAGGACGTATAAAACGAGGACAATAGAAGTGTTTGAATAAGGTACAGCAGGACCGCAACCACAACTCATTTCAATCCCTCCCTTCACAAAATTACTATATGTCATTCAACTAGAGGGCGTATGGATGAATGTCCTGATTCTGACATTAAAATCGGGTAACGTGTCCAGGAATACGTTTCTTTTAAAAGAATAAGGCTAGGAAGGCAAGGACGAGTTCTTAAGTCGTGTAATCGACTGGGAACCGTCCTTTTTTTTAGAATTAGGATAAGTTCTCCCATTTGGCCCACATCTCCGTTGGATTGAGTTCGTATATCTCGTTATCGCGAAACATGAACTGGTGCATAATGAATTCTCGTCGAATCGTTGCGAAATCAGGATGGTAATTCTTAATGAAGGCATTCAGTTCCTTCTCTGTGTAGGTTCGTCCTTGTTCAAGCTGCTCGACTAGATGTTCTAGGACGATAAGTTTTTTCTTGAGCTGGGCAGGGATATGCTTGAGTTTGCCATCTAAGGTTATAAAGTTTCGAATGACAGATTGCTTGAGGTTCTGATTACGATCTTCATCTTTCATAGGATCGATCTCTCCTTTCTTGTTTTTGAAAATGAGCTCAGCCGTCGCGGTGGCATTACTGCGAATGAAATATTCATTCAAAGCGAAGTAAATCGTGTTCTTGTCTCTACGTTCATTGATGAGGCTGGCCTCGCGAAGCTTGGAGGCGTGATGGGTAATCGTTGCTGGGGTAACACCTAGTTTCTCGGCAAGAACTTGACCGTTCAGCTCTCCATCGGCTAGTAAAATGAGCATACGTATACGTGTTGCGTCGGCAAGTGCCTTGTGATAGGTAATGATTTTATCTAATTGCATGGCGGGTACACCTCCTTAAAAGGATATCTAATTCGATGATTATCTAATTAGATAATAATTAAAACAGATGGAATTGTCAATACAATGGAATCGATCGAGAAAGTGTTGGTCTTGTTGGTCATACCTCGAAAGTTTCCTATTTGATCATGGGTCATGTAAAATAATCGTATATAAGAATGGATATTGATCATAGAAGGGGATTGGAACGACGATGCGTGTACTTGTAATGACAGCTGTAGCTCCTGAAAGAGATGCAGTCCAGCGCGGCCTTGGTCATGATAGCAGATTTGAATTTGCCTTAGCTGGCGTTGGGCTTGCAGCAGCAGCAGTGAATGGAGCGATAGAGCTTGCGAAAGCTGAATATGATTTGGTTATTATCGCCGGTATTGCCGGCGGATTTGTAGGGAAAGCGGAGATAGGCTCGCTTGTTGTGGCGAGTGAGATCATAGGCGCTGACCTTGGCGTGGAGCTGCTGGATGGCTTCAGCAGCTTGGACGAGCTTGGCTTCGGCTCGACACGAGTCGGTGTTGCCGCGGATGTGGCCGAGCGAGTGACAGCGGCGTTGTTAGCCGCTGGTTTGCAGGCGCAGATGGCGCCAGTGCTCACGGTGGCAACCGCCACCGGGACGGCAGCGACAGCGGCTGCGCTGGCTGCGCGTGTGCCTGGAGCCGCTGCCGAAGCCATGGAAGGCTTCGGCATTGCGACAGCTGCGCAGCAGCGCGGCGTGCCAGTGTTGGAGATTCGCGCGATCTCCAACGCGATCGGTCCTCGCGACCGAGACGCTTGGCGTATCGGTGATGCCTTTAAGGCTTTAGAAGCAGCAAGTTCAGTCCTAGCGGAGGTGCTTTAAAATGAAGATTGCGTATTCACCTTGTCCAAATGATACATTTGTTTTTCATGCTTGGGCGCATGGGTTAATCCCAGGCGCCCCCGAGCTGGATGTCTTATATGCCGACATCGACATTACGAACAAGCTTGCTGCTGAAGGCAGCGGGCCGGATGTCCTCAAGATCTCTTACGCAGCACTGCCATGGGTGCTAAAGGACTACGCCCTGCTCCCCTGCGGCGGCGCTTTGGGCAGAGGCTGCGGACCGTTGGTGCTGACGAAGATCAGCGGAGCAGTGGGAACAGCGGAGACAGAGGGAACAATTGCGACAGCGGGAACAATGCCAGACCCGGCTATGCTCAGCGGCCGCCGGGTCGCTGTGCCGAGCGAGCGCTCAACCGCGTACTTACTGTTCCGCCTCTGGGCGGCACAGAACGTTCCAGGCGGCGTTGGTGAAATCGTGGTCATGCCGTTCCACGAGATCATGCCTGCCGTGCGGGACGGCCTCATCGATGCCGGCCTTGTCATTCATGAAGCGCGCTTTACTTACCCGTCTTACGGGTTAGCGCTTCTCACAGACCTGGGCAGTTGGTGGGAGTCGGACACCAACCTGCCGATCCCGCTGGGCGCCATCATTGCACGGCGCTCCATGGATCTTGAGGCGCTTGCAGGCTGGGCCCGCGCCTCTGTCGAATATGCGTGGGCACATCCGGAAGCATCGCGCGACTACGTCATGGCGCACGCGCAGGAGATGGATCCACAGGTCGCTGAGGCGCACATCGACCTGTACGTGAACGAATTCACCGCTGATCTAGGTGAAAGCGGCTATGGCGCCGTCTTGACCTTGCTCCAGCGGGCTGCGGAGGAAGGGCTTGTGCCGCAGATGGATTATGCGGCCCTGCTTAAATAATAGCTCAAGCGAAAAACCGCTTAAGTGCACTAGCACTTAAGCGGCGAAAATACCGAGGCTGTGGATACCCGCAGCCCACATAGATTTGAACGTTGAAAGACCACCGTTTTGGGAGTGAACCCAAACACGGTGGTCTTTCGTCCCTAAGGCTGATTTCATTCATGTTCGCAGGTGCGCGAGAGCATGTCAGCTCAGCTGGTTTTCCCAGTTCAAGCCCCGTAGCGATGTTTTTCATCGCTAAAGTCTGCATGAGCAGGAAATGTGCTACGTTAGCGATATAAAACATCCTTAAAACTGCCGTCCCCAAGTGAAATAGCCTAATTTGCTCGCCATAGCGATGTTTTTCATTGTTAAAGTGTGTATGAAGAGGAAATGTGCTCAGTTAGCGCTGTAAAACATCGCTAAATCAACCGTCCACACTCACTCACTCGCTCAACCACGCACTCACCCCAACACTACCCAATCACATTCACCGGACGCCCATCCAGATAAGCACGCACGTTACCAATCGCCGTATCCATCAGTCTTGCTCGTGCTTCTTTAGTAGCCCACGCAATATGCGGGGTAATAATCACATTTCTCGCGTGCAGCAAAGGATTGTCCGGCTGAGGCGGTTCTATGGTCAGCACATCTAGACCGGCTCCTGCAAGTCTGCCTTCGTTCAAAGCATGAGCGACATCTTTCTCATTGAGAAGACCGCCTCGTGCAGTATTAATGATAATAGCCGTCGGTTTCATCTGAGCGATCCGTGCAGCATCTATCAACTGATTCGTTGCCGGTGTCAGCGGGCAGTGAAGACTAATGACATCTGAGCGCTGCAGCAGCTCGTCGATTTGCACCCACTCCATGCCCTCAACAGGTTGAGGGACATTTCTTCCGCTGCCAGTCGCGATAACCTTCATTCCCATCGCCTGCGCAATTAACGCGGTTTGTTTGCCGATTTGTCCCAGGCCAATCAGTCCCATGGTTTTGCCGCTTAACTCGACGAGCGGAGAGCGGCTGTAGCTGAAATCAATGGACCCAACCCAATCCCCATTAAGCACGCTGTCACTATGCTGCTGCACCCGATGGCAAAACTCCAATAACAAAGCAAAGACCAGCTGAGCAACAGAATGAGTACTGTAAGCAGGAACGTTAGAGACAATAATGCCATTTTCCTTGGCTGCCTGAATATCAACGATATTGTATCCGGTCGCAAGTACGCCGATATAGCGAAGCTTAGGCAATTGTTGAATCGTTTGAGCGGATAGCGGGGTCTTATTCGTCAAAACAATCTCTGCATCAGCAGCACGTTCAAGGATCTGTGACTCAGCAGTTCGATCATAGACAACAAGCTCGCCGAGTGAATCTAATCCGCTCCAGATCAGATCGCCGGGATTTAGTGTGTAGCCATCAAGTACAACGATTTGCATCTCTTATCGCTCCTCATGCCAATTATTTCTTCGCAGGCAACTCTTTAAATGGATTCAAAAACACCTTCGGAATATGCGTCTCAAATCGCAGCAGCTGACCCGTTGTCGGATGCAAAAAGGCAAGCACACGAGCATGAAGTCCAAGACGGTCGATTTCCTTCGTTTTTGAACCGTACTTCTTATCGCCAACAACGGGGTGGCCGATGTCCTGCATATGAACGCGAATTTGATTTTTGCGGCCGGTCTCGAGATTAACCTCTAACAGCGAAAAGCTCCGGTTCGCTTGCAGTGTTTTATAATGAGTAACTGCGTGCTGTCCATCGTTCGGATACGGCGTCGAAAACATTTTAAGCGACTTCGTATGCTCTTTGAGCCATGAGGAAATGGTCCCTTCGGGCTTTTTCACCATGCCTTCAACCAGGGCAACATAAGTGCGCTCTTTGACACTTTCCTGCCAAGTGTTCTGCAGGTGCTGCTGAGCCTTCTCGTTTTTGGCAAACATCATCACGCCGGATGTATCTCGATCCAGTCTATGTACAACGAAAATCCGAGCCTTCGGATCGTGGTTTCGAACATGGGCCGTGAGCTGGCGATAGGCCGTAATCTCATTTTCTTTGGTATTTGTCGCGATAGATAATAGCCCGGCATCCTTTTGAATGACAATCACATCTTCATCTTCATGCAAAATGCTCATGCCAGCTAGGGGGATATCTTCGACGATTTTATCCTTGTTAATGGTGACCGTTTGTTCTGGCTGCAAGGGATAGTTGTAAGCTGTTACGGCTTTGCCATTCACTGCGACTTGTCCACGGGCAAGTATGGCTTTTACCGAATTACGGCCCAAACTCGAAAGCTTTTCTATTAAAAAAGGTAGTAGCTCAGAGGACTCCTTTACGGTGTACTGGCGAGTACTCATCTCTTGGTTTCCTTTTGACGGAGTAGGATTCTGGCTCGGACTCTTAGTTTGCTTGAATTTGGGATTCTGGTTCTGGCTTTTATTTGGACCTTGAAACTTACCTGGCTTCTTTTGCATAAAAAAGACCTCCTAATGCGATCGCTTACCTTCCGGTCAGATCATTCACCTTACAATATACCACGTTCGCAAAAGCAAAAGAAACGCTGTGAGGGAAGATCCTATATATCGCGCGACTTTCTAGGTACATCCCAAGGGAAAATTACTTATCCGGCATTTGCCCCGGCAGCCTCTGTATGCCCGCCTCCCAAAAAGGGAACACTTCTACTTACATGCTGCAGCACTACATGTGAGAAAAGGTGGGAATTCCTTATGCTTTTATATCAGTTAACGCAATGGTTCGAAGAGCGCACTACCCTGCAAAAGGCTTTACAAAGTGGCCCTGCTGAAAATACCGGTGAATTGCAACAAAGAATGCAAGAAGTCGAAGATCAGCTGTATTCTCATGCCGAAAAGTGGAAAAATGCGATTCAGGAAGCCTCCTATTTGCAGTTCCCTTATGAGAACCCTCAGTTGGATGATGATATGGTTCTTTAGTCTTCTTTGGGAGGGCTTGCCTTTGTATTTCCTCGGTTTTCGTGTAGAATTAGATAGTACGATAAACGAGAACAGAACGAGGTTTTTTTATAATGAAAGTACTTGTATCCACACTTAATGCCAAATTCATTCATACCTCCTTAGCCTTACGCTATCTAAAAGCGTTCTGCGAGAAGGATTTTGACGTTGAAATTACAGAATATACGATCAAAGACCCTGTCATGAACGTCGTTTCGGACATTTATCAAAAGGCCCCGGATGTATTGGGTTTTTCTTGTTATATTTGGAACATTGAAGAAACGATAACGATTATTAAAATGATCAAAAAGATTCGGCCAGATCTCCTGATCATGCTTGGCGGTCCAGAGGTCTCTTATGATACCGAATACTGGATGAATCGCATTCCTGAGGTCGATTTCATTGTGATGGGCGAAGGGGAAGAGACCTTCCACCAACTGCTGACAGAAATTTCAACGACTCGCAAATATCATTTTGTTTATGGACTGGCCTATCGCAAAGGCGAGGAAGTCGTACTGATGCCGGGCAGACCTAAGCTGAAGCTGGATGATATCCCGTCTCCGCACCGTTTTGCAGAGGATGTGCCGAGTCTGGCTAATCGCGTTGTGTATTTCGAGACGAGCCGTGGCTGCCCCTTCTCCTGTCAATTCTGCCTGTCGAGTATTGAGGTTGGTGTGCGGTATTTTGATATAGAACGTACCAAGTCAGACCTCCTGTACTTAATCGATTCCGGCGCGAAGCTAATCAAGTTCGTGGATCGGACGTTTAATATTAAGCGTGATTATGCGATGGAAATCTTTGAATTCCTCATTGCCAATCATCGCGGCACCGTGTTTCAATTTGAGATTACTGCGGATATCATGCGTCCTGAGGTACTCGATTACCTAGCTGAGAATGCCCCTCCGGGTACATTCCGCTTTGAGATCGGGGTCCAATCTACGAATGATACAACCAATGATTTGGTGCAGCGCAGGCAAAATTTCTTTAAGCTGAGCCGTACGGTATCTAAGGTGAAAAATAGCCTGAAAATCGATCAGCATCTCGATCTGATAGCCGGCTTGCCGGAAGAGGATTATAACTCGTTCCGCAAGACGTTTAACGATGTCTTTGAACTAGGACCGGAAGAGCTGCAGCTCGGTTTCCTGAAAATGCTGCGCGGCACGGGGATGCGCAATGACGCGCATAAATACGGCTATGTTTACATGGACCACGCGCCTTACGAGATTCTCGGCAATGACATTCTGCCATTCACTGATTTGATTCGTATCAAACGGGTGGAGGATGTGCTCGAGAAATATTGGAACGCTCACCGTATGGATCATACAGTCAAATATTTAATCGCCAAAGAATTCGCTTCTGCGTTTGACTTCTTTCAAGAGTTCGGCGACTTCTGGGAAAGCCGCGGTTGGCAGAAGATTGGGCATCAGCTCGAGGATCTGTTTACCCGCTTGCGCGATTTCCTGATGCATCGTGAAACCAAAAACATGCACGTGATTGAAGGCTTGATGAAACTGGATTATTTCCTGGGTCATAAATATAAGCCGCGCAAAATCTGGTGGGACTTCACCCTGGAGAAGTCCGAGCAGAATGCCTACCTGAGGCTCCTGGCTGAGCAGCCTGAGCTCGTCAGCGGCGACTTCCAGAGTCTCCGCATCAATGAAAAAGATCTCCACAAGCACGCGATGCTTGAGGTATTGCCTTTCGCTTTGCAGACGTATCTGCAGAGCGGAGAGATCGACGAAAACAGCAAAGAGCTGCTTGTTGTGCACTTCCCGCCGGACGCGCAGCAGCCGGCTAGCTACTACACCATGCCGCTGCGCCAATTGGCGACAACATAAAAAAGCTTCGCTTTCCTTCTCGGAGAGCGAAGCTTTTTTGCATCCATTATTTCTTGTCTGCAAGCCAAATAGCTAGAGAGCTGATTTCATCATCCGTAAGCTTCCCTTTGAAGCTGGGCATCGCGCCTTTGCCATTCGTTATAATCGTTGCAAGCTCGTCCTTGGAACGCTTACTGCCTTCTTTCTGTAAATTAGGTCCTACTGCACCCTCAAGGTTAACACCATGGCAACTCACGCAGCTTTGTTTAAAAACAGCTTGGGCGTCGACTTTGGTTGTTGCCCCGCTGCTAGTTGCTGCTGGGGTTCCTGTTGCCGTTGGGGTTCCTGTAGCTGCTGGAGTCCCCGTTGTTGCCGGAGGTGTCGTCTTCCCACAGGCAGCTAGGGAGAAGGCTAACAATAGAAAGAGGCATAGAAATGATTTGTTCAACTGCATCATTCTCCTTCTTTTATTTCATTCGAGTTCTGTCACTACATTTCCCGAATTCGCTACTTTTCATGCAATCGGAATAATTAATGAACAGGTCGCTCATCCTATCCATAACAACCAATTTATACTAAAAACTCCAAGGAGGAATGAGAAATTGGCGGATAAAAACAAAGTAAGCTCTCCAGATCATTCACGGCGTCGTTTTTTGAAATATACCGGGACTGCTATTGGCGGTGTAGTAGTGGGGGGCGTAGTCGGCAGTGCGTTTTCGGGAGGATTTGGAAAAAAACAGGCGGCTCCTGCACCAGCACCATCTACAGCGCCACAAACTGCAGCAGATTACAATCAAGCCCCTATGTTTTTCAATCAAGCGCAGCTTCAGTTGACGGAAGCAGCGGCTGAGCGTATTTTTCCCAAAGATGAAAATGGGCCGGGAGCGACAGATTTGGGCGTCGTTTTTTATATTGACCATCAATTGGCCAGTCCATGGGGAGTGAATTCACGTGAGTATCGGACAGGTCCTTTTATAAAAGGGGAAGTGACACAGGGGGATTACCAAAGCATCAATCGCCACGAGTTATTCACGATGGGACTTCAAAGTATGGAAGAGACTAGCAAAACCAAATATTCCAAATCCTTTATTGATTTGACACCGGAGGAGAAGGACGCGATTCTGACATCCATGGAAAAAGGCGAGATCATGGTCATAAACGGAATAACGGGCAAAACGTTCTTCAATCTGTTCTGCAGGCTGACCATGGAGGGCGTTTACTGCGATCCACTGTATGGGGGTAACAAGAACATGTTGGGATGGAAGATGCGTAAATATCCAGGTAATCAGATGACTTACGCCAGTATTATGGAGAAGGATCAGTTCGTGGTCATGGATCCGCGTAGTTTGCATGATCATTTCGCACATTAGTGACAACATAAATACAAGTGAGAAAGGAAGGAGCATATGGCTACAAAAATGCCGAAAGTTCCCGTTGTGATTGTTGGAATGGGATGGGTCGGAGGCATCATTGCCGCGGAATTGACGAAGCAAGGGGTTAAGGTAGTTGGATTGGAACGCGGTAAGCCGCGAAGCACACAGGATTACTACATGGTGCATGATGAGCTGCGCTATGCTCAGCGGCTGGATCTCATGCAAGATCTATCGAAGGAAACGGTGACGTTTCGCAATACGGAGAAAATGACCGCAGTGCCGATGCGTGAACACGGTTCTTTCCTGCTCGGGGAGGGACTTGGCGGAGCAAGCATACACTGGAACGGGCAAACCTATCGGTTCCTTCCTTACGATTTTGAAATTTATAGTAAAACGGTAGAGCGGTATGGAAAACAGAAAATACCGGATGGAATGACCATTCAGGATTGGGGCATTACCTACGATCAATTAGAGCCGTATTTTGACAAATTCGAGAAGATGGCGGGAATTTCCGGCGACCCAGACCAAAACCCTTTGGTTGGTAAGCGCTCGAGCCCTTTTCCTACTAAACCGATGGTGAAAACTCCGGTCTTGAAGCTTTTTGAAGAAGCGACGAAAAAGCTGGGTTATCATCCCTATATGATGCCATCGGCGAATCTGTCGGAACAATATACGAATCCGGATGGGGTCACTCGGGCAGCGTGTCAATACTGTGGCTACTGCGAACGCTTTGGTTGTGAATACGGAGCCAAGGCAGATGCCGTGGTTACTGTACTTCCCGTCGCCCAGAAATCAGGGAATTTTGAGTTGCGTACCTATTCTAATGTTATACAAATTCTCAATGACGGTAAGAAAGCTAGTGGGGTTGTATATATTAACACGATTACGGGAGAACAGTTTGAGCAGCCGGCTGATGTGGTCATTATGGCGAGCTACGTGTTCAATAACATTAAGCTCTTGCTAACTTCGAAGTTGGGCAAGCCTTACGATCCAGCTACCGGCAAAGGAGTTATCGGTAAAAATTATTGCTATCAGACCAACGGTGGCTCAGCCGCGGGATTTTTTGACGATAAGGAATTCAATTTGTATGCCGGTGCAGGATCCCTTGGCATGGAGATTCCTGATTTCAATGGAGATAATTTTGACCACAGCAACCTCAATTTTCTTCATGGCGCAGGAATGCGTATTTCACAGACGGGGCAGCGGCCCATCGCTACCAACTCGGTTCCGAAAGGAACACCGACATGGGGAAAAGACTTCAAGCAAAAGTCACTCAAATATGCGAACAGTGTACTTTCTGTTTCTCCGCAGGGCAGCAGTTTGCCGTGGAAGCATCATTATGTGGACTTGGATCCTACCTATAAAGATGCTTATGGCCTGCAGCTGCCCAGGGTTACTTTCGATTTTGAGGAGCAGGATCGGCAAATGATCAAATTCATGGCTGGCAAGGCAGCCGAAATCATGAAGGAAATGAAGGCTACGACAATTGGCTCATCGGATCAACTTGGACCTTACAATATCGTCCCTTATCAATCTACGCACAATACCGGGGGCGTCATTATGGGGGCAGAACCTGCAACTTCAGCCGTAAATTCCTACTTGCAAATGTGGGATGCTGAAAATGTTTTCGTTGTCGGAGCGTCAGCTTTCGCGCACAACAGCGGCTACAATCCTACGGGTACGATCGGGGCACTTGCTTATCGGGCAGTAGAAGGGATTGCGAAATATTTGAAACAAGGTGGAATGATTGTTTAATCAAGTTAGGGCATAGGACTTTGTTTAATGGGGTGAAGGGATGGAGCAGGAAGATTGGATCTTTCATTTGACTGAAGTCCGCAAACGTTTGCTGATTGTGTTCGCATGGTTTGTGGTTACACTAAGCGTCGGGCTGTATGTTTCGCCTAGAATCCTGCGGTATATGAAATCGCAACCTTTGGTGGGCGAGATAAATTGGAACGTGTTCTCGTTTACGGACGGGTTGATGATCTACATGAAGTGCGCTTTCCTGGTTGCTTTATTGTTCACAGTTCCAGTGCTGCTTTATCAAGTGTGGGCATTCGTTCGTCCTGGTCTTACTGATGCGGAGGCTAAAAGCACCCTTCCCTACATACCGGTGTCATTTGCACTGTTTATTATCGGGGTATCATTCAGCTATTGGGTGGTATTCCCGATGATGATTCGTTTTATGATACGTATGAATCACACAGTCGGCGCTGTGGAAACGTATGGAATCGACCGCTACTTTTCGTTTTTGTTCGAAGTTGTATTCCCCATGGCAATCGCCTTTGAATTGCCCGTAGTCGTTCTATTTCTAACAAGAATCGGTCTGCTGACGCCGCAGCGATTGAAAATGACGAGAAAATACGCCTACGTTGGTTTAGCGATCATAGGCTCATGCATCTCCCCGCCCGATATGATATCTCATCTATCGGTCACGGTGCCATTAATCCTGTTGTTTGAAATTAGTGTAATGGTTGCGGGCTGGCAATGGCGAACCATGCAGGAAAGTCCTGCGAACAGCTGATTTTCAATTAAGCACAAAGAAAAAGAGGATGATGTTCATGTTTAACAATATTGGTGTATCTGGATTAGTGTTAATTCTGGCTATCGCTTTAATCGTGTTCGGTCCGTCTAAGCTGCCGCAGCTTGGGCGAGCGTTCGGAGATACGCTCCGCGAGTTTCGCAACTCTACCCGTAATATCATCGAAGATAATGAGTGTGATCCACTTATCGAAAATGAGGGCAAGAAGCCGCTTTAAGTCCGTCCATCTTTTGAAAAAACGGCTACATGTTAGCGATGCGTGAAATACGCCCGCGAATAGCCGATGTAAAATTGGTTTTTAGGCGTTACAGAGCGAGCGGCCTATAGGTCGCCGTTTTGTAACGCCTTTATTGGTATTTGCTAAAAAAATCCATTGACCACAGGTGAGGTTCAGTGATAAGATTGAAAAAATTTACCCATGGATCCCAGAGCGGAGAGACTTTGAGCTACGCTCAAAGATCCCTATATTAGGAGGAAATCATAAAGTGGCTACGTATTACTTAGAACCATCCCGCACGTTTAGTGAGTTTTTGTTGATTCCTAATCTTACAACGAAGGAATGTACACCGGCGAATGTGAAGCTTAAGACACCATTAGTTAAATTCAATAAAGGCGAGGAGCCTGCGATCTCGCTCAATATCCCGTTTTCATCTGCTGTCATGCAGGCTGTATCCGATCATGGAATGGCGATTGCTTTGGCGCGGAGTGGCGGGATTTCGTTTATTTTTGGCTCGCAATCGATTGAAGAAGAAGCACTGATGGTGCGTAAAGTAAAAGGGTACAAGGCAGGATTTGTCGTTAGCCGCTCCAACTTAACTCCCGAGCATACGCTAAGTGATGTACTGGCGTTAAAAGAGGAAACAGGTCATTCTACAGTTGCCATTACCGACGATGGTACAGCGAATGGAAAATTGCTTGGTATTGTAACGGGGCGTGATTACCGGACAAGTCGTGACCCTCTGGATCGCCAAATCCAACAATTTATGACGCCTTTTGATAAACTGATTTATGGCAAATCAGGAATTACTTTATCGGAAGCAAACAATTTAATTTGGGATCACAAGCTGAATTGTTTACCGATTGTGGATGATAATCAAAAGCTAGACACCCTCGTTTTCCGCAAGGATTATGATGAGCACAAAGAAAATCCGATGGAGCTTTTAGACGGTAACAAAAGCTATATTGTTGGTGCGGGGATTAATACGAAAGACTACAAAGAGAGAGTGCCTGCGCTTGTTGAAGCGGGAGTAGACATTCTGGTCATCGATTCTTCAGATGGTTATAGTGAGTGGCAGCGGGAAACGGTTCAGTATGTGAAAGAGAATTTCAATGTGAAGATCGGTGCAGGTAATGTTGTAGACCGTGAAGGGTTCCTTTATCTGGTGGAATCAGGAGCGGACTTCATTAAAGTCGGCATCGGCGGAGGGTCTATCTGTATCACTCGGGAGCAAAAAGGAATTGGTCGCGGACAAGCCTCTTCCCTCATGGAAGTTGTTGAAGCTAGAGACCAATACTTCAAAGAAACAGGTACCTACATTCCAATTTGTTCCGATGGTGGTATCGTACATGACTACCATATTACATTAGCCTTGGCTATGGGCGCTGACTTTGTCATGCTGGGCCGATATTTCGCACGTTTCGATGAGAGCCCGACCAGAAAGCTGAAAGTTGGAAACAACTTTGTGAAAGAATACTGGGGAGAAGGTTCCAATCGTGCCCGCAACTGGCAGCGTTATGATACGGGCGGCAAAAACAAGCTCTTGTTTGAAGAAGGCGTCGATTCCTATGTTCCATATGCTGGAAGCCTACAGGAGAACCTGGACAAGACGCTTGGCAAAATAAAGTCAACGATGTGCAACTGTGGATCATTAAGCTTGGATGAGCTGAAGAGCAAAGCGAGAATTGCGCTCGTTTCCGCAACCAGCCTCGTTGAAGGCGGAGCGCACGACGTTATTTTAAAAGAGAGCAGCTTATCTGAAGAATAATAGCTGGAAATAGAAAAGGCTCTCCACAATCATCTTAGAGATGATAAGTGGAGAGCCTTTTTGGAATGAACCATCATATAGCTTACTGCTCCAAGTAAACAATATATCAGCAAAATGCCCCCATTCAGACACTCCTGAGTAGTATGTGCCTTCTCATTTAGATGCAAATAGTGCATCTAATATCGGCCTTGTCACCAGTTTCAGGAAATTAGATGTATTAAGTGCATCTAATTTCCGCATATTCCACCAAAATGGAGTATATTCGTCGAATTAGATGTACTTTTTACATGTATTCTCATGGAATTTAGCATATTGGCTAGATTAGATGCACTTTTTACATCTAATCTGATGAGAGATAGGTACCAATTCAAGTAAGCCCCAAACTGATCTCCACGCCAGTTGGTGTTTCCCAACGTGAAAGCTCATATGCATCTTAGGCATAACAAAAAAACGCCCCTTATTCATCAAAAGATGAGTGGGACGTTCTTCATCGAACAACAATTAAGGCAAGTAGCTGCGAATAACCGTCATGCTGCCTTCAAGTGCATAGCTGCCAAGATCGGCTGGAAGCAGGAAGCAATCACCAGGCTTCGTGGAGATGCTGCCATCTGCCCACTGGAGGGTTCCGTTACCGTCTGCAATAACGAGGATGACGAAGCTTTCAGGAGAAGTGCTTAGCTCCCATTTCGGTCCTACTAGGCCTTTTTCCACGGTGAAGAATGGTGACTCGGCAAGTGTTAACCAAGTGCCAGCTTTATTCAAATCTGTTTTCATTCGAGTGGAGCCGGAGCCTTCATACGCGATAACGTTGAGCGAATCTTCAATATGAAGATCACGAGGCTTACCATCGAGTCCGGGACGATTATAATCGTACAAACGATAGGTCGTATCGGAATTTTGCTGAATTTCGGCAACTAGGACGCCAGCGCCAAGCGCATGAACAGTTCCTGCAGGGATGTAAAAGGAATCACCGGCTTCAACAGGGACTTCCTGTAAGCAGTCCAAAATGCGGTTCTCAGCTATTGCTTGAGCTAAGTTTTCGCGTGTAACGCCTTCTTGCATGCCATATATAATTTTGGCGCCGGGCTTGGCATCAAGGATGTACCACATCTCAGTTTTGCCGAGCTCGCCGGCAGCCAAATTCTTGTAATGATCATTCGGATGTACTTGTACGGAAAGGTCGTCTTCGCAATCCAATAACTTGATGAGTAGTGGGAAACGGCCGTTTTTTTCGGAAAATCCTTTTGTGCCGAATAACGTTTTGCCGTATTTTTCGCGAATTTCGTCTAGACCAAGTCCTGCTAATTCGCCATTAATCACCTTCGTCGTTCCATTCGGGTGATCGCCAATCATCCAGCCTTCGCCAATAGCGCCTTCTGGAAGCTGAAAACCAAACTTTTCTAGGGCTCTTCCACCCCAGACACGTTCTTTCATTTCAGGTTGAAATTGAAGCGGGTATGATTTCACAAACTATCCCTACTTTCTTCTCTAAATTTCTCCTACAAAATAATGCCGATGCACTCTCTAGCATTATAACATGCGTCTATCTTTTTTCTAGAGCTAAGAGATAGGGAGCATGCTGGCTGGTATTCATGAATTGGTACCGCAGCACCTGAAAGGCTGCAAGAGGAAGGTGCTGGGCCCAGCTTTCGACGGCCGCAGCTTCTTCCGAGCCTCCATCGTGCCCGCTGTAGAGCACGATGGTTACGATACCGCCTTTGCGGAGCAGGCGGAGGGCAGCCTCGAGAGCAGGAATCGTCGATTCCTGCTTCGTAATCGTTGCGGGATCGGCGCCGGGCAGATAGCCGAGATTGAATGTGACCGCGGCGACCTTGCCGTGGCGGTCTTGCGGCACAGCTGCCTCCATGAGCGCATGGCTGCATAGGCTCATGTGCACGCAAGAAGATGCGTCTGGAAGTTCTTTCTCCAGACGCATCTTTGTTTGATCCAACGCTTGCTGCTGGATATCGAAGCCATACACGCTGCCGCGGGGTCCTACCAGCTTAGCTAAGAACAGGGCATCGACGCCGTTGCCGAGGGTCGCGTCGACGACGGTATCACCCGGCTGAGCCCGCTGATTAATTAATTGATGAGCAAAACTTAGTACGGAAACAAAACCCATGTGATGAAAGCCTCCATGCTGCTTATACGATCATTTTTTGTCTGCTAGCCATGCGGCTAGCACTTCGATTTCTTCGGATTTCAATGCGCTTTTGAAAGGTGGCATATCGCCTTTACCTCCGAGGATCTGCGTGACGATCTCATCCTTGGTTTTGCGCGAACCGACCTTCGTCAGGTTCGGCCCGAAGTCGCCTGCAAGCCCTGCCCCGTGGCAGGACATGCAGTTGTCCTTGTACAGCACCTGCGCCTGCGCTGCGGTGCTGGTGCCGCCATCCGGCTTAGCGGATGGGGAAGGCGCCGCGCTAGCCGACGCTGGTGTTGCGGCCGGCGCCGCAGCCGTCTCTTTCACGGCCGGCTTCGCCGTAGCCGCCTCTTTCACTGCTGGCGTCGCAGCCGCAGCAGTCGGCTTCGCTGTCGCCGCTGCGCTCGGCTGCGGCGTGCTGCTTGCCGCCGGCTGTACCGTAGCGGCCGCAGGTGTTGCCGTCGCCGCAGCAACAGGCGGCGCACTCACTCCCGCCGTCGGTGTTGAAGACGGCGCCACTACCACTGTACTCACTGGTGTCGCTGGCGCCCCTCCGCATCCAGCCACAATTAACATCATCCCAACAATGGCTGCTTGAGCTCGTTTCATCATCATGATCATCCATCTCCTTTAGTCATTCTACCTATATAAAGGAAACGGATAATAATCTATTTGGGTTTTATGGTTTTTATATTTAACCTTGGTCGGCTTTACCCTTCCAAAGTTTACCTTGCCAAGTATTTCTTTCTTTCAAAAGACTATCAAAAGCGTTCAGTACTTCCCATTTTTTGAGGCTCCACATCGGACCAATCAGAAGATCGCGGGGAGCATCTCCAGTAAGACGGTGGACAATCATTTCCGGTGGAAGAAATTCAAGTGTATCTACGATAAGCTTCACATACTCGTCTTTTTCCAGGAACTGAAGCAAGCCGGCTTCGTATTGTTTCACCATAGGTGTTTTACGCATTAAATGAAGTAAATGGATTTTAATGCCCTGAACATCCATTTGAGCGACGGCTCGCCCAGTGTCCAGCATCATTTCGTGCGTCTCCCCAGGTAATCCATAAATAATGTGTGCACAGGTGCGGATATTATGCTTTCGAAGCTTGGCAACCGCATCCAGATAGCATTGTGTGTCATGAGCACGATTGATGAGTTCAGAGGTTGATTCGTGGACAGTTTGAAGGCCCATTTCGACCCATAGATAGGTACGTTCATTCAACTCCGCCAAGTATTCAATAACATCATCCGGTAAACAATCCGGTCTGGTCGCAATGGATAAACCTACAACGCCTGGCTGCTTTAAAATAACTTCATAATATTCCCGCAGTTCTTCCACGGGGGCATACGTATTCGTATAAGCCTGGAAGTAGCCGATGTATTTGGCTTCCGGCCATTTCTGATGCTGGAGATCTCGAATCTTATTAAATTGGGTAACCAGATCATCGCGGCGGCTTCCAGCAAAATCACCTGACCCCCGCGCGCTGCAAAATGTGCAACCCCCGGTAGCGATATTGCCATCACGATTAGGACAAGTAAAACCTGCATCCAGCATGACTTTAAAAACCTTCACGCCGAAAGCTTCACGCATTTCATAATTCCATGTATGGAAACGTTTGTCCCCCCATAATTGAGGCGACTCCTGAATAATTGTAGACATTTGGTTGCTCCTTTCTTTCCAATCTAATTGTAGCGAAATTGAAGCATGAAAGCGACCCCTGCCTTTCCAAGAAGTTCCCCGTTAAAAGGGAGCCATACGGAGCATGATAACTTTGCATAACTATTACATGCCGAAAGGGGATTTGAAACAAGTGAAAAAGTTTCGTACAATTACTTTGGCGGTAGCTTTGACAACAGCATTAAGCTTTGGGGCAACTAGTGCGCTGGCTAACACAATGATGGGGACAACGCCAAGTGCTACACCAGGAACTACGGGGACAGGAACTACGACAACATCGGGATATACAGGAAGTAATTATGACGCTACGGTAGGGACCACTGGTACGACTGGTACTACAGGTACTACAGGTACTACAGGTACTACTGGTACTACAGTTACTGGCCCCTACACGGGTTATGGTACAGGCACAGGTTCCTATTCCGGGACAGGAACGGGTTCTGGTGTTATTAGTCACATCAATCAATATAGTAACAATATGATGGACCGTATGAGTACTAAGGGTACACACACTGGGAATTATGACACTTCATCTTATCGAACTTACGCGACTACAACGACAGATGGCAATCGTATGAACTGGGGATGGCTTGGCCTATTAGGTCTGTTGGGCTTATCTGGCCTTAGAGGAAAAGACAAAAGAAGAGATGAAGTTAGATAAATAGATATTAGCTAAATGCGCCTTCCAAGTTGGGAGGCGTTTTTCTTTGTGGTTAGAATGATCTGCCATTCATAAATAGCATCATCATAACGAAAGCTATCCTTAATAAAGGGAAAGGAAAGCAGGTGAATGAGTTGGTTAAGTTGTCCCTAGCTACCGATACGATATCAGTCGAGTTGACCATTAAAGAAGCATTGGCATTGAGCAGTGGCGTGAAATTCGCTGCAGATCCTAGCATATCAAAGGACGCGCGACGAAAAGTACTGCGGTCCTTGGATCAAAAGCTGTTTCCAGCCACATCGAATACCATTGATTATCATACCCTTGAAGTGTAATTTCCTTTGATTTTTTTCCTTGAATCGTCTATGATTTGTATTCGATAGCTTGTACGTGTAGGAGGCAAAAAGTAGATGCGTTTACGGGGAAGAAAAGGAATTCGAGAAGATATAGAACGTCAAAAGGAACTCGTTGTTTTAAATGCCAAGGAATACAAAGGCAAATGGGCCGAGTTATTCGGCAACAACAACCCGATTCATGCCGAGCTTGGGATGGGCAAAGGGCGCTTCATCAGTGAAATGAGTAAGAAATATCCGAACATTAATTTCATTGGTGTAGATATGTATGACGAGTTGATTCGCAAAGCGAGTGAGAAAGCAAAGAATGCACATGAAATCAAAACGGATGAAGAGTCCGAGTCTACGCTAAGCATTCCGAATTTGAAGCTAATGCTTTTCAATATCGAACATATTGAGGAAGCTTTTGCTGAAGGTGAATTAGAGCGGGTCTATTTGAATTTCAGTGATCCATGGCCGAAGAAAAAGCATGCTCGTAGACGCTTAACGCATCCGGGCTTTGTTGAGAAATATCAACAAATATTAAATGCGAACGGTGAGATTCACTTAAAAACGGACTCACAATCATTGTTCGAATTCTCGCTCAATTCTTTTGCAGATATGGGACTGAGAATGCGAAATATTTCCTTGAACCTGCACGTGGATGGGATTCATCCTGACCATGTTATGACAGAATACGAAACGAAGTTCGCTGGACAAGGGATGAACATTCATCGTTGTGAAGTGGTTATTGGCGAAAAGGTGCTTGCTTCACATCTGGAGCAGCTGAATAAAGCCAAAACGGAATAGGTTTATAAGTACGAAAATTTCACAATAAAAAAGCTAATCTCCACTGCATAATGCGGTAAGAGATTAGCTTTTTTATTTTACCCTAAATCAGCCAAGCAATTGCATGATGACCTCTGAGCAATCGGCTGAAGGCAGGTACATCTTCTTTTTATGATAATTAGAAACGCGCTTTGCCTCTACATCCGTGTAACGGCTAGCCAGCATCGATAACCAGTTCGCAATCGTATCTGCAGATCGGATCGGTTCGCCGAAGCCAAGCTGTGTGAAATAGTGGACATTCTCTTCTTCCTGACCCGGTATCGGATCATAGAACAGCATGGGGATCGACTTTGCTAGTCCTTCTGAGCAGGTCATACCGCCAGGCTTCGTGACGAGCAAATCGGAAGCTTCCATCAGCTTGCCGATTTCTTGGGTGAATCCGAGCAAGTGAATATTGGGATGCTGAAAACGGGGGTCCATCGCCAGCTTTGCCAATGCTTTCTCATTATTGCCTAAGCAAAATATGAATTGGATCCGATCTCTCCATGCTACTAGGTGATCGCTTAGCGAATCGCCGCCGATTAATCCCCAGCCGCCTCCCATAACTAGTACGGTAGGCAGAGCTGCCAGCTGGAATTGCTGTCGAATCATTGCTTTATCGTGAGCCTCACGGAAGCTAGGATGAACTGGAATTCCTGTGATTTCGACTTGAGCAGCTGTGATACCGCGGCCCAGCAGTTTATTTTTGACGTCTTCTGTCGAAACCATATATTTATTTACTTCTCTACTAACCCAAGTCCCATGGACATCGTAATCTGTAATGACCGTGCATAGCGGAATGTCTAACCCGGCTCTTTTCAGTCTAGATACCACAACACTGGGAAAAGGATGTGTGCAGACAATAGCTTGTGGTGCCCACTGCTGGATAATTGCTGCCGTCTGAGCATAAAAAATGCGATGCAAAGCCAATTGCGTTAAGCGGTTGAGTGATTTTTTATATTGAGAGCGGTACAATCGGCCGTAAAGCTTGGGCTGGGAGGTTAGTGTCTTTTTGTAAGCATGAATGATCCATGGTGCTAATGTCGGGTGAAGGAATGATCCTAATTCCAAAACACGTGTCTCAATAGTCGAACATCGCTGCTCTAAACTTACAGCAAGTGCATAAGCCGCTTGCGTATGTCCGGCTCCGAAGCCTTCAGAAAGAATGAGAACCCGTTTTTTACCATGCAAGACATTCATTCGTTTACCCCCAGAAAGCTACTGTCACTAGAGATGCTGTCGTTCCTATTAAACATCCAACGATACAATCGGAAGGATAGTGCAGCCCTAGGTATATTCGTGATAGACCAACGATTAATGCGAGCGGTATAAGGATAAGTCCAAGAGCAGGTACGGCTGTAACAAAAGGGAATATGATCGAGAATATGGCGGTTGTATGCCCGGAAGGAAAGGAATGATCCGTCAACGGGTTTTTGTAAGTAATCGTTTGTGGAAGTACCAGATATGGCCTTAGTCTCGGGTATTTCTTCTTAATAATAGCAACTGGAATATGACTGAGGGTTAAAGCCAGAAGAGCTTGAATCCCTGCTGTACGCAGCGGGCCTTGCCCGAACAATGCAAAACATAAGGATATCGCTATGGAGGCTGTGGCCCCGCCTAAATGTGTGATTTTATTAAAGAAATGATCAAGGAAGAAGTGCTGGATACGTTGATTCACAAAGTGGAATACGCGTGTTTCATGATGCTGAAGCCAGTGTACGACCCTGCTCATGAGTAGTAGCCTCCTTCGCTGTTTGGGTTACTTTCTTAAGACTATTGTAAAGGAGATTTATTAAAGGAAGATTAACGCAGTAATAAATTTTAAGAAACTCAATTTAACGCTCATCTGATCTCCCGATAACAATCCTGTGCTAGCATGATGTGAAATAAGGGAATTAAACGTAAATGTTAAAAGGGGCTGATGAGGTTGAGAGTTGCCTTATTTACAGATACATTCCTGCCAGATGTAAATGGAGTTGCCAAAACACTTGGCAGATGGACGCGGTTTTTGGAATCCAAAGATGTGGCTTGCAAAGTGTTTGCTCCTACTAGTATGACAGAAGGTGACAACGATCCGTTCCGTGTAGAACGTTTTTACAGTATTCCCTTTTTATTGTACCCAGAATGTCGGTTAGCTATCCCAAATCCCCTCAATGTTCGCAAATCCCTCCATGCCTTTCAGCCTACAATCATTCATTGTGCAACCCCTTTCAATTTGGGACTTTTTGGTTTGCACCATGCCCGCAAACACAAAACGCCATTAGTTGCGTCCTATCATACTCACTTTGACCAATACTTAAGTCATTATAAAATACCTTGGGTGGAGCCTACCCTTTGGAAATACATGCAATGGTTCCACCAAAGCTGTCAGAAGGTGTATGTGCCTTCGAAGTCTACCATGGAGCATCTACAAGACAAAGGCTTAAGTCATTTAGAGATTTGGAGCCGCGGTGTCGATGCGGAACGTTTCCAGCCGATTGTCGATCGAAAGTCAGTACTCGGGACATATGGCGTAGATCCTGCAAAGTTCGTTATGCTTTATGTCGGTCGTTTAGCTCCTGAGAAAAGTGTAGAGGTCGCATTAGACAGTTTTCATGCACTGCCGGCTGCAATTCGAGAGGATTGCCATCTAATTATTGCTGGTGACGGACCGTCTTCCAGTATACTGCGCGAATGCTATGGAGGGGATCCGAGAGTTACTTTTACCGGATTCGTTCAGGGGACACAGCTTGCTGAGCTCTATGCGGCTGCAGATGTGTTTATTTTTCCTTCTGCCACAGAGACTTTCGGCAATGTTGTTTTGGAGTCAATGGCTTCTGGTACAACGGTGATTGGAGCTGCTGCTGGCGGGGTACAAGATACTATTGAGCATGAAGTGACGGGATTACTCTGTCCGTCTGGCGACGTAGCTGCTTTCACACAAGCTATCGTAAGATTGTATGAATCACTGGAGACTCGTTATAGACTTGCCTTTGCGGGCAGGGAGTTTGCCTTGCGTCAATCTTGGGATCATATATTTAACCGATTGTTGACCAGCTATGAAGAAGTAGTCTATAGGACATCTGCTAATCCGTCCCAGATGCATGCTAATCGTATGATCCGTTAACAGGGGCAGTGAGCAAAAGTTGTCAGGGAGAGCCCAGGTGAATTATAATAATCCCCGTATCACATGGGGGACAGCTAGTTCGTCTAAATGGTGAACTTTTGGTACACAATAAAATGAAAAACGTTGAAAACAGGACTTTAACGACCTGATTTCAAGCACATACTGCATAGTCTGTGCGCGTTCCGCTCAAATCTCAGAGAAATGGCTTATATTCGTCATTGTGAACTTTGACAAATGAGTGGAAAGAGAGGAAAATCAAGAACGGTTATTCACATGGTACATAAAACTGCGCATACGCGTATAAAAAGATAGCTTGTGTGCATAAACAAAAAAAGGGGGACTTTGCTTCATGCTTGACAAGATTATGCTTACCTTTCAAATTGGCTTGGCCTTGGTCGGTGCGTATCAGTTGTTTTTGACTTTTTTCGGATGGTACCGTCCCAGAAACAAACAGAAATTTGCTCCCCAGAAATCGTTTGCCGTATTGGTCGCCGCTCATAATGAGGAGCAGGTCGTTGGCGCATTGATCGAGAATCTGAAGGCTTTGGATTACCCCAAAGAGCTGTATGACATCTTCGTGATTTGTGATAACTGTACAGACAATACAGCGGATATTGCACGCAGTCATGGTGTTCATGCCATGGAACGCCATAACCCGAACCTGAGAGGGAAAGGTTACGCGATCGAATGGATGCTGAAAGAGCTTTGGAAGCGGGAGCGTCAGTACGACGCTGTTGTCATGTTTGATGCTGACAATCTTTCTAGCCCTGATTACTTGATACACATGAACAATGATCTTTGCTCCGGTTCCAGAGTTATTCAGGCTTATCTGGACAGCAAGAACCCGAATGATTCTTGGGTTACTGGCTCCTATGCGATCTCGTATTACTTTGCAAACCGCTTCTGGCAAATGCCCCGTACGAACTTAGGGCTTGCCAACTACTTGGGCGGCACAGGAATGTGCTTTGAGTCCAAGCTGCTTAAACAGATCGGTTGGGGAGCAACCAGCCTTGTTGAGGATTTGGAGTTCTCCATGCGCTGCATTAAGCTCGGTATCAGGCCGACTTACAACTACGAGGCGATTGTTTATGATGAGAAGCCACTGACGTTTAAAGTATCTGCCAAACAGCGTTTGCGCTGGATGCAAGGACACTTTGATGTGGCCAAGCGTTATTTCTTCCCCCTATTGTGGCAAGGTATCAAAGAAGGCAGCTGGACGAAGATTGACGCGGCTATCTACTCTGCTAACGTATATAACTTCTTTTTCGGTGCGATTATCTCCGTGCTGCTATGGATTAAATCGGTGACTCCGGGCTGGGCAGACGCGCCTATGCTTGCCGATATCAATCCTATTTTCTTTAACACCGTTAGCGTAGCGATTTATGTGCTGCTGCCTATTTCCATGTTGATTGAGAAGGCTCCTGGCAAAGTATATAAATATTTAATTCTATATCCAATATTTATGCTTTCTTGGTGGCCAATTACGTTCTATGCGTTCTTCACGCAAAACAACAAACAATGGAGCCATACGGAACATACACGTGTGATTCGTCTAGACGAAATGAAAAGTAAACAAGTGAGTTGACTTTCTCTGCATGAGATGATATTATATTTCAAGTAAAAGCAGAAGCGCCCGCTTCTCACCTGACCGACACCGTTGGCTGGTTTGAATGAATCGTCATGAATATACAATAGGTTTGTCTGAACCTGTTATTGATGAAGATGTGGGCCACTGCGCCCGCATCTTTTTTTATATTGTTGGAGAGAGCGTTACATTCTTTTTGGAGGTGGAATACTATTAGCAAAGACCATATGATTAATGACGAGATTCGTGTGAAGGAAGTACGCCTGATTGGGGCGGACGGAGAACAACTCGGCATCACGCCGATTCGCGAAGCTCTTCAAATCGCACAAGACGCGAATTTGGATTTGGTAAATGTGGCACCAACGGCGAAGCCGCCAGTATGCCGCATTATGGATTACGGTAAATTCCGTTATGAAACACAGAAGAAAGAAAAAGAAGCTCGCAAGAACCAGAAAATCGTGGATATCAAAGAAATTCGCTTAAGCGCGACAATCGATGAGCACGATTTCCAAACGAAGCTTCGTAATGCCGTTAAGTTTCTTGGCGAAGGCGATAAAGTGAAAGCCAGCGTCCGATTCCGTGGTCGTGAAATAGCGCACTCGGAAATTGGCCGTAGAGTGCTTGAACGTTTAGCTACTGAAACAGCTGACATTTCCTCACAGGAGCGCGCTCCTAAGCTTGAGGGAAGAAGCATGATCATGATCTTAACGCCGAAAGCAACAACCTAGGCGCGTATACTAAATTAGGAGGAACAAAACACCATGCCGAAAATGAAAACACACAGCAGCTTGAAGGGCCGCTTCAAAATTACTGGCACAGGCAAAGTGATGAGATACAAACAAGGTAAAAATCACTTGCTTTCCGGTAAATCTTCACGTACTAAACGTGTTCTTGCAACAAACCCAGTTATGGCTCCAGGCGATGTACGTCGTCTGAAACAACAACTTTCTAACATTAAAGGTTAATATTCGAACATTATTTATACATCCCAGGAGGTAGTTAACAATGGCAAGAGTCAAGGGCGGATTTATTCGCGCTCACCGTCGTAAGAAAATTTTGAAACTAGCAAAAGGTTATTTCGGTTCCAAACACCGCTTATTTAAAACAGCTAAAGAACAAGTAATGAAATCTTTAGTGTATGCTTACCGTGACCGTCGTCAAACGAAACGTAACTTCCGCAGACTGTGGATTACACGTATCAATGCAGGCGCTCGTCAAAACGGCCTTAGCTACAGCAAATTGATGCACGGCCTGAAATTGGCTGGTATCGACATCAACCGCAAAATCTTGGCTGATCTAGCTGTGAATGATTCCAAAGCGTTCAACGATTTGGCAACAGCTGCAAAAGCAAAAGTAAACGCGTAATTGCGTACTTAGAAGCCTGTTCCCTTTAGGGAGCAGGCTTCTTTTTGCATGAAATGAACGCGGTTTACTCTGGAGAATGTTTCGATACCCATGGCAACGGCATAAGTAGTCTGACCAGCCATTTTCGCCCAAGGAACTCGAATGAGAAAATCTCTAAATTTGGGTAAAAGTAACCCCTAATTTTCCTAGATTGGTATTATCTTCACTCACCTGATTTTGTTTTATTCAGTTTGACTATTGACTATTCTTCAGGGGATGCATATAATAATCTCTAAATCATATTATATATGGTGATCTACACTAACGAATCGGCTATGAAGAGGAAGAAGTAATAAGGGCACTTATGCGCAGAGAGCGTTGGACTTGCTGAAACCATCGCCTTAATCCCTTACGTACGAAGTCACCTCGGAGCTGTTTTCCTGAAACATGCGTACAGACGCAGGTAATAGGGGAAATCGGAAGAGCACACGTTATCGTGCTGAGGGTATTGTTCTTCATGAGCATACCTGCTAAGGCTATGTGCTGTGAGGCGCGTAGCAAATTTGGGTGGTACCACGGAAGCTTGAACCCCTTTCGTCCCGTTTACACATTACGTGCGTGTATGGGATGAACAGGGGTTTTTCTTATTGTCTAAGAAAGCTCGCCGAATGACATGGACTTACTTTTTGAGAGGAGGATCACAATGAATGTTCAAACTGAACCAAAGAAGTCAAAAGAAGAATTGATTGAGAAGCTTATGAAGCCGGACCTGATTACAGGCTCCGAAATTCTGCTCCGAAGCTTGTTGCTGGAGGGTGTGGACTGCGTCTTTGGATATCCGGGCGGCGCTGTTTTGTACATCTACGATGCAATGCATGGTTTTGATGATTTTAACCACTTATTGACTAGACATGAGCAAGGAGCCATTCACGCAGCTGATGGATATGCACGTTCCACAGGTAAAGTTGGCGTATGTATCGCAACTTCCGGACCGGGGGCAACGAACCTCGTCACAGGAATAGCTACAGCTTACATGGATTCCGTTCCGCTCGTCGTCATCACAGGGAACGTAGCAACCAACTTCATTGGTACGGATGCTTTCCAAGAGGCTGATATTACGGGTATTACGATGCCTATTACCAAACACAGCTATTTGGTTAGAGACGTAAACGATCTGCCGCGCATCATTCATGAAGCGTTCCATATAGCGAACTCAGGTCGTAAAGGTCCGGTTCTCATTGACATTCCTAAGGATGTCTCCGCTAATAAAACGATATTTAAACCCGCAACGGATGTAAATATCCGCGGTTACAACCCAACGGTGCAACCGAATAAACTGCAAGTGGATAAGCTGATCAAAGCTATCGAAGAAGCAGAACGTCCGGTCATTATAGCAGGCGGCGGTGTTGTATACGCAGACGCATCCAAAGAATTAATCGAGTTCGTCAATAAAACGCAGATTCCGGTTGCAACGACCTTGCTCGGATTAAGCGGCTTCCCAAGCGCACATGAGCTATGGCTCGGAATGCCAGGGATGCACGGGACGTTCACAGCGAACACAGCCATTCAGAATGCGGATCTTTTGATTTCTATCGGTTCCCGATTCGATGACCGTGTGACGATGAATTTGAACGGTTTTGCTCCAAAAGTGAAGAAAATCGCTCACATTGACGTTGATCCTGCGGAAATTGGCAAGAACGTGAAGACCGATATTCCATGTGTTGGCGACGTGAAAGCTGTTCTGGAATATGCGAACACCAAAGCAAAGTCTGCCAATAGCGAAGCTTGGATTGCAGAACTTCAGGAAAGCAAAGAGAAGTTCCCGCTGAAATACGGCAATACCGAGACGGAACTGAAGCCGCAATTCGTTATCGAAATGATTAGTGAGACGACGAAAGGCGAAGCGATTGTTACCACAGACGTCGGACAGCATCAGATGTGGGCTGCGCAATTCTATCGCTTCAAGAACCCGCGTTCCTTGGTTACTTCAGGTGGTCTTGGTACAATGGGCTTCGGCTTCCCATCCGCGATTGGTGCTCAAATGGGGAACCCGGATAAACTCGTTGTATCCATTAATGGCGACGGCGGCGTTCAAATGTGTGCGCAAGAGCTTGCGATCTGTGCGATTAACAACATTCCGGTGAAGGTTGTTATTATTAACAACCAAGTGCTGGGCATGGTTCGCCAATGGCAGGAGATCATTTATGATAACCGTTATAGCCACATTGATTTGGCTGGCAGCCCTGATTTCGTGAAACTGGCAGAAGCTTACGGCGTAAAAGGGTTGCGTGCCACGACGAAGGAAGAAGCAAGAAGAGCATGGCAGGAAGCACTCGATACTCCGGGTCCTGTGGTTATTGATTTCGTCGTGCCAAAAGGAGAGAATGTGTTCCCAATGGTTAAAGCGGGCGATACAATTAGTGACATGTTAATGGGGGATTCGGAATGACGACAACTAAACATACAGTTTCCGTACTCGTAAACAACCAGCCTGGTGTCCTGCAGCGTGTATCCGGTTTGTTCGGACGCAGAGGCTTCAATATTGAAAGCATCACTGTAGGGGAGTCCGAAGAACTCGGACTTTCCCGAATGGTTATTGTCACCACAGGGGACGACAACACGCTTGAGCAAATTTCCAAGCAATTGTATAAGTTGATTGACGTCATTAAAGTCATCGACCTGAGCTCGAACCCAATGGTTGCCAGAGAACTGGCACTCATTAAAGTAAATGCAGAACCGACTATGCGTCCGGAAATACTCGGGATTGTAGAGACATTCCGCGCAGCGGTTGTAGATATTGGGCCAGCCTCAATTATCGTGCAAGTTGTGGGAGATTCAGATAAAATAGATGCTATGGTCGAATTACTTCGTCCTTATGGCATCCGTGAGCTTTCCCGCACGGGAGTCACAGCGATGATTCGCGGTTCAGTTAAATAAGTCATAAAGCAGTTTGGGTAAAGAGGTAAAGCCTCCTTGAGTGGGGCTTTCAGCGGTATACTCTTTAGCGCTTGAAAAGGGTAAACCGTTGAAACACCCACTCAAGGGGTAGACAATACGGATTCATCATATCAAAGGAGGATTTATTCGAATGGCAGTTACTACTTACTATGAAAAAGATGCAGACTTAGCGGTACTTAAAGGTAAAACGATTGCAGTGGTTGGTTATGGTTCCCAAGGGCACGCACAAGCACAAAACTTGCGTGACAGCGGATTGAACGTTATTATCGGACTTCGTGAAGGTCGTTCATGGAATTCTGCAAAAAATGATGGTTTCGAAGTTGTTTCCGTTGAAGAAGCAGCAAGACGCGCTGACGTGATCCAAATCTTGATGCCGGATGAAACACAAGCTCGCGTTTACCGTGAGTCCATTCAACCGAACATGAAAAAAGGCGCAGCGATCATGTTCTCCCATGGTTTCAACATCCATTTCGGACAAATCGTAGCTCCTGAAGGTACAGATGTATTCTTAGTAGCTCCTAAATCCCCTGGTCACATGGTACGTCGTACGTATGTTGAAGGCTTTGGTGTTCCTGGATTGATCGCAATCGAGAAAGACGCTACTGGCAACGCAAAAGCAATCGGTCTTGCTTATGCAAAAGGTATCGGCTGTACACGTGCAGGCGTTATCGAAACTTCTTTCCGTGAAGAAACAGAAACCGATTTGTTCGGTGAGCAAGCTGTTCTTTGTGGCGGTGCTTCTGAACTGGTTAAAGCAGGTTTCGAAACATTGGTTGAAGCTGGTTATGCACCTGAAATGGCTTACTTCGAGTGTTTGCACGAGCTTAAATTGATCGTTGATATGATGTATGAAGGCGGACTTGCTTCCATGCGCAGCTCCATCTCCAACACAGCTGAATACGGTGACTATGTAACTGGACCTCGTATTATCACAGCTGAAACGAAAAAAGCAATGAAAGAAGTACTTTCCGATATCCAACAAGGTAAATTCGCTCGCGACTTCATCTTGGAAAACCAATCCAACTTTGCTTTCATGAACGCAACTCGCCGCAATGAAGCACAGCACCCAATCGAAGTCGTTGGTTCCCAACTTCGCGAAATGATGCACTGGATCAAAAAGTAATCATAAGTACTTATTTATAGCAAAACCTTCCACAGGGAGTGATTGAGGAGAATTTCCCAATCACTCCCTGTGAATACTATAAAGACGAGTAAAGATTTATATCTAAATCTTTAAAAACTCCTTCGAAATGCCCAGTGGAGGGCTCAGTGTTTGTCGGAGAAGCGTAGCGTTCGTATTTGAAAACGTGTCCCTACCTTTTGTTTATTCAGATGAGGGGACACGTTTTCAAGAAACGATCGGAGATAAATGCTGAAGACCGGAACGGTCAGTAGTTAGAATTAGGTTTTAATCAATTTAATAGAAATCTCAGTAAAAGCTTACGAAGTAAGTTTTCTATCGAAAACTCTTAGGAGGTGACATGGTGCGCAAAATCTACATCTTTGATACAACGCTTAGAGACGGAGAGCAATCGCCGGGTGTGAACCTGAACACGCAGGAGAAAGTCGAGATCGCGCTGCAGCTTGAGAAGCTTGGCGTTGATCGTATGGAGGCTGGTTTCCCAGCCGCATCGCCAGGTGATTTGGCTGGTGTGAATGCCGTTGCAAGAGCCGTCAGGAATGCCTCAGTTATCGGTTTGTCCCGCTCGAAGGAGAGTGACATCGAGGCCGTCCGTGAAGCGCTACAAGGCGCTCAGGATCCGTGTATTCATTTATTCCTAGCGACGTCTCCTATTCATCGCCAGCATAAGCTGAAGATGGAGAAACACCAAGTACTGGAAACAGCCGAAGCAGCGATTAAATATGCGAAGAAGTATTTCAGCAAAATCGAGTTTTCTCTCGAAGATGCAGGACGCACTGAGCTGGATTTCATCGCTGAAGTAACAGCAATGGCTATTCGCGCTGGCGCTTCCGTCGTGAATATTCCGGATACAGTCGGCTTTATGACGCCGTACGACTACGGCAATATTTTCAAAATGCTGAAGGAGACCGTGCCAGGCATTGAGAAGATTCAGCTGAGCGCGCACTGCCATGACGACCTCGGAATGGCTACAGCTAACGCGCTAGCGGCGGTACTTAATGGTGCCGATCAAATCGAAGGCACCATTAACGGGATCGGCGAGCGAGCGGGCAACACCTCAATCGAGGAAGTTGTCATGGCGCTCGAGACGCGCCAGGACTTCTACCAAGCGAAAACTTCGCTTGTGCTGAAAGAGATCTACCGCACCAGCCGTTTGGTCAGCAAGCTGACCGGCATGGTGGTGCCAGGCAATAAAGCGATCGTCGGCGCCAACGCGTTCGCCCATGAGTCCGGCATCCATCAGGATGGGATGCTCAAAGAGAAAACGACTTACGAGATTATTTCCCCTGAGACCATCGGTGTCAAGGAAAGTAAGCTCGTGATGGGTAAACACTCCGGACGTCATGCATTCCGTGAGAAGCTCATCGATCTCGGCTATGACCTTGGAGACGAGCAAGTGAACGCGGCTTTCGCCAAGTTCAAAGATTTGGCAGATCGCAAGAAGCAGGTTGAAGACGAAGATATTCGTGCATTGATCGAAGAAAAATTGATCGAGACGCCGGAAATTTTCGCGCTTGGTACGCTTCAGGTTGCTTATGGCAACCAGATGACACCAACGGCAACCGTGCATGTTCGCTTCCAGGACGGCACCGAAGTGGCGGAAAGCGCAGTTGGTAACGGCTCAGTTGATGCGATTTACAATGCAATTGATAAAGCAACGAAGGAAGATGTTGAGCTGGACGACTACTCCATCAAATCCGTATCCCACGGCAAAGATGCACTAGGCGAGGTTCACGTTGTTCTTAAGCAAAACGATGTATCCGTTCAAGGTCGCGGTATTTCAACGGATATTCTGGAAGCAAGCGCCAAAGCGTATTTGGACGCTGTGAACAGGCTCATTGATAAACGCAAAACCCCAACAAGCAACAGAAGCAACGTTACGTTGATTTAATAACTTTGAGTCCACGGCACCACCCAGATAAGCACCTCACCTCCAAGCCTAACGAGGAGGGGTGCTTTCTACAAATGCGAAAGGATGCGTCCATTTATGAAATATCGATTTTCTAAGTCGCTGGAAGGTTTCTCATCCTCGGCGGTAAGAGAAATTCTCAAGCTGACACAAGGCAGTTCGATTATTTCTTTTGCCGGCGGATTGCCTGCTGAAGAGTTTTTTCCTTTGGACGCGGTTGCTGATGCGTTTCAAAGAGTGATTGGCGGCGGGAAGTCAGCGCTGCAATATGGTTTGACTGAGGGCTACAAGCCACTTCGTGAATCCTTATGCAAGCGGATGGCTGCTAAGAATATGCAAGTAACACCTGACGAGATGCTGCTGACGACGGGTTCTCAACAAGCGATTGATCTTATGACGCGTGTTTACATTGATGAAGGCGATGTCATTCTTGTTGAAAGCCCAACGTATTTGGCGGCGATTCAAGTGTTTCAAGCCAAAGGCGCTAAGATTTATTCGGTTGATAGCGATAAAGACGGTATGATTCTTGAAGATCTGTCGGCCAAAATTGCCAAGCACAATCCGAAGATGGTTTATGTCATTCCGACCTTCTCCAACCCGGCAGGCCGTGCATGGAGCTTGGAACGCCGTCAAGGCTTATTGGATATTTGCCGCGGCGCGGAAGTCCTTATTCTGGAAGATGATCCGTATGGGGAAATTCAGTTTGACGAAAGCGAAACCTATCCAACGATCTTCTCACTAGGTGGCAAAGCTGAAGGAGGGAATGTTGTTTACACCAGCACATTCTCCAAAACCGTCGCGCCTGCCTTCCGAACAGGATGGGTAATGGGCGACGAAACCATTATTCGCCAAATTGCTCGTTTTAAGCAATCTGCGGATCTGCACTCCAGCACGATTGATCAGCAAACGCTGTATCATTTGCTTGAGCACTTTGATCTCGACGCACATATCTCCTTAATTCGTGAGCAATATTTGGATCGGATGAAATTCATGTCTGGTCTGCTGAAAGAATTAAACTGGCCTGGACTGAAGTGGGAAGAACCGAAGGGCGGCATGTTCATTTGGGTGGAGCTGCCGGCGAATATTCGTGCAGAGGATTTGCTGAAAATCGCGGTAAAAGAAGGTGTAGCGTTTGTTCCAGGATCCACATTCTACGCCGAAAATCCACAATACAACACAATGCGCCTGAATTACACGCATACGGATCGTGAGATTACGATTCTCGGTATGCAGAAATTAGCTAAGGCTATGGAATCATATCTACAAAATGCATAGAAGATAGCGCACCTTCTTGCGAATTGGTCGTCCAAGACCATCAGCTTGAGGGTGCTTTTTTTGTTGTCTATATTGGAAATCCAGAATCGAAAAAGCCGCCTAATACCAGGTATCCACTGGGATTTGGCGGCTTCTTATTCGTTTTGGAGCCATAATGTTGTACAAAATACAACTTTCTGCTTCGGGAAGTCACCACTGTTTAGTTCCATAGAAGTGGCACTTGTCCTGCCTACAAATTCATTGCACTCACGTTCAGCTCTTTCAATGAAACTTTACTACCAGCAGGGTCACTGATGTGAACGGTAACTTGTTCACCAGCCAGCAAGTCGAAGAAATTATCGCTGAAGCGGATATTTCCTTGTGGCAGATCGATCTTCACCATACGCGCGTGGGTGCCGTTTGCGGTGATTTGAACGGTTTGCGCAGTTTCATCCACATTCACCCTTAGCGTGGTAGGAGGGAGCTTGAGATCCTTCTGGTCGCGCAGGTAGATCAGGTTGTCCGGTGCTGCCCAGTCAGTTGTGCTTAGCTTCACAACGACCTGATCCGCCGAAGCGCCCTGCAAAATATCCGTTTCATTCAAGCTGCCAAGATGCAAAGCTTCATTCGGCTTCACCTGAGCATCGAAAGCATGGCTGAACAGCAGCTCACCTGAGAAGTTAAACACAGACAGCAATACTTGCCCTTGCAGAGAGCTAAGTGTATCGTTCACTGCCCAGACATGCAGCGGCTGGCCCGGTTCATGGTCGATCGAAAGGAGCAGCGGATGATAGAACTTTTTCGCATAGTAAAAGGATGCTTTCGGAAGCAGTTCATAGTCGATCAGTGACCAACTGGTACCTGGCCAGCTATCGTTGAGCTGCCAGACTAGCGATCCGCTTGTGCGGTGCTTGTTGCGACGGTAATGCTCAATACCGTACTTCAAGCCCTCGGCTTGGGTCAGCATAGAGAAGTTCATGTACTCCTCGATGTTGGACGGAATACCGGTATAGCCTTCCATGAGCAGGATACCCTTCTGATGGTTCGTATCTTTATTGCGATACGCCATCTCTACGCTATTCCAGTAGAATTGGCCGTCAGGGATGTTTTTCTCGAGTGTATAGCGATTGGCCGAAGCATGCATTCCGAATTCGCTGCTGAACAGGGTGTAGTCCTTTTTGTAATTTTTGAATGTGACGCCTTCGATGCTGTAATCCAGCAAAGGCACATCGCCGAATTGGCGAGGGTACACGGAGCCATGCCACACCTGCCAGTTATGGCGGTCGCCGACATCCGGATCGTTCGCGTCATTCCCGCCGAAAGGAGAAGATGGCCAATAAGCACGACTGTCATCGAGGAGCTCAAGTGCTTCTGGAATTAGTTCATGGTAGATGACTTCACCGTAGAACGGGCATGTAATATCGCCACCGGCGGATTTCATATCATACAGCCAGTCGATTTCGTTGTTTCCGCACCACAAGGCAAGGGATGTATAATTGCGTAAACGCTTAATGTTATAGATGACTTCTTTACGGACATTTTCCAAAAAATCTCGGTTAAAATCAGGGAAGAGTGCATTGGCGAAGGCGAAGTCCTGCCAAACGAGTACACCGCGCTTGTCGCATTCCTCGAAAAACACATCTTTCTCATAAATACCGCCTGCCCAAATGCGCAGCATGTTCATATTCGAGTTAACGGAGAGATCAATCAGATCGCGATATCGCAGATCAGGAATACTTCCGATGAAGTGATCGGCCGGAATCCAATTGGCACCCTTGGCGAATATTTTGACGCCATTGAGGATAAAAGCAAACGCATGTTGACCGTGTTGATCTTTGAGTTCGAGCTCAATCGTTCTTATGCCAAATGGCTTCTTATAGAGATCGACAAGCTCTCCATCCGCATATAGAAGCACCTCTAATTCGTACAAATAAGGCTTGCCCAAGTCATGCGTCCACCATAATTGAGGGTTTACTACTTCCATTGTAAATGTGTTTGTTTTCGATCTGCCTGGCCCATTTACCATCCCATGCACGGATGTAACGACACGGCCATCTTCTGCTAATAAACGGACTTCGCACTCAAGCTCTGCATTTTTTCGGAAAGCAATGACATCGGCATCGAGCTTAATGGAGGCAGCAGACTCATTCACTGCTACTGTCCTTGCAAAGACACTATCCAGCTTAGCGAGGCGCTTACGCTCGATATGAACCTTTCCCCAGATGCCTACCGTTACCATCCGCGGGCCCCAGTCCCAGCCAAAATTCATTGCGGCTTTACGCAGCCAAGGGCGCTCCTTCGTATAGGAAGACCATTGGAACAGCTCTTTATCCCGATTGTGCAAATATAACGGATCAAATTTGACCGCGATCGTATTTTTACCTTCGACAAGTACTCGGGTGACATCGAACGTGTGGCCCATTAGCATATTGTTGGTGGTGCCAATTTTCTTGCCATTCACATAGATGGTGGCGAATGTATCGAGGCCCTCAAAGGTCAGCTCATGCTTCTCTTCAGGATCTTCATTCAGATCATAATTGAACGCATAGCGATACCACCATTCCTTCTGCTCGATCCAGCGGCTTTTTGCATCGTTATGGCCGAAATAGGGATTGTCGATGAGCCCACGATCGATTAAAGCTGAATGCACATCACCAGGTACTTGTACTGTAATCCAGAAGCGGTCGTCCAGTCCAGCAGCCGCTACTTCCAGCGGTCTCGCCTGTCCAACCTCGAATTGTTGAAGTCTCCATAAACCTGATAGTTCCATGTAAGATCTCTCCCTTTGCTTCATTGCACCTTACGGTTTAGGTGTCTGTCCCAGATGCTGGGTAGCTTCTTCTCTGAACTCGCTTGGTGTTTTTCCTGTGAATTTCTTGAATACTTGACTGAAATATTTAATATCTTCAAAGCCAACTACACCTGCAATTTCAGCAATTTTAGCAGGGGAAACCGTAAGGATTTCCATGGCTCGGCCTATTTTTTGTCTGGTCACATAATCACCGAATGTCATACCGGCTTCTTTTTTAAACACTTCACTCAAATGATTAGGGTGCAAATGGACGAATTTCGCCACTTGCTGCAAGCCTACATCGTTGCCTAGATTTTGCTGAATATAAGCCATGGCTTTCTGTGTATGTGTAGCTTGACCTCCGGCAAGGCGATGGTGATATAGTTCCATGAGAGCAAGCAAATGTTGAAATAGCACATCCTTGAATATAGTACCGCGGTTGATGACAAGCGGACTGATCTGTTCGTCGATGTTTCCGCCACGGCCTGTAGCGGTTAACACGCGTTCCAGCCACCGATGGGCAGAGAGCGCAGCCGAGCGAATCATCGACTGGAGCGATTCAATTGTCATCTGGGGATCATCGAGCTCTGGCTGCATATATCGCTGAACCCAGCCTTTCAGCGCGATAGAATCATCCTCAAGCAAGATAGCAGAGAGCTCGAGCTCTTCTTCATGCGTACAAACTGTTTTGCCGCCTTTGCGCAGGGCGATATCCGAGTAATCAAGTATGGATTTCTCCAATATTGGTTTATAGCTAAAGGCATAATCAGCTGTAGTATACGATTTATGCAAATCTTCTGCCTGATGAACCATCTCCCCGAGAGACAACCAAACTTTGCATTTCAGTAACTGTTCAATTTTATTCAAAGCTGTGGAAGGATATATGTTGAGCTCGGCGCCTTGTTCTTTGCGAATGCCAACGACAATTCGTTGTTTATAAATCAACGTCTCACATTTCAATAGCTCATGTAGCATGTTATCCACAGCGAATAAAAGAAGAGACATCGCAGCTGTTGATTCACCCCAACCTTCAGCGGTGATTACGTAAATTTGAAGCTTGCTTTCGCCAGCATTCTTCGAAGGAAATAAGTGTGGCAAGTACTCAGACAGCAGGGCAGAATCAACGGCGGTCGTTTCACCACCAATAATCCATTGTTCAAATAGACGATTGCGAATCTCTTTATTTTTGTACTGATCTTGATTGTGATGTTTCCACTTTTCTTCGATTCTTTGCTTGACCTGCAGGACTGTCTTCATAATTTCTTCAGGACGGCTTGTTTTCAGCAAATAGTCACTGACCCCTTGTCGGATCGCCTGCTGCATAAAAACGAAATCATCATATCCCGAAAGAATGATGGTTTCGATTTCCGGTATAATTTCTTTTGCTTTCTCCGCAAGCTGCAGGCCGTTCATATGCTTCATGCGAATGTCCGTCAACAGAATGTGAGGATGCTCTTCCGGTAAGCGCCGAAGTGCTTCTTCCGCAGAAGCTGCCGGTTGAAGAAGTTCGATGCCAATTTCTTTCCACTTGATGACTTTCGCCAAACCCGTACGAATAATGACTTCATCGTCAACGATCATGATTCTCATGGAAATCCTCCAATATTGGAATGGAAAAAGAAACACAAGTGCCAGTATTTAATTTGCTCTCGATGATAAGCCCAGATTCCATCCCGTAATGCAATAGCAGCCGTTCATGTACATTGCGCATACCGTAGCTGGCATCGGAGGCAGGCAGCCCCTTCTGAGGGTTCAGACTTTCCCTTACCGTTTTTAATTGATCCTCGGACATACCGATTCCATCATCCATGATCTTGAAGCTCATTAAACTGCCTTTTTGTTCGGCATAGATAGAAATGATGCCTTTCGCTTCTTTCTTCTGTATGCCATGAATCATCGCATTCTCAACAAGAGGTTGGAGCAATAGCTTCAACATATACGTGTCATTCAACCTTGCATCAATCGTAAAGTCGACTTCGAATTCATCGGGGAAACGAATGGCTTGGACCTGCACATAGTTACGTATATGCGCAAGTTCTTGAGAGACGGTGCAATATTCCTTGCCTTTGTTTAAACTGAAACGAAGGAAATCACTCAGGGCACCGACCATTTCGGCGATACGATTTTCTTCGGTCAGAAGAGCAATCCAATGAATGGATGAAAGTGTATTGTACAGGAAATGTGGATTAATTTGAGCCTGCAGCGCCCGCATGTCGGCTTCTTTCTTGCGTGTTTCATCGTGAATGAGCTGCGTTTTGAGTGCCTCGATGTGCGTGCCGAGCATGTTGTAGCTTTGTGCGAGTCGACCAATCTCATCCCTTGAATCAGCCGGATATTGCGGCAAGGGCTCACTTGGATTGACTTTGGTTAGCAGACGGGTCAAGGCGCGAAGCGGATTGGTAACCCTTTGGATCACAAACAAGGTAAGTACAATGTTAGTGAGCACAGCAAGTACAACAGCTACGCCAGTTAATTGCAGAATGTACCGATTCTGAGCACTATATAATTCGGAAGGGATAACGCCGATTAAGGTCCAGCCGATGGAGGGCTCTCGGTAGTAAAGAATATTCTGTTTGTCGTTCCCCTTGCCGAAGGTCCATTCGCCGGATGTTCCGGTTTTGATGTGCGCGCTCACGCCTGGAAACAACGTTTCGACAGGCCCGGCGAGCCAGCTTTTATCCGTGGCTGACATAATCTCATTCCGACTGTTAAGTAAGGCAACCTTTCCGTGTCCTTCAGCCAGCTGCGGTTCGGACCATATTCGGGATAACACTTGTTCATCTAATGTTATCGAAAGCCAACCGAGTGTCTGATAGTTGTTATAGCTTCGCAAAGGGCGGATGAAGGAAAAGACCTGCCGATCACCCAAATAAGTTTCGATGTGATAGAGGTTTGTCCACATTTTATCCGAAATCTGTTCAATATCTATTTGTTGATTGAGATCGGTTTTATAGATGGTTGATGTTGCAAGCGGTTCGCTGGCAATCGAATTTTTGGGATATATTGTAATATTTGAAATATAGTCTTTGGAGTAAACAAGATTGGTCATGAGGCCGAGAATTTGGGCTCGTGTCTCATCGGGTTTCTTCATATAAGCTTGAACATCGCTTTGCCCAATTAAAAAGAGGGACATATTCTCAACGTCTTTCAATATAAAACGGAATTTGGCATCCATCTGAGCGAGTGTGTCCAGACCTGCCTGTTGAGCTTTCTCTTCCGTAATGTTGGAAGAAATGGTGAAGGCGAACGTACCAAGAAACAACAAGGGGATTAATGTCGTAACGAGCATAATCACAGATAGCTTGCGCCTTAACGAGTAGCCAAACCATTTGATCATCTCCAGATTTCCTCCTTCATTGTCTTCTTAGTCGTAGATTAGCCTTTCACAGCTCCGGCTGTCATGCCCTTCATGACTTGTTCTTGGAATGCCAAGTACACAGCAACAGTAGGGATAACGGCAATGGTCATGGCAGCTAGTGTTAAACCGTAATCCGTTTGATAGCCGTCAGCAAAGTTCGCGATACTGAGGGGCAATGTTTTTAAGCTGCTTTTGCTAATAAAAACAAGGGCGAACGAGAAATCGTTCCAGAAGTGCAGGAAGCTCAGAATAATGACGGTCGATAAGGCGGGTAAGGAAATTGGCAGCATAATGCGCCAAAATACACCCCAAAGTCGTGTGCCATCTATATAAGCAGCTTCTTCAATTTCTTTGGGTACAGAAGCCAAGTAGGCTGTAAGTACGAAAATGGCCGTCGGTAAAGCGAAGGCTGTGTATGGCAGAATGAGTGCCCAATACGAGTTCAGTAGGCCCACTTGCTTCATAAGAATGAAGAGAGGAACCAAAGTACTGTGGATAGGGATCAGCATACCGATGACGAAGAACGTTAATATAATGGCCTTGAAACGAAACTTAATTCTGGCCAGCACATAGGCGGCTAGTGAGCTGACGAATAGCGTAAGAGCGAGTGAAACCAAGGAAACTATAACAGAGTTAAGAAAGGCAGTCCCCATTTTGGAAGATTTCCAAGCGGTGACGTAGTTTGAGAATTGCCATGAAGCTGGCAGTCCGAACGGACTGTTGAAGAATTCTGCGTTCGTTTTGAAAGAGGATAAGACCAACCAGAGCAGCGGATATAACGTTAAAATAGCATAAAGTGTCAAGAACGTCCAAAGTGCGCCTTGTTTCCATGCTCCAAATGAAAAGTTTCGTCTTGATGATCTTGCTTGTGTCGATTGTGCAGCAAGGGGTTGCATGCTCACATTCCTCCTTTCTTTATGCTTTCGTTTTGCCATTGGTGATCCATTGGCTTAAACCAATAAAGATGAGACTGATCAGGACGATGGACGTTGAAATGGCGCTCCCGAATCCGTAACGATAAGAGGAGAAGGTCGAGTTATACATATACGTAGCGAGTAATTCGGTTCCGTGCGCCGGACCGCCCTTCGTCATAACATAGACTAAATCGAAGGATTTCAAGCTGCCGGAAATACATAAAATAATTGCGATTTGCACAGTCGTCCAGATCATCGGCAGTGTAATGGAGATGAGCTTACGCGTGCCTTCTGCGCCATCAATTTGGGCGGCATCGTGAATCTCGCCGGGAATATTTTGAAAGGCTGAAATGAAAATAATGAGATACAATCCTACGAAACTCCAGATCAGTGGAGGTGCCAGTGCGAAGATGGCAATTTTCGTATCGGATAACCATTGCAGTTTCCAGCTCTCTAGACCAAGCTTGTCGAGTAGGAAATTAAGAATCCCGATCTGCGGATGATAAATATATTGCCAGATCATCCCGATGACGACCGATGACAGAACCATAGGAACAAAAACGGCTGAGCGGATGAAACGTTGAAGCGCATTGCTTTTATGAAGCAGGATGGCTAGCACGAGAGCGATTGGAAGTTGACCGAATACTGATACAACCAAGAAAATAAGGTTGTTCTTCATGGCTCTCCAGAAAATGGGGTCATGGATAATCTCCACATAATTTTTCAGCCCAATATATTTCGCTGCACCAATCCCTTTCCAATCAAAGAAACTATAGTACGTAGACCAGATGACAGGGACAAAAACAAATAAAGCATAGACCAGAATAGCAGGTGTAAGACTTAGTACAACAAATCTGCGGACATAGGATGCATTCATCATTCTCACTTCCTTTACGGATGAAAGTATCTAGCCCTGCCACACAGGTGGAGGGCTGGATACCGGTATTATAGGATATCTTATTTGCCGAGTGCGGCTGCTTGAGTATCTTGAAGCTTCTTGGCAATAGCCTCTGGATTTCCGCCCATGAGCAACTCTTGCAGGCCATTGTTAATAACTTCTACAGCTGCGGAGCTTAATTTGGCATCGTAAACTGGCGTGATTTTCGTTTTCTTCATCAACTCATTCAATTCAACGAAAAGCGGATGCGCTTTGCTTGGATCGAGATCAATTTTGTAACTGACTAATGTAGAGCTGTTAAGCGTTGCTTGTTGACCTTCAGGTCCGGATAAGGCGTACAATAATTTGAGTGCAGCTTCTTTCTTCGCTCCTGTTAATTTTTTGCTAACGCCTAGGCCGGTTCCAACAACGCCTGATGTGGATTGAGCTTCGCCTTTACCACCGGCAACAGGAGGCAGCAGCGTTACGTGCGTGTTAGCCAATACATCTTTTGGTGTATTTTGAACAACGTCAGCCATCGCCCAACCGCCGTCAATAAACATCGCGGCTTTACCTTGGAAATAGAGCTGTCTCATTTGATTCTGATCAATGCTGTTAAATCCATCTTGGAAAGCTTTGGCATCACCAAGCGACTTCAGTGTTTTCAAGGATTGAATGAATTCAGGATCTGTGAACTTCGCTCCATCTTGTTTCGCAGCTTTGAGGAACCAATCGCTACCTGTTGTCCGATCAGCAATCGCACTGAAAATGGTGGATTGTACAGCCCAATTCGCCTTATTACCAAGAGCAATAGGGATGATTTTATTATCGTTAAACGTTTTGATCGCCGCGTTCAGCTCGTCCCACGTTTTGGGAACTTGTACGTGGTATTGATCAAAAAGAGCTTTGTTGTAATAAATGAAGGAAGTAGGAGATAAGTTCATAGGTACGGAATAGATTTTACCGTCAACCGTGTAGCCATCGAGTGCGTTCGGGATGAAATTGCCTTTCCACTCAGGCTTGCTGTCTAGAAACTCATTGATCGGTTGCAATAGGTTGCCGCTAACAAATTCCTTCGTCATCGCATCAGGCCACATCACGAACAAATCCGGCATTTCATTAGCCGCGGCTACGGTCTTCAACCGTGTTTTGAGGCCATCAGTTGGAAGCCCTTCGATTTCAAGCTCGATATCGGCGTTTTGTGCTTTGAAATCATCGAGAATTTTACGCATAGCTAGTGCTTTAGCGTCTTGTCCTGACCAGTTGTGCCAGATGGAAAGCTTAACTTTTTCCTTGGAGCCGTTTGCTGCTGTTGCAGCTGGCTTGTCTGCAGCTTTTTCACCACCGCCACATCCGGCTAGCAGCACTGTACTTGCTAATAATACAGCAGAAATTTGAGTGAATTTTTTCATGGTAGACCTCCTGTTTGTGTATCTATTGTATATTTTACGGATTTTGATTGATTTAGTAAGGTGAACAGGATAAGGAACAGGGTAGAAAATCATCGGATAATTGACTTGGAATATATTTCAAATTATGATAAAAGGAGGACGATGGGAAGGGTAGGTGACTTCATGTTGATACAGATTTCCAATTATTTGTTCATGGGTTCTTTATTATTGCTTATTGTAACTTGTATTGCAAAAGGTGCGTTGAGCCAGGGATTTACTAGTGTAACTGGTTTGGGTGGAACTAGCGGGTCAGCCACAGATTTGAATATGGAGCATAATCAAAAGAAACATTTTCAATTTCAAGATTCATTGGTTGGCAGGATCGTCAGGTCTTATTTCTTTTGGATTTCAGTTTCTGGTATTATCATTTCCATGGTTATTTCAAAGCTCTAAGCACATATAAAAGCCGTCAAGTTAGTGAACTACTACTGGCATTGGCGGTTTTTGCTCAAGTTGAAGGAGGCGATTCTTTGCTTAAACCAATCAACCGAAGCCGAGCTAGAATATACCTGGGTAAAAAAGTGTATCGACTTAAAAGGTATCTTCAGTGGTATTTGGACGGTAAGACCTATGCCAAGACGAAGCAAGCGGAGCCTCTCCCTTATCTCCTATTTTCACATAAAACGCCACTCCTTAGACAGCTGAAGGATGTAGAAATGTGGCTTCAATATAATAAAGTGATCAATCTAAGGATCGCAGCCAAGCAGTTAAACGGTGTCATTGTGAAGCCAGGAGAAACATTCTCCTATTGGCGGTTAATTGGCAGTACGACACGGCGAAAAGGCTATCAGGACGGTATGGTGCTTTTTCACGGGAAGGTGCAGGCGGGGGTTGGAGGTGGGCTGTGCCAGCTCTCTAATTTAATCTACTGGATGACACTGCACTCGCCGCTTACCGTAACGGAAAGGTACCGTCATAGCTATGATGTGTTTCCGGATGCGGGTAGGAGCCAGCCTTTTGGCACAGGAGCTACTTGTTTCTACAATTATCTGGATCTTCAAATTCGTAACGATACCAACGAGGAATTTCAACTTATTATTCGCATCACGGATGCGCATCTGGTGGGGGAATGGCGATCTGTAAGGCCCGCGATCCATACGTTTGAGATCTATGAGAAGAAGCACTGGATCACGCGTGAATACTGGGGCGGTTATGTCAGACATAATGAAATTTACCGAAGAGTGCTGAACGTGGAACGGGAAGTTGTACGTGATGAATGGGTAACCGAGAATCATGCGATTATGATGTATGAGCCACTGTTGACAGAAGGAACTTCGTCAGTGAGTGAAGGCATTTAACTACTTTTATGGAGCGTCCGTCATGGTCTTGCTTTGTTCATATTTCCCAGCCATTTGGATCATACATCCAAATGGCTTCTTTGTATCTGTTTGCATCACGTTGGTAAACGAATAATTATACCCAATTATGGGAAACTTTTGATTACATGATTCAAGAACGGTGGTGCAAGGATGGGAACGATCCGGAGATGGTTAAATGGAATAAGATCAGCTCCAACCCAGAAATTAACTGATCCATTTAATCCAACGATCTCAGGGAGTCTTGAGAATAACTTACAGACGCTGAGCACCATGTTTAGCCATGCCCCGGATCTGGTTACTCGTCGGTTTCAATTAAGATCAGGGGAGAATGCCGTAATTATTTATTTGGAAGGGCTCATTGATAAATCGGCGATTAATAATAACATCTTAAAGCCGCTCATGTATGAAATCAATTCGGTAAACGACATTTGGAACTCTTCCACTACGATTGCAAAAACAGAGATTGTAATCTTATGGTCCCGAATTGAAGAAACGATTTTTCAAGGCCAAAGCGTTCTATTTATTGATGGGCAAGAGCGTTCGCTTGTTTTATGTACGCAAGGATGGCCTCAGAGAGCGATTAAAGAGCCGCAAATTGAATCGACACTAAAGGGATCACACCAAGGATTTGTCGAGACATCGGGGCAGAATATTGCCTTAATCAGGCGCTATCTTCCCAATCGTGAACTGAAAATAAAAGAATATGCCGTTGGTTCTCGGGGAAATACAAGAGTTTCGATCATGTTTCTTGATGATGTTGTACAACCAGATTTAGTGAAAGAAATGGAGGACCGTCTCCTGCAAATTAATGTGGATGCCATTTTAAATACGGGAGAATTGGCAGAATATATAGAAGATCATCCAATCAGTTTGTTTCCACAGTTAATCATGACGGAACGGCCGGATTCTGCTGCAGCCCATATTTTGCAAGGGAGAATAGTCATCGTTGTCGATCATTCACCGAGTGTGATTGTGGCTCCTGTAACCTTTACGGCATTCTTTCAGAGTGTAGATGATTACAGCAATCGCTGGCTCATAGCCACTTTTCTGCGTTTATTACGCTATCTGGCATTAATTACGACAATATCTTTATCTGCTGTGTATATAGCCGTTGTTTCGTTTCATTATGAAGTGCTTCCTTTGGATTTGTTGGTATCAATTGGGGAATCCAGAGAAAAGGTACCTTTTCCTCCGATCGTAGAGGCACTTCTCATGGAAGTAGCCCTTGAGATGTTAAGGGAAGCGGGGTTGCGTCTTCCAGGCCCTATTGGGCAAACGATAGGTGTCGTAGGGGGTATTGTCATCGGTCAGGCGGCCGTGCAAGCGGGAATTGTGAGTAATATTATGGTGATTATCGTTGCCATTACGGCTATTTCCTCTTTTATTATCCCTGATTATGATATGTCCTCCTCGCTGCGGCTGCTTCGGTTTCCAATGATGTTTCTGGCTGCTGTGTTCGGTATGATCGGCATTGTGATTGGGATGATGATTCTAGGGGCTCACCTGATCTCGATGGAATCATTTGGCATATCCTATGGAAGTCCGGTTGCCCCAATCCGACTGTCGGATTGGAAAGACGTATGGATCCGAGCCCCTATGTGGAAAATGAAAAAACGTCCAGTCTCAACCGATCCAATTCAACTTAAAAGACAGGGAACAAACAGAGAAGGTGAAGACCAAGCATGAGGAAGTATTCGTTTAATCAGATCTCTTTGACACAATACATTTTTATTATATTTGAAACGCAAGTGGGGATTGGTGTCTTATCCCTTCCCCGTGATTTAGCTAAAACTGGCGGTACCGATGGATGGATATCCATCTTACTGGGTTGGATGTTGTCCTTGATATTAAGTTTAGTAGTTATCCAAATTATGGGCAAAAACCCCGAATATACATTATTAGAGCTTTTATCTCAATATTTTGGCAAGTGGGTGGGTAAAAGTTTATCTGTTATTTGGATTCTGTATGCGGCATATGCAGCAAGCGTAGTTATGTTTTCTACGATCAATATGATAAAGCTCTGGATCGTACCGGAAGTACGTGACTTTATCTTAATGATCTTGTTTATAATCCCCATCTATATCATCACAAAGCAGGGAATAAGAGTGATCGGAATCTTTGCTGAGATCGTTTTTATTGTCTCTTTGTGGATGCCGTTCTTATTGTTGTATGCATTTAAAGATTCCCATTGGCTTTTCCTTCTTCCAATCGGTAAAGAAGGCTTTTTTCCCATTCTGTCTACCGTAAAATCAACCATCCTCTCTTTCCTTGGGTTTGAACTGGCTTTCATTCTATATCCGTTTCTTACGGACAAGAAATCCGCGTCCAAAGGAATTTTGATTGCAAATTCTTTATCCATGATTATTTTTGTAACCGTGACCGTAATCAGTTTTGTCAGGTTTTCACCAGATGAGATCAAAGATTACGCCTATCCTACGCTCAACTTATTGAAGCTCATCCAATTGCCGTTCTTGGAGCGGTTGGAAATCATTTTTCTTTCCATTTATCTGTGTACACTATTTATGACGATCATTCCCTACCTGTATACTGCTGCGCTGGGCGCAAGTCAATTATGCGGTAAGCAGGATCATCGAAATGTGTTACGAATATTGATGTGCCTATGGGTCTTGTCGTCATTCATATTCATCCCTTCTTCTTCCCAGATAAATCAAATGGGCAAATCATGGGGGGCTGCAGGTACATATGTCGCGTATGTGTTTCCGATTCTCCTTTGGATCTACGGGAGGCTGTTTCATCACGCTGGAAAGGAACCAAAGCAATGAAGAAGTGGAGGGGCATTTTCTTAACTTGGGCAGCTCTATTATGTATTACAGGGTGCGGTAAGACTGCTTATATCGAGGATCAACGGTTTATTGTTGCTGAGGGTCTTGATCTTGATGACGAAAAGAAGTTGGTCATGTACACAGCATCTCCTATCTTCAGCAGAGAAGCAAAGGATAAATTTAAAATAACAAAAGCTACTGCGGAAACAGTGCGTGAAGGCAAGAAAAATCTTGAGGCAAAACTAAATGGTAAATTTGGGCCTGGAAAATTGCAAAGTATGCTGTTAGGAAAAAAATTGCTGAAGGAAACCGACGCATTAATCTACTTGGATGTCTTCTTTCGCGATCCTAAATATGAAATAAATGCGTATATGATTGTGGTTGATGGGGCTTTGGAAGACGTCGTGCATATGAACATGAGTGATAAAGGCCAAATAGGCGACGTGATCAAATCAATGGTTGAAAGCTCATATAAAAGCAGAATTTCAGTGCAAACCTCCATGCAGAAATACCATAAACAAATGATGGATAGTGCTTTAACGCCAAGCTTAACTGAAATGAGAGTGGAAAAGAATGATCTTGTTATTTCAGGGACCGCACTTTTACATAAAGATGGCACCTATGCTGCTTCTTTGGACAATCAAGAAAGTTCCTTACTGCTATTGCTGCAGCGCGATACGAGTAATCCCATACCGTTAACATTTCACCTTCCTCCTGAGATGTTTCATACGAAAGAAGAAATGTCTTATGTGAGTGTCAATATTAAAAAGGGAAAAGTTGAATTCAAGACTAAACTCGAAGAAAACCTTCTTACGATCGATATTCAGATGAAGGTTCAGATTGATTTAGTAGAACGCATGTTTACTCTAGATATGGCGCAACAGAGTGAACAGCTGGAACAAGCGATTGAACAAGAACTAACAAAAGAGTGCCAGGACTTAATCAAAAAATTTCAAAAGCATCAACTCAGCCCCATCGGTGTGGGGATTCATATGCGGGCACATGATTATAAAAACTGGAGGAAGGTAGCGGATAACTGGGGAAAGGCGCTATCTGAAGCAATTGTAAATGTTTCAACGGAAGTTGCAATCAAAAATATCGGAGTTTCCGAATAAAGCTAAGCTAGCAGAGAAGGGGATGATTAGCCATGAACAAATATTCGTTTAATCAAATCTCCTTGATACAATACATCTTTATTATATTCGAAACCCAGGTAGGGATCGGTGTATTATCCTTGCCTCGCGATTTAGCCTATACAGCTGGTACCGATGGATGGATAACTGTTATATTGGGGGGACTTGTTTCCATGCTGCTAAGCATAGTCATCATACGAATAATGGAGAAAAATCCCGAGTATACCTTATTCGAGCTTTTATCCAAATACTTTGGTAAGTGGGTGGGAAAAGGCTTAGCAGCAGCATGGATTCTGCTTGCGGCATATGCGGCAAGTACGGTTATGTTTTCAGCGATTCATATCATAAAAATATGGATCATTCCGGATATACGGAACTTCATCTTAATGATTCTTTTTTCCATTCCCATCTATATGATTACCAAACAGGGGATAAGGGTGATTGGAATCTTTGCTGAGCTTGTTTTTATTGTTACTTTGTGGATGCCGTTCTTTTTGTTACTAGCACTTAAGGATACTCAATGGACGTATCTTCTTCCCATTGGGAAAGAAGGAGTGCTTCCCATTCTGTCTTCCCTAAAATCAACCATCTACGCTTTCCTTGGATTTGAACTGGCTTTTATGTTGTATCCTTTTCTAAAGGATAAGAAATCAGCAGTGAAGGGAATTGTTATTGCAAATTTATTATCGATAATTACTTATTCAGCGACTACAATCGTTTGTTTTATTAGATTCTCCCCAGCTGAAGTTACAGATTACGTTTACCCTATGCTTAACTTGTTGAAGCTTATCCGATTGCCTTTTTTGGAACGGCTGGAGATCTTTAGTCTGTCTTTTTATTTGTTTATCATATTTATGACGATCATTCCTTACCTTTTCACAGCCGTATTAGGAATAACTCAATTATTAGGAAAGCAGGATCATCGAATTGCTTTACGTATACTCATACTCTTATGGATACTATTGTCATTCTTTTTTATCCCTACTTCTTCCCAAATCACAAGTATGGGCAAATCGTGGGGGATAGCAGGTTTACTCAGCGCTTTTGTATTCCCTATTTTTCTTTGGGTGTACGGATGGATTTTTCATTTCGTTAGAAGGGACCCGCGACAATGAAGAAATTTTATTTTTCTTTGATATTGGCAGTTTTAATGTTTGTAACTGGATGCGGTCAAGCTGTATATATAGAGGATCAACAGTTTGTTCTTACAGAGGCCATTGATTTTGATGAGAATAATAAGTTTGTCGTGTATACGTCAAGCCCTGTCTTCAATAAAGAAGCCGGAAAGTTCTTTAAAATTACATCCTCAAAGGCGAGTACGATGCGCAAATCAAAAGATAAAATTAATAGTAAGACGAGCGGCAACCTTGCATATGGAAAATCGCAAAATGTTCTCATAGGAAAAAAACTGCTGCAGCAAAAAAATGCATTGCCCTATATGGATGTTCTCTTCCGCGACCCCCGGAATGAGATTAATGCGAATGTGATTGTGATTGATGGAAGAGTTAAAGATGTGATGTATACGAACATGAATGATAAAGGCCGAATCGCCAGCGTGATTAAAGACCTGGTAACAAGCACTTATAAGGACAGGAGTACAGTGCAAACTTCACTACAGCAATTTCATCTGCAAATGAAGGATAAAGGAATGACGCCTTTTTTAACTGAAATGAAAACAGATAAACAGGAACTCACCATTACGGGTACTGTTCTTGTACATAAAGACGGCACCTATGCGGTTTCATTGGATCATCAAGAAAGCTCACTGCTCCTATTATTGCAGCGTGATACGAAGAGTCCTATACCGCTAACGATTCACTTTCCCCCTGGAATGTTTCATACGAATGAAAAAATGTCCTATGTGAGTTTCAATATCGTAAAGGCAAAGCCTAAAATCATGGGAAAATTCGAGGACGAGCATTTGACAATCGATATCGATATAAAGGTTCAGATTGATTTGACGGAGCGATTGTTTACCTTAGATTTAGAGGAGAAGAAAAAACAGCTGGAACAAGCCCTTGAAAAAGAGTTGAAAAAACAATGCGAGGCTTTAATCAAGAAAGCTCAAAAATATGAAGTTGATCCCTTTCAGTTTGGCGTCCACGTACGCGCATATCACTATAAAAACTGGAAGAAGGTAGAGGATAACTGGGTGAAAACGCTATCTGAAGCAACAGTAAATGTTTCTCCTAAAGTCATCATCAAAAGTATTGGGGTTCTCGAATAGTCGTTTAGCATTGTTGATAGGTGATACCTATAAATGCGATAGCTTTTATATCTAAAGAGAAGAGTCTACTTATGATACAATAAATGCAGCATATAACGATAGCAAATGCTTGCATGAGTAGGTTGCTAATCTAAGGAGTGAATGGTAGTCATGGCAGATGTGAAGAAAATTGCTGTAATCGCCGGAGATGGTATTGGTCCGGAAGTCGTTGCAGAAGCGGAAAAAGTATTAAAACGTACCGAAGAATTATTCGGTTATCAATTTGAAACAGAACACGCCCTATTCGGCGGTATTGCGATTGATGAGAAAGGGACTCCGCTTCCGGAAGAAACGCTGAAAGTTTGCCAGTCCGCAGACGCTGTACTTTTAGGGGCTGTTGGTGGTCCTAAATGGGACAACAACTCCAAAGAGCTGCGTCCTGAAACTGGTCTTCTAGGTATTCGCAAAGCGCTTGGACTGTTCTCGAACATTCGTCCGGCTTTCATCTTCGATTGCTTGAAAGAAGCTTCCACGTTGAAGCCTGAAGTGCTGGAAGGAACGGACTTGATCGTTGTTCGTGAATTGACTGGCGGTATCTACTTCGGTGAGAAATTCCGTCGTGAAACAGCGAATGGTCAAGAAGCTGTCGATACTTGCGCTTATAATGTTACTGAAATTGAGCGTATTGCTCGTCAAGCATTTGAAATTGCACAAACACGTCGCAAGAAGCTTGCATCTGTAGACAAAGCGAACGTTCTGGAAACTTCCCGTCTATGGCGCGAAACTGTGAACCGCATTGCGGTTGATTATCCGGATGTTGAGCTAGAGCACGTGCTCGTTGATAACTGTGCAATGCAATTGCTGCGCCGCCCATCCAGCTTCGACGTCATCGTGACGGAGAACATGTTCGGCGACATCCTGAGTGATGAAGCAGCTATGCTGACAGGCTCTATCGGGATGTTGGCATCCGCTTCTCTTGGCGAAGGCAGCTTCGGCTTGTACGAGCCGGTACATGGCTCCGCTCCCGATATTGCTGGTCAAGGAATCTCCAACCCAATCGCAACCATTCTTTCGGTAGCCTTGATGTTCCGTTTGACCTTCGGTTACCACGAAGCGGCGGATTCCATCGAGCGTGCAGTGAAAGAAGTGCTGGATGCGGGTCACCGTACAGGCGACATCGCTGTTGATAAGAGATCAGCAATCGGTACTCTTGCAATGGGCCAACTGATCGTAGACGCTATGCGTAAATAATAAAATAAGCTTGCCCGACGAGGCCTTCGAGGCTTCGGAGGGCGAGCTTTTTTTGTAGGTCGACCTCTGACAGATAGAGTATCTAGTGTTAAGTTTATTTTCTTGTTAAGCTGGCTTCAAACATATCAATGATAGATAGGAATCTTTCTGCCTCACGAAACACATGGTCAGCAAGTAACGGATGGATGATACTTTTTATACGACAAGCATCGATTAGATCCCTTGCTGTTTTTTTGAAATCACGCAGAGACACGACAGAAACTCGATTCTGATCAAGGAATTGACCCAGAAGCGGCTCTGTTTGGGACCCAGGACGCATTCCGCTTAAATCAATGGCTTGAAAGAGCAGCTGGTCGAAATCTTGACTAAAGTTGCGAGCTTGCTCAACGAGTTTTCGTTCGGAAGGATCAAGAAGATGTCCGATGAACTTCGCATGGTCAGCCATTATTCTCAAGAAGAAAACATTTTCATCAATGATCGCATCGGGCAGCGGTTCTAATCGACCAGCATTCAATTCCTCTAATCGATTTCTAAAATAATTGGCCTCTCTGCTGGTATGATCAACTAATAAAGGCAAATTGTTGCCGCCAGGAAGTTTACATTGGATAATGAGACCCAAAACCCTTCGTTTAAAAGCCCAAATATGGGTTGCGGCAAAGTGAGCTTCCATGTTAAAGCGTTTGATTTGCTCAGGATCAGTTAGCTCCGTAAATGCATGGGATTTGGCTTCTATTTGTTCAAAAGTATGATAAAAATGGTCGGCTTCTTGGATTAACTGCGTATCCTCACACCGAAATCCCAGCTTCAGAAATAAAGAATGCTCTTTCATAATGCGTGACCAGAATCGTATCTCATCCAACGAACGACTAACAAATTCATTTGACAATTCCGACACACTCCTCCAGAAGTTCTAATACTCTATGTATAATCTTAGGAGATGGCGCTTATGCAGATGTCGTGAAAATAGGACAGCGAGTGACTTTCATCAGCCATGCCGCGGCGAACAGGGCAACCAAATACTTACATAGGAAAGCGGAATCGTTCATGTTCATCAGCTCTCCATATATTATAATAATTATTATGTTGTATCCGATCTAATTATTGACTTTCATCTAGTCCAATGTTACCATTTTATACGAATAAGATAGATTTGAGGAGGAATTATACCCATGGCAGAGCGTTTAGTTGGTAAACAAGCTCCAGATTTTACAATGGAGACAGCTACAGGTGACGGTAAAGAATTTGGTAAAGTTTCTTTGTCTGATTACAAAGGAAAATGGTTAGTATTGTTCTTCTACCCATTGGACTTCACATTCGTTTGTCCTACAGAAATCACAGCTTTGAGTCATGCTGCTAGCCAGTTCAAAGAACTGGACACTGAGATTCTTGGTGTTTCCATCGACAGTATCCACACGCACAAAGCTTGGATCAATACGCCAATCAATGATAATGGTCTTGGCCAATTGGAATTCCCCCTTGCTGCTGACATCACGAAATCCGTAGCACGTGACTACGGCGTTCTGATCGAAGAAGAAGGTATCGCGCTTCGCGGTCTGTTCATCATCGATCCAGAAGGCGAATTGAAATACGAAGTTGTTAACCACAACGACGTAGGCCGCAGCGTAGAAGAAACACTTCGTGTGCTTCAAGCGCTTCAATCCGGCGGATTGTGCCCAATGAACTGGAAACCAGGCGACAAAAACCTGGTTGTAAAATAAGTTTGATATCAAGATGACGAAGCTCCTCTTGCCCTCATGCGAATGCGGGCAGAGGAGCTTTTCCTTAGGCTTGGAGGAATTGGGCGTGTCAGTGTCAGTACAACTAAAATATACAAGAGATCATTACTGGATTCGGCTGGATGGGGAAAAAGCGGTTGTCGGGTTAACGGAGTACGGCATTAGCGAGCTGGGTATGATTGTTTATATCGAGCTCCCAGATCAGGATACGCATGTGAGAAAAGGGGAATTCATTGGCTCTGTTGAGACTGTGGCGGATGACGAACACGATCTCCTAGTCCCTTTATCCGGTCAAATAACAGCAGTTAATCGGCTGCTGGAAAGAGCGGTAATGCTGATTCACGAATCCCCCTATGACAAGGGCTGGCTATTCACGATTCAGTGGAGTCAAGAAGCCGAACTGGAGCAGCTATGGGAAGAGGAAGCTTATACACGAGAGTTTTCGTTGGAAGACTGAGTACGGGGTCTTAAAAGTCAAGAATGCAAGACCGCTTCATTGGGGTCCAGCATTCTTTTTTTATTTAGCATATAAGGTAGACGCTTCCATAAAAATTTTTGGTATGATGAGAGGTGATCGAAATATGAAGTGTCCAACCGGGAGGAAATGTGAAAAAACCAATAAAGCTGCCCAAATTGTACGTTTTTCAAAAAGTCATTATCGTGTTCACCGCATTGATTATTCCTGTCTACCTGGTAAACCTGTTGATGAATATGATGGGGCAATCCTTTATCAAACAGGAATTTTCGAATTCAATCCAGTCCAAAGTACAATTTTACTCAAACCAGTTAGATGATCAAATTTCATTCATCCGAAACCAGCAGCTGCAGGTCATCAACGATTCCGATCTCCAGAAGCTAAACTTTTTATCAGGCACACTTGATGACTATGAAGAAATTCAACTCGTAAAAAGAGTAAAGGAACGATTGGCCACCATCCAGAACTCCAGTGAGTATTTGCTCAATACCGGGGTATATTTGAAATCATTTGGTAGAACGATCTCTACGCAAAGCGGAATCACTGAGCTGCCGAATCAGGAGTATGAGGTGATTGAACAATTTTTTAATTATTCGCCTAAACCATCCTTATACTACAGCAATGGCCGATTGTTTTTTATCGAGTTTGCAAATAATTCAAGTGTCATCGTCTATCTGGAGCTATCCGTTAAAAAATTGGAAAAGACACTGAACCAACTAGTAGGAAATTATGGCGATGCCGGTGCTGTTCTAACAAATGAAACATTTCGTTTCGATATATCACCTAAGCATGAAGACGCCATTGTCCAAAGTATATACAATACCGTTTCTAAAGAGCAGAATAACAAAACTTTGGATAGCAATGTCCTTACTGTCAGAGATCAAAGTTACTGGGTCGCCTACAACCGAATAAGTACGCTCGGACTAACACTTTACTCCTATGTAAATCAAAATGAACTCACCGGGTCTCTCAAGAAATTCAATGTTTGGCTAATCATTATGTCTGTGGTCTCGATGGCCATCATTCTTGTTTTTTCATTTTCAGTCAAAATGATGATTCACAATCCGCTGAGAGAGTTGATTGCGGCGTTCAAAACGCTGGAAACGGATAACCTGAACATTTCGATAAGGCCGAAAAATGACATTGAGTTCGGTTACCTCTATAGAAGCTTTGACAAGATGATAGACAAGCTGAAACAATCGATTCAACAAAATTATGAACAAAAAATAGCGCTGCAGCATTCCGAATTAAAGCAGTTGCAGTCGCAGATCAATCCACACTTTCTCTACAATGGATTTTTCAATATTTACATGATGTGTAAGGCTAGAGATTATGAAACGGTTGCCACATTTGCTCAGAAGCTGGGCAGTTATTATCAGTTTGTTACAAGAAGCGGTGAGGATGAGGTACCATTCGCCAAGGAATATCGACATGCCATGGATTATGTGGAAATCCAACGTATTAGGTTCTCCAATCGGATTCAAGTCATAGCGGATGAAATTCCCGATGCGTGCAAACATCTCATGGTACCGCGACTGATTCTGCAGCCTATTATCGAAAACACATTTGAGCATGCTTTTGAGAACGAACGCAAAGGCGGCAGTATCCATATCACAGTGACGTGTGAGAATCATAGATTGTGCATGTGTGTGGAAGATGATGGAAATAAAATCACGGATGAGCAGATTCATTCTCTGGGAGAAAATCTTGCGAATTCCTTCAATGTGCTTGAGAAGACAGGCATCATCAATGTTTGTAATCGAATCCGGCTGAAATATGGCGAGCACAGCGGGCTATTCGTATCCCGTAGTGAATATGGAGGCCTTAAAGCAGAAATCATTATTCAATTCAATTATGGGGGCGGCAGCGATGCATAGACTATTAATTGTTGACGACGAGCCGGCAATTGTCGAAGGACTTGTCCAGATGTTTCAGGAAAGAGAGGAGCTCGATCTCGACATCTGCAAGGCTTACTCCGCATTTGAGGCGATTGAAATTATCAAAAAAACGAAGATTGATGTCGTTCTCAGCGATATTCGCATGCCGGAGAAGAACGGTTTGCAGTTGATGGATGAGATTTTATTTTATTGGCCTTCCTGTAAAATTATTTTCCTGACGGGGCACAACGAGTTTGATTATGTGTACACGGCCATTCAAAAAAATGTGGAAAGCTATATTTTGAAAACGGAAGAAGACAAGGTTGTCATCGGTGCGGTTACCAATGCGTTATCGAAAATAGAGGATGAGCTCATGAACAATGATCTTGTGGATAAGGCCCGGAAGCAAATGCTGGTCATGGCACCGCTATTGAATAAGGAAATGTTCGAGGCATTACTTTTAGGCGAAAATGTAGCCGATCTTTTATCTGAAGACCTATTTGCGGGACAAGCATTAAAGCTGAAGGGGGATGCCCCTGTATTGATCCTTGTTGGCAAAATGGACTGTTGGCCGGAAGGCATGTCGTACGCCAATAAACGAAACACGCTGTACTCCGTTAGGAACTTAGTTGAGCAATACTTGCCTTCCTCGATGATAAATGAAGATATTGTGTATGAAAATTCGACGATTGTTTGGTTCATTCAGCTGAATTCGGATACGGACAGGTTTCGAAGTGAAGACGATGCCATCGATTGGGGAGGCCTTGTCACCTATTGGAAAGGAATACTCGAATCGGTTCAAAATGCGTGCCGCGATCTGCTTCAAATGGACGTTTCTTTCATCATTTCAAGGGGAGCAGTCGAATGGGACAGTATCCATAAGGAATTTGAACTTATGAAAGCGATGATGAAGAAAAGATCCGCTGCTGGGCTCAAAATGACGATCATGGACCTCGGTATGACGAACGAATTTTTCAAAGTAGAACCTGCGAAGGTTTCCGCTTACTCGGATGAGTTCAGCAAAAAACTGCGATTGCTTGAAAAAAGGCTGGATGAAGGGGACGTGCAGCAAGCTGAAATCGTCAGTAGGGATTTGATCAACAGCTTGAAAGATGAAATAGCTCAAAACTACCTGGTCGGTCTAGAAAGGTACTATATGTTCGTGCTTGTTTTCTTAGCCTATATCAATGGGCAAAACATTACGGAAAGAATCAAGGAGCACAGTCATTTCGAAAATTTTGCCATGATGGACATTCCCGGTGATTGGCTAACTACGGAAGCCTTTTATTTAGAGCTGGGTAAACAGATATGCATGGAGAAAAAAGAGCAAGTTGACAAGGGCGAGAATTTGTTAGTTGAGCGCATTCACAGGTTTATTAACGAAAACTTGGGTGGCGATCTTTCCCTTGCGAGAATCGCTGAAGTGGTCTATTTTAATCCTTCGTATCTCTCACGATTTTATAAGCAGCTTACCGGGCGGAATCTTTCCGACTACATCAATTCAGCCAAAGCGGAAGCAGCGGTGAGCATGCTTGAGGACATGCAGGTGAAAATCAATGAAATTGCTTTGAAATTGGGATTTGAATCTCCTTCCTACTTCACGGCATTTTTTCGGAAAATGAAAGAGATGTCACCACAGGAATTTCGGGATGCAATCATTCATAAAACGAGGAAGTAAACAAAACAGAACGATGTAAATAGTTTATTATAGCGGCTATTCGCCCCACGGCATTACAATAAAAGTGTAAAGCTCGAGCCTTTACCATAGATCGTTAACAACATTAGTTCTCAATTCGCGAAAATATGGGGGGTAAAACATGAAAAGAAAGCTGGTCAGTTCTGTTCTCATGACTACACTGATGGTTACATCGTTAGCGGCTTGCAGTACCAAAAATGAAAGCGCTTCAAGCTCTACAAGTACGCCGCAGCAAACTGCCAATACCCAAAAGAACGAAACCGTAGATCCGTTGGGTAAATACGCTCAACCAGTCACCGTTACCGAAGTGCTAGGTTTCCGTCCTCCGGAAGACCCTAAGACGCCAAAGGGAATTACGCCCGATCAGAATGCTTATCTGAAAGATTTGAAAGAAATGCTGAATATTGATTTGAAATATTTGTGGAGCGTACCGACCGAACAATACGAGCAAAAGTTTTCTCTTGCTCTTGCTTCCGCAGATTTGCCGGACATCTTAGATTTGGATGCACTGCAATTTGAGAAATTGAAAAGTCAGGGCATGCTTGCAGATCTGACGGATGTTTATAATAAATACGCTTCGCCTGCTTTGAAAACGTATATGCAGGTGGACGGCGGGTTTGCTATGAAGACCACAACAACCGATGGCAAGCTTTTGGGTATTCCTGGTTTCGAGGATCCGTATTTATCGACACAGCTATTGTGGATTCGAAAGGATTGGTTGAATAATCTCAACCTGCAGCCTCCAAAAACAATTGACGATTTGGAAAAAATAGCAGATGCATTTGTCAAAAATGACCCTGGCAAAACCGGCAAAAATGATCGGTATGGCATTGCGATGCAGAAAACCCTCATTGGTTGGGGATTTGATGCGCGGGGTGTTTTTAACGGCTATGGTACGGCTCCAAAAGCTTGGATCAAAGGAAAAGACGGCAAGCTTGCAGCGGGTGAAATCCAGCCTGAAACGAAAAATGCTTTGGCCAAGCTTCAGTCCTGGTATCAAAAAGGGCTAATTGATAAGGAATTTGCGCTGAAAGACGAGAACAAGGTTGTGGAAGATATCGTTGCCGGCAGGGTCGGTATTTCGTACGGTGAATGGTGGTACCCGAACTGGCCGCTCAATATAAACAAGGATAAGGATCCCAATGCGGAGTGGGAAGCTTATCAAATTCCTTCGCTGGATGGTCAGCCAGGGAAATCGATGGTGGGCAAAGTACGGATGAGCCACATTATTGCTGTAAACAAAAAAGCGAAAAATCCGGAAGCTGCGCTCAAGATGATAAACTTCTACCTCGAAATGGGTAAAAAGCAGTATCTGGAGAAAAACAAAGCGGAAAACGGGTATGTCTATAACTGGTTCGTACCTAGAATCTACAATCCTGCTCAAATTGAAACCATTTACACAGAGGTTAACAAGGCCTTGGATGCCAAACAAGATGCGATTACACTCAATGATGATAACTATAAAAATGTCGCGGACGTATTTAAGGCAACCAAAGAGTTCCTTGCAGGCGATACGACGAACGCAACCAAAGGCTCCAACTGGGGTCAATACTACAGCCGTGCAGCCAAAAATGGCGGTTGGGGCATAACGCGCCAAATTCGTGACAGCAAGCAAGTGTTCTTTAACGAGTTCTACGGTGTTCCGACGGAAACGCAGGTCGAAAAGGGAGCGCAGCTGGATAAACTTCTCGACGAAACGTATACCAAAATCATTATGGGTGCACCTGTAAGCGAGTTCGACAAATACGTTGAGAGCTGGAAGAAGCTTGGCGGAGACGATATTACGAAGGAAGTCAACGAGTGGTACACGAAGAATGCCGTAAAATAAGGTGAACCATAGAACGGGGGGGAGAGGAGTGTCTTATAATCTCTCCCCTATTTTATGAAAAAGGAACGTTTGAATTTGTATGCGATTGGAGGCTTCACAGTTGAGAATAAAAACAGAAATGCCGCTGCATCTGATGCTGCTGCCCGGCGTGTTGGTAACACTTGTATATGCTTACGGCCCTATACTGGGCGTGGTGATGGCTTTTCAAAAGTTTGAGCCCGTGCTTGGTTTTTTTAAATCGAAATGGGTCGGGTTCAAAAACTTTAAATATGTATTCAACCTGCCGGACTTTCATCAGGTCATGTGGAATACGATACTCATATCATCTTTGAAAATTGTATTTTCCTTACTCGTTCCGCTCGTATTGGCGCTTTTACTGAATGAAATTACAAAAAAATGGTTTCAGCGAATGATCCAGACGAGCATTTTTTTACCATTTTTCCTCGCGTGGACCGTGTTGGGCGGGGTCATTCTTGAGTTATTTTCTTTAAGGGGACCCGTTAATGACCTGATGTCAAGCTTCGGTCTGGAACCGATTATGTTCATGGGCAGCAACAATTGGTTTCGAGCTATCATGGTCGGTTCGGATGTTTGGAAAGGTATGGGCTATAATATGATCATTTTCCTGGCTGCTATTACAGGCATCAACGCAAGTCTTTACGAGGCTGCAGAAGTAGATGGCGCTGGCAAATGGAAACAAATGATCCATATCACTTTGCCGGGAATGATGCCTATCATTATTCTAATGAGCACATTAAGTTTGGGCAATATTTTGAACGCAGGATTTGATCAAATCTTGATCATGTATAATCCAACCGTTTATCAGGGTGCTGATATTATTGACACGTTCACTTACAGGCTCGGTCTATTCAGCCAACAGTTCGCCCCTGCTGCGGCGGTGGGGTTATTTAAGTCTGCCATATCCGTCGGATTGGTATCGTTATCGTACTATCTTGCGTACAAATTCAGCAATTATCGAATATTTTAGACGGCTGGGGGATTTCATATGGTTTATAAACCATCGCTAAGCAGGAAGCTTTTCGTCGTGATGAATGCTTTGGTACTGACATTCATAACAATTATAGGGATTGTGCCGTTCATTCACCTTTTGGCCGTATCGTTAAGTTCCAATACGGCGGCGATGGCCGGCGAAGTTAAGCTGCTGCCGATCGGATTTACACTCGATGCTTACATTTATCTCGGACATAAGGTGGAGTTTATTAGGTCTCTGCGTGTTTCGGTGGAAAGGGTCGTGCTTGGAACGGTAATCAACATGTTTCTGGTTTTCATTACTGCCTATCCGCTTGCCAAAGAGACGGAGCAGTTTCGCTCCCGAACTGTGTATGTGTGGTTTTTTGCGGTTACGATTTTTTTGGGCGGAGGACTTATTCCGACGTATATGATCGTGAAGTCGACAGGACTGATTAATACGATCTGGGCGCTTATTTTGCCTGGAGCACTGAATGTATGGAATATGATTATGATGCTGAACTTCTTCCGAGGCATTCCGAAGGAAATGGAAGAGGCGGCTACGATCGACGGGGCTAACCATTGGACGCTGCTGTGGAAAATATATTTGCCTGTATCGTTGCCAGCGATTGCAACCATTGGGCTTTTCACCATAATAGGACACTGGAATTCTTGGTTTGACGGCATTCTCTATATGAATTCGCCGGACAAATATCCGCTGCAAACGTACCTTTCCACCTTAATAACAGCCATGAACGCACAAATGCAGTCCGTTAATGTCGAGCAGCTCAAGCAGCTGGAGAATCTCAGCGAGAAAACGCTGCGAACTGCACAGATTTTCATGGGTGCGCTGCCGATTCTCATGGTTTACCCGTTTGTGCAAAGATATTTTATCAAAGGAATGACAGTAGGCAGTGTGAAGGAATAACAATAAGGCGGGATAGACAATGGGGAAAATAACAATTGCATTAATCGGCGCTGGGCAAAGAGGCGTCAATTATATGGGGTATGCGCTGGAACATCCGGATGAGCTGCAGGTAGTTGCCGTTGCGGAACCGAACCAGCAGAGAAGCCAGAAGTTTAAATTGCAGCACGGATTATCGGATGAGATGTGTTTTGAGAGCTGGGAGGATTTATTGACGGGACCTCAACTGGCGGATGCCGTCCTTATTTGTACGCAGGACAACATGCACTATGAACCGACGATGAAAGCGTTGGAAGCGGGATACCACGTACTGCTCGAAAAACCGATGTCTCCCGATCCTCAGGAATGTATCCGTATGGGTGAGCGTTCGGAACAATATGGGCGAGTATTTTCGATTTGCCATGTTCTCCGCTATACCGATTTCTTCGGAACAATCAAAAGGTTGTTGAACGAGGGAACGATTGGCCAGCTCATGTCCATAGTGCATAATGAGAATGTCGCGTATTGGCATCAGGCGCACAGCTTTGTCAGAGGCAATTGGCGCAAAACCGCCGAATCGAGTCCTATGATTTTGGCCAAATCTTGTCATGACATGGATATTATCCTTTGGCTAGCAGGGGCGGATTGCACCAATGTTTCATCTTTCGGATCGTTGTCTCATTTTAAAAAGGAGAATGCCCCGGAGGGAGCGCCGCAGCGATGCTTGGACGGATGCCCAGTCTCGGATCAATGTTTATACTATGCGCCTAAAGTGTATCTTACGGACGATATAGAATGGCCTACTTCTGCGATCAGCGATGATCCTAGCTTAGAAGCCCGCACAAAGGCACTGCAAGAGGGGCCGTATGGAAGATGTGTCTACCATTGTGATAATGATGTCGTTGACCATCAAGTGGTCAATTTGGAGTTTGCTAACGAAGTGACGGCTGCTTTTACGATGAGCGCATTTACGAATGATTGCAGTCGAACCCTCAAGTTGATGGGAACGAAAGGCGAAATTCGCGCCGCTATGGAGAAGAATGAGATTGAAGTGATTGATTTTGAAACAGGCACGACAAAGCAAATCTCACTTGAAAATCCGGGAGGGCACATTGGTCACGGAGGCGGTGACTTCGGCCTGATCCGCGATTTTGTGAAGTTGGTTCAGCAGGGCGGGCAAGGAAATGGGTTAACTTCAGCAGCTCAATCGGTGCAAAGCCACCTAATGGCATTTGCAGCGGAGCGGTCAAGGGTAGATCGAAGAGTGGTCAATATGAGAGATTTTACATATGACGGAGCATAGGTGAGGCTGACGATGAAAAAACGATTAAAATTCCGAGACGATGGTACGTTTGTTATCGTACAATTTTCCGATGTGGAATTTCTCGACGAATTTGATTATGACCCGGAAACACCGAAGTATGATTCACAGACAAGAGCGCTTATGGAACGAATCATCGAAGCCGAGAAGCCCGATCTCATTGTATTTGCCGGTGATGTAATCGCGAGTAACCGGGCGAGAGATCCGATTCACTCATTCCGCCAAGCCGTTGATGTAGCAGAGATGAGCTGCATTCCATGGGCAGCTGTGTTCGGCAATCACGACTCGGAGGGCGAAGTGCCGAGGAAAACGATGCATGAACTGCAATTGCAGCATGAATATTGCGTGGCGGAACCGGATCCAGAAGGCGTTAACGGGGCCGGGAATTTTGTGGTCACTGTGGCAGGCAAGAACGATGACACGGCTGCGGCGCTATATTTCGTGGATAGCGGCGACTACTCATTAATCGGCGATCGGGTAGGCGGATATGACTGGATTCGCAGAGATCAAATCGACTGGTATGTGGGCAAGTCGCGAGAGCTGACAAGGGGAAGCGATGATCAACCGCTGCCTGCGCTCGCCTTCTTCCACATTCCCCTACCAGAGTACAATGATGTGTGGGATTTTCAAGTATGCTATGGGCATCGTTATGACTCTTGCTGCTCTACTCCTTCGATTAACTCGGGTATGTTTGCGGCAATGGTGGAGATTGGCGATGTCATGGGGACGTTCGTCGGTCACGACCACGGCAATGATTTTTGGGGAACACTTCATGGTATTAGGCTTTGCTACGGACGGTCGACGAGATATGTAAGCTACGTGGATGGTGTGCGTCACGACCTGGTGCCTACAGGAGCGAGAATCATTCGATTGATAGAGGGTGAGCGCCGGTTCGATACGTGGATTCGTCAGAATGACGGAACTGTCGTTGTAGAGCAGCCGGAGCATCGGCCGGAAGGCAGGAAAGCCCAGTGAGTACTTTTCGGCTGTTACGGTAGGGATATCAGGTCTGAAAAAAGAGGCTGACTCAAAAGGTTAATAACCTAGCGAGCAGCCTTTATTTTGTTTCGATATGGAGCGAAATCTAACAGGAATTCCTCCAGTTCATTTGGCGTTAATTGCTCTAAATGGACATCTAACTGCAAATCTCCCTCTAATTTAGGGGGGAATCGCTATTCAACGAGAAACATCAGAAATAACGGGAGATTTTCCATGTAGTGCAACAGTGAAAACAGAGGCACTGTACACGTCCGGAACAGCCAATCTTGTATTTAATAACTAGTGTTAGCCGCTTGCAAGCTTATCAACGAAACCTGCAAGCAGCACATCCAACCCGAACGAAAACTCTTCTTCCCAATTAACAGAAGTCGTATAAGCGGCTAGGCGGATAAAGTGTGGATATCGCTCCTTGGGCAATGCATCAATCTCTTTGAATCTTGTCTCCGATTCTTTCTGGTTATCCTCCGAAAACTTCGTACGATCCCGCAATCGGCATTCTTCATCGACAAAGCCATAGATGAAGTTCTTGAGCATGGATGCAAGCCACGGTACTTGGTCATCCTTAAATCCAGCTTCGACGAGCGCACGAAACAGAAATTCGATATGGGCCAAACGGTTAGGGCTTGCCGCATGTGTCGCGTTCATGATGTGCACGGCGTCTGGGTATTGCAGCAGACTTAGGCGGAAGCTCATCGACCAGAGGCGCAACTGCATTTTCCAATCCAAAGCGGTATCGGGAAAATCAATCTTGGTGCTGATCTCTTCTGCCAAGAGATGAAGCAGCTGTTCTTTGTCCTTCACATGGTAGTACAAAGATGAGGCTTTCACGCCTAGTGAGTCGGCGATTTTGCGCATGCTGATGCCATCCAAGCCCTCGGCTTTCAGCAGTTCCAGCATAATCCCGACAATGCGGGCACGGTCGAGAGGCGTGTGAAGCGGCTCACTTCGATTCGTGGCCTCATCTGTCGTTAAGGGATGAATTCTTCTTCTTGCCATGTCAGGTCACCTTCCATTTTATCTCTTGACAAGTATAACACAAGAGTTTAATCTAACGGTATTATATTATTATTTATCACTGTTAGATTAAATGAAGGGGAGTGCATAAGCATGCAAACGACCACAATTGAGTCCATTGCCCGTACCGCCGGGGATATTTTATCCCATGCATGGAAAACAGTCTTTGACGAAGAGAAGGATGAACTGACCGAGATGTTCAAGAAATTTGGCGATCGCGCCTATGGCGCGTGGATTCAACAATTTATGGCGCCGGTCGCAGAGCGGCTTGCCGCGGATGGCTTCATCATCAGAGGCGGATTCAACTTAAAGGATTCCATTGAAAACTGGGGACCGCCTGAAGAAAGGGAACGCTGCGTATGGTATGTCGTGAAGACAGCGGAAGGTGAAGAGCTGGGCACATTGGTGCTGCAGGTCTATCATTCGCACCACTCGTTCTTCATGCCAAGAGCACCGAGGCTGCTGGCACTTGAAGTTACGGATCGGGAGGCTATTATCGCCGCACTCTCGGATGCTTCAACCCGAATTCGCTGGGATTTAAGGGAGGAACGAATGCCTCAACCGCAATTACAATCCTTCCCTAGTCAGCAGTTCGAATACGCGACAGATACTTCAATCGGAGATGGACTAAAATCCACAGCAGACGGTCAGCTGTACAGCTGGAATTTGGACGATACGCTGGGCCATTGGGGGCGATACGGCTGGGAACTTGTAACCGTCGTTCCGGTTGGAGGCAAAATGATTGCGTACTTCAAACGCCCGCTGAATGACTTAATCAAAAAAGGGGAGTGGTGTAAAGATTAATCGAAGCGACGCGGGGTATATTCGTACTTTAGGAGATATGTTGATGAGGATTGCTTACCACGAATCTGTTCATACCGGTCAACTACTGGATTATATGAGAACAGCAGGAATTGAACGTCCAAAGGTATGGGACTAGTCTTTCGGCCTAAAACGATAGCTTCATAACAAAGATCAAGCAGGCTGCCGCTGATAAACGCGGTGGCCTGCTGCACTGCATTTATGAACAGCCGAGAACACTCGTTACTTTAGTGATGAGATGAATCGGCGGTATTGTCACTCAAGCACGAACATATGTGCTATAATGGTTGTGCTGCTACTATTGAAAGGAGGTTGCTGTTTTGCTATACCATAAAGCGTTTAGCTATCGCATCTACCCTACAAAGGAGCAGGAGAACCTCCTTCGCAAAACGTTTGGCTCCTGCCGTTTTGTTTTTAATCGCTTCCTTGCGGAATGGAATCAAGCCTTTACGGAAACAAATAAGGGATTGTCGTACAACACGTGTGCAACACAGCTCCCTGCTTTAAAACAAGAATTCGAATGGCTCAAAGAAGTGGACAGCATTGCTTTGCAGTCTGCTATCCGTAACCTGGCAGACGGCTTTGACCGATTCTTTAAAAGGCAAAACGCGGATCCGCGTTTCAAGTGTCGTAAAAATCCTGTTCAAAGTTTTACACTAAGTATACCAACGGAAACATCGCTATTGAAGGTCACTTTCTCAAGCTTCCGAAGCTTGGACGTATTCGTTTTGCAAATTCAAGACCACTGAATGGACGCATCCTCTCTGCAACGGTTCGCCAAAATGCGGCTGGCAAATATTTTGTATCGATCCTTTGTGAAGCAGAGATACAATCGTTACCGGAGATCGCTAAAGTAGTTGGCATTGATTTGGGCATCAAGACGTTTGCAGTTTGTTCCGATGGTCAGGCGTTCGCCAACCCGAAGCATCTTAGCAAATACGAAAAGCAGTTGGCGTTCTGGCAACGACGATTGTCTCGCCGAACCAATGGCGGCTACAATTGGAAGAAAGCTAAAGTCAAGATTGCCCGCATCCACGAGAAGATCGTCAACTGCCGCAAAGACTTTTTACACAAACTGTCAACGAAGCTAATTCGTTAAAACCAAACGATTTGCCTCGAAGACTTGCAAGTGTCGAACTTAATAAAAAATAACAAATTGGCAAAATCCATTGTAGAAGTCTCCTGGTCGATGTTTCGCACCTTTCTAATGTACAAAGCTGACTGGTATAATCGCAAGATCAGCGTCGTTGCGAAAAACTTTCCATCCAGCCAGCTTTGTCATGTGTGTGGAACCCGTAATTCGGATGTGAAGGATCTTGCCTTACGGGTATGGACATGCATGGGATGTGGCAGCCTCCATGATCGGGATCACAATGCTAGTCAAAATATTAAGCACGAAGGCATTCGTCTGCTTGTCGGATAAGAACCATCCCGCAGGAAATGCGGATTACGCCTGGTTTACTTCTCTATAGTAGTGGAGACGATCCAGGAATCATGCGAATTCATTCGTGTGAGCTTTCAATTAGACCTTCCATACTGCTTGGAAAAAGATAAAATACGACGATACATGCTTTTATCCTTCAAGTACTTTAAAGGATAAATCGCGGGCTTGGTGTTAACCTCGAGGATCCAAGGTTTTCCTTTAACATCTAAAGCAACATCCAAGCCTAACTCTCTAAAGCCTTTCTTATAACTATCGAATTGATTTCCGACGATACATCCCAACCATTCTAGTTTTGTTTTCTTTCTTCGGATAGACGCGCTTTTAAATCCTGCTCCGGCCATTGTTTGAAAGAAATAACCAAGTTTTCCGCCTTGATGATAGTTCGTAGCGACCTTACCAGCCCGGCCTATTTTCGTGAATGTAGCGCTGCTTACCCATTTTCCCTTTGTCGTCTTCTGAACCATAACACGTACGTCAAATGGTCTACCACTAGTCCTGACCAAGAGTATACCCTGCTGAAGCAAAAATGATCTTTTTTTTGAAATTCGGTGAAGCTTGATGTATAAACTTTTCCTGCTTGAATAGTACGATTTAACGGATTTAAGTTGAATTTGATACCCACTATCTTTTCTTTTGATCCGAATGATGTCTGCTCCACCTGTACCGTCGGTAGGTTTGAAATATATGGTAGAAAAAGCCGACAGCATCAAATCAAGATTTTTACTGTTGAATAGCATAGTACGAGGGATGAATTTTTTGAGCTTTCTATGCTTAATTAACCATTTAGTTTTAATCCATTTGCTTTTGACTGATAGGCTCTTGTATTTCATAGCGATAACCTCCCATGTCACAGAATACGCTTTATGATAATTGCTTGTCACTCCATTGGCCTAGACGTGTTTGGCGCAACCTTTGAGTACCATCTAAATCTATGATCTCCGCAAAACAATAGGCATTTGTTTGATTCCAAACATCATCCAGCTGTCAATCCTCTCCAACACATGGGAGCGATCGAGGTGGAACTCTGGGAATCGTTTAAGGAGAGTTTGAATGGCAATTTTACTTTCCAAACGAGCTAATTGCGCTCCCAAGCAGAAGTGTATGCCGTGACCGAAAGCAAGATGGGGATTAGGATTCCGGTGGATGTCGAAGATGTCCGAACGCTCAAAAGTGTCTTCGTCATGGTTGGCGGAGCCAATCCAGATGTTGACCATTTGTCCGGGAGTTAGTATTTGCTCGCGTAGAACTGTGGTCTTTTTTACCGTGCGAATCATCGTTTGAACAGGTGAACAGTAACGAAGAACTTCCTCCAAAGCCTGTGGAACCAAGGAGAGATCCGCCAAAAGCTGCTCTTTTACATCTGCATGGCTATCGATGAGGAGCAGTGCCGAGGAAATCAGGTTGGTTGTGGTTTCATTTCCTGCGACAAGCAGCAGGATGCAGAAGCCGATCACTTCGAGATCGGTTAATTGTTCGCCATCTGCCTTCACACGGACGAGACGACTAATCAGATCATCCTGCGGTTCAAGCCGTCTCTGATCCGCTATTGCGGTAAAGTAGACACTCATCTCTTGTTGGCATTGATAATATCGCTCGGAGTTGTTTCCTACCAGCGCATCGGACCACTCTTTGAAACGCTCTCGATCTTCCTGAGGAATACCGAGCATTTCGGCAATAACAATAATCGGTAACGGACTTGCAAAATCATGAAGCCCATCCATCTTTCCGCTCGCTTCGATTTGGTCACATAACGCATTCGCTATGGCCTCAATCTTAGGCGTTAGTACTTCGATGACCCGAGGCACAAAAGCTTGAGAAACGAGCATCCGCAATTGCCGATGTTTGGGCGGATCCTGTCTTAGAACACTCGCCTCAATTGGATCTTTCATCGTTTTTGCACCTTGCGAAGAAAAATGCTCGTGATCGGAAAAAATCGCTTTGACGTCTTCGTATTTGAAAACGTCCCAGGCATCGTACTCCTTTTTATACGTTACGGGGGAGGAGGCACGCATTTCTTTAAAATAAGATAAAGGGATCAATTCATTAACCGTTCTCCAATCCATAGGGTTCACCATCGCTTCCATCTTAATTATTTGAACTGACTAGTCAGTATGAAGACCTCAAAAAAAGAGGCGGTTACTCACCGCTAGTCAAAAACAAACCTGACGTAATGATCGTATAAAAGAATTGTTCAATCTGATCACGAGACCCTTCATGCTTGTTGTTCAAAAAATAATTACATGCACTGTCGAGCATCCCAACGATCCCCGCCGCGGCCAAATTGCAGTTAACATCGCGAAGCACACCTTCATGCTTTCCTTCTTCCAAGACGCTGGCAAGAAAATGAATGTAGTCGATCCTTAGTTTCTTCAGTTCTTCCAGCACTTCCTGATCGATGCCGTTAGATAGTTCATTGAAAACGATATGCGCTAAACGGCTTGATTCCAAAAACAGATCGAGATTGTGCCTGATGATCCTTTTGATTTGTTCTTCCAAAGTAAAATTGGCTTTAAGATCGGCCTGAACTTTATCAATAATCTCCTGAAAACCATCCTTAACAAGCGTCTTAAACAATTGGGCTTTTCCTGGAAAGTGATAGTACAGCGTACCTTTGGCGACATTTGCTCTCAAGGCAATTTCATCCATACTCGCCCGATGGTAACCGTTTTCTGAAAATACTTCAACCGCTGTTTGGATAATTTTCTCTTTACTCAAGGAGATCCGCCTTTCAACACTCAAGTTAAAACTGACTGGTCAGTACAACAAAAGTGTAACATAATGGAAAAAGAAATGTCAATTGAGAACACGAGGAGATTTTGCGCACAAAATGAAACAAGGATAAACGACTCCGTCGTCCTTCAGGGACGAGCGCGTTTGTCAAGTTAGATGCGAAGCAAAAGTATAAAACTTTTACTTTCTTATCTAATGAAAAAACCTCCCGGAATGAACAAGTGTTCAAATCCATGGGAGGTAGAATACGTTAAAGCTTAGTTCACTTGGCAAGCTGTTTGTACTTGTTCAAGTATTTCACGACGGTCAGCACATAAGTAGCATGTGACCATGTAAGTGGAGCAACGGATACCGGTTCACCTGTGAAAGGGTCTAATTGTTCCGACAGAACGCCGCTTTCCATTGCGTGTTTGACGACCCATTCAAGCGTTTGACGCGGTGCTTCAAGATCCGCCAGTGACTTGGCGTACTCGATTTCCCATTCGGCAATCCACAATGTACAGATGATCCATGGGTTGCCTGGCACGTTTTCAATATCCGTGGAGCGTTGGAAGTAATAGTCGTGATGATAACGAGCGGAGCCCCCGACATCGGTTTTGATCATGAGTCCAGCCTTGTTGGCTTTCATCGTGCTCACTACACGGTCATCGTCAGCAGGCAGTACGCCGAATTCAAAGATGCCGTAAACGGAGCTTTCCAGCGTCATATCCTTGACCCATTCGCCATCTTCCATGTACAAGCCGCGAACGAATCGTTGTTCTTCTTCGTCCCACAGATGCTTGAGAATGCCAGATTTGATTTTCTCCGCTGTATGCTTGTAACGATTACTTCGCTCTTCATCTCCGAACAGGTTGCTGAAGTTGGAAGCGGCAATAAGTCCGCCATAAACCGCTGAAGCTGTAAACGTAAATATACCGTAACGCTCTTCCCACAGATCATAACTTGGCTTCGGCAAGTTCAATTCCTGATCAATGTAAGTGGACATGAATCTGGCCGCTCTGCGAATGAGATTGCGATAGAGGGATTGAGCAAACTCGAGGCTTCCATTTTTCTGGAAATCCTGCCAAAGGGCAAATAACACAAGGGCAGTTTCATCTTCTTGAATAGGAAGCTGTATCCGTCCGGAATGAATGTATGGATGCCAACTGGAGCCTACGGTGCCGTCCGGATTGTATTTATGATGCAAGTAACCTTCGGGTGACAGCACGTTCGCACAGAAGTTAAAGAAAGGAATAATCATACCTTGGTAGCCAGCCATGGACATCGAATAAGCGATTAAAGCACCGTCACGAGGCCACATGTAACTGTAATGATCGCGGTTGCTTTGCATAATATCGGAATCGTTCGCAGCAATGATTGCACCGTTTACATCCGTTTGGGTCCTGACAAGCAGCAGACTTTGTTTGAAAAGCCGTTGAACTTCGAGCGGCAGATCGCCGTAATCGCGTTCAATTTTGTTTGCCCATCTTTGCCAGTACACGGTTACGCGGTCAAGGAGTTTACCGGGGTGGCTGTCTTTCACATAGGCATCGAGCTTCTTGACTTCCTCCAGCGTTTTGCCTGCACCCATCCAATAGTAAAGCGTTTGATTGGCGCTCGGTGGTACGAAAAGTCGGAAAGAAATGGTGCTATCGACAGAGCCTTGAGCAATGGCATTGCCCATCAAATGCCCATCTTCCGCGTCGCGCCAAGTCCCCTCGGCATTATAAAACCTTTTGACACCTGTAGAGTATTGATAAATGCCTTCGGTTCCTGTACTGCCGTTAAACATAAAATATCGGTCTTTCTTATAATGGAATACCGTATTATTCGCTGGATAGTAAGCGGCTGTATCTCCAACTTCTGTCTCATTAATGAGCAAATCTTGATTGAAGAACATCCGAACTTCGCGAACGGTACTATTGTGATTCGTAATTTGGATACGTTTGAGGTAAATATCCTCGCGCTGATGAACCCCGTCATTCATGAGCAGAGTGACACCAAGACCGGGATGCGTAGCTGTCACTTCGGTGACGAGCGAATCCTCGACATAGGCAAGTTTAAATTGCCATTCAGGGGCATTCAGCCAGGCGAAGGAACCATCCACCCATATACCAACACGGCATTGATAGCCGCCAATATGGTTAAGCTGGCCTACGAAAGGATAATACAGATCTCGCATGTAGGAATGCTGATCGAGGTTAATAAGAAATTTTCCGTTTCCGATGACCAGATGTCTAGGCAATAAAATCACTTCCCCACTCGTTTGTTTGATCGCGCGATTCAGAACCCGTCCTTGAGGTATCCAGCTTGGGATATCGCGTCCTCTTTCGCTAGTGACTAGGACATAGTTAGCACAGGGCTTGCCAATAGGTTACCTAATTATTACCAAGGAATCAATGATTGTTTGAAGAAATTCTGAAAATTCCCACTGGTCACGCTTACAAACTGGCATAGTTATCCATATTATTTCATTATTTCCTTTTGGTTGGGGAATATACCTGACCTCTGTGGGTGATGGAGAATCAATTTTTCGTAAGTTTCTGTTGTCAACGTGCTGATTTGGTCCCAATGAAAGGTCTCACTGACTTTGCTCAAAGCGGCCGCAGCGAGTTCGGTTGCGTCGTCAGGCTTTTCAAAAAATTGGGCAATCTGAAAAGCGAGTGCGTTTGCATCCCCCGGGGACACTTTGCAGCCGTTAATGCCATGATCGACAATCTCAGTAAGCCCGCCAGTATCCGATACGATGAGTGGAGTGCCGCTTGCCATGGCTTCCAAGGCTACAAGACCAAACGGCTCATAGAGACTTGGAATGACACAAAGCTCCGCGGAAAGCAAAAGCTGACTTTTGTCGGCCTCATCTAGGAAACCTGTAAAGCTGATCCGGTCACCTAACGGAGCAGCTAATCTCTCTAATGCTTCAAGCTCAGGTCCTGTACCCGCGATAATCAGCTTGGCATCGGGGTAACGTTTGAGCACAAGCCGCATGGCAGCTAGGAGGATATGCACGCCCTTTTCATAAACAAGCCTCCCGAGGAAAGCAATCGTTCGATTCTGATGAGCACCGCTAAAAAGAGCTTTTGAAAGAAGCGGATTAACATGTTCGATAGATACAGCAGTTGTGCGAAAAGGAATAACACCATTAGGTATATGTGTAATTTTATGGATAGGTACATGAAATAGGCGAATGACCTCTTGCTGCATATAAAGGCTGCAGACAACGAGCTGATCAGCTTCGTCGGCTAACTTATTTTCTAAGGCATGGATCCGTTGCTGCACCGGGGTATCCAGCTTCCCTTGATTTCGGCCGTACTCGGTGGCATGGATCGTTGCAAGGAGCGGGAGTTGAAGCGCATTTTTGGATTCTTTGGCTGCATAAAAGACAAGCCAATCATGAGCATGAATGAGATCGAATTGCATGCCTTGCAAAGTTAGGCGATGGATGGCATCGGTGAAAGCCATATTCATTTGAAATACCCAATCCAAGAAGTGAATGGCACCAGCAGACTGGAGTACCTCTACACGATGAATATGCACCCCATTAGACTGTTCATAGGGGAGACAATCTTGAGCAAGACAAGTAATGACATGAACTTCATGGCCGAAGGCAGCAAGATGCTTAGATAAGTCGCAAACGGCTCTGGCGAGACCGCCGATGACACGCGGCGGATATTCCCATGCGAGCATGAGAATACGCAGAGGTGTGGACTTGGCATTGGGTGAGAATTTTAATGAAGTACTATCCAAAGAGCTATTCATAGAGCTATTCAAAGAGTAATTCAAAGAGCTATTCAAAGGACTATTCAAACTTATAGAAGGGCTAGTTTGGAAAAGACGGTAATGGAGCTCCGGTAGAAAAGGGGATCTCCGTTCTAAGGAAATCACGATTTCGGATAGCTCTTTGTCCGAAGCTGCTGTTTCTAGCCCGTTAAGTAATTTATGAAAATGGGATAAATGCGTTTCTATTCGGTTAGCCGCATAGGTGGTTACCGTTTCCGCATCTAGGATGAATGTCCAGTCGCTGCTTTGCGCGAGCATAAGCTCTCTCGCGGCTTGGTTCAGTGCACGCTGCTGCATCTTCGTGAGCAGCTCGGGGTTCGGGTGCTTCTGCGCAGCAAGCACCATCCGATCCTCCGCCGCGTGCAGCAGCGGATGAACCCACTGGCTGCGCGGCTGCAGCCAGACCTCGGCGTAGCCGCCTCGGCCCCAGCTCGACACAGGAAGCGAAGCTTCCGTGGTCGGCGCATGGGCGGCGGCATAGCCGCCTAACGTAGTCGTATCCACGACTACGCCCTCAAGGCTGCGCGCGGCAGTGAGCCCGCGCAGCACAGCTTCAAGCCACTGGTGGCCTTCGTACCACCAGTGCCCGAACAGCTCGGCATCGTATGGACATACGATGACCGGCGGTTCCGCCGGCCGCGCATCGCGGTCGCCGGCGGCGAGAGCTTGCGCCTCGCGCTCCTCAGCGAGGCGGCGCAGCTGCGCCACCCGGCTAGCGACGAAATGCTCAGCATCCTGCTGAGCTTTCTGAGCGGCCCGCGTCGGGTGGTAGGGCGCTTTGACGTCGTCATCAGTGGCTGCACCGGTGACGCTGTAGTACTTGAAGCCCGTATGGATGCGTGCGCCGTCTGGCAGCACATAGGGCTTCAAGTATTCCCACTCGGCCCCGCCGTCTTGGCCGAGGTCATAGCCGATATCGCGATAGTATTCGCGATAGTTGGCATCGCTCGGGTACCCGACTTCGGCGCTCCATACTTGCGCGCCGGCTTCGAGGTCCCGAGCAAAGGCGCAGACGCCGCTCGGCGTACGCAGCGGCGTCCCCACTGCGCTCTTCACCTTCGCTTTCGCCGCGCCTTCCTGCGGCGCGATCACAGCCTGCGCGTGCGCATGAGCGTCCACTACGAAGTAGCGAAGGCCAAGTGCCTGCAGGTGGGGCTCCACCGCAGGCGTATAGCCGCACTCCGGCAGCCAGATGCCAGCCGGAGCGGACCCAAAATGCCGCCGGAATTCCGTTACGGCGGCTTCGAGCTGCGCGCGAAGCGCGGCGTCGTTCTTGACTAGCGGCAAGAACGCATGTGTCGCGGCGCACGTGATTATTTCTAAGCAGCCTGTGCTTCTTAGGCTGCGGAACTTACCAATCAGATCGCCCCTTAGGCGATCGTACAACGCCGTCAGCCGATGATACTGGTCGGCATAGAGCTTCGCCGTAGGGCCGAAATCGGCATGGCCCCAGAGACGAATAACTTCTCGCTGAGCCAGTTCACACAGCGATGCCAGATGTCTGCGAAGCCTCTGTTTTAAGCGTGAATCCTCTAGCATGGCAAGCAGAGTCGGGGACAATGACAATGTGAGTTGGAAGGGTACTTCATCTTCGAGAAGCCGCTCCATCATGTCGATCAATGGAAGATAACTATCCACAACGGCTTCGAAGAACCATCGCTCTTCAAGGGTGATGTTCTCCTCCTCGTGACGCACATAAGGGATATGGGCATGCAAAAGCAAGGCAACGAAACCTTCTGCATGAGAGTTGGTGTTCGCGCTGGCGTTAGGGTTTGTACTCAATCAGTATCGCCTCCAGATTCCGTATCTGCTGAGTATGCGTTCTTCGGTGAATAGACCGAATAGGCAGAGAAATGCTCATTAGCTTCAGGCGTTATTAGCTGAAAGGAAACGGCAGTAGGCCGGTATGTATGTAGTTGATCATTCGTTATTTGTTGAGAAGGAAATGCTTGATTTGTATCTATAGGGGGAGTCTGAATCGTATTGGAACGCAGAAGCGGGAGAAACTGCCCCTGTTCATTCACAATGCCAAGATCCGCGAAGTAACTTTGGCCTGGGTGAAACCCGCTCAGAAAGCATGAATCTCCTGGGGGGAGATGAAGTTCTAAGATGCTTTCAGCTTGGCTGCTATCAATAGGTAGATTGGTTACATGATAAAATCGCAATGTAGGCTGAAGCGCTTTCCAGTCTTTATCGAAATGTTCCTGTACCATGCTCATTTTTCTGCTAGAGAGCTGCCAGTAGGCAAAAAGAACAGTTGGGGACTGGATAAGCAAGTAAAGTGTATCCCGATCCATTGGATCAACAGAGAGAGCTTGGGTAGGTATCGGACTCACCTTTTCTCAGGTAGTTAATGGAAATAAACTGCAAGGATCTTGAGCAACATTGTAGCATATGCACCGTACAAACGAAAAATCTCCACCTTATATCCAAGGGGGAGATCACATGTATATCCTTTACTTGGTTGGATTTTGCCCTTCCATGTACCGGTTTTCCGTAAGTCTCATTAAGGAATCGTACCGATTCACCGAAGAAAATATCAAGAGGTATTCATCCTGTTTGACATTGGTATAAGATGCTTTGAAACCGGTATGATATTGTACGGTCATGCTGGAGGATTGATCGTCATACTGCACGAAAGCAATTTGTCTAGAAACGCTTGGAATCATATTCACGCCGCTCTCTCCTTCATCATAGGTCTTCGGAATCCACGTATCGGATATATCTCTACATAATTATGCATACCCAAGGGCGTTTAGAATGTGTCCGCGATAGGAATGTACAAGCCGCTCAGCAAGCTCAGGATCCGCCGATTGCGCAACGAGCTGAAAGACAGGATCATCCGCATCAGGCAGCAGCAGGACAGACCCATTCTCATGATAAAACTTAATTCCATCGATCAGATCCACTTGTACATCTTTTGTCCGCTCCATCATGCTCCGCATAACCTCCCCTTTGGAATTCCAAGGACAATCAACACGTTCACGAAGAAGATGAAAGCTAGGAAACAAGGCGAGCAGATCCGAGAGCGGAATGCCGGTCCTTTCCAAATGGAGAATCACCAGGCCAATGGCAAAGAGAGAATCGAACAAGGGGTGTATCCTCGCTTCTTGTGTAACCTCCATGATGGCTCGTGACCATTCCTTCGTACGGACGATCTTCCCGCCAAGCCCCTCGGCCATGCTTTCTAGAAGCTGGGGTGCACTGACGGGAGCCCCAATCGTTGCTCCTGGACGGCAGTGCAGGTAACAAAGATAGAGGAAAACGGTTTGTAAATCGCTGTCTACGAGTTCGCCTTTTTCCGTTAGTAACTGCATGGTTCGTCCATCATCAAGAAGACGTAAACCCAGACTCGCACCAGATAAAGGAATAAAGACGTGAAGCGGATCCTGCCTACTTGTAGATGTAACATGGATAGCTTCAAGTCCCAGCTTTTCGAAAAATGGAACAATGAAAGGCTGCAGCCAAGAACTCGCTTCAATGACGACGCGAAGAGGGGATACAGAGAGAGAATCCCGTTCATATGCGATTTCTTGGGCCAAAGCATGGATATAAGTCTGCAACCAGTGGGCTTCCTCTTTGTAGCTGCCAATCTGCTTCATAGAGGCCCGTCCATAATCTTCTTGCCAAAAGCTGTTTTCCACTTTACGCTCGGCTGATTTCGGAATAGGCAGTCCTTCAGCATCTAGACAGAGAAGACTGCAAGCATCATTCTCTTTGCCTGACCATTCGAGATGGATTCCACCGGCAGCACCCAAATGACGAATAGCAAAGGAAGATGCAGGGGCAAAGCAATCTCCCAAATCAATGACATGTGTTCCAACGGACTGCAGGCTAGCCGTCAGAGTACGCTTTAATAAACGAGTGAACGTATGGGGGGCACAGCTTACCATGAGCGTTTTGCTAGGGGCCAAGGTTGCTCCGTATGCTGTGGCGAATTTAGCGACTAATTCCGGTGTTAAATCGAGATTAGGAATACCGCTGACACCGCTAGTTTTGAATAACGTTTTGGTTGCATGATCTCCCCAAATATAGGAGGTATGAAGCCGGGTCTTATCACGAATTTGTTTATGGGGCCAAATTTTCACGTTGGATTCAATGCGGCTTTTCGCACCGATGACCACATGGTTGCCGACAACGGAGCCATCACCCAAATAGGATGCCTCTTTGCATATAATCCGACTCGTCAGTGTGGAACCGGCCAATTCGTTGTGCTCAGCAATATGGTTGTGATCCCACAGTACGCTTCGCGTTAATCTGCTCCCTCTGGAGAGTCGATTATTTTGCCCGATGATACAGTATTCGCCTATCTCCACTTCGTCTTCCAGCTTGCTCCCTTTCCCAATGAAAGCGGGTCCGATCACACGAGCGGTAGCACTTGTTTCTACATCATCTGCGATGTAGACGCCGGGGCGGATCTGTGTTCCGTGTATGTCGAGCTTCACTTTCCCATCGAGCATGTCAAACTGGGTTTGACGATACTGCTGCAGGTTGCCGATATCCGTCCAATAGCCGGAGCTGATATATCCATAGAGCCCTTGGTTTTCTTCGAGCAAGGCAGGGAAAAACTGCTGGCTGAAATCAAACTCTTGCCCCAGCGGTATGCGGTCTAGCATCTCAGGCTCCAAAATATAAATACCTGTATTTACCGTGTCACTGAATACTTCACCCCAGCTTGGTTTTTCCAGAAAGCGAGTAATTTGCCCCTCTTCATTGGTGATCACAACACCATATTCCAAAGGATGGCTGACACGAGTCAGGATTAGCGTAGCTTTGGCTTGCTTTTCTTTATGAAAAGCGAGTGCTTGCTCCAAATCGAAATCCGTTAATGCATCCCCGCTAATTACAATAAAAGTATCGTCCAGAAACTCGTGCGCATGTTTGACACTCCCAGCTGTGCCTAAGGGACTTGTCTCTTCAAAGTAATGAAGATTGACGCCAAAACCTTGCCCATTGCCAAAATAGTCGCGTATCACATCAGGTTTATATTGCATAGTGACAGCAATGTCCTGAATGCCGTGATTTTGGAGCAGTTCAATGATATAGGCCATGCAGGGCCTACCGAGAAGAGGCACCATGGGCTTGGGGAGATGACAAGTAAGGGGACGAAGACGCGTTCCTTTGCCTCCGGCCATAATGACAGCCTTCATTGCGGTACCTCCTTAGAGTTTTGGTAAGAGCGGTTTCCCGTAATTGTTGCTAGCAAAGGGAACGTCAATCCGCTATTTGGATGTTTTCCCCCATAATGCTGTGCTTTGAGGAACGACGTGCCGCTATTTCGTATAAATAGAGCTAATTTCCCCTTATTTGGGCTAAATAGCGAATCGTCGTTCCCTCAACGAAAGAAAATGAGCATTTTGACAGAAATAGCGTCCTCTAGTTCCCTCCCATTCATGAGGGGCAAAGGCTCAGCTTGGTGCATTGACCTGAATATCTGGTTGCTAGGGACTAACGTTAAATCGTTGCTTTGACCTGAATGACAGGTTGATAGTGGGTAAGCTTCTGGTACTCATTTTGGATATTTTGAGCGATATGGCTCCACTCATAGTGCTGTTGAAGCAGCTGGTAGGCGCTATCTGCCATCTTGGCGGCATGTTTTGGCTGCAGCAGCATATCCGTAATGTGCCAAGCTAATGAATCGACATGACCTGGGAGAGCTTTGTAGCCGTCCACACCATGCCTGATAATTTCAGCTAAACCGCCTGTATCGGAGAGGACCAGAGGTTTACGGTTAGCCATGGCTTCCAGCGCAACGATACCGAAAGGCTCATACAAGCTCGGAATGACACAAACATCCGTAGATTGATAAAGCTGTGTGCGATAAGCATCATCCACAAAGCCGGTAAACATGACGCGATCTCCAAAAATGGCAGCCTGGGCGCGCAGCTCACTTTCCATAGGTCCAGAGCCAGCGATAATAAGCTTAGCCTGCGGGACTTGTGACATGATTTTCGGCAGGGCTTCCAGCAAAATTTGAATGCCTTTTTCATAAACAAGTCTTCCAATGAAGAAAATGACCTTGTCTTCTTTTGCTACGAAATCAGGTCGATTTAATGCCTTTGTGTTTGGTTTTGGGGTCCGAATACCATTCGGATGTACACTCACTTTATCTAAAGGAAGATTAAAGATACGCCCTACTTCCTCTTTCATATAGGAGCTGCACACAAAGACACGGTTAGCCTCGTAAGTCAGCTGCCACTCCAAATGATGAATCTTGCGCTGCAAGTCGGAGTAAAGATTTCCTTGATTTCGTCCCCATTCGGTTGCATGAATTGTGGCTACTAAAGGGATGTTGTAGCTGATCTTGATTTCTCTTGCCGTATGAGCAACCATCCAATCATGTGCATGCAAAAGGTCGATTCGCCCGCCGTTTTCTTTCCATCTGACAAGATGATCGATCATGGCAAGATTCATTTCGAACGTCCAGTGGTAAAAGTGAGTATCACTGGAATGGTTAACAGGGAGCCTATGTACGTAAACGCCATTCATCTTCTCGAAACAAGGAGCACCATCATAGGAGGTTGTGATGATATGCACGATTTCATCGCGATCGACAAGAGCTTCCGATAGTTCGTGGACTGCTCTTGATAAGCCGCCGACATGTTTGGGCGGGTATTCCCAAGTCAGCATGAAGACATTCGGACGGTGCTTGGTTTCCTCCAGTACGTTTTCCCATTCCTTCAAATTTGGAAGAATAGGGATAGGGGAAAGCCGCTGTATGCTTACGTAATCTTGAAATTGGATAGCTGGAAAGCAGTTGTCTTTCTCTTCTAAATCGGCAAGATGATCTTCGTCAATCTGTTCCAGGTCTACTTGATCGCAGAGATGGTGGAAGCAGCCTAGATGATCCTTCGTTCGGCGAATGGCAAGATCGACGTCACTCTGTGCATCCATCATGAACGCCCAATCACTGCTCTGAGCTAGCATGAATTCTCTTGCAGCTTGATTCAAAGCTCGTTTCAGAACGCTGGCGCTTAATTTACCGTGGCGAGAGAGATGCTCATGTCTTGTTGCCAGCTCGATCATACGTTCTTCGGCTTGATGCAGATGACGATAAACCCAGTCGTTACGTCCCTGCAGCCATATTTCGGCGGAGTGGTTACGGCCCCAACTAGATTCGTTCAAATTGCCGACATCAGCTATTGGATATTCCTCAAGATATTCACTAGGTGTAATCATTTTAATTGCTTGCTGATCGAGAAACATGTTGCGACAGAGCTGCTCAAGAAAGTGCGGACCTTCATACCACCAATGTCCAAAAAGCTCCGCATCATAGGGGGATACGATGAGGGGCTTGCGATCCAGCCAGCGCTCCCAATGAGCAGCTTGCTTTTGGCGATTTATCAGGAAATGACCGGCATGTTCAGCAGCTTTTTTAAAAGCCAGATCTGGTTGATAGGGCTCCTTGTGGCTGCCTTTGCCTGTGTTGCGATAATATTTAAGCCCCGTGTCCTGCCCGAAGTCACTGTAGTATTCACGGTAGTTGAAGTCTCCTGAGTAGCCGTTCTCGGCATTCCATACTTGATGGGTGGATTCCGGTTCGAGAGGAAAGGCAGTGACTCCATAGGGGGTCATGAGCGGAGCAGCCAATTCTCGAGCGGGCGGCGGTGAAGCGAAAGCGATAGCCGTGGAATCAGTGAAATAATAGTGGATCCCAGCCTGCTTCAAAATGCGGTCAATACCAGGCGTATAGCCACATTCAGGTAACCAGATGCCGCGCGGCTTTTGATCGAAATAACGTTCATAATCCCGAACTGCGGTCATTATCTGTGCTTTTATTGCCTCTTCTGTTTTCATTAGCGGAAGAAATCCATGCGTAGCGGCCGATGTAACAATTTCAATACGACCTAAATCTTGAAAGTGTTTGAATGCTGCAATGACATTTCCCTTGCAGTTTTCATATAGCGTAAGAAGCTCACGGAATCGTTCTGCATAATGTGCGGCAAGAGGAAGAAAAGAAGGATTTTTTTGTAACCGCGCCTGTTCCTTATCTGCTAGCCCAATTAGCCTACTAAGGTAAGCGTGATAGTTGTCCTGTAAGTATGGATTGCTGAACAGGGACAAGATAGTCGGGGTTATGGAGAAGGTTAAGCGGAAATCTATCTTATCACTCGTTAGACGATTCATGACTTCAATTAGGGGTAAATACGTTTCTGTCATGGCTTCGTAAAACCATTGTTCTTCCAAGTTGTTGTTCTGATTCTGATGACGAATATAGGGAAGGTGAGCATGCAGCACGAGAATAAAATATCCCTTGAGCTCTGGCTTCGGTTTGATGCGATTGATCAAGAGATAACGTCACCTCACATAGGGAGAATAGGCTTGTATATTTTCAAAAAAATATGGCTTGATTCGATTGTAAACTCGCTCCGCTTCGGCTTCTGGTACAACCGTTTGCACCGGTTCTCCCCATTTGGTTTTGGCATCCTTAGGTGTAGCGACACAATTGGAACGAAGCAGAGGAATGAACTCGCGCTCCCAAGTGTAAGTACCAATATCTACAAGGTAAGTACGGCCTGCACCTAAATGGTGAAGATACCAATTGTTAGCTTCAGACGTCATTGTTACATCCCAGAATCCATGTGCATTACTGCCATTGAAATATAGGCTGGTCACATCGTACAAACGTATCACTTTGGGCATTGACTCATAGCCGCATTCAAAATGCTGAGAAACAAGCCATTTCCGCCTATCGCTGATTTCCCAATATACATAGAGCGAATGAGCATCCACGATCATAAGATGGAGTATGTCCTTGTTATATCGATCGGGAACCTCGAACCCTGCGATAGGTAATGCCTTCAAGGTGAATTCCTCTTTTCCAATGCAATTTACAACCTTTTCACTGTAAAAGCATGCGCTTTTGCAAAGAAAAATATGCGTAGATTGCTAAAATCTAACTGTCCTAAAAAAAAGGAATTTCACACTTTTCTGACGAATATATTGGACTAATCCGGGTTAAAAAGTTTATGCTTACGATGCAAGCTTTCCTTACGGAAAGCTCTAAGGGAGGGATATCCATGAGTTTTTGTTGTGGAGCCAGTATGATTGGAACAAAAGGTACCTTGAAGCACATTCGCACACAAATTCACAATGTACCTATTCTTTTTTGCCCGGTTTGTCACCGCATTGAAGTTCATTATCTGGTGGAGAATGAATACGAGATACTAGCGGAGTATGCGCACGGAGACGGTGCTCCTGAGGTGGATTTTACGGAATATGTAGATGGTAAGGATCATCTTTTGCATGATAATTGTGTCAACCATGAGGGTGAAGAGCCCTTAGATATAGTACGCTGTCAAATTGATATGGCCCTTGATCTGCTTGGGGTTGCGAAATCGATTGGTGATAATGAATGGGAAGATCAGCTTAAGAAACGATTGAAAATGCTGAGTATCCGCCGAGATAAACTGAAAAATAAAAAAACCTCCAAGCATACGTAGAGGTTTTTTGACGAGACAGGTGTCGCAAACAGACAAACAGAAAATTTTTTTTCTCAATGCTGCTACTCTAATCTAGTCTAGGCTGGCGGGGAACGAGGAGCCGCTATTTCAGCGATTATGCCAATACGGAGCTGGTACGCGGAACGTAGGAGCGCTATTTTGGTGTTTTCACGGCTTTTACACCTCGAAAACGGGAAATAGCGGATCCTCGTTCCGCGAAAACGGGAAATACGCGGTTTTGAGCAAAATAAAGTCTCTACGTTCCGCGAGCATAATGGTAGTGTCAGTTAGATTCGATAAAAAAGAAGACGGTAGGGTCACGGTAAAATGTGCCCATAAAGTCTTCTTTTTTTGTTAGATACATCCCTAACTCTAGTATGGTAAGTACTCGGTGCTTATTGAAGATCCTGTAGAAGCTTTGCAAAATCCTTCTGTAGATTCCTGCTAAGTGGAACCTTAACAGGCGTATGGTTCAAATGAATTAGAAATCTTCTCGAAGTAGGGAATCCACTTTCCTTTACATATGATACCACGTGGCGCAAATTGACCAGAAAACCTTTGAATGGACTGAACATATGGGGGGAGCTCTGTGCCAGTATATCCGTTAAATTCGTGCTGGATTCCATATGTGCTCCATTCATGAGATGGATTCTGGTCAAACGCTTATCTTCCTTCTCAATGAAGAGGATGGAGTCCTCGGATATAGGCAGCTCTGACTTTTGATTTTTGACAGTAATCCATGTTGTCGTTCTTGGCTTCGGTGCTTCTACCAATTGACTGCGTTCTAGCTGAATCTCCGCAATGGCCTTCCGAATAGCCGCTTGAAACTTTGGCAGCATCACTGGCTTGGACAGAAAGTAGAGGGATCCTAGATCATGGAAACTCGTCAAAACATGGTCAATATTCGTCGTACCGCTAACCATAATGACTTTCTGCTGATAGCCAGCGCTTCGCAAAGATTGAACCATCGTGATGCCATCTAAATTCCCTTCCAATCCTATATCCACTAGCATAATGTCTGGCTGAAGCTGATCGTATACTTGTATGAGCTGCTCGCCTTCCGAAATGATAGAGATGACTTTCAATCCGCATTGTTGGCAATAACTTTCGAGTAATTTGCCTGCCCAATAGTTATCTTCCACGATGGCCACTGTGAAACGGTGTCCCATACGTTCATCGCACTCCAATCCTCTCACCTATGGCCCTTTGCATCCTGTCACCTTATGCTCAGAAACAGCCAACTTAGTCCACTTTGAAGGCAAAAGAACGGTTATCTTGTATAGTTCTAAGTGTGGATTCTAATAGGTAGGCTGCTTAAGAGCAGGCATAGAAATGAGGGAACGTGTATTTGTTTACATGGGTGAAATTTATCCTAACCTGTATTGATTTTGTTCCTATGATTTTGTTTGCATTGCTGCTATTCAGACAAAGAGTGAAACCATATTGGATACAAATAACGCTCGCTGCGCTCGCAGGAACGATGGTCGCCTATTTCGATAATTGGCCTTTATTATACGTTTGTATTATTTGTACACTGCTTATGGCGGTTTGGAAATTTAGCCTTGTACCGACTTTAATCATAGCATTATCCGGGTGTATTCTATCGGTCATCGTATCTACGATTGTCCTCTTTTGTTGTGATTTAACCGATCTCGCTGCGTATACAGTCGTCCAGGATGACTCATTAACGTCTATTTTGATATTACTTTTGACCGTTATGGTGAAATGCGGCGTTCTTCTTGCCATTCATAAGCTTCGGCTCGGATTTACTTTTCTCTCGAATTATACGAGAATACCGCTAACTAAGGAAAATGCAGGCTTCTATCTCTTCATCGTTGTTGTTATTATAGGAATCACATACCGTCATTCCTATCCGGATAGCGTGTTAAGCGCGCTGATGCCGATCCAAATGTTAAGTATGGCAACGGTTCTTTTCGTCTATGTCATGTTAGGTAAGGAACTTGGCTTTCAAAGATGAATGCTGGGGGTTAGATTCAGCTTCCACAACAAACCCTGTATTGCGAGCCTCATAGTCAAGAAGAGTCTGGTGATATTTCTTTTGCGGCAAAGCGGCGATGGTGACACTAGGACCCACTTCATAATCATTAAAATAAAGTTTGCCTTCCAAGGGGGCATACTTTTTTATTTTGTTCAGATTAACGAATAGATGCATGTCCAATTTCACAAATTGGTGATCCGTTAATGCTTCTATGAAACTCGTAAACGCCACAAGAGATTCTACATTCTCTTCCATGATGCCATCAGGTGTAACATATTGAATCGATTTGATACCAAACTCAACGTACCAGACATGATCTAGACGGATTTGAAAAGAAGCTTCCGAAGACGAGGCTTCTTCTAAATATCCTGCTTTTATTAGTAAATCGGTGTAAGGATATTGGTATGCTTGTGATAGCTTTCTCAAGGTGTCAGGGGATGGCTTGATGACATCATTCGTGGTACGATTACGTCCGAGCTCTAGATCCCTAATATAGGCATGAGACAAGCCGCTTTTACTTGCAACTTTCCGCAAGGACAATTTACCTCGTAACGTCTCGAGAAACTTGCCAAAGTGATTGCCGGGTTCCAAATGAAACACCTCCCATGCCTTTAATTGTAAAGGATTCAAGGTTAAAATGAAACCTTACATGAGGTTTAATTTGCCATTAGGTGCCCAATTGGACATCTATGGTATAATAAATTTACTTTTTATTTGTGATTGCATATAATTGTACCCCCCGAATTGTTATACATAGGGACGAAACTACTATACTGTGAGGTGGAACGGTGCTACTGGTACTATTCAAAAAGTTCCTTGGAAAGAAGGAACCCCAGGGACAAAGTGAACCGCATGCCTCTTCCCTTGAGGTAACCATACATCAAATACAAGCAGGAGACCTAAGACTTAGGAACCAATTTATTGCTGACTACCAGCCTTATGTGGCTAAAGTTACAAGTAGGTTTTGCAAGCGATATATCGACCCTGCACGAGATGACGAATTTAGTATCGCATTAGCAGCGTTTAATGAAGCGATTAATCAATATTCTTCCGTTATGGGAAGGTCTTTCTTAGGCTTTGCAGAAACGGTCATACGGAGAAGATTAATTGATTTCTTACGTAAAGAACAGCGTTTCAAAGGTCAGATTCCTTACAGCTCGTTCGATCAAGAAGATGATGAAGATAACCTACTCAATCCAATTGAGGTTCATCAAGCGATTGAAGCTTATGAAAAGCAAAAGGGACTTGAAGAGCGGCGAAGTGAAATTATGGATTTTAGCCGATGTTTAAGTGATTTTGATATCGATTTCTCTGAATTGACAGAAGCATCCCCTAAACACGACGATTCCCGGCAAATGCTGTTCGGTATCGGCCGCACGCTAGCACAGGATGCAGAGCTTATGCGTACTCTTCTGACGAAACGGCAGCTGCCGATTAAAGAGCTGCTGGAGCAAGTTCAGGTTTCCAGAAAAACTTTGGAGAGAAACCGTAAGTATTTGATTGCGATAGCTCTCATTTTTAACGGACCCTACCCTTACTTGCGAGATTATTTGCATATTCGAGAATGAGGAAAGCATAAAGAAAGGAAGAACAGCGCATGAACAAGGGAATCGTAATGGAAATAAGCGACAGCTCCATTATTGTCATGAATCCAGAGGGTCGGTTCGATAAGCTTCCGAGGGGAACGCGGAATTGTGAAGTTGGGGAAGAGATACTGTACGCGCCTGTGAAGCGGCGAATGCGTGTACCGCAAATAGCTATTGCATCAGGACTGGCGGCCGCAATTGTACTATGTTTTGTCTTGGTATCAACGTTGACTGGGACCGCACCAGGAGGCCAAGTGGTTGCCTACGTAACGATAGATATCAATCCTAGTGTTGAAATAGGAATTGATAATGATGAAATTGTTCAGGATTTAACTGGATTAAATTCAGATGGCAATGACTTAATTAAAACGTTAGTCTATAAGGGGAAGTCATTAGAAGCTGTCACATCTGATATTTTAGACAAAGCCGAGCAGGGAGCGCTTGCTAGAGGTGAAGGAGATATCATCATCAGCTCTACGATTGTTGGACAAAAAACGGATGTGGATGATCAAGCCATTGCTACGAAGCTGAAAGCTCAGGTTAATAAGCATATAGAGCAATCGCATCCGGATCAAGTGAAGAATTATGAAGTGACCGCGTTCGCCGCCCCTCAAGAAGTAAGACAAGAGGCGAAGGCCAACGGTGTATCAGCCGGGAAGTACGCGATATATTTGAATGCGGTAGACAATGGTGCGAAAGTATCTCTCGACGACATCAAGACGGTGTCGATTCATCAACTCGCGAAGGATAACGGCGGAATTGATAAATTGGTAAAACCGGATAAGCCGATCGATAAATCGTCTCTGCAAAGGCTAATCGCAGATGAAAAATCCGGAAAGCTCAGCGAGAAGATTCAGCAAATTCAGGAAGAGAAATCGGCCGAAGACAAGAACAACGATAAGAACGATAAAAATAACAATAGTAAGAATGGCAATAATGGCAAGGCTACGGTGAAACCAACACCGACACCTACTCCGAAAAATGACAGGAACGACAACAGGAACGACAATAATAATAAAAATGACAAGAACGACAATAAGAACGATAACAAGAGCGACAATAAGAACGATAACAAGAGCGACAACAAGAACGATAACAAGAACGACAATAAAAACGGCAATGATCGTAATAATGACAACAAACCAACGCCAAAGCCGAGCCGCTCGGGTGATGGTAATGGGGATGATTCAAAGAATGAATCATCCTCAAAGCCTAGAGAGACATCAACGCCAAAGCCTACTGTAAAGCCTTCCAGTAAGCCAACAAGCTCAAGCAAACCGACGGATAAGTCATCTGACAAGCAAACGCAGAAACCCAAATCAGAAAATGATAGAAGCACCATTTTTCCTTGGAGCTGGAGCGATCGGAACAAAGATTCAAACAATCACGATGATAATAGGGATTAGTAGAAGTTAATAGAATAGAATAAGTACATAATATATCACCCTAGGCATACTTCACTTATATGTGAAGACTTGTCTAGGGTGTTTGTGTATGTTTTATTCGGCAGGGCTCATCGAAGGAACCATGGTTGTTGGAGGAGATTCCTTGATGCGGGAAGAGCTTCTACTTCTGCGGCGAGCTTTAGCTTTGAATTGCCAAATGACCAAGCCGGTAATCATGAGGAACAAGGGCATCATGCCCATCAGGAAGCTTCCGATTCTTACGGGTGTACCGCCCCATGCTGCGAAATGCAAGCCCCTTTTCCAAGCACTATAAAATGCCATTGGAGCATTCGGGTTGGTTTTACCTAAAATTTCACCCGTATAAGGGTCTTCATAGACGGTAACATTGCTGGTACCACTCGGACTATACCCTTCTTTCATCGCTAACTGATAAGTTTGATCAGGCTTTGTGGGCAGTTGAACTCGTACCAGCTTGTGGTTAGGAAAACGTTCTTGCGCTTTTTGAACGATGGTGTCAAGAGAAAGTGGTGAACCGTTCATCTTTGTTGTTTTGCTCCAAGAGGCAGCTGCTTCGATTTTGGTCGACAATCCGAACCATCCAAGCACATATTTATCAAGTTGATATGCCGTACCTGTAAGAGCGAAGACGAGAAGGAAAGGAATGGTTATGATACCAACTGTTTTATGTAGTCCTAAATTGAGGGCAAGCTTACCTTTGTTTCGAATAATTCGGAAGCCAAGAGCGAATTTGCGAAGGCCAGGCCACCATAGATAAGCACCAGTGACTAGAATGATGATGAGACCGATACCCATGAAGCCGACGACAATGGAAGCATTAGCTTTGCCAAGTACATCCTGGGCAAGTAGATAACGATGTATTTGCAGAACCTTCGTAAAGAAGACATTTCGATTAGGTCCTACAGGCCCAAGTACATGGGCGGAACCTGGATCAACGTAAACATTTTGAGTAGATACTTTGCCATTCACGTCCTTGGATAGTCTCACCTGATAAAGACCATCTTCTGTCGAAAGCTCGATACGATCCATTTTGAACCCTGGAAAAGCTTGCTCCGCACTATGCTGAACATCTTGTAATCCCGATGTAGGCTGATAAAGTTGTGGATGCATCCATTTCTCTACATCATTTTCGATGACAAGCAGACTGCCTGTCGTACAGATGACAACAATGAATAAGCCTAGTATTAAACTTATCCAAAGATGAATTTGTAACAATAATTTACGCATAATGGCCCCTTCCATAACTGAGAATGATTATCATAATCATGAATCTGTTTGTAATGATAATGATTATCAGTTTCATTGTCAACACATTTATAGCCGTTCAACTACAGATTTCTATCATTGAATATTGTGACAGCGTTTACAATTGCCTGCTTCATGGAAACTAGGACCGAGTTGTATTACAATAGTTGTAACCGCAATTATGATTGATTTTCTTAGTTGGAAGGAGATTTTGGCTTGAGATATTCGACTTTCGGTAAATCCGGCTACAACGTTTCATCACTTGGATTTGGTGCTATGAATCTTCCAGGTGTACCTCTAGAGCAGGCAAGAGAAGCATTGAATTACGCCTTGGATCACGGCATTAATTATATCGATACGGCAGCAGCCTACCGGAACAGCGAGGAAATTATCGGCGAGTGCATCTCCCATCGCAGACAGGAATATTTCTTAGCGACGAAGACAGGGGCACGTGATTACGAGACGGCGAAAGCAGAGATTGAGCGAAGCTTGGTTCGTATGAAAACAGACCATGTAGATTTACTGCAAATTCACTACGTGAACTATGTGAGTGAGTTTAAGAAAGCAATGGATATTGGCGGCGCCTATGAAGCTGCTCTTGAGGCACAACGGGAAGGGAAAGTGCGATTTATCGGCATTTCCGGACATCGCCCGGATTTACTTGCGAAATGGATCGCCAAAGGGCAATTTTCGCAGATTTTGTTTCATCTCAATTTGGCACAGCCGTTTGCACTGGATGAGCTGATCCCAAAAGCGACTGAGATGGATTTAATGAAAGTGGCGATGAAGCCTTTGTCCGGCGGATTCATTCAACCGGTTGATCGTGCCATCCGCTATCCGTACAGTCAAGACGTGCATGTGACGATTTCTGGGATGGTGAGTGTCAAAGAAGTGCAAGAAAACTTGGCTGCACAGGAGCAAGAAGTAGGAGCCGAGGAGCGCCAGGAACTGGAGCAATTGGCGATAGAGCTGGGTCAACATGATTGCAGACGCTGCAATTATTGTTCTTGTCCGCTCGAAATCTCAATTCCGGATGTGATGATTGCAAGTAGATTTAGAGAGAAATTCGGGTTGCTGCCGAAGGGTGACGGATTTTTCCAAAGACAAAAGGATAGAATAATAGGCTGTGCAGACCATGATCCATGCAAAGAGAAACCGCTTTGCGAAGAGAAGTGCCCTTACCAGCTGCCGATGCAGTCGGTGGTGCAGAAGGCCGCATCTTATTATTAATTTGAGAGAACGATAGAAATTATAGATACTACAGAAACAGAAACAGAAACAGAAACAGAAACAGAAACAGAAACAGAAACAGAAACAGAAACAGAAACAGAAACAGAAACAGAAACAGAAACAGAAACAGAAACAGAAACTACGGAAACTACAGAAATTACTTGAAGGTAAGGAGAAGTATTTATGTTTGATAAAATTACGGATGTAACAACGGGCGTATTTACGTCGTTGATTGATAATGAAACGGGGGCAGACGCAATTCTTGTCTGCCTAAGTGAAGCTGAGCTGCGTCAGGACGCTGTCCTGGGACTACCGCAGCTCGATCAGGCCCTTGAGCGCATGCGCGCAAAGGGCCTATTCACGGGCGCCTCAGGTGAGCTCGAGGCGCTGCCGACCCACGGGCTGCTGCCGTACGCGTACGTGTTCGTTGCGGGGCTCGGCCCCGCAGCGTCACGCGATACGCTGCGCGCAGCCGCGGTGTTCGCAGCGCGCAAGGCGCTCGCGCTGCAGTTCGAACGCTTGGCGCTGAAGCTGCCAAGCGGGTTCGACAGCCGGTCAGCCGCCTCGGCGCTGACCGAAGGGCTGCTCCTCGGTACGTACCGCATCGCGGCGTACCGCAAGAACGAGCCTGCGCGCGCGGAGCTGCGTCAGGCGGTACTGCTCACAGAAGCGGCTGCGGATGCAGCGCTTCTGGAGGGGGCGATCGCTGCCGCTGAGGCGGTTGCGGAGGGCACGAACTATGCCCGGGATCTCACGAACCTCCCGGGCAATAGGCTCATTCCGGCTTCCATCGCAGAGGAAGCCGTTCGGCTCGCCCAGCACTACGGCTTCGACTGCGAAGTGCTGGACGAGCACGAGATTGCCGCCCGCGGGATGGGCGGTCTTACCGCGGTTGGCGCAGGCAGCGTCAACCCTCCGCGCATGATCACCCTGCAGTATAAGGGTGATCCGGACTCCGCCGACGTGCTGGGCCTTGTCGGCAAGGGTGTGACCTTCGATACTGGCGGGATCTCGATGAAGAAGCCCGATGGCATGGAAGAAATGATCAGCGATATGGGCGGAGCCGCTACACTGCTCGGTGCCATGCATGTCATCGGTCAGCTGAAGCCGAAGGTGAACCTGGTCGTGGTTATCCCTGCGGCAGAGAACATGACGTCTGGCTCTGCCTATCGTCCTGGTGATATCGTGACAATGCTTAGCGGACATTCCGTGGAAGTGTTGAATACAGATGCGGAAGGCCGCATTATTTTGGCCGATGGCTTGACCTACGCCAAGCAGCTGGGAGCGAATCGTCTGATTGATGTCGCGACACTAACAGGAGCCATCTTAATCTGTTTCGCTGATGTAGCGACTGGCGCTGTTACGAACGATGACGAGTTTCTGAAACCACTGCTCCAAGCAGCTTCGACGGCTGGTGAAAAAGTATGGCAGCTGCCAAACTATCCGGAGTATCGCGCCATGCTGAAAAGTGATGTCGCCGATATTAAGAATGCGACTTCATCCGATCGCTGGGCAGGGGCCATTACAGCTGGTCTGTTCATCGGCTTCTTCGCCGAAGAAACGCCTTGGATCCATCTGGATACAGGCGGCACGGCTTGGTTATGGTCGGCCAAAGGCATCGAACCTAAAGGTGCAACAGGTGTCATGGTTCGTACTTTAGCGACTTATTTGTGTGGGAACGAACATAAATAGCAGTCTTTAGGAGCTCTTATTTGTCTCAAATAAGCTTGCTTGCAGCAAATAGAAGCCCCTAAAGGCTCTAATCTACAGAAGAATGGAAGAAATCGGCATCATCTGATGAGGATAGAAGTCTCTAAAGACTCTTATTTGGAGGTTTTCACACGATTTTCACTAAATAACAGCCTTTGGAGACTCTTAATTGGGAAGTATCACTAACATAAACGTACAAAAGCTCCCCTCAGTCTAGAGCTTACCGGGGTTTATCTATCAAACTCAAAAAAAAATCACCCGCCATCGAGTTACTGTCATCCAACCACGAAGGTTGAATGACGTAATAACGCAAGGCAGGGTGATTTTTTTAATCTTTCTACGCGCCGATACTTTGTCCAGCTGAAGCTGGCTGATTAACAGGCTTCTGAAGCAATTCATTCACATCGGAAATCCGAAGGACTAGACGGTTGATTTCATTTGTCGTATAAGAGAGATGCTCGGTGCGCTGTTCAAGCTGCGTTAAGGAAATGCCGATCCAATTTTTCTTGTTCCGACGTAGAAAAAGATCATATTTTAACACCGTCATTGTAGCGGCGAGGGGATCTGGCTTGATATAGACATCTTTCATGACATCATCCATGTTGAAAAAGAGTTTCCCACGCTTCCATCTGACATACCCCGGCTCAAACAAGATAACAAGAAAATCAGAATCCGTCTTGTCCATGTTCTCCATTGTAATCAATCTTACAGCACCTTTAGCTTGATTCGGCTTAATGTACTGACTGGATCGAATATCGGGAAGGAAAGGAACAATGAGAAGCGGACATACGCTGGCGATATACAAATAAATGGTTGACTGGAACATGAGAGAGAGTACAATGAAAGTCAAAAAGAGTAATGAGCTTGTGATAAGACCAAAATGTTTTGGTTTCATAATAGTTGGGTGATCCCGCCTGACATGGTAGATTAGGTAGTCAGTCCTATTTTAACATAAGCGCTCTATAGTTTGTAAACTTTAAGATCAGTCATTCATCATAAGAATTACAGCAGGAGGCGAGTATGGCGATGAAGATTGCGGGTTTTTTACGAAAACCCAGAAAAAAAGTATCCTCCTACCGAAGAAGTTTGCTAATCGCAACATTGGAGGGGTTCCCGGCGGTTATTATTTTTCAGCTCCTTGGCGGTCCGTTTCTAACGGGTTACTTGCTTTATTTAGGAGCGACTTCAACCGAAATTGGTTTGGTGTTGGCCATAACAACCGTCGTCAATATCATTCAAATTGGGATGGCTGTGGTCATGCAAAAATTCAGAAACCGCAAACGGATGCTGCTCATATTTGCTTCCTCACACCGATTGCTCTGGACATCTGTGGGCTTGATCCCTTTTTTATTTCCTAAAGATCTGTGGGTTGTGATGTATATTGTGCTTTATACGGCTGCTCATCTGGGAAATGCCGCGGGTGGAATCGTTTGGACCTCACTGATTAGCGATGCGGTGCCGGGTCCGGTTCGAGGTCGATATTTTGGACTTCGCAACACGATATTAGGCGGGGTAAGTTCTCTGGCTCTTTTCATTGGCGGACAAATATTAGATCGATATCCAGGCGGGCAAGGCTTTAACTATTTATTTATCATATGCAGCGTTTGTGTGGTCTTGAATATATTAGCCTTCGGTTTATATCCGAATCCGCCCTTCGAGCCATCTACGGCATCGAATCCGGTAGGGATGATTGGGAAGCCGTTGAAGGATCGCGCGTTTCTTAAAGCGATTCTCTTTTTGGCTGTATTTTTATTCGTGCAAGGGGTGACCGTGCCGCTCTTCTCATATGTCATGCTCAAGCTGATGAAAATTAATTATGAAACTGTCTCGTTAATTACGGTCGTTCACACCGTGGTTATGATGGCCAGTTACTACGTATGGGGCAATCTGAATGTGCGTTACTCGGCTCAAACCTTGCTGCTGTGGTCCTTACCGATCATTGCGCTAGCTTGTTTATTATGGGGAGCGATTGCTTTCATTCCAGCCGTTGTTGTTCTGTATGCGGTTCATATCGTTCTTGGCGTTGGGCTGGGTGGGTTTAATCAGATGGTGTTCACGTTTACGATTGGCGACACACCAAAGAGCGAACGTCCGATGTATATTGCTACTTATTCGGCTATCACTGGCTTTGCCGCTTTCTTGGGACCTATTTTTGGCGGAAAAGTATATGCACTGATTACGGATGCCCCGATGTGGGTGCAAATATATGGTGTTTCTACGGTGGTTGGCGCTGTTTTACTTGTACTTGGCCTGTTGGTTGGACGTATGGTGCTGGGAAAACAAATGAGGAGTGAAGCATTATGACTAAGAAAAGAATTGGATTAATTGGTCTAGGTGATATCGCACAAAAAGTGTATCTGCCTCTTTTATCGGTCAACGAGCAGGTGGATATCGTAGGCATCATGAGCTCAACCCAGGCGACGGTAGAACGGATGAAGGCAAAGTATCGCATTCCTTACGGGACAACAAACTTAGATGAGCTTATTGCACAAGGGCTGGATGCTGTTTTCGTCCATAGTCCGACATCTACCCATTACGATATAGCTATGAAAAGTATAGAAGAGGGTGTAGCTGTTTATGTAGATAAACCGTTGTCCTATGATTGGGCACAGTCCGCCCAGATGGCTTCTTATGCGGAGCAAAAAGGTGTTTTGCTGGCAGCAGGGTTTAACCGCAGGTTTGCTCCCCTCTATATGGAGGCTAAGCAATGGCTGCAGGAAGCAGGTGGCTTTGATTGGTGTTCAACCGTCAAGCACCGTATCAAGTTGCAAGGTCATAGCGCCAAAGAGACATTGTATGATGACCTGATTCACATGCTGGACCTATTGCTATGGCTTGGAGAGAGCCCGTATGAAGTGAGTACATACAACCAGCAAGTCGATGAAGCAGGCAAACTGCTCCACGCGTCAGGGACGTTGGCATTCGGCTCTTCCCTAGGCAATTACAGTATGGTTAGACTTGCTGGTGTTGATTTAGAAAAAGTGGAGCTGCACGGCAGCGGCCGATCGGTAGAAGTAACGAACCTGGAGTCAGCAGTCTTTTATGAAAAAGGTGCCGCGCCACGCGTGCGATCCTTCGGCAGCTGGGACACGGTGCTTGAAAGAAGGGGCTTTGCTGGTGTTGTTCAGCATTTCCTGAACAGCTTGGACAATCCGAATGCCTGCAGCATCCGTGGAGACCTTGTCCTGGAGTCACATCAATTAGTGGAACGATTGTCTGTATAGACAGGTACAGAAAAGGGTAGAAGGGGCATATCATCCAAAAGTGATTTTGGATGATATGTCCCTTCCTTACTGTTCACTTCCCTGACTTTTGCTGCAAATATAGAATGGCATCCTGAAGCAGCTTGGCGGTACTGCTATCCGTATACTTGCCATCTTTGACTACAGCATCAAAGATAGTCTGATCTTTAAGCTGACTTTGGTTCAGCAGTTTCTGGAGCTGAGCAACCTTGTTCTGCAAGCTGTTGTAAGTGCTTTGATTTGTGAAATATCCTAGATTCCATAATAAACGGAGCAGATCGTCCAAATGATCGAGATCCATAATCACTTTCAATACAAAGGTACGCACGATCGTATTGCCCGCGCTATCTGCTGCCGTTACTTCAATCGTGTGCTGACCTATCCACAAGCTGAGCGGTTGGAGGTTAATATTAGGGCTAACAACGGCACCGTCAAGTTTGACGACAGATGGGGCAACTCCACTCAAAGCATCCGTTATAACGACATTCAGTACAATCGGATCCGTCCAAAATACAGTTAAAGGACCAGTAATGTTGATTTCAGGAGCTTGCGGATCGAAGCGTACCTCCACAGTATGACTAGCTTCCTGATTGCCTGCCGCATCAACACTGTAATAGTGTATCGTGTTCACACCGTAAGTGTTTACCGTAACCGAGGTTCCGGCAGTGGCAGTTCCCCCGTTTAGCATGTAAAAGGTCTGCCCAACACCGCTCAAAGAATCATACGCTGCTAATGTGACGGTTTGTGGTGTGCGCTGCCATCCCTCTAATGATGTGTGTGTGGTTGTAGGAGCCGTTTTATCGATGCCTATAATCAAATCTTTAGGTACTTCTTCGTTATTCGTCACATCAATCGAGCGGTACTGGATTTGATGCACCCCTTCATCGCTGAAGGTGACCGGCTGCACTGTGACAGGTTGCCATGTTCCACCCTGAATTCGGTACTCCGTTTGCTTGATTCCAACGCCAACAGTCGGATGTGAGACTGTAAACGTCACATGCACATCTTGTTTGTTGAATGAGCCAGCCCCCGTTGCCCCGTCCGCTGTCGCTGTTGTCACAGGAGGGGTGACATTTCGCTTCTTCACTTCGAAGGTAATCTCCTTGGTGTTGTTCGTACGATCCATCTCAGTGAATCGTCCGATATCATTAATATTGACGCTTAATTGGTAGGTGGCTTCTCCATTGGGCACTTCCCAATATCCGTTCTCACCGCCTGCGTTTGTATAGAGTGTTGCACTGCCGCCTACAGGGATGGATTGATTATACGTATCCGTATAGCCGAAAGAACCGCCGTTCAAACCAAACACGGCTCCGGTTATTTTGCCGGCAGGGGTCGGGAGAATACCGACATTTTTCACCGTGACATAGAATCGAATTCCCGTTTGCCCAGCATACGGATCTGCTGGATCCGTTCCAAGATCTGTTACGATAAGATCGGGACCTGGTGTTAAGGGCTGGCGTTCCAAACTCAAAAACTCGAACGATTGGTGGATGATCCGGCCGTTCTTAGCGACAACTTTGATGATATGGTTTTCCATAGGGAGACCCGACTTTTCGAAAACCAGCTTCTTAGCGCCTTGTGTGTTTGCTGTTTTCAAATCCACAGTCATTTGCAGGACGTCATCGATATACACATCAGCCTCGCCTAAGGAGGACTCAATATCGGAATACCAACGGATTCCCGTCCCCTTAAAGCCCATAGCTGCGTAATCGCCCGGCGTTGTCGTTTCATGAAGATTGGCTCCATTGGCGCCGAGAGCGAAGGTAGGAGCGGAATAATACATATTCGTACTGGAATGAATGACATTTGTCCAGAGTGCTTGAGGCGTTTCATCCAAGAGGCCTTCTTTCAGCTCGAACCAATCGAAGTAGGCGAAAACATTATCGCTGCTTTTGACAATGGACAGCACAAGGTTGCTGATATCCGCAGGCATCATGACGTTATATTCGACGGTTGTATAGACATTCGGCTCCGTTCCCGGCAAATCCAGCGTCCGAACCAGCTGATTGTCGATCGCGAGGTTTACCTTTTTGTTCGCGGCCGAGCTATATTTAAGCTTAAGAATGTAATTGGTATTTGCTTTGACAGGCGGTTTCAGCATGTTCATCCGTCCTTGTGTAAAGTACATGCCGACGAATGTGCCATGATGTGTCACTCCTTCCAGCTCCGTTTGCTCCGCTTCAACATGCAAAGCTCCCGTAGACGTAGTGGTAAAAGGAGAGGTCGGCAAGGATAAGGAGGATATGGCTAAAGGGTCACTCGGTACAGATTCGTTCCCCGAGTCGTCATAAGCGATCAGCGTATACGAGTGTGCGCTTTCCGGTCTAACATCTTGGTGCGAATACCGGGTTACGGCTTTCGGTAGCTTGGCGAGCAGTACGCCGTTATCATAGAGCTTATACCCGGCTACTTCTGCATTATCCGTAGAAGGCTGCCAAGTCAGCTTGATTTGTTTGTACGAAACGGCCCGTGCTTGCAGCGTTGGCTTGCTTGGTGCTGAATGTTCTAACGGGGTTAAAATAAACTGCACAGCTTCGCCCGGCTGAAGTGTTTCTGATAATTGTGCGCCCGAAGCGGCGTCAATCGTCGTAAAACTGCGCGCAGCGGCATATGTGTTGCCTGCGCCAAAGCGTTCTGCCGCATACTGGGCGTTAGTAGGCAGCGTGACATTGACGTTCATAGTAACCGGTGTCGTTTCAAAATTAACAAAATTGAGCAGAATTTTATTGGATTTTGCTCCAGTGCTGCTCACACCAAGACTAGATGTATCCACCGCACGGAAGTAAGTTTTTTTCCCGGCAAGCTCGCTCTGATTTGTATACACATAAGGGAGCGGTTTGCCATGCGTACTGTATGCGAGCGCTAAGCGGCGAAAAACCTTCAAACGCGTTTCATCGGGATCGCTCGTGTTGATCCATGCCTCGGCATCGTCAGCGGATTTCATCTCGATGTCCTCTTTGAGCAAGCTGTACTCTCGGAAGTAAGCCGCATGCTGCATAATGTAATCGAGATAGCCGATGGTACTGCGCGTTTCCCGATCAAAGATGGAGGCGAAACGATGCGTGAACGTATCGTAACGGTTATTGTCGGTATGAAAATCATCAGCTCCTGTTTCACTCATCATCATCGGCTTTGCCATTCCGTCACCCTGATATTCAGGGAAAGTCTTTAACGTCTCAACGACTGCGCCTCCCTCACCACTCGAAATCCCGCTTAAGGTGTAGCTGTGACCGTTCGTCATATCAGTATAGTTTTCAATCTGTCTGCGATACGCAGGATCACGCTCCCAGCCATCGGGAATTCCTTTGGAGGGCCAGTAAGCCCAGCCTGGAGAGACCGCTTTCAACCAAGGGTTTAGCAAAGGCTTCTGCTCACTAACATACTTAGCAAGAGCCAAATCGGCGGCAAAAGCATTGTTGAACACGCCGGGTTCATTATCAAGCTCCATGTATTCGAACAAATCCCCATTTTCTGCAATGAGATTGCTGTAGTACTCTTTGAGCTTCTCAGGAACGACCCCTGATGAAAGTTCAGGATCCTTGATATAGGTCCCGAATGGCAGCAGCACCGGCGCCAAATTCAAATCGCGCAAAGCAGTCAGCCATTCCCGTGAGAATTGACTGGAACGAATGACGTTCCCGCTGTAGGCGAGTCCAAGCCATTTCGTTACTTCCATTGTTTGCAGATCACGATCCTTCAAAACATGAGAGACAAGCGCTGTTCCCAAATGGGTATACCGCCCATGAATGGGTTCCGCAGCCGGAGCTCCTAATGCCTCAAGCTTGGCGTAATCCCATTCAAACCAATGATATTCATCGCCTTCAGTTCCCGCATACAAGCCTCGATCCAAAGACAGCTTCAATTCATTAGATCCAACCTTCAGCATTTCCTTAGGAATATAAAGCTCGTAAGTTTCTTTAAATTTCCGAGTCGTATTCCCGCCGTTCAAGCCGACAATTTGGATTAAACCAGCCATCGTATCATTGGAAAATACAGCTAATTGCGGAACGGATACATACACGTCCAAGCTCCTGAAGCTGAACTGCACCCCATGCTCCGGGACCTGCGGCAAGTTGTAAGTAATAACCATAGAACTGTTGCGGTTAAGCTTCAGTCCTTTAGACACTGAACTCCAATCTGTGCGAGTGGCCCAGTCAGAAGGAAGGTTGAAGGACTCAACGGGTGTTGATTTATAATCGCTAAATTCAGTCGATAGCTGATTATCAAGCCCGATTTTCCAAATCGTTGTATAAACCGGCGCAGGCTGTTCCAAGGTAGTTAGCGTGTAAAAGGAGGTTGAATACAGGATCTTTCCGGCAGGCTGCGCTGTCGTTTCTTTCAACCGAACTTGTATTTGTCCCGTCGTGTAATTGACATTGTCCAGTTGAAGCGGGTTCATTGTTACGGTTTGCCAGTTGTAACCGCGATCTGTGCTGTATTCATAGGCAGCCACACCCGGATAACCGGAAACGGGCGTCCATCCGAAAGTATTCGCTGTGTCGTCCTGCACAGGATTTGTTGGCGCATCAGGCAGCACATAGGGTGTCAGGTAAGTGCCAGGTATCACCTGTTGAGCAATTCCCGGCCCTTGCCAGGCAACAGCCAAATTGTCATTAGAGGTATTTTCTTTATGCAGCGCCTCGATGTAATATCTTTTCCCGCTGGATAGCGGAATGATCACGGATTTCTGAGTTGGGGATTTCTCCCACTCTCTGGGCTTAGCGAAGACGGTATTAGACGCTATCTTCTCTTTGTGCGCAGGATCGCCATCCGGACTTAGCCATAGCTCGGAGCTGTCATCCGCTGCAATCCAGAAGGTGTAGCCTCCGCTGACCGGCGGCGTCAGAAAACCGTAAATGCGTGACCCATAAAGATCCCCCATATTGTTCGGTGTCTCGAAGTTAGCGAGCAACCTCGAACCCGATGGAGGCGTCTTTACAGGAATTTGTTCCACCTTACCTCCAGGAACGTTGTTCCAATAGTCTTGGGTAATACCTGCTGCAGCCGCAAAAGCACGATGCACAGGAAAGATAGGAAGCAGTGAAACAATGATCGCCGACAGAAGGACTGAAACAAGGAGTTTTGACTTGTGTAGGGATCTCATAATTACCTCCATGAACGAGATTATCAATAGGATTCCCTAATCCTATCCGGGGTCCACGTCATGTGTAGAGGGCGCTCCGATCCTTCTAACTTGGAGCGCCGCTCCTCCTTCATTCTATTTCAGCTCTTTCTGAGATTGTTCAGCAAATTTGTACAGATCATCGATACTAAATGCTTTGGTTTTGTTGTTCTCGTACCATTTGGCGTAATAATCGTCGACTTGCTTGCCGCCTGCTTTTTCCCATACCTCCTTGGCATCCTTCACAGCTTGCTGTGCCGTGTAGCCAGTGCCGCCTACCAAAGCTTTCAACCAAATATCGCCTTTATCGATGTTGTTGGATTTGCTTGTGCTTTTGACAATCGCTTGCAGATCATCAGGCAAGACCGGTAAGAAGTCATAGCCGAGCGAAGGAATAGGACGATCCTTATTAATATAGATTTCTTTGGATTTGAGGTTGATATCGAGCAGTTCTTTCTGGGTTGGCACTTCAGGGCGCAAGTTCACCAGATACACTTCCGCGCATTTGCCCAGCAGCAAATCGGATCTCATCATATTCAGATCGTCGGTGTACAGCTCTTTCTTATTTTTCTCCGTATCGATAGGCTGCAAACAGCCATTCGAGCCTTTTTGCGAGTGGGTACCCTCAATTCCGTTTTTCAGTAGGCTTGCATTTTGGGGATCCACCATCCAGTCAATATATTGCATAATTGCTTTCGGATCCTTCGCTTTGGCATTAACGACACCGACCATTTGCACAGGTGTGCTGATAATCGGGCTGAACTGCCCAAATTGACTCTTTGGTAAAGCCATCGGAATGACCTTAGCCGTAGGGTTGTTCTTCTTCAAAGTTTCATAGTTCGAAATGGTAAACCAAGCGCTGTCGATCGCGAAAATCCCCAATTTCCCATTCATAAAATCTTGGATGCCTTTTTGTCCGTTTTTATCTGTGAGAAAATCCTTATCGACTAAACCGTCGTCGAACAAACGCTTCTGGAATTCTACGGATGCCTGGAGGCGTTCCCAGTCATGTACGAATTGGCCATTTTGCTCGGCCCAATCGATCGAGCGTCCGAAAATGTGGCTGATCACGGAGAAGCCGACGCCGCTCAGGTTGATACCGAACGTATCCTTTTTACCGTTGCCGTCCGGGTCCTGGTTCACGAATGCTTTGGCTACGTTGTACAATTCTTCTGTTGTTGTCGGAACAGGGAGGTTCAACTTCTGGAGCCAATCCTCGCGGATTAAGAGACGATGATGCGGGGCCACAACATTTAAACGCCCGATTTCATATAGTTTGCCGTCTTCCTTCGTTCCAATCTTGCGCAGCAGCGGGTATTTCTCTAGAATTTGCTTGTAGTTTGTGCTGTATTTGTCAACCATCTCATCAATTGGCATCAGCAGCTTTTGTGAATACCAGCTGTTCCTGTAGTTGGCGTCATACTCCAGAATCAAATCCGGTGCGCTTCCAGAGGCAAGCAAAGCATTAAATTTCGGGAACGATTCCCAGCGGGGAACGGGTGTATATTTAACATCGACAGGACCGTTCTTGTTGATCCACTCCACCCAACGGTTTTTATCCCAGTTACCTTCCTCCGGAGGAACATTGCCCCGATCATAGACGGAAACGTTAATCGCTCCTCTTTTAGCCGGTTCGGCTGCTGGGGTCGCATTCGGACTTGACGATGTCCCTGGATCGTTGACTTTGGCTGTAGAGCAGCCTGCTAATATTGCGACTAAAGCTAGTGTGGATAGTAGAGCTTTCCGATGACCTCTGTGTAACATAGACATGGATATACCCCCCTTAGATTATTCATTTCCTAAAACAGCTCAAGTTAGGTTGTGTTGACCTTCGTGTTATCCTTTAATCGCGCCGATCATGACCCCTTTAACAAAATACTTCTGCAAAAAAGGATAGACGATCAGCATAGGCACAATGAGTACGATCACGCCGGCCGCTTTGATGGATTCTGGTGTCATTTGTTGCAAATCATCCGGTCTTACGGAATTAAGCTCTTGAAGAATCGATTGGCTGGCGACCATCTGTTGAATCATAACCGCCAAATTCATCCGTGTGCTGTCATTGATAAACATGAGTACATGTAAGAATGAATTCCAATAGCCGACGCCATAAAATAAAGTCAATGTAGCCAAGACAGGCAGGGATAAAGGGAGAATAATTCGGGTGAGAAGTCTCCATTCTCCACAGCCATCCATGCGCGCTGCCTCTTCAAGCTCTTCAGGCACATTCATAAAGAAAGTCCGAAGCACAAGCATATTGAACGCACTGATCAGTCCCGGCATCCATATGGCACCGTAAGTATCCAGTAAGCCGAGACTTTTCACAATCAGGAACAGAGGAATTAACGGAGTTCCGAACAGCATGGTAAATACGATAGCCAGTGTCAAAAAACGACGCGCATAGAAATATTTCTTCGCTAAAGGATAAGCCGCCATGATCGTAAACCACATGCTCAGCGTGACGCCTACAACGGTAATTACGACACTATTACGAAAGGCTTTGACCATATTCGTGCCAACATATAAGGCTTTGTACGCTTCTACAGTCCAGCCTTGCGGCCACAGGGTTACATGCCCCGATACAATTGCCTGATAGCTGCTTAGGGATAAAGATATGATATGCATCAAGGGAAGAACGCAGCTTAGAGCTGCAAGGCCAAGGAACATATAATTGATTGTGTAAAAGATTTTCTCATCCCATGTTGGTTTCATGACGGGGAGGCTCCTTTCTTACCACAGTCCTTGATCGAATTTACGGGCAAGTTGATTCGCAAGGACGACGAAGAAGAAGCCGACCAGAGATTCAAACAACCCGACCGCCGTAGTTAAACTGAACTGTCCTCCCTGGACACCCACGATAAAGATATAGGTGCTGATGACATTCGAGACATCAGAAACAGCTGCATTCTGGAGCGTGTACACATGGTCAAACCCGACTTCCATGACAGTACCCATACTCAGAATCAGCATGAGAATAATCGTGCTGCGAATGCCGGGCAGCGTGACATGCCAGATCTGCTTCCATTTGGACGCACCGTCGATGCTGGCAGCTTCATACAGATGCGTATCGATCGAGGTAAGCGCAGCCAGGTAGATGATCGCTCCCCATCCGGCTTCCTTCCAAATCCCAGATCCAAGGAAGATAGCTATCCAGCTATGCTCCTGATACAAGAAGGCAGTGGTGTGACCCGTCCATAGCTCCAACAGCTTGTTAACGATACCTGATTGTTGGGAGAATATCGTAACGACAATGCCTCCGACAATGACCCATGAGAAGAAGTGAGGAATATAGATTAGCGTCTGTACAATCCTTTTGAACCGCATGGCGCGAACTTCATTCAGTAGGATGGCAATGATAATCGGAAATGGAAATCCTGCTACAATGCTTAATAAGCTCAATGTGACGGTGTTGCGGATGATGGTCAGTGTCTGGGGTTGGGTGAAAAGTGCCTTGAAATACTTTAGGCCAACCCATGGGCTTCCCCATATGCCATCCATCAAGTTATAGTTCTTGAAGGCAATCGCATTACCTAATATTGGAAAATATCTAAAGATAATAAAGTAAGCGATAACCGGTACAAACATAATCAATAGCGGCATATTTTGCTTGAAACGACGACGGGGCTGCAGCGACTTGGCGGCATTGTGGGTAAATCTTCGTGTAGTAATCATGGGGGCTGATTGAATGTTGTCTAGCGGTGTATGTGGCATCGTGTGTCACCTCCTTTCGTGTAAAAGTTGATCCATCTTTTGCTCCCTTGCCGTCGATGGAATCAATTTACCTCAGAGGTGCAATTCTTCTCAATATACATGAATTAGCGAATAAACTCTTTTGAAACCCCTTGCTGTACAAGGCTTTAGCGGATTTGATGCAGAAGTGAATAAACATCAATTAACAATATACTTTTCTTGAAAAATGGCATGATTACTCTTGCTTCCGATAATCGCCTGGCGTGACACCAGTATACTTCTTGAAGGCGCGTATAAACGATATAGCATGCGTGTATCCAACCATGCCCCCGATGTTCTGGACGGAGTCGCGGCTGCTCTGGAGCAGCTTTTTCGCATGTTCCATCCGGATCTTAACGAGATAATCGACGAATTTTTCGCCAAACTCCTCTTTGAATGCACGGCTGACATGCGAAGCATGAAGCTGAAACTGCTCGCTTAGCCAGATAAGCGATAATTCTGGATCTGCATAATGAGTCTCCACGTACGAGCGTACTTGGGTCATGACCGCATGTGTGCTTCTGTCTTCGCGAATAGCTGCCATCCGCTGCGATACTTCTTCTAACATGTGAAACCACGAAGCATATAACTCTTCGATCGTATCGAACTGTTCAATAGCGTCGTTCAGTTGTGGCAGCGCGATTTGCCATAACTCCTGCAGCTCAACTGAGAGCTCCATCATCTCCCGGTGTAAATGATAGACCAAATAATTCATGAGATTGCAGATCTCATCGTAGGAGAATAACCCGACTTTTAATTCAGTGAAAAGTTGCTCCATGGCCGGCTTCCATTCCTTGTCCCCCAAGCGAAACGACTGAGCCAGTGATTTGACCATCGGCAAGTGCTTATACATTTCCTTCTCAGCGGACGCTTCGGATTCCCAATGATACAGGACTCGATTCGTTCCTAAGGTCGATTTAAAGCGAAGAACATGGACAGCAGCCTCGTATGAATGAACGAGCTCTTGTACTTGTCCAACCACATGCCCGACACCAAGCGTAATGCGGAAATGCAGATGCTGCTCGACCCAGGCGCGAATATTTTCGCATAGATTGGCCGCTAACTTCTCACTGTTTTTGACATTCTCATTGGCAAATATCACAACACTAAGCCTGTGTGTAGCTGTCCATTCCGCCCATACAGTCAGGCCAAGCGGTTCAGCAGTTTCATAAACGACACGGCTTAGTACGAATTTCAGCAGCTCTTGATCCTTCGGAGAGAACATTCGGCATACTTCCATATACTTATCCATCTCGATGACCGCTGCAGCAAGTTGGCCGTAGTCTGAAGGCAATTGCAGCCGATTCATCTCGGCTTTCCAGTCTTCATAATCAACCGCCCGGCTTCCTTCCAGCCATTCTTTGAAAAAGTGCCGCCGCCGGAATACGATATCTTCCTCATGCTGCTTCTCATAGCGGCTGGATAACTCCATGAGATTGCCTATGGCTCGGTCAATATACTGGAATTCGTCTTGTTTCTTGCCCTCGACTCCCATCGACTTCAGTTCAGAATAAGCATGGATACGGGACATAATCAACTTAATCGGCCGATAATTGCGATAGGTCACATAAGTCATCCAGACCCCGCCAAGGACAACCATAACTAGTCCCAAACCGATCCATACATAAGAGAATACAGAGGTGAAAGTAAATAAATAATCATCGTTGAGACCGCTTCGGTACTCCCAGTTTGTATAAGTGGAATGAATTCGGGTTAGCTCAGACCCTCTTTTCCTAGATCCTACTGCTCCATCTGCGTTTCCGGATGCCATCAGCTGCTTGCCTTCGGGATCGTATACTTCGATGAAGCTGATCTTTGAATTAGACATATCACCGACCATTCTTGCGATAGAATCCATACTGATATTGACAACGACGATGCCTTTTTGCCCGGATAACAGAGGTATCTTCCGTACTAAAGAAATGACGACTTTACGCTGATCCATCTCAGCAAATTCTTTAAAGATCCGCTGATTCGTCAACTGATACTGAGAAGGGTTCTTCCTCATCTCTTCGATGAACCCTTTATCGCCGAAACGATCAGCTGTTATCATCGTGTTTGGACTAATGACCATTTGATCGGAAACCCGATAAAAATAAACCGAATCAATAAACTTGTTATAATTCATCATCCCGCGAATCAATTCGGTGACTTCATAAGCCGAGTAATAGGGATTTCCCTCAAATTTGTTGTCAAAAAATTGGTCAATCCGCGTATTGGTCTGCAGTTCTTTGATCACATATTCGTCTATCGTCTTCAAGGCATAGTCAACCGACTGCATGATATGTAAAGCATACGTTTTATTGGCATTTTCAGCTTCTTTTTTGGACAGTTGGCTGATCGAAAGAATAATAAGCACAATGAGCACAGAAGTGATCATGAAAAATACAGGCAAATAGGAGAATAAAAGCCGATAAAACCATGGTTTGTTCATAAAAACGCTCCTCTAAAATAATCCAAATGCAATGAAATAAACAGTTCTGCCGCATTCGTAATGCGACCGTTCACTGTCGTACGTTATATGCAAAATATTCAGGGATCATGCTTGTATAAGTGAATACGTTCAATACTGGCGTTTCAATAAGTTTAAACTTACAGGCGCTATCCCTTTGGTTCAGGAGTCGCTTGGTGAGTGGAGTTAGTTTTAATTGAGGGTTTCTATGATCACTATCCCCTTGGTTCAGGGTACGCTTGGTGAGGGAGTTATTCTTGATTGAGAGCTTCTATGAGCACTATCCCTTTGGTTCAGGATAAGTTGGGTGAGGGAGAGTTCATTTAAATTGAGAGCTTCTATGATCACTATCCCTTTGGGTCAGGATAAGCCGGGTGAGTGGAGTTCATCTTAATTGAGAGCTTCTATGAGCACTATCCCTTTGGTTCAGGAGTCACTTGGTTAGGGGAGTTAGTCTTAATTGAGAGTTTCTATGGGGCACTATCCCCTTGGTTCAGGGTACGTTTGGTGAGGGAGTTATTCTTGATTGAGAGCTTCTATGATCACTATCCCCTTGGTTCAGGATAAGTTGGATGAGGGGAGTTCATCTTAATTGAGAGTTTCTATGAGCACTATCCCTTTGGTTCAGGAGTCGCTTAGTTAGGGGAGTTAGTCTTGATTCAGAGTTTCTATGTGCGGCTTACTCTTTGGTTCATGTTCGAGGAAGCTTAAGGGGCAGTTTTGTAGACTGCTCAGAAAATATGTTTCTGAAAGGATTGAGTGGGAAGAAAAAGTTAATGTAAGCAATGGTTGTATTGCATGGATAAAAATGGGAATGACAGCATTCGTGTGGAACTTCCCAAACAAAATAGAACTGTTCTGACACGTACTAACGTAAACCAAAACTATTCTAGAAGATATGCTCACACCACACCACCGCCCCCGACTTCGAACTATATACATCAATAATAAAGCACTTCGAAACTTTTTACTCTTTCTTTCTGAGTAAAAGGGATAGTGCAAATAGGAAGATAAACAAAACCCGCCACTCAGCTGAAACAGCTTGAATCGCGGGTATGTTGTATTATTTATCCGCAAGTACAGTTCAGGACAGGCTTGCGGGCAGCAAGCGCTTCGTCCATACGGCTGACGACGGTGGTATAGGGTGCGTTTTTGACAAGATCCGGGTTTTCTTCGACCTCTTTGGAGATGGCGATCATCGTGTCAATGAATTCGTCCAAGGTTTGTTTGCTTTCGGTTTCTGTCGGCTCGATCATGATGCATTCTTCAACGCTGAGCGGGAAGTAGATCGTTGGCGGGTGGTAGCCGAAATCGAGTAATCTTTTGGCAATATCGAGTGTTCGTACACCGAGCTTCTTCTGGCGATTGCCGGAAAGTACGAATTCGTGCTTACAGAAACGAGGGTGAGGCACATCAAAGTATGGTGTCAATCTAGCCAGCATATAGTTTGCATTCAAGACGGCATACTCGGATACTTTTCGTAAGCCTTCTGGACCGAGTGTACGAATATAGGTATACGCGCGGACGAGGATGCCGAAGTTGCCGTAAAAGCCTTTGACGCGGCCGATCGTTTGCGGGTAGTTGTAATCGAAATAAAAGCTGCCGTCTTCGCGCTTCGCAACGAGCGGAGTGGGTAAGAACGGGATCAGCTTTTCTTTGACGCCAACGGGGCCTGCTCCTGGTCCGCCTCCGCCGTGCGGGGTACTCATGGTTTTGTGCAGATTGAGATGCACGACGTCGAAGCCCATGTCGCCGGGGCGAGTGATGCCCATAATGGCGTTGGCGTTAGCGCCGTCATAGTAGAGCAGTCCGCCTGCGGCATGCACGATCTCAGCGATCTCGATAATTTGTTCTTCGAACAAACCGAGCGTGTTCGGATTCGTTAGCATTAACGCTGCGGTATCGGGACCAACGGCTTTGCGAAGCTCATCGAGATTCACGAGGCCGCGCTCGTTGGATTTAATAGTTATCGTTTCGAAACCTGCGACGGTAGCGCTGGCAGGGTTAGTGCCGTGCGCGGAGTCGGGACAGATGACTTTGGTCCGCTTCTCGCCGCGGCTCGCATGGTAGGAACGAATCATCATTAGTCCGGTCCACTCGCCATGAGCGCCAGCCGCCGGCTGCAGGGTTACGCGGTCCATGCCGGTTAGGGCTTCAAGGTCATTTTGGAGATTGTAGAGCAGCTCCATTGCGCCTTGCAGTGATTCTTCCGGTTGGTACGGATGTATTTTGGCGAAGCCAGGGAAGCGGGCTACGTCTTCGTTGATTTTTGGGTTGTATTTCATCGTACACGAGCCGAGTGGATAAAAGCCGTTGTCGATACCGAAGTTACGACGGGAAAGAGCCGTATAATGACGGATGACGTCTACTTCATACACTTCTGGCAGGTCAGGCTCATTCTGGCGCCTAAACTTGGCTGGCAGAAGATCGTTCAAATTGACATCTGGCACATCGGATTCAGGCAGTGAATAGCCGACACGACCCGGATGGCTCATTTCAAAGATGAGCGCTTTGCCGTCTGATTTCACGTTTACGTTGTTTTCGCTCATACGAGTTCCTCCAGTGCAGCTGCGAAGGCATCGATATCTTCGCGCGTTCTTTGCTCTGTGACGGCAATAAGCATATGGCCGGCGAGCTCGGGGTAGTCGCGGCCGAGGTCGTAGCCGCCGATGATGTTATGCTTCAGGAGCTTACTGTTCAGCTCCTGCACGTTCGTGCCGTCCGGTAGCTTGACGGCAAATTCATTGAAGAAGCTGCCTGCGAATGGCAGCGAGAATTTAGTAGACGCGGTTAGACGGTTCGCCGCGTAGTGGGCTTTCTGGACGCCCAGCTTACCAACGTCTTGGATGCCTTGCTTGCCCATCGTGGACAAGTACACAGATGCACAAAGCGCGAGAAGCGCTTGGTTGGAGCAAATGTTCGACGTGGCTTTTTCACGTCGGATGTGCTGCTCCCGCGCTTGGAGTGTAAGGACGAAACCGCGTTTGCCATCGCGGTCAACGGTTTGGCCCACGATGCGCCCAGGCATTCGGCGCATCCAGCTCTCGGCGACGGCGAAGTAGCCGCACGTCGGCCCGCCCAGCGCAGCTGGGATACCGAGCGGCTGGCAGTCGCCGACGACGATGTCAGCGCCGAGCTTGCCCGGCGCCTCGAGCAGCCCGAGCGTGAGCGGATTCGCGCTCACGACGAGCAGTGCGCCCGCGCCGTGCGCGAGGGGCTCAGCGGCCCCGATATCCTCCAAGCAGCCGAAGAAATTCGGCGATTGGAGGATGACAGCAGCCGCGTCGTCGCTGAGCTTGGAAGTGAGGTCTTCGAAATCGGTCACGCCCTCTGGCGTGAGGCCAATCTCGACCACTTCCAAGTTCAGCCCGCGGGCGGTGGTGCGCAAGATCGCGCGCGCTTCCGGGTGCACCGCTTTCGAGACGAGCAGACGGCTGCGCTTCGTCGCTCCGCTGGCCAAGGCGCCGGCTTCGGCCAGCGCCGTTGCGCCATCGTACATCGAGGCGTTCGCTACGGCCATGCCGGTGAGCTCACAGATGTACGACTGAAACTCGAATATCGCCTGCAGCTCACCTTGGCTGATTTCCGGTTGGTAGGGCGTATACGCTGTGTAGAACTCTGAGCGCGAGATGACATGATTGATCACCACCGGAAGGTGATGATCGTAGATGCCAGCGCCGAGGAAGCTGGCATACCGGTCGAAGTCGGCGTTGCGGCTCGCCAGACCGCGCATATAGCGCAGCAGTCCTTGCTCATCCAGCGCCTTTGATACGTTCAGTTCGCCTTGAAAGCGAACCTTTTGAGGTATATCTTGAAACATCTCCTCCATGGATGAGATGCCGATGGTTTCCAGCATTTCTTTCTGATCCTGTTCCGTAATTGGCAAATAGCGGTGCTTCATGATGGGGGCTTGCTCCTCTCCTGAGACGAATGGCTTACGATTTTCTTTTGTAAAACGGGGTGGCAACGACCTTAGCTTTGACCTGCGCTCCTCTAATCTCAACATTCAATTCCGTGCCCAGCGTACTGTAAGCGGAATCGATTAAAGCTAAGCCCACATTCGTTTTGAAAGTAGGAGATTGTGTCCCTGTCGTGACTTCACCGATCTGTTGACCATCCGTATTGAAAACGGCATAATGCGGACGCGGAATGCCGCGTTCGACCATTTCGATGCCAACGAGCTTGCGAGGTGTACCGTTTGCCTTTTGACCAGCGATCACGTCACGACCTATGAAATCTCCCTTATCCAGCTTCACAAAAAACGAAAGTCCAGCCTCTAGCGGTGAAATATCCTTGGAAAGCTCCTGCCCGTAAAGGGGGAGACGAGCTTCAAAGCGTAACGTATCACGAGCGCCTAAGCCTGCTGGTACGAGACCATGCTCTTGACCTGCTCCAAGAAGCAGCTTCCACAGCTTTACAGCATCCTTTTGATCGACATAGAGCTCGAAGCCATCTTCACCTGTGTATCCGGTACGAGATAGGAGTGCTTTAATCCCAGCAACATCCGCCTCAGGAAGGAAGCGAAACGTTTTCAAAGATTGGATAGGCGCGTCTGTAAGTTTAGCTAAAATCAGTTCCGCATGCGGTCCTTGCAGCGCGAGCATTGCCGTTTCATCTGAAATGTTGACTAATTCCACACGACCCGTGAGGTTCTGCTGCATCCAGTCCACATCTTTATCGATATTTGATGCATTGATGACCAACATGTAGTTGTTATCACCAAGTTTGTAAACGAGGAGATCGTCTACAACGCCACCAGTCGGATAACACATAAGGCTATATTGGCATTGGCCTGCTTCCAGCTTGGATACATCATTCGTTGTTATTTTTTGCAGAAAAGGAAGGGCGTCTTCTCCGTTGACTCGGACTTCCCCCATATGGGAAACATCAAAAAGCCCGGCCTGCTGCCTGACGGCGTCGTGCTCTTTCTGAATACCAGCGAACTGCACGGGCAGCTCCCAGCCTCCAAAATCAATGACTCGCGCTCCATGCTCCGCATAAATCGGGAAGAGCGGTGTTCGTTTTAGCATGCTCGTAACCTCACCTTCGATTGTTGACACTGCTATTTTGCCCGAAATATAAGCCAGAAAATGCAAAAAAGAGCAAAAAGTATGCAACACAAACATACCTTTTGCCCTGTCCTTTTTACCTGAGAGTTACCTCGCTGGACCAAACGTCCGTCAAGTTTCCCCTTGGGTGTTCGTTTTCCCGCTGTTCGCGGAAATTCGAAGCTCTCCAGAGTTGCGTCCGATACAGGTCCTTTTGCCTGAGAGATTCACCGTACTGGGCTTACTCCTTCGGCGCCGCGAGCTTGCCCTGCGGTCTCTCCCTATACCATCATTCGCCAATATTCAATTTAATTTATAGTATTATTATGTGCCCAAATTGGTGTGAATTGTCAACTGCAACTTTTGAAAAGTGAGACTTGCCGCCTTAGTCCGGCCGTGTTGGCAAAATTTACTGCGACCGCCTTGACTTTGATGTTCCCATTAGATTAAGCTAAAAGCAAAATTTGCTGGTAAGCGAGGCGTTTAACGATGAGTGAAGTACAAGCCAATTTATTTTACACCAAAGAGCATGAGTGGGTAGAGAAGCTGTCGGATACAGTAGTTCGCGTAGGCATTACTGATTTTGCCCAAGATCAATTGGGGGATATTGTGTTTGTGGAGCTTCCTAAAGTCGGAACATCCGTTACCGCGAATGAAAGCATTGGCAGTGTGGAATCGGTTAAAACGGTTTCGGATATTTTCTCGCCCGTTTCGGGCAAAGTAACAGCAGTAAATAGTTCCTTGGAAGGTTCACCTGAGTTGGTAAACAGTGCACCATTCAGTGAAGGTTGGATGGTTGAAGTCGAAGTTACAGGTGCTGAAGCTTTGGAAGGCTTACTTACACCAGCTGAATATGCATCTTACATCGGTAACGACTAGTAAAGAGTGACTTTGGTCTCCAACCAAACGTTTCGAATAAGGAGAGACTTTGGTCCCAACCAAAGGTCCCTATATTAGGATGGAGGTTATCTCATGTTATTTGGGCAAAAGCCACAGGAACAGAATGACCGTGTTCCCCCTGGCCAAACGCTGACACAAGGCTGGCCTGTGCTTCATTACGGATCCGTGCCTTACTATAATGATATGAGCAAATGGAATCTGCGTCTCTTTGGCTTGGTTGAGGAAGAGTTCCAGATCTCGTACAAAGACTTCATGGCTCTTCCGCGCAAAGAGTTCGCAAACGACATTCACTGCGTAACTACATGGTCCAAGCTGGACAATGTATGGGAAGGCATTGCTGTTTCTGAGCTTATGAGCAAAGTGAGGCTGAAGCCGGAAGCCACACATGTTATGCTGCATGCGGAGCATGGCTGGACGACGAATCTTCCGCTCGAGGACTTCCTTCGTGAGACATCTTTTCTGGGCATCAGACACAATGGTGAGCTGCTGACACCTGACCACGGGGCCCCGGTTCGCATGGTCGTGCCGCATCTTTACTTCTGGAAAAGCGCGAAGTGGCTGCGCGGCATCGAGTTTATGCCGAAGGATAAGCCGGGCTTTTGGGAGCGGAATGGGTACCATATGTACGGCGATCCCTTCAAGGAGCAGCGATACGATTTCGATTAAATACTTAATGGCTATGGGGCTGTCTTAAAAGTCAATTGACTTTGAGACAGCTTTTTGTGTTTTTTTGTGTTAGGGGAGAAGGCGAAGCTACTCCATCTACCGCAAAATCGCCTATATTGGGCTCAATTGTTGTACATGATGCAACAATGAAGGGAGAGAGGCGGGATTTGGGCAGCAATTGTTGCACATTCTACAACAACATCTAACATATGGGTTCACTCATCCTGCAACATCAAGTAACGATGGATTCCAATCCCTACACTTCATTTTGTTCGGATGGTTAGCAATGCCGTGAATCGACTAAATGATCAGATTATCGCCTCGTCCCTAGAGGTGGGAGACTAGTCAAAAGTTGAGGGCTTGTGAGTTTTTTGTGAGTATGAAATGATAGGATCAATTGCATGACTTTGCATGCATGACAGGGAAAGAGGACACTATCGTGAATAATTTTCGCCAGTTTATTGGCATTGGCATCATTCTATCTCTCTCAATCCTATTATTTATAGCTATTTATTCGCATACAGTACCAAATAGGGATTCACAGCTTGCCAAGCAGGGAGTGCTGGATTTAAGGGGTTGGGATTTTCACAAGCAAGGGCTGGTTGCTCTCGACGGCGAGTGGGAGTTTTATGAGGGGAAGCTGCTCGAACCTGCTGATTTTAGCGAGGCTGTGCGGAGCGATGCTACTTATCTATTTGTCCCAGGCACATGGGAAGGTAAAAAGAAAGATGGCGGCATGAGCAGAAAAGGCTTTGGAACTTATCGGCTTAAAGTGCTGGTAGATAATAACGATGATATCTATGGTTTAAAAGTAAGAAGTGTTCGTATGTCTCACAGCTTGTATATCGATGGCAAATTAGAGGGCGGGAGCGGAAGTCCGGCCATTGTCAAAGAAGCGAACATTTCCGGCAATACGCCGTACAGCACTTTTTTTCATGCGCAAGGCAAAGAAATCGAGATCATTATCCAAGTGGCCAATTATGAATTTACCAACGGCGGTATAATCAACTCCATCCAGTTCGGATGGCATGGAGATATTACGAAGCTGAATAGCTTATTGATCGGCAGTGATCTGGCTTACGCGCTCATTTTTGTCATGTTTGGCGCCTATCATCTCAGTCTCTATGTTTTGCGTAACAGAGAAAAGACGTACTTGTACAGCGGGATGTATTTGTTTTCCCTTGCGCTCATTCAATTGCTGTTTGGCGAGAAATTGCTTCAAAGGCTCATACCGGAAATACCTTTTTATGTTGTCTATAAATCGCTGGATCTAAGCGAATTTCTTAGTTCTGTGCTAAGTATTCTATTCTTCAGTTCCATGGACGGCAGACTGATCTCGCATCGAATGAAGATTGCTTTAATTTCTCCGAATGTCGTTTACATAGCGGCGATTCTCGTGCTTCCCTATTCGCTTTATAATGAAGTGAGAGGTATATTTTTTCTTTACATGGCGCTGGTCCCTCTTTATTTGCTTGGCAGAATGATTTATTTATTCGGAACTAGCCCGAAGGGAACATCGGAACGAAAAGAGCTTTTGCTTTTCATCGGCGTCATCATTTCATTGTTGATTTTTTTGGTCGACGGGACTCTTTATGCGGAAAATATGATATCGACGGATTTACGAGGAAAAGCTGCCGTGATCGGTTTCATATCTTTAATGAATCTTTTACTAGCTGCCCGTTTAACGACGGCCTATACAAAGACGGAAACACTGACGCATCAATTGACGATTTCCAATCAACTGAAGGACGAGTTCTTAATGCACACGTCGCATGAAGTCAAGACACCGCTGCACGGCATTATGAACATCACCTCGTACCTGCTGGATGATGATGAGCGGAATTTATCCGCCAAGCAAAAGCAAAATCTATGGCTGATCAAGGATACCTCGGTGAAGCTATCGATGCTGATGCGCGATTTAATTGATGTTACGAGGCTTAAGCAAGGTGAGCTGCGTATGCATATGACGGTCGTCGATATGAGATCAGTGACTCAAATTGTGTTTGACGTCTTGCATTTCGAGCTGGCGGGCAAAGAGGTCATGCTGGAGAATCAGGTTCCTCCGAACGTATGGGTGCATGCCGACGAGAGCCGCTTGCGGCAATTGTTGTACAACCTGATCCATAATGCGATTAAGCATACCGAAAAAGGGACTATTACCGTCACGTCTGTCGTAGTCGGAGACATGATCCGCATATCCGTCACCGATACGGGCATTGGTATTGTTGAGGAACGGCGATCGAACATTTTTGAATATTTTGAGCAGCTCGATCAGGTTCTGCCGGATGACGGCTACACGGGAATGGGCGTGGGCTTGTATATTAGCCGTAAATTGATCGAACGAATGGAAGGGCAAATTTGGGTTGACTGGTCTGAGGTGAATGTCGGCACGCGTATGGTGTTTACGTTGAAGCACATGGCGAATTATACTGCTGCAGATGAGGCTGCCGCCATGAATGAAACTACGGTGCCGAGAATGTCGGAAAGTAAATCTTCATTGGATCTTCTGGAACAACATGCACATACGATTCTTATCGTGGACGACGAGGCTTCCAACATCCATACGCTGCTGAATATTTTGAAAAGACACAGGTATAACGTGATTACAGCCTTCTCGGCCAAAGAAGCTTTGGTCAAAATCAAGGCTTATGCACAGATCGACCTCGTCATTCTGGATGTCATGATGCCTGATATATCGGGGATCGAGCTTTGCCGCATGCTGCGATTTCATTATTCGATCCTCGATTTGCCGATATTGTTTGCAACGGTCAAGGATACTTCACAGGATATCGCAATCGGCTTCAGGGCGGGGGCGAACGATTATTTGACCAAACCGTTTGAGGCGGAGCCGCTTATTGCCCGCATTCAGACGCTGATTGCGATGAAGACGTCCATCCAAGAGGCGATTCGCAATGAGCTGGCGTTTCACCAAGCGCAGATCAAGCCCCATTTTCTGTATAATGCGCTTAGCAGCGTAATTTCATTTTGTTATACGGATGGGGAGAAAGCAGCCTATTTGCTGTCTCAATTAAGCCAGTATTTGCGTTATATTCTCGATATGGACCGCAACGATTTGTTTGTCAGTGTGAGCCGGGAGCTGGAGCTGATCGAGGCTTATGTCGAGATCGAGAAAGCCCGTTTTGGCGATCGGTTTGATTTTATATGTTACATTGACGAGAGTCTGAAGCATATGCCGATTCCTTCTTTAAGCATCCAGCCTTTTGTGGAGAACTCGATTCGTCACGGATTATTTGAAAAGGAAGGGTTCGGAACAGTTACGTTGACCATCCAGGAAGGAGACCGTCATCTGCAAATTATCGTTCAAGACGACGGGGTCGGAATGGATGACGATCTGCTCTATGGTCTTGTCAGCGGCAAACAGGGTGTAGGCGGCATTGGCATCTCGAATATTCGCAGAAGATTGGATTCGATACCCGGGGCTACGTGGAATGTTGATTCAGCATTGGGGCGGGGCACCAAGGTGACGATATATTTACCTCTGGCCGGGAGCAGTGATGAGGCATAATCATAGACAAGAAAGGAGGAGGGGCAATTGTTTAGGGTTGTGATTGTAGAAGATGAGAAGCCGATTCTCGAATTGATGAAAGTCATTATTGGGCGAAATCCGCATTGCACGATTGTGGGCACTTTCAGCAATCCGCTGGAGGCTGTATCCAGTTTGCCCGAACTCCGGCCGGATATTGCGTTCCTGGATGTGGAAATGCCCAGAATGAACGGGCTTGAGCTGGCAATGAAATTAAACGAGCGGCAGGGCCATACGAAAATTGTATTTACAACAGCTTACAAAGAGTACGCCTTGGAAGCTTTCCAAGTCTATGCCTTTGATTATATTTTAAAGCCAGTAACACCGGCGTCTATTGAGCGGATAACGAATCGCCTCCTGAAATTGATGCGTCCGGCCGATCAGACGGAGCAGATGGAGCAGCAAATTCGCCATGCATCGATTCGATGCTTTGGCGGATTCGAAGTCAAGAACCCGGACGGCGTGCTGGTTCACTGGCCTACGCGGAAGACGGAGGAACTGTTCGCATTTTTCCTATGCCATCCGCGACAGAATGTTAGCAAGTGGCATCTGGCCGATATTTTATGGCCGGATATGTTGGAGGACAGGGCTTCGCACAATCTTCACAATACGATTTACCGGCTGAAGAAGCTGATGAAAGAACAAGAAATCGGCATGGACATCGTCAAAACGAATGAAGGCTACATGCTGGATACGCAGGATGTGCGGTACGACCTACTGGAATTTCAGAGCTGCGAGGCGGTGCAAGCGGACGGCAAGCAGGATGTGGCGCAAGCGGATCGATTGTTTGCGATGTATCGCGGTACTCTGTTGGAGCGTAAGGATTTCTTATGGAAGTCCAAGTTAGAGGAAGGTTATGCTAAACAATATACGGCTCTGGTTCGTGGTTTGGTGGGCCGTGATGTGGCCGCACAAGAATGGGGCAAAGCGGAACAAAAGCTGGACATGTATCTCTCCATCGTTCCCTTGAATGAGGAAATGAATCAATTGTTAATGGATGTGTATGCAAGCAGCGGCAGGAGAGAACGAATCGTTAAGCATTATGCAAGTTTTGAAGAGCTGTACCGGAGAGAGCTTGGGATTGAGCCGCCGAAGGAAATGAGTGCCAAAGCGGCGGCTTATGTGGAAACAGGCAACTAAAGTGAATTTAACAAGGCAGGGAGAAGATCTCCTTGTCTTTTTTTGTCTTTTTTTAGTCTTGTAATTGATCGTTTGTGAGAATCTTGTGAGAAGCGTCTGGTAACATGCAAGAATAGTGAGTATTTTGTCATATTTTGGGTGGTGTAATGGGTAAATAGAACTATTTTCTGTAATTGATTAGCACTAATCCATTTGCAAGGAGGAAAACACGTTGAGACAGAAACGGATGAGAAGAAAGAAAGACAAGATGAAGAAGAAATATTCTTACATGGTCGCGATGCTGGCCGTGATGGGCATTCATGCGGCTGTGGCGAACAAGGCTGAGGCCAAAGCGCCTTGGGCGGATGATAATTTTCTTCAATATGTGAATTACAGCAGCTCGGATTCAAAGGTAACGACGAAAAGAGATTACACATATGATGAAAAAAATCTGCAAACGAATCTGCAGTATAAACCCAAATTCTCCAACAATCTGGCGCTATGGCCCGGCTCCGGCGACGATGGATGGGCACTCGGAGGCGTCGTATCCGCTTCGGATTTGCCATATCCCTTGTCGGATATTGCCAAGCTGAAGCACTTGAAATATAGAGTAACGATGAATACAAGAATTGATGATAACGATCATATGATTCTGATGACAAATGGAACCGTACTCGAACGGGATAAAGATAGCGGCGATGCTGGTATGGCCAAAGTTTATACCATGACGTCGCAGGAAACGGATTTTATTCCGGATAGGAATGTCATTCAATTTGTATTAGATGACGTGAATACCCCGCTAAGCAGAATTGAGAGCATTCACATGTCCGTTTTTGATACGGAAGGGCCTCGATTACAAAATATCACCTTACCGAACGCCGGAAACGGTAAGTTCCATTTGGGCCAGTCGCTTGATATTGTTCTTCATTTCGAGGAGCCTGTGAATATTGACGCTTCCTTCGAATTACCGATGAATACACGCAAGAAGGCCAAATATGTTTCAGGCGACGGGACAAAAGACATTACCTTCCGTTATACGGTCGAAGCCGATGATATGACACGCAGCGACATTGGCAAGCAGCCTTATAATCAAGGCAAATACTTGGGCATTGGAACTAGAACGCCAAGTGAGTGGGATGCAAACCAAGGAGGGGACGATAAAATTGGAGGCTTGCTGCCGCCAAACGTAAAGGACCTTTCGGACAATCCGATGGAGAGCAGTACATCCGGGAATCCCTACAATTGGAAAAGTAATTACGACGTGAATTATAACCAATCCCCAGGCGGCGCCAGCTACTTCAACCAGCTGGACAGTCTCAAACTGCAGGTCGACGGTATTGTGCCGATCATCAATAAAGTGGATGTCGCCACATCGACCGGAACCAAATATTTGAAAGCCGGCGATAAGCTTACAATTAAGCTGCAGTTGGACGATGTAGTCACCGGGACTAATGGCTACATTCAGTTCAACAACGGTAAGAAGGCCCTGTATAAATCCGGCAGCGGCACGAAAGAGGTTACTTACGAATACGTGGTACAGCCGGGCGATGAAGGAAATGAATTAGCCTATACCAATTTCATCGGCAATTTGGGAATAACGGATGACTTCGGCAATACGCCTATGGTGCAGAATGGCTACAATCCTCCGCTCGCTCTAGCGTCGGGTGAAGCGATCTGCGTCGATGCTGTGCTCCCTACAGTTGAGTTTATCCCGGACACCGACGGTACTTATGAGCGACAACATTCGGTCAAGTTGAATGTCGTTGAAAAAGGCTCCGGCCTGAAAGGCGATGTGCTTCAGTATGCTTGGGTGCAATCTCCTGATCAAAGCAGCGTTATTTGGGTGACCTATGGCATAATGGATGGCAAAATGCCTGCCGTTTCCAAAGACAAAGTGAACGGAGACTGGTATGTGACCGTCCTGATGCAGGACCGGGCCGGCAATATCAATCGGATCACGAGTCCGGCGATCAAGTTTGATAACATTTTACCGAGTTTATCGATTACGCCTAACGGTATGGATAAGTATCTCGGTGCGCTAACGCCGACAGTGGATGTAACCGATGAGCACGCAGGCGTGGACGATGCGCGATTGGAGTATCAATGGGTGTATCGAGACGATGAGGTCAGCGAAGCCAATTGGTTAGAATAAAGGAAAAGTTTGTCTGTGAGGGGTGGATTGCAGTGAAAAAAAGAATATTAGTTGTAGATGATGCCGCTTTTATGAGGGCTATGTTAAAAGATATACTCGTTAACTTGAATTATGAGGTTGTGGCGGAAGGCAGAAATGGTCATGAAGCCGTACATTTGTACAAGAGATATAAACCTGATTTAGTGACCCTGGACATCACAATGCCCGAAATGGATGGCATTGACGCACTTAAAGAAATTATACGATTCGATCACCAGGCAAAGGTGATTATGTGTTCGGCTATGGGACAACAAAAATTGGTTGTCGATTCGATTCAGGCGGGGGCAAAAGATTTTCTCGTCAAGCCTTTTAATAAGGATAGAATTGCTACAGCAATTGAAAGCGTAAACCTCTAAAAATTAGAAAAGTCCGTAAATAAATTTTTTACTAGCACTCATATCTGTCTCCCTTAACCGTACAGAGACACGTACATGAATTTGAAGGTAGCACGAAACTGGCTGAACAAGGCGTCTATTCAGATGGATCTGGTCCATCTGTTTTGTAGGACGCAGTGTTATGTTATATTATCCCAATAAACATAACCCAAAGGAGAATCAAGATGTCAACAGAAACGGGAACTAAAGAAAATCCTTGGAAATTAAAAACACCTCCTCAAACATCGGAATATGAAATGTATAAGGACGAAAAAGATGGAAAGGCAATTATCGTTTGCACGGTAGGTAAAACTGTTTTGCATTATGACTATCGCTGCGTGGATGACTTATATGTCATGCTCAAGGAACATGGTGACTGGATGGAACTAGGCAGTGCAGATGAGCAGAAACCTGCAAAAGAAGGTACCGTTGAAGCATGGGGCCGTTCACCAGAAAATCCAGTTGGTGGCTGGTATGGCTTGAAAAAAGGTTATCGCGGCCGATTCGGCATGTATGTACCTCCACTCATGGAGGAACTAGGACTTGCTGAAGTGGAACACAATCCGAGGAACAATCGTATGCGGGCCAAATAACAGGATTACCATTAAAATGGGGGACCAACACAGTTGGCACTCCATTTTATTATGATTAGTATTTTATTGTATAATCACACATGCCGAAATGAAATATTGCAAATTAAATTCCGATAAGTTACTATTACATTAGTAATTGATCAATAACTAATGTAACTTTAAAGGTGGAATGAATGATGACAAAGAATTCTCAAACGTCCGTTAATCGACGAGTAGATATCGTATCCGCGGCCATCGAAGTATTTGCTGAAATTGGCTATTACCGTGCAACGACTGCAAAAGTTGCGGAACGCGCACAAATTTCGCAGCCTTATGTTTTCCGGTTTTTTTCAACGAAAGAAGCACTGCTGCAAGAAGCGCTCGAAGTGTCTTGGACACGAATTCTTGAGGCTTTCCGCACGGTTATTGAGACCGTTGCTCCTGATCAGCTTGAGAAAGAACTGGTTGATGCTTATATTCATATTATGAAATCTTACCAAAATGAAACACTGCTGCAAATGCAAGCTCAAACGATTAAAGAGGATATGATCGCAGAGGTCATGCAGAAGGGATATCGGGATGTTCACCAGGTGGTTCTAGAAGCTTTTAAGCGTGCAGGCTTCGAAAAGCCTTATGAGAGAACCATGATTTTTCTGGCTAGAGGGATGTTGTGCAATATTTCAATGGCGCTGTCTGTACCAGAATTAATGCTGTTGGATGAATAAGCTGATTCTGGTGTTCGAGGGTTTTTGAGTAAAACGGAGTGAGTTGGCAGCTTGAGGATTACTTGCACATATTGGATGAGCGTTCTGACTAAGAAGACGGACATAAAGAGTTATATGGGTTCGAAAGTTATACGAGGATCAAACCATATTACTTACCAAATAGGGGACAGTACATTTTGCTTAGACTAAAGGCGATTCGTTTAATGAAGAGAAATGTCGTGTGGCTCATCCCGGTATTGATTCTTGGAACGGGTGCTTTTCCAGGTATTCTGGAAAGCGGTTGGTGGAATGCGTTACGCATTATTCTTTTTTTGATTATCATTTTTGTGTGTGGCTGGGACTGGTTTCGTGTGGTTCAGGAACAACATGAAGGCGAACAAATGTGATCCGAAGATCCAGCGTTTTGACTGTATGTAATAACCCCTACATGGGGTTTTTATTATTTATACCCTGACATAAGGCTGTCAGGGTATTTGCTATATGATAAAGGTAACACTTGAAAAGACGCAAGACCAGTGAAAAAGGAGACGATATCTATGACTCATCCTGCACTAGAAATGTACAATTACCACGTATGGGCGAACCAAACTATACTGAATCGTTTAAAAGAACTTCCACAAGACGTTTACAATAAGGAGATTCAAAGTGTTTTTTCTACGATATCCAAGGCGATCGCTCATATTTACTTGGTGGATGCATGCTGGTTAGACATTATTTCCGGTAAATGCATGAGGGAAGCAATGGCCGATTCAGCCCAAATGAATGTTGGCGTGGAGTCGAAAAGCATTGAGGAGATGGAGAAGATGTACGTCCAAATATCAGAGCGGTTTAAGACGCTTTTGAACCAACAGGAAAATATGGAGAAGAGGATTGTGCTCGATAATCCTTATACGAGACCGCGTGAAACCAGCTTATCTGAAATGGTTCTGCAGGTCGTCAATCACGCAACCTATCACCGCGGTAATATTACAGCTATGCTGCGTCAAATGGGGCATGCATCCGTGATGACCGAGTATGCGCTTTATTGGTACTCCTGAAAGGCTAACGGCTCTGTCGCAGTGGATGCGAACAGGGCTGTTTTGAGTTAATAACCTTAATTCATTGATGCGCCTTCAGTGAATATTTGGAAGGTAACACCGAACTTGTCTTTTACCTGTCCATATGATGGGCTAAAATGAGTTTCTTGGAGCTCCATAATGACTTGACCGCCGTCCTTCAAGGCATTATAGAACTTTTGTGACTTTTCCTTATCTTTCGATGTAATACAGATGGTCACGTTATCCCCTTTTTGAACAGTCTGACCTGGAAATGTATCGGAAAACATCAAGCTAGACTCGCCAACTTGCAACATTGCATGTCCAATACGCCCCTTAGCATCCTCCGGTAAAGGAAAATCTGGGTTAGCCGGCATCTCGCCGAAAGATTGCGTGAAAAGAACTTGGGCATCCAATGCCTTTTCATAGAATTGAATAGCTTCCTGTGCATTGCCATCCATTACTAGATATGCTGTTAATCTTACTGTCATTTAAATTTCCTCCTTGGTTTTTGCTTCACGCAAATAGGTTACCTCTTATTATTACCATAATTTCAATAAAAAATAAAGAACATTTGTTCGTATTTGAGGAAATCACACCTTTTCCTTCCGCATATTGAAAAAGCTGCCCTCTATCATGATTTTCCCTCATGTCGAAAATAAGCGTCCTATACTATAATAAAATAGATGAAGTCCGTATTCTCGCAACACGAAAGGTGATGGAGACACCCATGAACAAGTCTCGAATGTGGTCGCCAATTCAGAAAATATTCCATTCGTTCTCTTTAAAACAAAGAATATGGCTGACCTTTGTCGTTCTGATCACCTTGGGTCTGATGGCAACAGGCAGTATTGCCTATTTGATAGCTTCCAAAGAGATTCAGCGCAATGCCATGCAGTCTAGTCAAGATACTGTTAATCAATCGGCACAAATCGTAAACGAACGGCTGAAAAACATCGGTATTGCCATAAGAGCGCTGATGTTCAGCGATGCGTTCAAACAATTAATGAAGGATGTACAAGCTAATGATAGATCTAGCTACTACAAGTCACTGACCTCCTTGCAGTATGTCTTTTCTCAGGTGAAATTCAACGATTCGATGATTGATAGCATTCTGATCGCCACACCGTTCGGGGATTTTTATCCGACCTCCAGTGTGCGGAACACGGCGAATTCATTTTATCAGTCGGAGATGTATGTGCACTTCAAGCAATTGAATCGTGGTTTCTGGAGTCAAGGGCATGTTGATCCATTTTTTACAGGCAAGCAAAGGGTGATATCACTCGTTACAGAAGGCGTAGGCGAAGACTCTTTCATGGTTTATGAACCGACCAATGTATACGTCGTAGTCAATGTGAAGGAAGATGACCTGCGTGATCTCTTTATGGACAACTTGACCAAAACGAATAAACAATATTATTTCATCGATAACAAAGGTGAAGATGTGAATTACGCGGATAGGACGAGTAAGGACCATTTTATTCAAAAGCCCGCATTTTTTGAGCAATTGAGTGATCAAATGAAAGGCTCTTTTTTCTACACGAATGAAAAAAAGGACTACTTAGTCAATTATTCGCGGCTGGAAGTAAAGGACGATTGGATGATTGTCAGTGTTCAAGCGAAGGATGACTTGTTAGCCAAATTAAATGGGATTAAAAGAGCAACGACCTATGTGATTATCGGTTTTATTATTTTATCGCTATTCATAACGAATAATTTAACGTATCTGCTTTTAAAACCGCTATACAGACTGCAAAGGCTGATGAAGCGAGTGGAAGAGAATGACCTTTCTGTTCGTTTTGAAAGCGTTTATAAGGACGAGGTATCCCAGGTCGGATTCCGTTTTAACCGAATGCTGGACGAAATCAAGCAGCTGATTGAAGACGTGAAGAACCGTGAGCGTGATAAACGGAAGGCTGAAATTAAGGCGCTATCTGCCCAGATGGACCCGCATTTTTTCTATAATACGCTGAATACAATCTACTGCAAATCGGTTTTGGGCGAAAACGACGACGTGAATGAAATGATCCTGGCTCTATCGCAAATGTTCCAATTAAGCCTAAGCGGAGGGCGGGATCTGATCACATTGGAGGATGAATTGGAGCATGTTCGTCAATATTTGGCCATTCAGCAAAGGTCCTATGAGAATTTGTTCGTGTGCAAATTCGAGGTGGAGCCGGAGCTGCTCGCATGCTTGGTACCTAAGATTATGATTCAACCGCTAGTTGAAAACTGTATTTTACATGGATTTAAAGATATGACTTCAGGAGGGGACATTCTGATTAGCGCTCATGCCGAAGGGGACTGGCTGCATATAACGGTGGAAGACAACGGGCATGGGCTAGTGCCTGAGAAGCTCCTTCAGGGTATTGTACACCCGACAACATCGAAGCATGGTTACGCGTTGCGCAATATTTATACCCGCTTACAGCTGTACTTTGGCGATCAACAACGTATGGAGATCACCAATAACGACGTAGGTGGAGCACGGATTGAACTATGGATCCCTAGCTATGAAGGAGAGGAGGACTTTCATGAGCATGAACCGACTGGTTAAATTATGTGTCGTAGATGATATCCGAAGTGTTGTGGACATGATTACGAAAAAGATCCCTTGGCATGATCACGGCATTGAAATTGTGGGAAGCGCAACCAATGGTGAGGAAGGGTTGTCCGTCATTCGTGAAAGCTTGCCGGATATTATTCTGACCGATATTCGGATGCCCAAAATGGACGGATTAGAGATGACACGCAGTATATTAGAGGTGCTGCCGAACAGTAAGGTCATTATTTTAAGTGCTTATACCGATTTTGATTATGCACAAAAAGCCATTCAATATGGCGCACTTGATTATGTGAAAAAACCTTTCTCTGTCGACCAAATCGTGAAAGCCGTCGTGAAGGCCAAAGAAGTGTGGGAACAGGAAAATCTTAACCGCACGCACGTGCTGGGACTTCAGAAGAAGATCAAAGAAAGTATGCCAGCCCTGCGGCAGGAATACTTATCTCTGCTCGTCCATCATCAAACCAGTGAAGCGGAATTGGCTAGATTATCGGACTTCCTGGACATTAATGAGTTGAATCCTCCCTTTGCGGTGATGACGATCCAGATGGATCAGTTCACGGACAAGTACGGCGAGGTCCCTGTTAAGGAGCTTGAGCTTGCGCGGTTTTCTCTGCAAAATATCGTGGAGGAAACGATTTCCTTCTATACGACGGCTGTCGTGTTCAGGGAAGCGTTTAATCGGTATATTTGCATTTTGAATATGGAGTCGAACGAGCCTCTAGTTGAAATTGCGGATCATTGCTGTGCCAATATTGCGAGACACACCAAGTTCACGATTTCCATTGGCATTGGCCAAAGGGTAGGAACGGTGCAGGAACTTCCGAAGAGTTATCAGCAGTCGCTAAGCGCTTTGTCTTATCACTTCTATACAGGCGGCAATGGTGCATTCAGCTACAACGCCGATTCGTCAGATCTCCCGGTGGAGTGGATTTATACCGAGGATAGCGAGAATGAATTTCTGTTCGCTTTCCGTTCAGGTAATCTGGATAAAAGTGTGGAATGGGCGAAGGACATTTTTCACGAGATGGCCAAAGCGTCTGTCTTACCGGAGCCGGGTGTCGTCGAACGTTTGCTGCAAGGGCTCGTGCTGCGGATGCTGCGGGTTCTATTGGAGAAATTTCCTCGGGCAAGCATGATCGATTTCGAGTCGAAAGTCCATGAAATTAAAGGTGAGAGCGGCGCGGACCTGCAAGAGTATCGAGAATGGTTCGTTCAATTGTGCGAAATTGGCTGCCGTATGATTAATCAGGAGAGAGCAAGCGAGTCGCAGAAAATCATCTATCGCTCTGCAGAGTATATCAGGTCGAATCTTCATTTGGATTTGACCTTGGAGCATTGCGCGAAACAGGTTAACCTAAGCTGGGGGTACTATTCGAATTTGTTCAAGAAGGTGACCGGCACTGCCTTCCAACAGTTCGTTACCGCAGCGAAGATAGAACGGGCAAAATCAATGCTCATTGAAGACTACCAAGTGCAAGAAATCGCGCAGCAGCTCGGCTATGAGCACAGGCGGTATTTCAGTGAAGTGTTCAAAAAGCAAACAGGCTTGACGCCGACTGAATTCAAAGATATGTCTCTGGGCAAGTCCTCGAAGCCATGAGGGTTTGCCTTTTTTTTAAGTAGATAAGAAAGTATAAGTTTTATACTTTTGCTTCGCATCTACCTTGACAAACGCGCTCGTCCTGAAGGACGACGGAGTCGTTTATCCTTGCTGCATGGGGTAACATGTAGAAATATCTGCCCTTGTTCATGAGTTGACCGCATTATCAGAATGATCAAATTCTTTTAGTATAAAAGTGTAAACAAAAGCATTTCCAGAACGATACAAAGTGTTCGCAAACAAAAGGGAGGCTTACAAATGGTAAAAAGAATTGGGACGGTCACTTTAAGTGTTTTACTAGCAGGCAGTTTGGCAGCATGCGGCAGCAACAATACGGCAAATAGTCCGGCAGCATCCGCCAAACCATCCGGACAGCCTGCTAGCGCAGCTCCTGTGAAGAAAGATAAGACCAAGCTCGTGTATTGGACGGGTGACCGTCATGATATGGATTACATTAAAGGCGTTGTACAGAAATTTAACGAAACGAACGGCGAGAACATTGAAGTCGAAATGGTTGTGAAAACGGAAGATTTCAACCAAGCGATTGATTTGGCATTCGCTTCCGGACAGGCGCCTGATATTATCCGCGTGAAGGAAAATACGATCCAGCCTTTTGCGCAAAAAGGATATTTGAAGCCAATTGATTCCTACCTTACAGATGCCCTTAAGAAAAAATTCCCGATCATTGATGATTTCAATCGGATTGATGGGAAAATGTACAGCCTTCCGAACTATGGTTCCACACTGAGACTTGTTTACAATAAAGAGCTTTTCGCCAAAGCGGGGATCGCTGCTCCTCCGAAAACATTGAAAGAAATGGTCGAGGATGCGAAGAAAATCACGGCAGTAGGTAAAGCATCCGGCTCTTATGGTTTTGCTCAAAACTTCAAAAACCCAGAAAGCGCTCTAGGACGTTCGGCAAGGGTTATTGCAGAAGCAAGCGGTTACGGCGGACTAGGCTTTGATTTCAAAACCGCGAAGTTTGATTTCACAGGATTCAAAGACATCATTTCATCGTTCAAACAAATGGTAGATGACGGCAGTACACTGCCAGGTATGGAATCGCTGGATATTGACCCGCTGCGCGCGCAATTCGCAGAAGGCAAAATCGGGATGTACATCTCCTTCTCATCGGAACCAGGCGTGTATGCGAATCAGTTCCCGGCCAAAATCGAATGGGCAGCTGCACCGGTTCCAACGATCGATGGCACGATTAAAGGCGCTACCTCCTTCTTGGGCGGGCAATGGTTAGCCATCAGCAACACAACCAAAAATGCAGACCAAGCGTGGAAATTCATGCAGTTCATGTATACGGACGAAGTCTTGAAAACGTATCATGAAAAAGGTTTCGGACTATCCATGGTGCCATCTGTTTCGTCCGTAGCGAAGAAACCAGAAATGAAAGGTATTGATGGCTTCCTTCCGGTTGGAAACGACGGCACATGGCCGCTGCAGCCTACAGTTACCGTTGAAGGTATGAAAAAAGATGATGCATTTTTCAAATACATGGTCAGTGGCGGGAATATAGATCAAATTATTCAAGATCTGAATAAGCGCTACAATGACGCTCTCGATAAAGCGGCAGCGAAAGGTACAGTGAAAGTGCAGCCGAATCCAAGCTTCGATCCGATGAAGCTGATGATGAAATAATGACCACAACCAGATGATACCGCGAGAGTAGAGTGAATAGCTCCACTCTCGCTCTCTAAGTATAGAGGTTACAGGAGGGAACGGGATGAACAGGACACGCCAGATCGGGTTTTCATATGTATTTTTATTTCCAAGTTTTCTACTGACCATGGTGCTGGGCGTCTATCCGATTGCTTGGGCTATTCGATACATGTTTTATGATTACAAGGGATTCGGGGACGCGTCATTTATTGGGTTTGATAATTTCAGGAGGCTCTGGCAGGACACGGAGTATTGGCACTCTGTCTTGAATACATTCATTTATGCAGGCGGTAAGTTGATCCTTACATTGCCATTATGCTTGGTGCTAGCCGTTATTCTGAATCAAAAGCTGCGCGGCCGCAATTGGCTGAGAGCCATCTATTTCATGCCGACGATTATTAGTTCATCTGTCATGGCTGTCGTATTTTTCATTATTTTCAACTCCTATAACGGCATTCTCAATCAATATTTGCTGAAGTTTCACATCATCTCCGAAAGAATCGATTGGCTCGGTCCCAAACACGCCCTGTTTACGACGATCATCATCGCTGTTTGGGGTGCGGTAGGCAACTATATGCTGCTGTTCCTTGCCGGTCTTCAAAATATCCCGAACGATGTGTATGAAAGCTCGTCGCTGGACGGCGCCAATAAATGGCAGCAATTCTGGTACTTAACTATTCCTATGTTAGGGCCTGTGCTGCAGATTGTGATTATGCTGGCAATCATTAATTCGCTTAAAGGGTACGAAAGCATTATGGTGTTGACCGAGGGCGGTCCGGTTGGAAAGACGGAAGTGATGTATTTGTACGTGTATAAACTCTTCTTCCCGACACCATCAGGGACACTTGTGGACCAACAATTTGGCTACGGAAGTGCCGTTGGATTCGTTACAGCCGTCATTGTAGGCATCATCACACTAGCTTACCATGCGATGTCTAGACGTCTGAACAAACTTCAATGAGGGAGGATGCTGGAAAAATGGAAGTTACTGAAAGGTTATCGAATGAACGGATAAATAAACAAACCCAGCTATTTTCATTAACGGAAATAGGCGGAAGAGTACTGCTCTGGATCTTTTTACTGGTAACCGCCTTACTGATTGTGTTTCCGATTGTTGTGACTTTTCTTGGCTCTTTCATGTCTAATATCGAGATTACAAAAGGCGGAAAGATTTTCCCGTCTTCCTGGCATGTTGTGAATTACAAGGAAGCTTGGGTGCAAGCCAATTTCGCTCGATTTACATGGAACAGTCTCTTTCTAAGTGGAGCAACAACAATTGGAACGCTGATCGTTGCATCGATGGCCGCTTATGTGGTTGACCGAATTAAATTCCCGGGCAAAGCCATTTTTATCGCGATTCAGGCATCTACCATGTTCATTTCGATTGGCGCTGTTGTGATTCGGCCGCAATTTGAGCTTATGGTCAAGCTCCATTTGCACACGAGTTTATGGGGTGTCGTCCTCATTTTAATCAGTGGCCACGCGTATATTTTCTTTATTTTACTGAGCTTTTTACAAGGTATTTCCCGGGAATTAGATGAGGCTGCTCGTATAGATGGCTGCTCGAACGGCGGAATATTTTGGCGAATTATTTTACCTTTGATGCGCCCAGGATTGGGTGTAGGGGCTTTGTTTACATTTTGCGGAGCTTGGAATGAATATTTACGCCCGTTAGTGTTTACGATGACCAATCCCAAACTCCAAACGTTGACCGTCGGATTATCCTATCTTCGCTATGGGGCATCGGCTGCGGTTCAAACGCATTATATGCTGGCAGGCGCTTGTTTATCGATCTTACCGCTGCTCGTCGTGTATATGATCGCGAATAAATCGTTCATGCAAATGACCGCTGGCTCACTGAAAGGCTAGAATACAAATATATTTTGGAGGTCATCTACTATGGTTTTACCTGTACCCGGAATTTTAAAGTCGAGTTCGTTTATTCATCGTCATCCTGCTAATCCGATTTTGGACGCTGATCGGGTTCCTTACCCTACTGCGCTTGTATTTAACGCGGGCGTTACCAAATTCAACGGTCAATATGTCATGGTATTCCGCAATGATTATGGTTCCAGAAGCGAACAAACACTTGAGCCTCATTCCACAACGGATCTTGGGATTGCGTACAGTCGTGATGGGATCCATTGGGAAGCTGGACCGAAGCCTTGCTTTAAGATGAATGACGGAGAAATTATTCGGGCCTATGACCCTCGATTGACGGTTATGGACGGCCGCTGTTACATGTGCTTTGCTGTGGATACGCAGCATGGTATTCGTGGCGGTATCGCCGTTACCGATGACTTTGAAAACTTCGAAGTGTTGAGCTTATCGACGCCGGATCTTCGCAATATGGTGCTGTTCCCGGAGAAAGTCGGCGGCAAATACGTTCGTTTGGAAAGGCCTTTTACCGTATACAGCCGTGGGGGGGCCGACCGATTTGACACATGGATTTCCGACTCTCCGGATTTGAAGTATTGGGGCAATTCCGATCTCCTGCTGGCGGTTGAGCATGTTCCTTTTGCCAATGATAAGATCGGGCCTGCGGCTCCTCCTATAAAGACAGAAAAAGGCTGGCTGACCACGTTTCATGCGGTGGATATCGATCCTGCAAGAGGGAAGAACGGCTGGGAGCCTGCTTGGAAGAAAAGGTATACAGCAGGCCTCATGCTGCTCGATCTCCACAATCCGAAAAAGGTAATCGGCATGTATCAAGAGCCCTTGCTTGCGCCGGAAGCCAGCTATGAGATCGACGGCGGATTCCGTAATGATGTCATTTTCCCTGGAGGCATGATTTTGGAACCATCGGGTGAAGTGAAAATCTATTATGGCGCTGCAGATGCGGTGGTCTGTTTGGCTACAGCACAGGTGGATGATCTTGTTCAGTTATGCTTGAAAGCATGAGGTGAAGATAAGATGACTATGTGGGATCAACTTCAGAATCCTCCTGTCCAATATCGCTCAGTGCCGCTATGGTCATGGAATGATAAATTGGAAACGGAGGAGTTGGAACGTCAGATCGAGGACATGCATAAAGCGGGAATAGGCGGATTTTTTATGCACGCCAGAGGCGGACTTCTTACTCCGTATATGGGTGAGGAGTGGATGTCCGCTGTACGGACATGTATCGAGAAAAGCAAAGAGCTCGGTATGACCCCATGGTTATATGATGAAAACGGCTGGCCGAGCGGCTTCGCAGATGGTAAAGTTCCAGCCATGGGAATCGCTTACCAGCAAAAAAAATTGGCCTATGAGCAAGCTCCTTTTCAGAACCCAGCGGAGAGAACGATCGGTTTCTATGCCAAATCAGAACACGGCTATCGTTTACTATCAGCAGAAGAGGAGAGCAGCGCAGAGTTAAGATTCTTCTATGAAGTAAATCCATATTATATTGATACGCTAAGTATGGAAACCGTTCGTGCTTTCATTGATACGACCTACGAGGCCTATTGGGAACGCTTCGGCGGAGAGTTTGGAGACGATCTGAAAGGCGTGTTTACGGACGAACCGCAGTTTGCGCGCGGGCAGTTGCCTTGGTCGTTTGATCTGGAGCAAGCTTTCGAGATCAGATATGGCTATGACCTGAAGGAAGCTCTCCCCGCTTTGTTTATGAATGTGGAAGGCTGCAGTAAAGCAAGATATGACTATTGGGAATGCGTAACCACGATGTTCACTCAAAGTTATGCGAAACAAATTGGGGATTGGTGTAATAGCAAGGGATGGTCAGCAACAGGTCACGTTGTAGATGAACAAGTGCTCATGCATCAAGTGACTTCAGTCGGGGATCCGATGGCTTTTTATGAGTATTTGCAAATTCCGGGTTGTGATTGGTTAGGCCGGTTTATTAGCGAAGAGCCTATTGTTCCCAAACAGGTAGGCTCGGTTGCCCATCAACTTGGGAAAAAGCAGACGATTACGGAAAGCTTCGGGTGTTCAGGCTGGAATGTCAGCTTTGAGGATCTTAAGCGAATAGGCGAGTGGCAATTTGTCCACGGTATTAATTTGATGTGTCAGCATTTGCAGGGATATACCTTAAGAGGCTTACGAAAACGTGACTATCCTCCTTCCCTATTTTATCAGCAGCCTTGGTGGGAGGATTATAAAGGTTTTAATGATTACTTCGCGAGGTTGTCGATGCTGCTTTCAGAAGGAACTCGTCAGACTGAAGTATTGCTTCTGCACCCAATCCGGTCTGCTTGGGTTCAACAATGTGGTGAGGATTCTTCAGAAATCGAACCTTATCATAAGGCTTTTACCCAGCTTTCGCGCCAAATGTGCCAAACCTTCGTAGAGCATGATTACGGCAGTGAAAGCATTATTGAACATCACGGTAATGTCAGTAACGGCAACTTTGTTATCGGCGAAGCGGCCTATCGCGTTGTAATCATTCCGCCGAGTGTAACGTTAAACCGCGTTACGGTTGATTTGTTGAAGCAATTCGTCCTTCAAGGCGGCTGCCTTGTTGCATTTGCGCCATTTCCGACGCTTATTAATGGACAACTGGATAAGGAGTTAGATCAGCTAATTGAGAGCGCGCTCAAACCCGAATGGAATTCTAAAGCGCTGCTAAACGCTTTGTCCAGCACCGTATCCCCATCTATACGTCTGTTGGATCGTGCAGGAGAAGCGATAACTGAGGATACAATGAATGTTCAGACATTAGCATTGGGCGGCGCAATCATCCACTACTTAGTAAATTCCGGAAAGGAACGCTATGAGTCCATACAGGTAGAGTTGTTCCGAAAAGGAAGAGTATCCGTAATTGATCTGGAAACAGGCGGGGTTACACCTATCGAACAGGAAGATACCGATTGTGGCGTACGCATTCCATTGACTATTCATCCGGGGCAGTCCTACGTCTTGAAGATTGTGCCTGAAGAAGCAGCACAAAGTGAAGAGATTTTTGATATAAATAAAACGACTTCTTGGCAACCAGAATCGAAAATCCTTTTAGATCATACTTGGAAGATTTCGAATATAGAGGCAAACAGTTTGACGCTGGATACATGCCGTTTACGTGTTGAAGATGGAGATTGGTCAGGACCACTGCCCGTGGTTTTCATTCAAGAGCTGCTTTTAGCTTTTGGTCGACCTGTTCATATTGAACTAGAATTCGAATTCCAGGTTGCGTTTGATGTTGATCTTTCGCGCGAATTATATGTGGTCTTGGAGAAGCCGGAAGATATCAAAATCGAAGTGAACGGGCGTCAAGTGGAATCGAAAAGCTGTGGCTGGTGGCGAGATATTTCTTTCCAAAAAGTTGATATTAGCGGCATGATCGTTCCAGGAGTAAATCGAATTCGCCTTCAATCTTATTTCTACAACTCTTCACAGACTTACGCAGCAATTGAGCATGCGCGACAGTTTGAATCGGAAGGAAATAAGCTGACGTTTGAAACAGAAATCGAAAATATCTACATTATTGGGTCTTTCGGTGTAGAGTCAAGTTCGCCGTACCTGAACGGAGAGCGTCAAGCGGTTCATACGATGGGTCCGTTTGTTCTTACGGAACTTCCTGTTTCCGTGCATACTGGGGATCTTGTCAATCAAGGGTTTCCCTTCTATAGCGGTAAAATTTATATGCAGCAAAAGGTAACTATCGATAGAAACGATTGGATGGAGGCGAAATGGAGCTTTTCCACACCACCAGATACCATTGTCAGTCGGTTGTTTATTAACGGTCAAGAGGTACGAACGTTCCTCTGGGAGCCTTATGAGGCAGACATCACTTCATTTCTGCGTAAGGGCGATAACTTAATCGAGGTAGAAATGGCAAACAGCTGTCGAAATCTGCTAGGTCCACATCATCACATAAAAGGCGAGCTCTATAAGGTGGGACCTGACAGCTTTAAAGATAAGCCCGGTTGGACAGATAAAGATATAGACAAGAATACGAATATTTACACGGACCGATACACGTTCGTTCGATTCGGTTTACATGCTTCGCCGTATATTGAATTGAAATAAAAGTTCTATTGTACTGGGAGAATAAGAAACGCAACAAGAGAAGAGCAAGGGCGCTGCACTGCAGGACATTTGCTCTTCTTTTGGTTATTCTTAGCAACCTGCAATGGATGCCGAAAGCTGAAGGGAGGTGATACTAATAAAAAATGTGATAACGCTTACTTTATTCAGAGGATGTTATGAAAGCGCTTAATTAAAAGGGAATGAGATTCTAGTCCTAAGGATCGAGAATGCTGCCGAATTGCTTTCAGGCTGTTTTTCATATATACTTGAAATACTAATTGATTAATCACTAACACATTAAGGAGGCGCCAATCTGATGGCAAAAATGGAGACGACCATAGTTAATCGCAAATCGGACATCATATCAGCAGCGATTGAGGTGTTTGCGGAGATCGGGTACTACCGTGCAACAACGGCACAGGTCGCAGAACGGGCCAAAATATCGCAGCCGTATATTTTTTGTTTTTTTTCAACGAAGGAAGCATTGTTGTTGACAGCGCTGGAGGTATCCTGGACGCGAGTGATCGATTCCTTCCGCAAGGTCGTGGAAGCTGCACCATCGGAACAGTTGGAGTCCGACCTAGTCCAGGCTTATGTGGATATTCTGGACATGTATCAAAATGAAGTGCTGCTTCAGATGCAGGCTCAGACGATCCGTGAAGACTCGATCCAGGAAGCGATGCGCAATGGATTCGGGGAAGTTCGCCGAATGGTTTTGGACGCTTTCCGCGCAGGCAGCATTCCGAATGCCGAGGAAAGAACGATGTTGTTCTTAGCCCGGGGCGTGCTGTGCAATATTTCGGTAGCGCTGGCAATGCCCGAGCTGAAGGATATATGAGGAGGGGTACGAGCTTTTCGGAAAAAAAGTGATTGACCAATCAATAATTGTTATTGACCGATCAATCACTTCGTGTTATATTGGTTTTAAGTTAGTAATTGATCAATCACAAAAACAATAGGAGGTAATTCCTTTGGAAAAAGCAATTGTAGTAGGAGCAACGGGAGGCACGGGCGCTTCGGTCGCGGAAGAGCTGTGCCCCACGGCGAATGAGGCTTCGTATCTGGGTTCCACACTCGAAGCGATCGCGGCTGACAAGATGGCATTTTTCATCGGCAATATGCGTGTCCCCCGCGAGATTGTCTATTTGCCGGACGCGGCGTTCATTATCGCGGAGCTCGCCAGCAGGGACGACGCGTACGGGCAGAACTGGCATATACCTGGCTCAGGCTCGATCTCGGGCAATGAGATCGTGCATATTTGACCGAAGAGCCGCTTGTCTTAAGCGGGGACAAATACGAGCGGTTGATTGGACCAGCGCGAGCAACGGCCTTCGAAAAGGGAATCACAGCTACGGTTCTCGCGTTGCAGAAAAGAAATGGCGCTCTTAATAACTACAAGTAAGTAATCAATCACTAATTAATTTGGGGGAAACAGAATATGAACCATTTGATCATCTATACACATCCAAGGAAAAGTAGCTTCAATCACGCGATTCTGGACGCGGTCACGGAAAGCTACCTACAGGTGGGGGATGGGGTTATCGTTCGGGATTTATACGGCATGGGTTTCCAACCTGCACTTGGCTCAAGTGAAATGTTAGGCGGGGTGGGAGAGGATATCGTTCAGGAGCAAGGCTATGTATCGTGGGCGGATCATATCGTGTTCATCTATCCGCTATGGTGGACGGGATTGCCTGCGATGCTGAAAGGGTATATAGACCGCGTATTTTCGTACGGATTCGCCTACAAGTATGATAATGGGGTTCAATCCGGGTTGCTAGCGGGCAAGAAGGCGACACTCATCCATACGCAGGATAAGTCCCGAGAAGCATATGAAGCAAGCGGCTTGGGGAATGCGCTTCGTCTTACGATAGATGAAGGGATACTCGCTTATTGCGGCTTAGGAGTGAATCGGCATCTCGTATTCGACTCGATGCATGCTTCGACCGCCGAAGATAGGAAATCTTGGCTCGCACAGCTTTCGGAAATGATGCGCAATCCTTCGGAAACAAAAGAAAAGCCGTATACCAACTCTATTTAATCGAATGTAATTAATCAATCAATAACGAAAATAAGGAGAGATGTATGATGAATTCCAAGACTCAACCAATGTCAGCAGCATCAAGTGCTATACCCTACCGTTGGTGGGCGCTTATCGCGCTTGCGCTTGCACAATTCCTTGTCGTACTGGATGCGTCCATCGTAAATATTGCACTTCCGTCGTTGGGGGCGGAACTTCACCTGGATACAACTACGCTTAGTTGGGTGATCACGGCTTACGTATTGCCGTTCGGAGGGCTGCTGCTCTTGGGCGGGAGACTTTCCGACCGGTACGGACATCGCAGGTTATTTATCGCTGGGGTCGCTGGATTCGCGAACTCGGGAGCGTGGCTGTTGACTTCAAGAGCGGTGCAAGGCGCTTCGGCCGCTCTTCTCGCTCCCGCGGCTCTTGCTCTTCTCACCAAGCTTTTCATGGATCCGCAGGATCGGGCGAAGGCCCTTGGCATCTGGGGTGCTGTTGCCGGCATTGGCAGCGCCGCAGGCGTATTGCTAGGAGGAGTACTGACTTCTTCTTTCGGATGGCCATCTGTGTTCTTCGTGAATGTTCCTATAGGCCTATTGGTTATTGTTGCAACACCGTTACTCATCGCGAAAGATAAGCCAGGCGAACGTGCAAGTCTGGATATGCCTGGAGCAGCCGCGGTTACTGCCGGCATCGTAACCTTAGTGTTCGCGCTCTCTGAAACCGAACGAGTTGGATGGACATCTCCGCTGACGTTGACGCTTGCTGGTGTATCTGTTTTGCTTCTCGCCGCGTTTGTCTTCATCGAGCGAAGCGCCAAGAACCCACTTATGCCGCTAGGTGTATTTCGCAACAAGTCGGTATTAGGCGACAATCTGGAAATGTTCCTTATTGGAGGAGCGACGACAGGACTATTCTTCGCACTCTCGGTCTATATGCAGCAGGTGCTTCACTATGACGCAATGAAGGCGGGGCTTACCCAGCTTCCGCTCGCCGGAGCGCTAGTTGTAATAGCGGGAGCCGTGCCGGCACTTGTCAAGAAGCTCGGAACGCGACGGACGCTTGCCGCTTCATTGCTTCTGCTTGCCGCAGGCTTGATCTGGCTGTCTTTAGCACCAAGTGATGCATCGTTTGCGGTTCATCTGCTTGGACCTAGTATCGTGATCGGAATTGGGCTCGGAGGGGCTTTCGTCGCCGGGACGGAATTGTCGGTCCATGGCGTAGCCGACAGTGAAGCGGGTATGGCCAGCGGACTTGTCAATACGAGCCAGCAAATTGGAGGAGCCATTGGGCTTGCTGTATTAGCGACCATCTCGTCGACCAGAACAAGAGATTTATTGAGTAATGGAATAGCCGAGCCGCAAGCGCTGACTAGTGGTTTCGCATGGGTGTTTCTCGGGGCGGCCGCCTTCTCCATCATAGGTGCGGTTATTGTCCTCAAGGTGGTTCGGCCTTCCTTATCACGTCAAAATATTGATGAATCAATTACTAAACGAGTTAGAGGGTGATCGGCCATGGTGAAGAAGAAAAGCTCTAAACGTTCGTTCTACTTGGGAGTCCCTCTGCTGCTCCTGATCGGTGTGATAGTAAGCATATATTTCTGGCAAATGCGGCTTCAAAAACCGATGGAGGTCAATATGGCCAACCATGAGCATAGCTCAGGCGCTATGTCTGAAGCGGCCATGCATACGCATTCTGCGACCGGTGTTTCCTGTGACTCGATTGTGCCCAAGGAGACTTCAGGGCCGACCCGCAAGTTCGATCTGACGGCCGCAAAGACGGTTCTGCAACTGGATAATGGAAAAGCGGTCGATGCATGGACCTTCAACAACACTTCTCCGGGTCCTGAGCTTCGCGTCACAGAAGGTGACCGCGTCGTCGTTACGCTCCGCAACAAGGATATCGAGGACGGCGTTACGCTTCACTGGCACGGGATCAACGTTTCTTGCTCGCAGGATGGCGTTGCGGGGGTGACGCAGGACGCGGTGCAGCCCGGGGAACAGTTTACGTATACTTTTGTCGCGTCGGCTCCAGGTACTTATTGGTATCATTCCCATCAGATGAGCTCCGTTCAGGCGAAGAAGGGCCTCCTTGGCTCGATTATCGTCGAACCCCGTGATAAGTCCGCTCTGCTCTCCTCCGCGAAGGAGGTAACCGCGCTTTATCAGCGGTTGGATTCCAGTATGCTGTTGAACGGCAGCGCCAAGGGACTGAACGTGCCGGGTAAAGCAGGCGAACAAGTAAGGCTGAGGCTAACCAATGGAGACAACGAAACGATGAACTTCTCGGTCGACGGGGCTCCTTTTCAAGTAATCGCGATGGACGGCCACGATTTGCATGAACCCGGCCTCTTGAACGGCACGAACATTCCGGTAGGTGCCGGCCAACGCTACGATCTGCTCATCAAGCTTCCCGAATCGAGCAAGGTCATTGTAAGAAATCAATCGGCCAAAGGTCTGTCGATTACGCTCGGTAGTGGCAGCGAACCGGGACCGACGGAGGGCGGGGCGATGTTCTCGTTCGTCGATTATGGCACCCCGCTGCCGGACGATCCGAGCAGTAACCGCAGGCCTGACCGAAGCTTCGATCTAAGGCTTGGCCAATCCCTCTTCGTCAAAACGATCAACGGCCGTTCTTTCCACGAAATCCCTCCCATGAACGTGAAGGAAGGAGAGCGCGTGAATATTACTCTCGTCAATGAGGGAGGCGGTGATCATCCGTTCCATACGCACGGCCATACCTTCCGTGTGCTTAGCAAAAACGGAATCCCATTGAAGGGCAGCCCCGTCTATCTGGATACGCTTCTGTTGAAAGATGGCGAAACCTACGAGGTGCAGCTGATGGCCGATAATCCGGGCTTGTGGATGGCGCATTGCCACAATCTTGGGCATGCCTCGATGGGGATGACCATGATGATGAACTATGAGGGAATCACGACGCCATATAGGGGTGGAACCAAGTCGGGCAACCTTCCCGATCTATGAAATCGATCATAAATAAATTAAATGAGGAGTGATCAAGATGAAAAAAGCAATGGTTGTAAGAATAGGCAAGGGAATCGGCAGCGCGCTGATTGAGAGATTAATCGGGGTTGGTGTCGATGTTGTCGCTTACTCCGGGTCACGACGCAAGCTAACGGCTTTGGAGGAAGCACTTGCTCATTCCCCGCAATTGCGTACGGTGCTAGGGGATGCCCATGATCCAGAAGGTCTGCTTGCCGCCGCTGGGGATGGAGTCGACGTTATCTTCTGTGGTATTTATTTGACTTATGACGAGAATCCGGAGAAGGCTAGGCAGATGCTCGAGGCCATCGAAATGGTCTCTGAGAAAACTGGCGCCAAAGTGGTTACGATCGAAGGAATCTATCGTCCAGCAGGTGAAAATGAGGAAGCGTTGTGTTCCGATGCACGGTATATGCGTCTGTTAAGTCCGGAGCTATATGGGGCGGATGTCTCAAATACGATCATTCACTATCAGCTCAAAAAAATCGCGCAAGGTAAAGCGGTCAAATTGATGACCGACCCAGCAATCCGAAGAGAGTATTTGTATGTGGTCGATGCCGCCCAAGATGCCGTGGAGCTTGCCTCACAAGACTCCTCGTTCGGAGAAACATGGCGTCTGCTTGGCGGACCGCCCATTACGGCAGAGGAGCTGATCGGAATCGCAGGTTCGGTCGTTCGCACCATCCCACGCTTCGAAAGAATCGGCGGTTGGAAGCTGAGACTGCTTCAATGGCATGAGCCAAGAGCGAAGGAGATTCTGGATTGCTACGATGGAGGTGGCCGCAACGATCAGGAATATGGACTTGAGTATGTAGGAAGCGGTGTGGCTACGTCCTATGAAGCGGGTATTGCCGCAACCGTTTCGGGTATAAAGGCGAAGAATCGTCAGGTTAATGATCGGTCGGAATAACTAAATAAAGTGATTCCTTTGGAAAAAACAATGAAACTAATTTATAAGCAGATGTAATATGTCGAAAAGATCGTTTAAGTTAACCGCATTGATAAGCATTATTTTATTAATATCCATTCTGATTGTCGGGGTCATTTATAGAACAACAACGGATAAATCCAATCGGGGCAACTTTGATGTGGACCGCAACGCCCAGGTTATAGTCGACCTTTCCATCGTCATCGACGCTCCGCTGCAGACCGTATGGCAGCTACAGACCGGCATTGACCAGTGGCCTACCTGGCAGAAAGACATCACCCAGGCGCGGATGTCCGGTCCACTCGCAGCCGGCAGCTCTTTGAACTGGGAAACCCACGGGCTGCCCGTCGTCTCCACCATCCGCGAGGTAGACCCTATGCGGCGCATTGTCTGGGGCGGCCCAGCACTTGGCATCGACGGCGTCCACGTGTGGACATTCAAATCGACTCCCAACGGAGTCGTCGTACACACCACTGAGTCTTGGGACGGCCCGCCAGTGGCTGCCGATCCCGAAGGCATGCGTGCGGCACTCACGTCCTCGCTCACTGCTTGGCTCGACGTTCTTAAGACAACTGCCGAGGCAGCCAACAAATGATCCCGTGCGGCCCGCCTCGTGATCCACGACGAGTGACTGAGCGAGCCGTTCACGGGATATGCACAGCCCGGAAATGCCGTACAAAGCTTCAGCTTCCCAGCCGTAAACGCACGCTACGTGAAAGTGGAAGGCACGAATCTGCGACCTAATCCGAGTGATGCGAATCGGTATCGGATGGCTTTTGCCGAGGTAGAGCTCTACGGATAGAACGACGAAATGACCTGCTGAGGCTGTTGGCCTATTAGCGGGTCATTTTTTGTCGAAAATATCATTTTTTTATCCGAAATATGGTAGCATTCCCGCTGGTTTTCAGCTAGACTGAAGGAAGCTATTTACGAATATCATGTTAAATTGGGGTGGCAGCATGGCGAAAAAAGGTTTATCTATTGGGAAAAAGGCAGCACCATTTCGACTAGATTCTACACAAGGCATTAAGGGACTGGAAGATTTCAAGGGCAAGCCGTTAGTGATTATTTTCTTGCGTGGAACATGGTGCCACAATTGCCAGAAACAGATGCCGGAGTTAAATGAGCATTATGAACGATTTTTGGAAAAGGGCGTAAATCTCATTGCTATCGCTGGACAAAAGCTAGCCAACATCAAAGATTATGTAAATGCGAATGGCATCAAATTCCCCATTCTTTCGGACGAAACGAGAGATGTCATAAAGTCTTATGAGGTTTTCACGCCAATTAAATGGGACTCATTCCGAATTGCGATTCCAAGCACGTATATTATTGATGAACATCAAACGATTCGCTATTCCTATATTGGTGAGAACCAAGCGGACAGACCGTCTGCGAAAGAGATTTTAGAAGTGATAGATACCCTTTCTATTGTTTCTGATCAGGATAGCTCGATTCAAGAGGAGCTTCCGGTTTTCTTAGCGAATATGAAATCCACCCTTCAACACGTGAATACTTCTGCTGCCTATGTGACGAAGAGTATAGAAAACAATTTACATAATATTGAGGGACTTAAGAAAGCTTCTCTAGGCAACTATGAGCAGTTAGAGGAGTTTGTGAGCGTATATGAGAAAAAGTCTGAGGAATTAAACCAATATAGTCATCAGTTGAACACAACATCGGATGAATTCACGGATATTCAGCAGTTGAATCAACAACTAAGTCATAACATTCAAACGACACGCGGTTTGATGGATGAGTTAATTAGTATGACCCTTGTCGTTAATGAGATGAGTGAGGTCATCTCCAAAATCTCCCGACAAACCAAAATCCTAGCGCTCAATGCATCCATTGAAGCTGCGCGTGCTGGCGAGCATGGCAAAGGCTTCGCTGTAGTAGCCCAGGAAGTGAGCAAACTGGCTCATGGAACGGAGGAGTCGGCAGGCAACATCACAGCGCAACTGCAAGCGATTGATGAGAAAATCAATGAAAGCTTCTCGTCTTTCTCTACGTTTGAAGATACGATGAATACGGTTAGAGAACGAATTTCCGTAAACACAACTCAAATCCTTACCATATCGGATGGCGTTAAAGTAATCGCCAATGACACGCTGCAGCTAGGTGCCGAACTGAACCATATCAAGGATAGCCAGCACCAAGCGCAAATTGATCTGAGTAAAATTGGCGAAGTGGAAACGACGATAAATAATGAAGTAAGTGAAATTTTACAGGATATGCACTATCATGTGGAACAATTGAATGCTTTGGATGAGAGAACAAAAAAGACGAAATAATGTTCGCCAGAGTAATTGAAAACACCTTTTCATGTACGCATTCTTGCGTAGGTGGGAACGGTGTTTTTTGCCTTTCCTGATGGCGAAGTCATCAAGAAAGGCCTTTATTTGTAAATACAAAGGGAACGACGATGCGCTATTCGCCTAAATAGCAGCCTTTTTGAGCGTTATGGGAACGTGAGTGCATTATTTATCCGTTTCATGCTGAAAGTCGGCTCTCAATGGGAATATAGCGGATCGACGTTCCGCAACGCTTGTATTATTGCCACTTTTGAGCAAAATAGAGCACCAACGTTCCCAGTCAAGTCGAGAGTAAGGGAAAGCCTTATAACAAAACGGGCTGCCCCAGTTCCACGGATTTGTAACCCGCTAAGGCGACAACAGTTGAACGTAATCCATCTTCTCCAGTGATCGGTACCTGTTCGCCATTGAGTAAGGCATGAACAAAGTCCTTCACTAAGTAATCATCCATGGAGTCTCCCCAGAAATTCCATACGCCCTTCCCATTTTCCAAACTATATAGCTCATTTTTTTGAGCAAAACCATCCAGTGAAAGGGTGCCTTTCGTACCGATGATCGTCATCGTCACATCTCCCCAGGTAGGGAATGCTGAGTTCCGCGACCAGCTTGTGTCTAAGACGCCAAACACGCCACTCTCGAATTTGACATGGATCATACCTGTATCATCGATATCTAGGTTTTCGTTAAATAAAGTAGCTGAATATGCGTAAACTTCTTTCACCTCAGATTGGGTAATCCAATTCATCAAGTCCATGACATGAACGGTATGATCCAACAAGGCTCCGCCGCCGGACAGCTCCGATTGGAGGAACCAACCGGAAGGAAGCGAACCGCGATTGGTTCCCTTAATGGCTATGATATCACCGATCTCGCCATGCTCGACCGCTTCCTTCGCTTTAATAACCGAAGCCAAATACCGGCATGGAAATGCCGTCATAAGCTGAACGCCGTTTTCTTTACAGGCGGAAATCATAGCTTCCATCTCGGAGACGGAAATGCCAAGCGGCTTTTCACAAAGCACGTGCTTGCCGGATTTCGCCGCCGCAATTGTTATCTCTGCATGACGGGCATTTTCCGAGCAAATGACGACTGCGTCAAAATCTCTAGCGAGCAAATCCTGATAATTTTCATAATATGGCAAGCCATAATTGGTTGTTACTTCCTCAACTCGGCCTTTGATTTCGTCTGCGATGCCAACGATTTCGACATTCGACATGGCTCTGAGTGAATTCAAATAAGAGTATGCATGGCCGTGTGCAAAACTGATCATACCTACTTTTAATTTCTTCATGCTGTCTCCTCCCCGAGCTTTGAGCTCGTCTGCAGCTGAACAGACTTTCCTGTCCGAACCGATTCCAGCGCAGCCATGGTAATTTCCAAAGCTTTATAAGCATCGTTAGCCGTTACGATGGGCTCGCTTCCATCTCGAATGCATTGAATGAAATGAGATAATTCCAACTCATAAGGGCTGTTAAATCCCGGACTTTGCGGAACTTCGGCGAACCGTCTGTCTTCTGAATCGGAAGGGGCCTTGCAGATTTGCAGAGAACTGCTTTTTTGGCTGTCGCTGCGTATGATGCCTTTGCTGCCCGCAATTTCCGCAGCGGTTTGGAAAGGTCCATGATATCCCCAAAATGCTTCCAGATTGGCCACTGCCCCGTTTTCAAAAAGAAGAGTAACCAGAGCGTAGTCGATATCATTTACGCGTTGATTCAAGCCATATACCGACTTCACTTCACCGATGGCTGAGCGAAAAAAGTCGATATCGTGTATCATGAGATCTGCAATGACGCCGCCGCTTTTATCCGCATCGTAGAACCAAGGTCTGAGATTCCCGGGATGTGAGCCTATCCGTTTGGCATGAGCTACGCCGACTCGCCCTAACTTCCCTTCATCGATGGCTTGCTTCATTTGCGCATATTCAGGGAAAAAACGAACAACGTGTCCGACAAAAAGACGAACGCCATTTTGTTCGCAGCTGCGGATCATCGCTTCTGCATCCTCTAAATTCAGCGCAAGCGGTTTTTCACAAATGACATGTTTTCCGGCTTCTGCCGCTTTCAACGTATATTCTTTATGTAAGAAGCTTGGCAATGTCACACTGACGACCTCGAAATCTGTCTCGCTCAGCATGGTTTCAAAGGAAGTAAAAGCGGGTGCCCCCGTTTTCTTTGATAGCTCTTGCGCTAGCTCAAAATCCGTATCGCAGACGCCAACCAGCTTCACATCCGGCATGTTCGCGTAACAGAAGGCATGTACATTTCCCATTCCCCCGCAACCGAGTATGGCTACTTTCATGTAAAATTCACTCCTTACTTTATTGTATAAATATGTTTAACTAAGTTATATGATATACGTATTGCTGGATACCGTATATGCGGACATTTATTCTTTTTATATCCATATTAGTGCTGATTGAAAGTGCGGTGATTGAAATATATGGAAATTTTTAAAGAGCCGATCCCCTACCAGAACCCGTCGTTATGCATGAAGGTGTGGCGATTTACCCAGTCGGGAAAAGAACAGAAAGACTTAAATCCTTGGCATTACCATAAAGAGGTTGAGTTCATTTTGGTTGAAGAAGGGACTCACGAAATTCAGACGCCTAATCGCGTCTACTCGCTTAATGCCGGGGATATTGTGGTTATCGGTTCTTCCCAATTGCATAGAGGACGAAAGATCGGCGATAAGGATCTCGTCTATATCGTGCTGCACATCGACCTGCAGCCTTATTTCGATCCGGCTATGATGATGTATTACCGGCACTTTTTGGAAATATTTCATCCTTTAGAAGAGCTGAATTACATTTTCCGGGAAAATGAAAAGGTGAAGAGGGAAATTGGCATGATCATCACAGATACACATAATGAGGTTATGGGGAAAAATAAAGGCTATGAAATCGCAGTCAGCATGCATATTAAGCATCTGCTCTTGCTGCTGCTTCGCCATGACAACCGGGAATTATTAATGACGCATGTCAATGTTGATGCGGATGCTGATATTATTCGATCGCTAGTAGCTTTTGTGGATGAACATTTGACTGAGAAAATAGACATGGGAGCGGCAAGCCAAATTGCCGGCATGAGTTACTCCTACTTCTCGAAATATTTCAAAAAAAAAATGGGATCCTCGTTTACGGATTACGTCAATCAAAAACGTATTTCCAAAGCGGAGCGGATGCTCGTTACCGAAACCCGGAGTGTGGGTGAAATTGCCGAATCTGTTGGGATCGAGAATATGGCCCATTTTTACGAGTTGTTCAAACGATTCAAAGGGTGTACACCTAAACAATATCTTCGCAAAATGAGTGCGGACAGCCAAATCAAGTAAGTCCATCGATACAAAAAAAGGTTGACAACGACTAGGAATTGTTTGAATATTTATATAAAACAAACCTGAAACAAACTAGAAAGTATGAGTTTTTGGATTAATCAATAAAATAATGAATCAGAATAGAACCAGAGTGGAAGAGGGCTATAAGATCGCAAGGAGGACATCCCATGATCGAGATTCGTACAATGAGTAAAAACGAAATGGAGCAGGCTGTTCGTCTCTCCGATGAAACATTTCGCGATACCAAGCAAGTTTCCATGTTGACAGCGTTTCCAACTGTGTTCGACGCACGCCTCAATCAGTCATTCGGCGCATTTGAAGGGGAGAAGCTTGTCGCTTTCATGGGATTAGTTCCTTCCGTCATCCGTATCGCAGCCGCTAAACTGAGCGTGTTATCTCTTGGTTCCGTATGCACGCACCCTGACTATCGGGGAATGAAAATCGCTTCTACTATGCTGCAGGAAGTGTTAGTGCACGCCGACCGCATCGGATCAAGTGTGCTGCTAGTTTCGGGGGACGGTCCACTTTATATGCGCAGTGGCTGCCATCATTTTGGCAGAGTTACACGCTTCGTTTTATCCGCTAATCAGGAGAAACTTCGGTCGTTCACTGCCAATCCTGACTTCGCTATTCGACGTATTCGTTCTGAGGATTGGTTCCGACTTCATGATGCTGCTTCCAATCGTACAGTCAGATATGAGCAAGGGGTGACAGAACTTGCAGCCCTGATCGATAGTGAAGCCATCGCAAGCTGTTGTCATATGCAGCATGCTGTGTTTGCAGCATTCGAATCGGATAGTATCGCTGCCTATGCCGTCATCGCCGTACCTATGCAGGGAGGAGATGGGAAAGAAGAAGCTCCCTTTGTTGTAGAATGGGGAGGCGGCGCAGAAGCATTGGCTGCTGTTTTCCATCATGTTTTACGTGAACAGAAGCTGGACTGCCTCGAAGTTCCGGTTCTGTGGTACGAAACTGAGCTATTGCAAGTACTGGCGGAGTTCCCGAATAAGAAGATGAGGAACCATGGAACTGTTCATATCGTTAATCCGGAGCGGTTATATAGCGAACTATTGCCTTATTTGAAAGAGAAATCTTCAGCGGCCGCATCCAGATTAAGCCTTCGTAGGTCGTCGGACGGTGGAGCCACTCTCTTAATGGACGGTGAGGAAGCGGCTATCTTGAACGGGGAGGAGCTCGTTGCTTTATTGTTCGATCCGGAAGTTGAGATTAACGTTCCCGAGCCGCTGCAAGACTTGTTAGACAAGCTGTTTCCCGTTCCGTTTCCACATGCGGGAGGGTTGAATTTTGTTTAACGGAGGCCATGATATGATCCAACTATCCAACCTGGAAGAGCTGCTGGCGTATAAACCGAATCCTATTGAAGATGGTCAGCTTGTGTACGTAGATGGTTATTATCAAAAGGGTGACGGCGGCGGCAAGCTTGTTCGCTGGATGGCTTGCAGCACCAAAGCTGACAACGGCGGGACGATTCATGATCCTCTTATCGGAAGCAGCGGTCGATGGGAAACTGTTCATAACGGGGTAGGTGATTTCCGATGGTTTGGTATTCTGGATGCGACGAAGAATGCGGACGACGCGATGGATGCAATGGTGAACGATTCTTCGATTCACCTGATCGAGACGCATACGGACCTTAACTTTGCCAGACGGCATACGTACGACCGCAGCGACATCGAGCTTAACTTCTTCGGACATACTGTCACCACGAAGGGCATCGAGTTAAATACGAAAAGCAATCCATTCGGAGCCGTTATTTTCTTCCAAGGGAAGGCATCCGGCGAAGTGCAGACTCTTACGCTTTCTGCAGAGCTTCCGGAGCAAACGGATGTGCTGGAAGTGTTCGATTCGGCATCTTTTGAGGTGGACGACTGGTGGCTAGTCAGGGTTAAGAACAATCCGGAAGGCAATGCGCAGCGCGAGCTGGATTATATGCTGCAGATCACTGAAATAATGGACGATAGCCATGTCCGGGTTAATTACAAGCTCGGCTGGACGCTTGCTGTGGGTCGGGAGATCACTTTCAAGAAGATGAATCCTGTCTTCCGCAGCCATGTGCGGAATATGAATTTTATTGGTGTCTCGGTGCCGAATAATGGATCTACAAGCGAAAAACCATTTGATACCTGGGACCAAATAGGGTCACATCCGATCGCCTACGAATTCGCCGTAGCGTGCAATGTCGTTGATGTCAATGCGACGAAAGTATTCTGGCCTGTCATCGAGCGGCGATACTGTACGCATTATGTCACGGAGCGCTGTAGGCTAACCAATCCCGAGGAAGTGATTTGGGGCGGCACCGGTTACCTGACCCAGCAGCTGAACGTGCTGTACGGACATGTCCGTGATTGCCATACAAGCAATGCGCGTCACCTGAATGATTTTACATGTGCAGCTTACTGCATGGTGGAAAACTGCCACGGTGATGGCGACGAACACGGTTCGTTCGTTACGCACGGCCAATACGAGCATGATCTCACGTATATCGGCAATTCGGGTTTGTTATCGTTTGCCAATAGCGGTACGACGTGGGGAGATAGTGCGAAACGGATCACTGTCAAAAAGCACACCGGCTCGCGGGTGGTTGCGCATAAGCGAATTACCGATTTGACGCTGGAGGATGTTCATGCAGTCTGGAAAGAAGGGCTGGTTGATTCCGGCACGATTTGGGCCAACGCGGATGGCCTGCAAATGAGAGGATGCACGGCTGACACGATGCTTACTCTCTCGCAGAGTTCTGCCCGTTCGAAACGAGGCAATCTCGCTGACGGTTGTTCTTTTGGCATGACGAAGGATGCAGAAATCGCTCGGCTTCCCGGAACCGCCCATGCAGGCTTTCGTCCAGTCATAGCGGACTTCGTCATGCAAAATTGCCATTTTCACAACGTAGATCATAATACGATCGGCAGTATACAACGTCTGGTGCTGATTAACACCTGGTTTAAAGGAGCTTCTCCAGAAGCAGGTGCGATTCAAGTCGGGTGTGCCGAGGTCATCATGCAAGGCGGCGGTTTCGACAATTGCGGCATCAAGCTGGTGGGCGTATTTGATTCGGGTGTGACGGGAACGAACGACCAGTCGATTACGGTAGATGGCGGAGCGTTGTTCAGCGGAACGAATGCGGAGAAGGCATTTTTAAAGAGCGGGAATACGAGTGGAACCGTGACGTGGATCTTCGGTGATTGCAAGAGTTCGGCATCAGATGAAGACATGGCACATTTTAGCATCCAAGGTGGCAGCAATAAATTGCGAGCGATGGGCTCGCGCTTCACGGGCGGCAAGTATGAAGTTGCGGATGGATCGTTTGGCAGCGATTCCTATTTACTGATGATGGCTTGCGTCGAAGAAGGTGTTGACCGATCCTCGCTCCCAGAGGAAAGTGATGTATTGAAACACGTGGCAGGAAACATGATCATTTCCAAATAGCGGTTGTAACAATGCTTGAAGTCTGTCTTTCATTAGACAGGCTTTTTCGCTTTGTGAATAGCGTGTGTTAATTAACGTGACATGTTTGTTTGAGGTTAATTTATATGTAATATAATCTAACATTGAAAGCGATTTCAATCTAAAAAAGTGATTGACAATAAACATTACGGTTATTTATAATGAAAATAAATCAGGAACAAATCACAAAACATTATTTGATCCAAACTAGTGCACATATTAAATCAGATGTAAACCAGAAAGAGGTTGGAGTTATGAGAGCAGTGAAGGGGATAAACGGGTCAGCGCAATTATTGGAACTTCCGAACCCGGGAATGATACCTCAATTTGTCAAAGTGAAAACGGATTATTCCGTCGTGAGCGTAGGTACCGAGTTGATGATGATACAAAATAATGAGGATGCAAATTTGGGCTACAGCGCTAGCGGCATTGTTATGGAGGTTGGGGAAGGTGTGACCCACGTCGTTCCCGGACAACGAGTCGCGTGTTATGGAGTGCCTGCCCACCGAGAGTTTCTGCTCGTGCCGAAGTATTTGGTAGCGCCGATACCGGAAAGCGTTACATTGCAAGAGGCCGCATTTGTCGGCATTGGTGCGATTGCCATTCATGCCCTGCGTCAAGCCGGTCTGAGCTTCGGGGAAACGATTATCATAGCGGGGCTTGGCATACTAGGGCAGGTGATCGCTCGTATTGCACATGCTGCATCCTACAGGGTGATTGGTTTAGAATTGATGGAGGAGCGCTGCCGAACACTCGAAGCAATCGGAGCGATAGCTTGCCGTTCACAAGAGGAGCTTCAGAGGGTTGTTGAATCTGATCCTTCTATTATAGGAGCGGATGCCGTCATGCTCTGTGCGAGCAACCGGAAGTACAGTATGATGGATGATGCGATTGGTTGGCTTCGCGACCGTGGTCGCGTAGTCATTGTCGGAGACACAGGAACGGAATTCGATCGGGATCTGCTTTTTATGAAAGAGGCGAGCGTTCATATCTCACGTGCTGGAGGCCCTGGACGCTATGAAGATACTTATGAGCAGCGAGGGGTCGACTACCCAATAGGCTACGTTCGTTGGACGGAGGGTAGAAATATGGGAGAGTTCCTGCGATTAATGGCGGAGAAGCGGATTGACATGCAATCGCTCATCACCCATGAATGTGCCCTCGACGATTTGCCCTCCATGTATCAAAGCTGCTTAGAAAAGCCGCAGAATTCAATGGGCATTGTCGTCCGATACGCCAAACTCGATACCGTTCAAGTTGCCTTTGACAAATTATGAAGGGGGTGATGGGGTATGCGAACAAACGTTAATATGATTTCCAGTGACCAACCTGCAAAAAAGCGGATGACCACGCATGTTTGGAAAACGTTTCTCCGCTACAAATGGCTGTATTTACTTATGGTCCCAGGAATCGGTTATTACATCATTTATCACTATGTGCCTATGTTTGGACTTGTGATCGCGTTTAAGAAGTACAACCTGATGAAGGGATTATGGGGTAGTGAGTGGGTTGGTTTCGACAACTTTCGGATGATTTTCTCGTCGCCGGAATTTCCGTCTCTGATGCGCAATACGATTCTGATCAGTGTGTACCGCATTTTGTTCAACATGCTTCCAGACGTTATGCTGGCACTTATTCTTAACGAGATTCGGGCTCCTTGGTTTAAAAGGGTCGTACAAACGATCACCTACGGGCCTCACTTCTTGTCGTGGATCATTGTTTATGGTCTTGTATTTTCTTTCTTCGCGCCCGGTGCGGGGCTTGTCACGACGTTTTTTCGCGATATGGGTTGGGGTGAGCTTGATGTGCTTACCAACTCGGAATATTTTCGTTCACTGCTAGTTACGTCGGATATTTGGAAAAGTACGGGCTTCGGCGCAATCATCTATTTGGCGGCACTGGCCTCTATTAACCACGAATTATATGAAGCAGCCGTTGTTGATGGCGCTGGTCGTTGGCGGCAGCTGTGGCATATTACATTGCCGGGTATTCGCGAAGTGTTCATTTTGCTGCTGATCCTGCGGATCGGGCACATCATGGATGCTGGCTTCGAGCAGGTATACATTTTCCTGAACGCTCGTGTTTACGATGTTGGTGATATTTTAGACACCTGGATTTTCCGTCGGGGTATCGAACAAATGGAATTCAGTGTTCCAGCAGCCATGGGCGTGTTCAAATCAGTGATCGGTCTGGTACTTGTTATTGGGGCGAACAAACTGGCCAAAAAAGTCGGCGGGTCCGGCATCTGGTAAAGGAGGCATCGTTAAATGCCATTCATACTTAAGAAAACCAAATCAGACCGCATCGTAGATGCCGTTCTTTACACAGTGCTCGCACTTTTCTGTTTGGCAACGCTGTTTCCGATCTACTTTGTTTTCGTCATGTCGATCACGCCTTATACGGAAGTGCTCAAGAACGGCGGGTTTGTAAATCTGCCGCATGCGGTTACGTTCGATGCATTCAAAACCATTTTTTCCAGCAATACGGTTCCCAAAGCGCTTCAAGTGACGATATTCATCACGGTCATTGGCACGGCGTGCAACCTTGCGATTACGACGATGCTGGCTTATCCGTTATCGAAGAAATTTTTGCCGGGGCGCAACATCGTCTTGATGGGCATCGTGTTCACCATGCTGTTCTCGGGCGGCATCATCCCTATCTACCTGACAGTGAAAGCAACCGGCTTGATGGATACGCTCTGGGCGCTTATCATTCCGGGTCTCGTATCGTCGTTTAATATTTTGATCATGAAAACCTTCTTTGAAGGCCTTCCGTATGAAATCGAGGAGGCGGCGAAGGTGGACGGCTGTAGTGACATCGGTACACTCATCCGGATCGTGCTCCCGCTCTCGCTGCCGATTATGGCGACGCTTGGACTGTTTTACGGCGTTAACCACTGGAATGCGTACTTCGGTGGCGTCATGTATTTGAATGATCGCAGTCTGTATCCGCTGCAAGTGGTGCTGCGCAACATGATTGTTTCGCCTGCCATTAGCCAGGAGCTCGCGGTTTCGCAATCTACATTGAATACGATGCCGCCGGAAACCATCAAGATGGCGACCGTCGTGGTGGCGATCGTACCTGTTCTTATCGTGTATCCGTTTCTGCAAAAATATTTCGTCAAGGGCATGCTGCTAGGCGCTGTCAAAGGGTAGTCTGGCAGCGGCTTGCCGCAAGGTCATATGGATCGCTCATTTTGAATGGGGAGGTGACATCTGGGAGAAGGATCTGCGGTGGTATGTGATCAAACGATTCAATTCAATTTACTGACATAAGCAAATGTACTCGATGGTGGTTTCATTTTCATTCTCATTCTTCGAAAACGAATAGGGAGGTCTTTTAATTGAAAACGTTCTCAAAAGTAACTACCGTATTGTTGGCGTCTTCGCTCGTGCTTGCTGCATGTTCCAATGCGAAAGAAGGGGCATCTCCGTCCTCAGCGAGCACCTCGAAAACGGCGACCGGCACAGAAGCCAAGAAGGAAAAGCTGGATTTGAAATGGATGGTCATCGCGGATGCTAGTTCCCAGCTTCCTTCGGCCGATAAAGATTTCGTGAAGACGGCGATTGAAGAGAAGTTCAATGTTTCTCTGAAAATGACTTACTTGCCGCTCGGTCAAGACTACACCAACAAGTTGAATACAATGATCGCATCCGGCGACATTCCCGATGTTTTTTATGCAGAAGGCATACCTTCTAATAACTATATCAGGGACGGTGTTGCACGCGACTTGACCGGGATTATCACACCGGCGAAAATGCCGAACTACTTCAAAAACTGGGTGACCGAAGCTAATTTGAAGTCGTATCAGGTACAAGGCGCGTTCAAGCGTGCACCCGTTCCGTACGAAACGAGCTACTACCGAACGTTCTATATTCGGAAAGACTGGCTCGATAAGCTTAATTTGAAAATGCCAACCAACTACGATGAGCTTGTTGGCGTCATGAAAGCCTTCACGTTCAACGATCCGGACGGCAATGGCAAGAACGACACATACGGCTTTACAGCGGCAGGCGGCGGCGCAAGCGTTTCGATGGACTTCCCGGAATTCCTGAATAACCGCTTGGTCGGTGATACGTACGTAGAAGGTGACCAATTCATCGACGTCCGTACCGACATCCGCATGCAAAAAGTGCTTACCGATATTAAGAGTCTACTGGATATGAAAGTGGTCGATCCGGACTGGTTCCTGAACAAGTACGGCCAACACTTCGATAAAGCAGCACAAGGCAAAGCGGGTATCGTGATCGGTCAAGGCAGAGACCTTGCATTCGACAACAACCCGGCTGGTCTACAAATGAAATCGAAGGCAGCAGGGCAAACGACGGCAGACTGGGAGCCGTTCCATCCGTGGGAGAAGACCGGTACATGGGTAGAAACGATTCCGAACAATCCGTTCCTGATCAGCTCTAAAACGTCCGATGCGAAAGTGCAGCGTTCGATCGAAATTCTCGACTGGCTCGCTGGCGAAGAAGGCTTTTTGCTGACGCGATACGGTAAAGAAGGCGTTCATTACAAACGCAGCGGCAAAAATATCGAAGTTAATCAAGAGGCTTATAAGAAAGATGTTGTCGACAATAACAACTTTCTTGAAATATACGGCTGGTTTACACCACGTAAACCGGAAGTGTTCGGACTTAATGTCATCGATCCGAAAATTACGGAGCGCGACAAGAAAATCGTAGAAAAAATCAACTCGTACAAAATACTTCCGTCCGTTGGCACCGCCCTTACCGTCAAGGAAGGCATGGATATAGGCGCAATGCGCAAACGTATGAACGAGCTGCACGTTCAAATTTTGTATAAAGACAAGGACGCTTCCGCTTGGCCGCAATACCGTCAAGAGGTCATGACGAAATTCGGAGGAAAAGCAATTTTTGACAACTATGCCGAGCTTACTTCTACGGCGAAAGGTAAGACGATCAAGTTTAAAGCGGAAAACTAATACAAAGTCAGAGTGGCGAATGTTCAGCGGGTACGCTAGTGTGACGGTGCTGAGAAGTCGATTTTCGGCTTCTCAGACTCAAGTTAAGAGCTTCGGCTCGCCGAGTTCTCGCTGAAAGCGCGTTTTTCGCGCCTATTTGCTTGGAGGTGCCTGATTAAGCGCGTTTTCCGCGCTTAATCAGCACGGACGAGCGGGACTGTCTTTTAGATGCCCGCTGCAACAGAAGGGAGGCCTTCAACATGCGTTTGCAAGGTAAACGGGCACTGATTACGGGGGGTGCCAGAGGTATTGGTCAAGGCATCGCCGATAAATTCGTGCAGGAAGGGGCAAGTGTCGTACTGCTTGACTTCCGGGCGGATCAGCTCGAAGTATCCGCAGACACGATCCGGAGACATGCGCTGGAACGGGGGCAAACGGCTCAGGTAGCAACCGTCGTCTGTGACTTGAGTGTACCAGAGCAGGTGGATAAGGCTGCACAAACGGCATGGAGCTGCTGGGACGGCATCGACATTCTGGTGAACAACGCCGGTATCGCCACTCGCGAGCCGTTTGTAGACATTCCGTTATCGCGTTGGCAGCAGGTGATTAATATCAACTTGAATGCAACGTTCCAATTGAGCCAATGGGTGGCCAAGCAGATGATCGCGAATGCGGTTCAGGGTTCGATCGTCAATATGGCATCGAAGAATGGTTTGGCGGGAAGCGCTGTATTGGCTCATTACAACGCATCCAAAGGCGGCGTTGTCCTGCTTACACAGTCGATGGCCGTTGATCTAGCCGGAAATGGGATTCGCGTCAATGCAGTTGCGCCCGGCTTCATCGACACACCGCTCGACCGCGAGCTGAAGGAGAAATCGGAAGGGACGCTTGCGCTGACTGAGCGTACGCCGATGCGCCGACTTGGAACCATAGAGGAAGTGGCAACCGCTTTTCTGTTTCTGGCATCCGACGAAGCGTCCTATATTACGGGCACGACGCTTGTTGTAGACGGCGGCCATCTCGCCAATGCGTGCGATTTGTAAACATGATTTGTAAGACACACCCAAGAAAACGTTCAAGGAGGACTTGCGAACATGGCGGAAGAGGACAAACTTCGCAGCGAGAAATATTTTAACGATACAGGACTTTGGGGTTTTATCCACCGTTCGTTCACGAAATCGATGGGCTACACGGACGATGATTTAAAAAAGCCCGTCATTGGCATATGCAACACGTTTAGCGAGCTGAACAAATGCCATTCCCACTTCCGGGAGCTGACCGATTACGTCAAACGGGGCGTTTGGCAAGCGGGCGGTCTGCCGATGGAGTTCCCGACCATTTCGATCGGCGAGCCTTATGTGAAGCCGACCACGATGCTGCTGCGCAATCTGATGGCGATGGATACGGAAGAAATGATAAAAGCCCATCAGATCGATGGTGTTGTGCTGATCGGCGGTTGTGACAAGACGGTGCCGGCGCAGCTAATGGCTGCTGTCAGCGCCAACATACCTGCGATTGTGCTTACAGGCGGGCCGATGCTGAACGGCAAATTAAACGGGCAGACGCTTGGCGCCTGCACAGATTGTTACCAGTTCACGCTTGAGCATAAAGCGGGCAACATCTCCGACGAGCAGCTCACCGTTGCCGAGAATGCGATTTGCCGCAGTGACGGGCACTGCATGGTGATGGGCACGGCCAGCACCATGGCGGCCATCGCCGAAGCACTCGGTATGGCGCTTCCGGGCTGTGCGGCGATTCCTGCGCCAGATTCCAGACGCCGCCATATGTCGGAGCTGACAGGCAAGCAGATCGTTGAGCTCGTCCGTCGCAATATCCGGCCACGCGACATCATTACGCCGGAATCACTGGACAACGCAATTCGTGTTACGATGGCGTGCGCAGGCTCGACTAACGCGATCATCCATTTGGTCGCTATCGCTGGACGGCTAGGCTACAGATTACCGCTTGAACGGTTCGACGAAATCAGCGCAACGACGCCATTTATTCTCAACGTCCGTCCGTCAGGGAAATACCAGATGGAAGAGTTTTTCGAAGCGGGCGGTGTACCGTCGCTCATGAAGGAGATTGAGTCGCTGCTGAACGGTGATTGTTTGACAGTTACCGGCCAAAGTGTTACTGAAAACCTGCGAGGCGTGCTGGTCCCCGACCGAGAGTTGATTTATCCGCTGGAGCAGCCGATTGCTCCGCAAGGCGGCATCGCGGTGCTGCGCGGAAATCTCGCCCCGAACGGCGCGCTGATCAAGCAAACGGCGGTTTCGCCGCATCTCAAAAAGCATCGCGGCCGAGCCATCGTCTTCGAGTCGCCCGCCGATCTGAACGCACGTATTGACGATCCGAACTTGGACGTCGATGAGAACAGTGTGCTCGTGCTGAAAAATGCTGGACCGAAAGGCGCCCCGGCCATGCCGGAAATCGGGCAAATTCCGATTCCGCAAAAGCTGCTGAAGCGGGGCATACGCGATATGGTGCGGATTTCCGATGCCCGCATCAGCGGCACTTCGTACGGCACTTTGATTGTGCACGTTGCTCCGGAAGCGGCCATCGGCGGACCGCTTGGGCTCGTGCGGAACGGCGATGATATCGAGCTCGATATCGACATGCGCTTGCTGGAGCTTCACGTAGATGAAGAGACGCTCCGCGAACGCAAAGCGGAGTGGCAGGCACCTGCCCCTGCGTACGATCGGGGGTATGGACTTCTGTTCTTGGAGCGTGTTCTTCAAGCGGACGAGGGATGCGATTTCGACTTCCTGCTGCCGCCAGAGCTTCGCAAATAGCAAATAAGTACTGGGCTTACCTAACCCCCTTACGAAAAGGAGCTGTTGAACGATGTTCTTCCTAGATAACAAAAGAGGAAAATTGAATGCGGCGAACGCAACCAACGAGGAGAATCAAACGAACGATAAGACGAACGAATCCATCAGTAGACGAAAAGTGTTGGTGACGTTAGGGCTCGGCGGCGCAATGCTGGCTGGCAGCACCTTAGTTCCTCGGTTCGCCTCGGCTGAGAACGCGCAGTCGAACAGCAACGGTGATAATCAAGTGCTGCGAGTCAACAACGTGGAGGAACTAAAGTCCCTTCCGTCCGGCCAGTTAACAGACGGCCTATATGTGTTCGTAGGCGGCTACAACAATAACGGCGACGGAGGCGGCAAGCTGGTCCGCTTTGTGGCGGGCAGCACCAAAGTTGATAACGGCGGCACGGTACATAAACCGATTAATGATAATGGGCGTAAGTCTCCTAAAGGTGAAGGCTGCTTTGAAGTCGTACATAATGGCGTAGGGGATTTCCGTTGGTTCGGTATCTTCGACGGGAGTAAGAATGCAGATGAAGCGTTGGATGCGCTAATCAACGATCCTTCGATCTACCGCGTTGAAGCGCACACAGATCTGAACTTCGTGAAGCGCCATGTGTACCATCGCAGCGATATCGAAGTTGATTTCCATGGCCATACAGTGACGACCGTGGGAATCGAGCTGAACACGTTGGACAATCCGTTCGGCGCCGTCCTGTTTTTCCAAGGGGTTGCAACCGGTGTGACACAAATCGTTACGCTGTCTGAAGATTTGATTGAATATTCGGATATTTTTGAAGTTGCCGATTCATCGATCTTCGAAGTTGACAGCTGGTGGCATGCGCAGATTAAGAACAATCCAAGCGGAGGGGCGCAGCGCGAACTCGATTACCTGATCAAAGTAACGGAAATTCTTGATGCCACCCATGTCCGCTTCAATTATAAGCTTGGCTGGCAGCTTGCCAAAGGACGTCTGATTACCTATAAAAAAATCAACCCGGCCTTCCGCTGCCATGTGCGGAACATGAGTTTTATCGGCATACCGGTGCCGCCTAACGGCACCAGCCTCAGACCGTTCCCGACTTGGGATCAAATCGGGTCTAACCCTGTCGCGTATGAATTCGCGGTTGAATGCGACGCGTCGGGTATCAAAGCGACCAAAGTGTTTTGGCCGGTCGTCATGCGCAGATACAACACCCATTACGTGACGGAACGCTGTCAATTGATGAACCCGGAAGAACGTGACTGGGGTGGCACTGGCTATTTGACGCAGCAAATCAACGTGCTGTACGGGCATGTTAGAGATTGCAATACGAGCAACGCACGGCACTTGAATGACTTTACTTGCGCGGCCTACTGCATGGTTGAGAACTGCCATGGTGACGGCGATGAGTACGGCCCGTTCGTCACGCACGGTCAATTCGAGCACGATCTAACGTACATCGGCAACTCCGGTCTGCTGTCGTTCGCGAACAGTGGTACTACCTGGGGGGACAGCGCCAAGCGGGTGACGGTCAAGAAGCATATCGCATCGCGGATCGTCGCGAGCAAGCGCTTAACCGATTTGACACTTGAGGATTGTCATGCCGTCGTAACGTACACGAAACCCGGGGTGAAAATGGCGAATTCCGGCTCGTTCTGGGTCAACATGGATGGCCTGCAAATGAGGGGCTGCACAGCACAAGAGATGGTAACGATATCGAAGGGCTCGTCCCGCGCTAAAAGGAAAAACATCATTGATAGTTGTTCCTTCGGCATGTTAAAAGGATATGAAATCGCCCGTCCGATCCGCTCGGGGACGACGCAGGTCGGCTATACGCCGAGCAATGGGGAGTTGACGATCCTTAACAGCGAGTTTTACAACGTAGAGGACGTCACCCTCGGAAGCATCAATAAGCTTACTCTCATCAATACGTGGTTTAAGGGTCTGCCTCAGGTAGGAGGCACGGTTAAGGTCGGCACCCGTGAAATTATCATGCAGGGCGGCGGACTAGTGGATTGCTGCTTCTTATTCACTGGTGCTTGGGACAAGGTTGGCGACGTCAATAATGCGAAGAATAAGCCTGACCAGTGGATCACGATCGACGGCGGCGCCGTATTTAGCGGAGTGAATGGGGAGAAGGCGTTCTTGAAGAGCGTTGATCCGTCGAATGTCATTACGTGGAATTTCGGGAACTACAAGAGCATCGCTGCAGACGTGAACATAGGACATTTCCACATTCAAGGCGGAATGAACAAATTGAAAGCGATCGGCTCCCATTTTACGGGTGGTAAATATGAAGTCGCGGATGGTGCATTCGGAAGCGGCACGTACTTCTTCATGACGTCTTGTTTAGAAGAGGGAGTCAATCGGGCAGCGCTGCCGGCAGAAAATGAAATGGTAAAACATAGTACAAGCAATTTTTCAATTTCATAATTTTTTACGGGGTACACGACGTATCGACATCGCTATGTCGTGTATCCTGTGTACATTGACATGCAATAGTGGAACATTGCTATAATGAGAAATAGCAATGCGGATACAGGATGCGTCCATTTATTCCTGTTCCTGACAGTGTATCGGATGGAAAAGAGGTCTATAGATGGAAGAACGGACAACTCGCAAATCGTCCCGCGAGCGGTTGAGTGAACTCGTCAACTCGCTGCGGGAAGACATTTTGACAGGAAAGCGGTCGGTTGGTGAATATTTGCCTTCCGAGAAAACATTCGCTGCGCAATTCAACTTGAGCAACCAATCTGTGCGAAAAGGGCTCGAAGTACTTGTCGCAGAGGGGTTGATCGAGAAAATACCGCGCGTCGGTACAAAGGTTGTCGGTCCACCGGACGGTGCTTTTGTCACTGTAAAGTTAGGCTTCCATAGTTCCGTTACAGGTGAGGCGGATATTCACAGGCTGCTATCCCTATTTCAAAAGGAAAACCCGCATATTCGGGTACAAGCCGTGCCTACATCCAGCGACAAATACGATCATATCGGCGATTACTTGTCCAGCGGCATTCTCGATGTAGTCATGATGAACTTTAAGAATTTTCAGGAATGTGTGGAAAACGGAGATGAAGGATTGCTGGAGCCTTTGGAACGCAATCCGGAGATATATTCGTTCTTGTCAGATGCATTTAAGGTGGATGGCCGCCAGCTCGTACAGCCGTTTATTTTTTCCCCGCTCATTCTCTGTTATAACAGGGAGCACTTTCAAGCAGCTAATTTACCCGAGCCAGATAGCAGTTGGCAGTGGAAGGATTTGATTGAATATTCGTCACGGCTTGCCATTCCGAATGAACGGCTGGGCTTTCACTGCGATTTGTATTCATCGAACCGTTGGCCTCTTCTGCTCCTGCAAACAGGTGGGAAGTTCGAGCGGCATGAAGACGGCCGGCTTAAGCTTGCCGGTACGCAAATGATGGATGCGCTTCGCTACTGCGGGGAGATGAAGCATAGTATTCCTTCTTTATCAGAAGGGATTACGACCGGCGAATCGGAGCTGCTTCTGGCCAAAGGCAAAGCGTCGATGATCATGACCAGTTACTTTTATTTAAATTATTTGCTTGGCGAGCGGTTGTCCTTTGATGTCGCGCCTGTACCGCATTTTGGCACGCCGATGACGATGCTCCTTAATACGGGATTTGCTGTTAACCGTCAGTCGCACGTCAAGGACGCTGCTGTCAAGTTGGTTGAATTTTTGACGAGCTATAAGGCCCAACTTTTCGTTCGGCAGAACACGTACAGTCTTCCAGCCAGAAAATCGGCTGCAGAGTGGGTAGGGGAAGAAAAACGCTATCTTCCTTCTAGATTTTCGCTATTCCGTGAAACGATTCCCGGCTTTCGATATTTCACGGACTTAGCGATTAGCGCGCGAGAACTATCTGAAATAAACCAGGAATTAAAGATGTATTGGGCGGGCCTGGAAACCGAAGAGGTCCTGTGTTCACATATCGAAGAGCGCTTAACCGTTAGTTCCTTGTAAGAATAGGTGCTTTTAACCAAAGGGGTGAGTGATGTGCCGCATTTTAGTGCTTCGACAATTATGTTAATAATTATAACTGCACTTGTATTGTTCGGCCCCAGCAAGCTGCCTGAATTAGGTCGTGCGTTTGGCAAGACCTTGAAGGAGTTTAAAAAAGGAACGAAGGAATTAATGGGCGACGATGAGTCACACCCTCCGCTGCAGACTCGTAAGGAGTCTCGTGTGGAAGAAGCCAACAAACTTTAAACAACTTTCGAAAGAAGCAGTGAAACAGATCGTTCTCTCTAAGGCAAGATTTGCCGGGTTGAGAACGGTCTTCTTCCTGTTTCGGTAAAAAGTCAGGGAGAGATATTCAGCTTCGCACGCGATTTCTTCAAACGAAGTTCAAAATATTGAACCAAATTCATCATATTGTATTCACCTCATGAATCAATAATAGCACGAAGCTCTTTTTTTGTTTTATATAATTACTGCTGTTTAGCTTTTTGAGTGATTTATAGATGATTTAAAGACGTATTTTTCATGAAAAAGTAGTTGCTAATAGGGCTCGGAAACCCTATATTATTTATAGACAGTGTTCAATATATTGGATTAAATTAATGGAGGAAACATTATGGCCCAAGGAACGAAAGAGTATTCGGTTCCAGCGATTGAGAAAACCATTCTAATTCTGAATGCACTTTCAGAGGCTGAGCTTTCAGCGAGCGATTTGCATAGTCAACTAAAGCTTCCGAAATCGACGACATTTGTCATCATGAATACACTTGAACAAAACGACCTTATCCAGAAAACGCCGGATGGGAAATACAGGCTCGGGCATGGCGTTTTGCGATGGGGTATCAGTTATTTTAAAGCGATGGACTTAGTAAGAATTGCTCGTCCATTTTTGGAAAGTTTAGCTCAAGAAACGCCATTTACGGCTCATTTGGCAGTGCCAGTAGAGAACAAACCGGTCTATGCAGATAAAGTGGAAGGCAAAGGTTTTGTTCGTTTCGCCACGACAATCGGTCAAGCCCAACCACTATTCCAGTCGAGTGTTGGAAAGGCGATTGCCTCTGATATGACAGAGGAAGAAATTGTTCATATTTTGAATCAAGATGCCACTCTTTCTACGCAGCAAATCGATCGTATGCTCGAAAAAATAAGAGGCGATGTGCTTTTCGTTCGTGAACATGGTTTCGTTATTGAAGATCAGGAGTTTGAGGAAGGCATCCGCTGTATAGGTGCTCCAATCCGAAACTCCAGCGGGGAAATCATCGCATCCATCAGCATTACCTCGTTGGTTAAAGATTTGCCAGCTATCAAGTTTTTGACAATTGGGAATTTAGTAAAAGAAACGGCCGGGCAAGTTTCACGTGCGATGGGATACCTCGGCGGCAAATAAATGAAAGGCGGGACAGAATTATGATATTCGATTGCCATACCCATTTGTTTCTTCCAGGACAAACCGAAGGGCCCTTCCTAGCGGCCGTCAAGCGCAGTTGGGGTGAAGATATGGACATCATCGCCACTCCTCAGCAGCATGAAGAAAACATACGTAATTTCGATGGGGCCATTGTGCTTGCTTTCGATGCTCCTGCGACGGGCATTCATGTACCTAACCATGTTGTAGCTGAGTATGTAGCCAAACATCCTGGACGCTTGTACGGGTTTGCAAGCATCGATCCAAACAGGCCTAATGCGGCTCGTTTGCTAGAAGAAGCCATTAAGGAATATGGGCTTTGCGGGCTTAAGCTTGGACCGATTTATCAAAATTTTTACCCGGATGATCGGAGCCATTTTGATCTATATGCCAAAGCCGGCGAATTGGGATTGCCGATTTTGTGGCACCAAGGCACGTCCTTCGTACCCGAAGGGTATCTCGACGCCTCCAGGCCGGCCTCCTTAGACCCGATAGCCCGTGCTTTTCCTAACCTAAAAATGATCATTGCTCACATGGGACACCCTTGGGTGGATGAGTGCATTGCCGTCGTTCGCAAAAACGTCAATATGTATATGGATTTATCGGCACTAGGTTCACGGCCGTGGCAGTTTTATAACGCGCTTGTTTCTGCGATGGAGTATGGGGTCACGCACAAGATTTTATTCGGCTCCGACTATCCTTTCTTCACAACCCAGCAAACGATAGACCTGTTTCGCAACATTAACCACTTGGTTGAAGGCACTAAAATGCCGCGTATTCCTGAGCAGATCATCGAGGACATTATTCATCGCAACACGCCGGAGTTGCTGGGCCTAACCAAGATCGCAAAGTAATCATACTTATTATGAGGAGGCATTAAGCATGTCCAAAAATGCAGAAATTTATGAAGAATCGAAACTTTATTCGCCAGGTGGGGTTCATACGTCCATTCGCAACGTGAATCCAATGAAGGTTTTCACCAAAGGTGAAGGCGCTTACATCTATGATGCAGAAGGTAACAAGTACATTGATTATCAAGGTGCATTTGGTCCGATTATCCTAGGACATAGCCATCCTTATGTTAATGGAAAAGTGATTGAAGCTATTCAGCGAACCGATTTGTACGGTGTCGGTTGTACGGATCTGGAAGTGGGATTGGCACGCAAAATTTGCAAGCATGTCCCTTCGTCAGAGCAGGTGCTGTTTTGCAATTCAGGATCGGAAGCTACTTATCATGCGATCCGTTTATCTCGTGCGGCTACAGGACGCAGCAAGCTGATCAAATTTCAAGGCTGCTATCACGGCTGGCACGATTATGTTGCTCGCAACATGCTCAGCGCTTGGGACATGATCGGCAAACGCGATCCCGGGTCAGCCGGCATGATGGACGAAGCGATCGACAATACCTTGGTCTGTACGTTTAATGATCTGGATGATGTCGAAAGAACCTTCCGTGAGAATAAAGGGCAAATCGCGTCCTTGATTGTGGAGCCGATTCCTCATAATATCGGGTGTGTGATGCCGCAGCCTGGATTCTTGGAAGGACTTCGTGAGCTTTGCTCGGCACATGGAGCGCTGCTGATCTTTGACGAAGTCATTACCGGCTTCCGCCATGATATCGGCGGTTTTCAGAAGGTGGCAGGGGTTACACCTGATTTGACAACGATGGGCAAAGCGATGGCGAACGGCTACCCAATCGCCGCTGTTGCTGGTAAGCGAGAGTATATGCAGCGCTTCAATACATATCCAGGCGGAGATGTCTGGTTTGCAGGAACCTACAATGGTCATGCTGTAGGCACAGCCGCTTCTATAGCGACACTTGAACTAATGGAGAACGAACCGGTTCATGAGCACATTTTCCGATTGGGCGAGAAGATGCGTTCCGGCATTCGTGGCATTCACGAGCGGCTTGGCATCGAGGCCTATGTGGCAGGTTTCGGTTCGGTGTGGACGACTTACTTCATGACAAGCGAGCCGAAGAACTACTCTGATTTGCAGCAAAATGACGCGGAGCTATACGTAGCTTATCGTAAGAAACTAATCGAGAAGGGCATTTTTAAGATACCAATGAATATTAAACGCAATCATATCAGTTACAGCCATACAGATCAGGATATTGATACAACGCTTGAAATCATCGAATCCGTATTGAAAGAGTTAATCATCAAAAGACCCTAAGATAGGAGTATTTTAAATATGAAATTATTAACGTTTATACAAAACGGGACTTACCGCTTAGGTGTCAAAATGGATCAAGGCATAGTCGACGTCTCGGCGGCGTTATCAACTATCCCCACAGAAAAAGCTATACCAACTACCATACATGAAGTTATCCATGGCGGAGTTGATGCATTAAACGAACTTCGAAATTATTCAGATAGGGTTATCTCAACGGATAACGACAAAACAGCGTATTTATTGGACGAATCGACTCTAGTCTTAGGTCCTTGCATTACGCATCCGTATAAAATTATTTGCGTGGGACTTAATTATCGTAGACATGCGGAGGAAACGGGCGCACAGATTCCACAATATCCGATTCTGTTCAATAAATTCAACAACACATTGGCAGGTCATGGCGACGACATTTCATTACCCAAGGTTTCGGAAAAAGTTGACTATGAGGCGGAATTAGCTATCGTCATTGGTAAAACAGCCAAATATATTTCCAAGGAACAGGCGCCGGGTCACGTCTTTGGCTATTGTAATGCTAATGATCTGTCAGCACGCGATTTGCAGGTCAGGACACAGCAATGGATGTTGGGTAAATCTTGCGATAAATTTGCGCCTATCGGTCCTTATGTCATGACGGCGGATGAAGTGGGCAATCCGAATGACCTTGAAATTAAAACGCATGTAAATGGTGAAGTGCGGCAGCATTCGAACACATCGGATATGATTTTCCATTGCGATGAAATCGTCAGTTACATTTCCCAGCATATGACGTTAATGCCGGGCGATATCATTTTAACAGGAACACCTGAAGGGGTTGTACTCGGGTATCCACCGGAAAAGCAAGTGTATTTGAAGGACGGGGATATCGTGACGGTTGAAATTGAAAAGCTCGGAACACTGACGAATCGGTTCGTTGCGGAGTAGCGGCAGAATGACACACCAATTGAAAATAGTTCATTCCCAACCAGCCGATCTTGCGGAAGGTCCTTGTTGGGATGTCGATGGCAAATTGCTGTATTGGGTAGACATTCCGGCAGGGAAAATCCATATTATGAATCTGGAAACCCAAGTGGAACAAATCATTGTGACGCAAGGGGAAGATTCTGGGCGGGCACCATGAGTATGAATGGGAAGAAAGAGGAAGGCTCGCTTTATTGCATAGATCAGGACATGACTGTACGAAAGATGTTGGGAAATGTTAGTGTTTCTAACGGGATTTCCTGGAGCCCTGACAACAGCATCATGTACTATATTGATTCTCTGACGAAGCAGGTGAATGCTTTTGATTACGAGCTTGAAACAGGGGAGATCAGCAATCCCAGGGTTGTTGTCCAAATACCGGAAGGTCAAGGCGTTCCTGATGGCATGACGACAGATACGGAGGGGATGCTCTGGATCGCGCAATGGGGCGGATACAAAGTATCCCGATGGAACCCGATGGACGGTACTCTATTGGATGAAATTAAGGTGCCAGCTGCTCAGGTCACATCCTGTGTTTTTGGCGGAGAAACTCTTGATCAGCTCTTCATTACTAGTGCACGGCAGTGTTTGAATCCGCAGCAACTATCAGAACAACCTTATGCAAGAGCCGTCTTTAGTGTGCAAGTAAACGTAAAAGGGATACCGTTACATAAATTTGGCTAGTTCTTCGATAAGCGATCTTTTTCTCTTGGTTCCACAAGGGAGAGATCGCTTTTTCACATGTAAAGGCGAATTGTCGTCGAATATGTTACTATGATGAAAGACTCACTCTACCTTTTTAGTTAAAGGAGCCGACATCATGATTACCGTAGCTGGTTATCAAATTCATCAAGTCATTTTTGAAGACCCAACAATTATCGTTTGCCACGCTACCTCTGATGAACATGCTTGTGAGGTGCTTTTGAAGATAGTTAAAGAAGGCCATAGAGCGATTATTGAAAATGCGAAGCTTATTAATGAATATGAAATAGCCGGAAGTTTACATATTCAAGGTGTTATCAAACCAATAGCCTTATTAAGACAAGGAAATGTTCTAGTCCTGGCTAGTGAATGGGTACATGGAATGACACTGCGTCATTTTGCCCAATCTAGTAGCATAACGGTTCCTATTTTTCTTAAGATTGCGATTCAAATAGCGCGTGTGCTGGAGCAAATGCATAAACTACATATTGTACACATGAATATCAGACCGGATACGATTGTCGTGGTTCCTTCCTCTCTACGAGTTAGTTTGACGGGCATGGGACACTCCGTGCTGTCGATGGACGGGGGCAGACAAGCAAGGAACATGCCGCTTATTGAGGGGTCTCCCCCTTATATGGCACCTGAGCGAACGGGGCAATTGAACCGCGTTGTGGATGGAAGCACCGATCTTTACTCATTAGGGGTAACTCTCTATGAAATGCTAGCGGGTCAACTGCCTTTTCATGCGAAGGATCCGCTAGAATGGGCTCATGCTCATTTAGCCAAAACACCTCTTCCATTAATGACATTCAATTCGCAAGTACCTGCTATTATCGAGGAAATCATAATGAAACTTCTCGAGAAAACAATGGATCGCAGATATAAGAGCGCGTATGGATTGCGAATGGATTTAGAGAATTGCCTGCAGCAGTGGGGAGCAAACGGCGGTTGTGAACGATTTGTGATTGCTCAGTAAGATGGCACTTTGCTGTTAGATATAAATAGTGATTCTTCGGACCAACCTGTCATGTTGACGGAGAAAACAGAATTTGAGACAAGCGAGACAAGCAACGGATACTCACAGGTGCTAGAACTAGCGGCCGTCATGCGAGCCTCTCAAGCTTTCACGGAAGAAACGGATTCCTATCATCTCCTCTCTAAATTGATGAGTATTTTAATCGAGGTTGCTGGGGCGCAAAGAGGTTGTTTCGTAGCCACACGTGCAGCGGAACTTTATGTGGAACAGATTGTCGAAGCAGACAGCAGTGTGCAGCCCTTAAGGGGAGGAATTCCGCTAAATCAGTTTGAGAACGTTTGCCAGAACTTAATCAGTTATGTCGCTATTAAGCGGCATTTTGTTATCCTGGAAGATGCCGTAACGGAAGGACTATTTACACAAGACCCTTATGTCCAAAGGCATAAACCCAAGTCCGTATTAGGGCTGCCTATCATTGCTCAAGGTGAGCTGCAGGGAGTCCTTTATCTGGAAAATAATTTGACATCTGGTGTTTTTGCTGCAGAGCGTTTAGGTGTCTTGCACATGCTGGCTTCGCAAATCAACTATGTGCAAAGATTGATAGGTTATTACGGCAGTTCGCAGAGCATTCAAGAGCCTAAGTTCGGAGGAGCGCTTACGTCTCCCATGACTCCTTTAACAGAACGGGAGATTGAAGTCTTGCAGTGGATGGCGGCTGGATTATCCAATAAAGAAATTGCAGTGCGGTTAGTGATGTCCGCGGGAACAGTCAAGGTGCATATGCGAAATCTTTTTGGCAAATTGCACGTCAATAATAGAGTGAAAGCAGTCACCGTGGCCACACAATTGAATTTACTGTAAGCCACTTCAATTGCTGAATGAGATTGTGATCATTTTGGGAATATAAGGACGCATTGAAGACTTGTCTTTATTGAATTCGCTTCATACAATGGGAGTAAAGGTAACAACACTATAGGTTAGGAGAGCTGCATGATGCGTTTTAAAGATGTGTTTTCGATCATCGGACCATCTATGATCGGTCCATCAAGCTCTCATACCGCGGGAGCGGTCCGGCTAGGACGTGTTGCCAGACAATTGCTTGGCGAACAGCCGAAGAAGGTTGAAATCACACTATACGGTTCTTTCGCGGATACCTACCGGGGGCATGGCACCGATTTGGCGCTCATTGGCGGTCTACTGGATTATGAAACCGATGATCCGCGTATTCCTGTTGCGGCCGAAGAGGCAGAAGCGCTTGGTGTGGAGATTGCCTTCCTTACAAGTAAAGATAAAGCTGATCATCCCAACACCGTTCGATTTATTCTTTCATCCGATACACGGGAATTGAGCATGACGGGAGCATCGATCGGCGGGGGCAATGTTGAGATTGTTAATGTGAATCAATTTGATGTAAAATTTACTGCGGTATACCCTACGCTTGTTATTTCCCATCATGATCGTCCAGGGATGATTGCAGATATTACCGCCTTATTGGGGCGCAGCGAAATCAATATTGGTTTCATGGATTTGGATCGGAAGGGCCGAGATCGGGAAGCAATGACAGTGATCGAAACGGATGTATCGATTCCGGATTCGCTTATACAAGAGTTTAAGAATTTAAGTATGATATACGAAATAAAAAAAGTGAATCTCGCAGAAAGAGGCGAATAAATGAGATTCCGGACATTGAAACAATTAACGGAAGTATGTGCTTCCGAAGGATTAACCATTGCAGAAGTCATGCTGGCTGATCAGAGCCAAGAATCGGGTAAACCACCTGAGTATGTCTTTGAAAAAATGCGAGCCTACTACCAAATCATGAAAGAAGCTGTCGCCAAAGGGTTGACGGAGGATACAACGTCCCGAAGCGGGTTGACGGGCAAGGACGCGCAGCGTGTAGCGAGCTATATGACGACGACAGAAGCGTCCTTAGGCGAAGAAGCCTGCAAAGCGATGGCTTATGCACTCGCCGTATCAGAAGTCAACGCATCCATGGGACGTATCATCGCTACGCCGACGGCTGGCTCCTGCGGGATTATTCCAGGAGTGTTCATTAGCAGTCAGCAGCGATTTGGATGGGATGATGATCATATAGTCAAAGGCTTATTAAGCGCTGGCGCCATTGGTTATGTCATCGCCAACAACTCCTTCGTCTCCGGTGCAGAAGGTGGATGCCAGGCTGAAGTTGGGTCTGCCATTGGTATGGCAGCAGGTGCGCTCGTGGAGCTTCGCGGCGGCACGCCTGAACAGGCGATGCACGCAGTGGGGTTAGCACTGAAGAACACCTTGGGGCTCATATGCGACCCCGTTGGTGGTTTGGTTGAAATTCCTTGTATTGTCCGTAATGGATTTGGGGCAGTCAATGCGATGGCAGCAGCCGATATGGCTTTGGCTGGTGTCAGGTCCGTCATCCCTTCGGATGAAGTCGTTCAAGTGATGTATGAAGTAGGCACGGCTATGCCGGAGAAACACCGGGAAACAGCCAAAGGTGGCTTAGCTCAGACACCGACAGGCCAACAAATCATGAAAGAGTTGAATCTGGGTAAGAAGCAGCGTTAGCAATCAAGTCCGCGGGTGAGTTCACCTGCGGGCTTTTTTTGTTCCACACGGGAACGATTAAGGCAGCCTGCTTGATCAAATTCCGAGGAATGCTGCTGGATTAGCTCCATTGTAGGAAGAGTGCTGCTGAGACGTTGTTTTTCATCGCTAAAGTGTGGGGAGCGGTAGAAATTGACTCCGTAGCAATGAAAAACATGCTTAACAGGAGACAGGAATATCATTCATTCGGCTTCGACGAACAAAAGCCCCACAACTAGGCCGTTAACCTTGTTGTGGGGCTTTTGTTAATCTCAACTATGCACTCGTCTTCGTTAAAGACTCGGATGGCCGCTTAATGCGAGTTACACTCTGTCGGCCATCGATACCCACTGGAACATCGCCCGGCGCACAATCCGATGCTGATCACCGTAATCGTTGATCGCGTAGTGCTGCGTTGCGCGATTGTCCCAGATTACGACATCTCCTGCAGACCAGCGCCAACGAACTGTATTTTCGAGCTTGGTAATATGCCCCTGAAGTAGAGACAAGAGTTGGGCAGAATCTGCGGAAGAAAGGCCCAGGATTTTCTTCACGAAATGGCCAAGCACAAGCGTGCGCTCACCTGTCTCGGGATGCACCCGAACGATCGGATGCTCGGTTTCATACACCGTGGAAGCAAACACTTCCCGATGATGGCGTTCCTTCTCGGGAGAGACTTCAGGACGCTGCGCGGCATAATCGTAGTCGTTGCTATGCAGTGCCCATAGCTGGTCCACGAAGGTACGCAGCTCAGAGGGGAGGTGCTCATATGCGGCAGCCGTATTCGCCCAAACCGTGTCGCCCTTTTATTTCTGCGCCAATTCTGCCTGCAATCGGAAGCACCTCAATGTGACCGGGAGTTACCTTAACTTGTTCATTTACACTCATACGAATAACCTCCATTTTATTATATTTATGCGCCTCCAACGGCAGCAGTCGCATACTGATTAGCAGGTCGGGACAAGCCCAAATGTCCCCGCAGAGTAGTTCCAGAATATTCTGTTCGGAATAATCCTCTTCGTTGCAGCTCGGGTATGACGAGCTGCGCGAATTCTTCCAAACCGGCTGGTAAATAAGGCGGCATCACATTAAAGCCGTCACTGCCGCCGTGCAAGAACCACTCTTCCAACTGGTCAGCTATTTGGATAGGTGTACCGGCAAACGTACGATGACCGCGTCCGCCGGCTAGACGATGAAGCAGCCCGCGAATAGTTAAATTGTCGCGCTTCGCTAGATCAGCGACCAACTGGAAGCGGCTTTTATTGCCGTTGATGTCGGATAAGTTCGGCAGCTCTGGCAGAGGTCCATCCAACGGATAGGAGAATAAATCAATATTCAACATATTGGATAACTGATTTAGCCCATATTCCGGAATGGTTAATTCGTTTAATTCTTGCTCTTTTTCTTTGGCTTCCGATTCGGTGCGACCGATAATGGGGCAGATGCCCGGTAAGATTTTCAACTGCTCAGGAGAACGGCCATACCTTACAAGTCTAGATTTTACATCCGAATAAAATTGTTGAGCCTCTAAAAGTGTTTGCTGTGCAGTGAATATGGCCTCCGCATACTGAGCGGCAAATTCCTTGCCAGACTCGGAAGATCCGGCTTGAACAAGCACAGGATATCCCTGCGGAGACCTTGGTATATTCAGCGGTCCGCGCACTTTAAAGGTATCGCCGACATGATTGATTTCCCGAACTTTACTTCGATCTGCGAAGGTGCCCGACTCTCGATCAATGATCAGAGCTTCATCTTCCCAGCTGTCCCACAGACTGGTCGTTACGTCTAGAAATTCTTTGGCCCGTTCATTTAGAGATAATGCCTGCGTACATATTCGTAATTTGAAAGTTGAACTGTGTGTATTGAATTAAGTAACCGAGACCGGACTTCGCACCGACCATCTCCGCGGCAACGAGCACGAGAATAGAGCCAGCCCCAGCCTGTCGAATGCCTACGAAAATAGTGCGAATTGCAGCGGGAATAATCACTTTGCGAAACAACTGTACTTGCGATAAGCCCATCGAACGAGCTGATTTGATCAAAAGTGGGTCGACATTTTTGACGCCGCTAATAGTGTTCAACAGAAGCGGGAAGGTGCAGGCATACAACACGATGGCAATCTTCGAAGTTTCACCTAGACCGAGCAAAAGAATGAAAACCGGCAGTATAGCAAGTGCAGCCGTATTTCGCAATAATTCGAGCAAGGGATTGAGATACTCTGATACAGGCTTCCACCAACCGATGGCGAGACCAAGAGGGATGCTGATGAGGATTGCCAGCGTAAATCCGCCCAATGAACGCGATAAGCTGGCTATCGTATGCTCGGTAAGATCACCCGACAGCAGCAGCTGCCACCAAGCAGCCGCAATTTCGGAGATCGGAGGGAAGAACGTCCGGTCAACGAGTCCTAAGCGAGGGGCCACTTCCCATACGAAAAGCAAGACCACGATGACAATGGCATTTTTGAACAGCTTTCTCAGCTTCGCTAAGGCCCATCCGATCGTATCAAAGCTTTCTTTTTCACGAAGAACCAGAGCTTTCCCCGCATTCACACTAGCCATTCACAACGCCCCCTTTTAACGTAGATTTATTGTCCTCAAAGCTATCCAAGCTCTTGGCTATTTCTTGCTCCTGGGCTCTCGTTACTTCGTCTTTAAGCAAATCCCACACCTCATGGCGCAGCTTGACGAAGTCAGGATGAGACCGCAAATCTTCTTCACTCCTACGTGATTCAAAAGGGATATCAATGACTTTCTTGATTCTCCCTGGACGAGAGGTCATTACAGCGACACGCTGGCCTAAGTAAACCGCTTCTTCAATGCCATGCGTGATGAAAATGATCGTTTTTTTCGTAGCCTCCCAAATACGCAGCAGTTCGCTTTGCAGGGTTTCACGTGTTTGCGCATCAAGCGCAGCGAAGGGTTCATCCATCAGCAGCACTTCAGGATCGTAGGCCAAGCTTCTGGCGATCGCAACCCGCTGTTTCATGCCCCCTGAAATCTCATGGGGATAACGGTTTTCAAAGCCGGCAAGCCCAACCAGATGAATAAACTCTAGGGCGATTTTGCGGCGTTCTTTGTGGCCCACCCCTTTGGCTTCGAGGCCAAACTCCACATTCGCAAGCGTTGTCTTCCAAGGGAAAAGCGCATACTGCTGAAACACGATACCGCGATCCAGATTCGGTCCTGTAATGGCCTTGCCATCTAACAAAATCTGTCCACTGCTTGGCTTCGTCAAGCCCGCAAGTAAGTCGAGCAATGTTGACTTGCCGCAGCCGCTAGGGCCGACGATGACCATGAATTCGCCCTTCTTCACCTCCAAATTGATATCCTTTAGGGCGGAAATAGGCTGTAAATCTTCTTTCAAATGCCCCAAGTTTCTTTGGATTCGAAATGATTTCTGCACATGCTGAATGCTTATTTTAGCTGTCATTTGCAGCACCTCCTTAACGATTTCGCCAGTCGGAAACTAGCTTCAAGAGCTAGTTACTTCTTCTCATTTGCAAAAGGATTGAATTCATTCGTGTACAGACCGTTGATCTTCAATTGCCCTGCTTTAAGGACGCCTTCGTCCTCCAACCAATGGATCCAAGTATCGAATTCCTTATCAGATATCAAGCCGCCCTTACCTGCAACACCAGTACTTTTCCAAAACTTCACGGTAGAAGCATCTTCTTTCCTGCCTCGTGAGTTAATGATTTTCTCATATCGAGCAACAACTTCATCCCGTGGTGTTGTGCGTGCCCATTCAATCGCTTTGGCGGTTGCTTCAACAAATTTACGCGAGGCATTCGGATTCGCCTTGATGAATTTATCAGTCAACACATAACTGCCGGCACTAAAGGTGCCAAACAGATCGATATCCTTAAATAGAGGGTGAATGCCGCCGCGCTCCAGCGCCTTGTCACGCAGCACACCGCCTAGTGTGGCCACATCGATTTGTTCTGCGCGCAGCGTTTGTTCCGTTGTGACCGGCGGTACGACAACTAGCGTTACTTGCTTAATCTCCTCCGTCGTTAAGCCGGCTCTATGCAAGTATTCCTTAATGACGAATTCATGGTGAGCGCCTAGTGTATTCACTGCAATTTTTTTGCCAATTAAGTCTTTAGCAGATTTGATAGGGCTGCCATCCAAAACGTAATATCCCGTCCACGTATTCTCATCGACGCCATAATAAGCAATAACCGGCTTAATCGGAGCTTTGGCAGATATCAATTTCACGATAGCCCCATTAAAAGCTCCGCCAAAGTCGGTATCCCCTGTAACGACGGCTTGAATATCCTGCGGACCGCTAATTGTATTGCCGATAAATTTCAGCTTAAAAGGAGCTAAGTACCCCAGATCATCAGCTAATTCTGGAAAAGTAACAGAGCCGACACCTCCTTGATAACGAAGCTCAGTTACTTCGGGTGCGCCGCCGCTCGCAGATGCCGTCGTCTCCGTTTTGCCGCAGGCTGTCAATAGGAGAGAGGAAGCAAGAAGGAATGCGATGGCTGTCGTGGAGCCTTTTTTAGCAAAATGAATCATGATCAAATCCCCCTAACGATAATTTGCATTCGTTGATTTCTAACCAAGTTATCTCCAGAGGTCCGGTCGTAAATTGTATAATTCCTATAGACTTACTATGAATATATTTCTATAATGAAATATAATCTCAGCCCAGTGAACTGTCAATGAATTGGAAACACATGAACATGAATGACGATGAATGACCATCTTAACCCCGGCAGGAGGCGCGATGTCCATGACCTCACAGCGATTCAACCTCATTTCTTTGCATGATGCGATCGATTTGCTTGGTGTAAGCCGATCGACCTTTGACAGGTGGCGCAAATTAAAGCAGCTTCCTTTTGTGAAAATAGGGAAAGAGATCTTAATTGATAAGAATGAACTAGAGCAGTGGGTTCGTCATCATTCTTTTAGCTTACAGAATCCATCATTTGCCTCAGGTGCAACAAAAACCATAACTCCTCAGGAGCAGTCGACGATAACGGTTGGTTATCAAAGTGGAACCGCCCATATGTGGACAGCGCTCATCATGAAAGAGCTTGGCTGGTTGGAGGAAGAACTCAACATAGCGAATCCTAGCCGTTCTGTGCATGTAAAATGGTTGGATGCAGCTAATGGGACGTTGCTTCTGCAGGGCCTGATCGGGGGCAGCATCCAGATTGCTTCCTTGGGAGATTATCCGATTGTGCTTAGCCAATCACTTCGTCAGACGCTGCCTGCATTTCGCCCTGTTCTCCTGGCCTTTGACGGCAAAACCTCCGGTGGGCAAGGGATTTCACTCGTAATGCGCAAAGGGCTGAAGATCAACGAAATTTCGGAGATCTGCCAGTGGCCGCTTTCATCGGCAGCGCAATCGAGTGCAGGTTATCGTTTATCGAAGCTGCTTCAATCGCTTGGAGGTCATGAGCATGATTTTGAACATAAAGAAATGGATGAATGCATGGCGGGGATCGTGAAGCGGAAGCTTGCCGGAAGTGTCATGTGGGAGCCGTATATTAGCTTGACTCAATACCATGGCGTAGGTCAGGTGCTTTTTCCAGAGGGAATGGGGGAGAATTATTTAACGGGAATTGTTGCTGATGAGAATTGGGCGCGACATCATAAAGGAGACGCAGTTGCTTATTTGAAAGCACATGTTCGGGTTCACACGTTTATCCGCAATAATCCTCTTGCAGCTGCTGAGCTTATTTCCCGGGCCAAAGGCATTCCTCCAGAAATTACAGCAAGCATAATCGCCAAAGTAAGATGGGACGCTGTTTTTTATTCGAAAGATATGAACACTCTTCAGCAGCTATCACATCCATTATTCCAAGAAATCTGTTTCGAAGGTGAATATTTGCAACATGCCATTAATGCATTAAAGCTGCCCCTTGTGAGCTGCGATCCGTTGGAAGGAGAATGGGCTGTGGAGCAGTTGTACTAAAAGCAAAGAGGCTTTCGCTTCGCTTCATTTCGGTATATAGTAAAAAGAATGGAAGTGTTGAAAGGAGTGCCTAAATGCTTACAAAGATGCGTGATGAACAAAATGGTATTTTCCCAGCCGTATGCTCACTGGATTGTCCAGATCAATGCGGCCTGCTGCTTCATAAAGAAGCTGGGAAGATCGTTAAAATAGAGGGGGACCCGAATCACCCAGTAACACAAGGGGCTATTTGCAATAAAGTTCGGAACATGACGGCGCGTATATATGATGATAAAAGGCTGCAGTATCCCATGAAGCGCGTGGGCCCTAAGGGTGAAGGCAGTCAGTTTGAAAGAATCACCTGGGAAGAAGCGATCGAAACCATAACAAGTCGCTGGAAGCAGCTAATTGCTGATGAAGGAGCCGAGTCTATTCTGCCTTACAGCTTCTATGGCAACATGGGGCGGATTGGGACGGAGGGGATGGATCGTCGCTTTTTCAATCGGATGGGAGCAAGCCGACTGCTTTATTCCATCTGCGAATCAGCAGGTACAGAAGGCTACAAGTATACGATGGGGGGCAGCTTCGGGACCGATCCAGAGGATACGGTTCATGCTAAGCTCATCATCATGTGGGGCATTAATGCGGTCAGCACGAATATGCATCAGGTTATGTTGGCTGAAAAAGCCCGTAAGAATGGCGCGCAAATTATCGTGATTGACGCCCACAAAAACCAAACAGGCCGCTGGGCGGACTGGTTTATTCCGATTTTGCCAGGAACCGATGCTGCCCTTGCTCTCGGAATCATGCATATTTTGTTCGATGAGAATTTGGTAGATGAAGCGTTTATGCAGCAATATACGGCTGGGCATGAGGAGCTAAGGGAACATGTGCGTCAATATGATCCTTCTGTGGTATCTACAATAACGGGTGTACCTGCCCACGATATCTACCGCTTAGCTCGCGCATACGGTCAGACTTCGCCATCTTTTATTCGAATTGGGAATGGCATTCAGCACCATGATAACGGTGGTATGTGTGTGCGGACTATAGCTTGCCTGCCTGCATTAACGGGACAATGGCTGCATAGGGGCGGCGGCGCGATTAAAGGAAATGGCGGCTACTTGGAGCATAATATTCCAGCCTTACAGCGACCTGATTTGCGTGAAAAGGAAGCTCGTCAAATCAATATGAACTTACTCGGGAGCGCCTTGCTGGAGCTTGATCCGCCTATTCATTCACTGTATGTATACAATTCCAACCCTGCTTTAGTTGCTCCTCATGCGAATAAGGTGAGGGAAGGACTTCAGCGAGAGGATTTGTTTACCGTTGTTCATGACCTATTTCTGACCGAAACAGCGAATTACGCGGATATCGTGCTTCCAGCGACGTCCTCCTTTGAAAATATGGACTTTTACCGCTCTTATTGGCATCAATATGTGCACCTACAGCTTCCCGTTGTGGCTCCTTATGGGGAAAGCAAAGCGAATGTGGACGTGTTTCGATTGTTGGCGGAGGGGATGGGCTATGAGGATGAAGCTTTGCGGGATACCGATGAAGCTTTGATTCGCCAGGCTTTGGATCATCCCGGAAACCCAGCTCTGAATAACATTTCGTATGAAACACTGCTGGAAAAACAGTTTATTAAGGCGAACGTTAAGCCCTTATTCCCTGGGAAATTGACGACACCAAGCGGGAAGATCGAGCTGTATTCTCATATAATGGAGAGTAAAGGTTTCCCGCCTCTTCCAACATATTCGCCGCTCGTGGGCGAAGGTGACCTGCCATTCTTATTCATACCGGCACCGAATCATAACTTCCTGAATTCGACGTTTGCGCATAATGAGAAGCATATCCGCATGGAGAAAACGCCGAAGCTTCATATGAATGAGGCGGATGCTTCCGCATTAGGATTGGTCAGCGGTGATGTTGCCCGAGTATGGAATGATCGCGGAGAGTGCGAATTAGTCGTAGCGGCTGGCTCGGATGTGCTGCCAGGCGTAGTTGTGAGCCAAGGGCTTTGGGCGGATTTGAGGGGTAACAAAGCGTTGGTTAACGCGCTGACACCAGACCGAGTAGCCGATATGGGCGGCGGCGCTACGTTTTTCTCGGGCCGTGTGCGGGTGGAGAAGCGCAAAGTAAACTGAACCCTTGGGCGCATCGCCGCATAAGGTGATTCAGGAGGTGATGACCTATATCATTCCAGCATAAAGCTTATGCCTGGATCGGAAGTCCAGTAGGTGTATCCCTAATGGACGGGACTGGTGTTTCAGGTATTCTGTGTAATATTCAAGGTGGATCTATTTATTTGATAGAATACTTATACCACACCCAATTTGCTACCAAACATTATGCCTTCAATCAAATTCGAGATATTCTCCCGTTCCCGCAATGCCCTCAGCCTCAACCACCTGTGTACCAACCTTTATATTAGTTAAAAAAGAAGATAAGAATACAAATGCCGATCCCTATGGATCGGTTTTTTTCTTTTTGCTGCCTAGGACTATCCGTCCGTTGAAGTGAAAGGTGAGCTGCTTCTATTATCAATTTAGTTTCTCGATAACTTCCCTGTTGTTCCATGATCGTACCTGGACTCAGAGGAGAAGGATGACAGGTACAGAAAAACAAGGATGAAAGTGGAGCGGGAATTCTGAAAAAGACTTCTCAGCTGCTGGGAGCAGGCAAGTTAGTGGGTTTGCGGGCCTGAGAAGGCAGAAAAAGCCGTCTTGGAGGCCCGAATGGAG
>NZ_KE383949.1:190340-190553 GCF_000422905.1 Paenibacillus alginolyticus DSM 5050 = NBRC 15375
GGAGCGAGACGTCTGAAAAAGACTTCTCAACTGTCGAGAGTAGGTAATTTAGCGGGTTTGCGGCCTGAGAAGGCAAAAAAAGCCGTCTTGGAGGCCCAGAAGGAGCGAAAGAGGAGCGAGGCGTCTGAAAAAGACTTCTCAGCTGCTGGGAGCAGGCAAGTTAGCGGGTTTGCGGGCCTGAGAGGGCAGAAAAGGCTGTCTCGGAGGCCCGAA
>NZ_KE383949.1:190673-191128 GCF_000422905.1 Paenibacillus alginolyticus DSM 5050 = NBRC 15375
AGTTAGCGGGTTTGCGGGCCTGAGAGGGCAGAAAAGGCTGTCTCGGAGGCCCGAATGGAGCGAGAGTGGCCTTAGACGTCTGAAAAGGACTTCTCAGCTGCTAGGAGCAGACGAGTTAGCGGGTTTGCGGGCCTGAGAGGGCAGAAAAGGCTGTCTCGGAGGCCCGAATGTAATAAGTGCAGCTAAATCCGTCTAAATCAGCGCTTTCGCGAGAGATGATGCATATAGTGCATCAAATTCTGCGATGACTGCCCGTTTTCGCTCAAAATGCGGATTTTTGCTGCACAAAATGCAGGTTATCTCGCTCGAGGAGCCATAATCGGTTCGGCCCCTTAATTATGGAGTCTAGCTGCTAAATGCTCTCGCTCTCGCAGCTTCTCATTTCTCTAGCACACTAAAGCGCAATTTCTACGGCTTCTAATTTTTTAGCTTCCCAAGCTGCATGGTACTGGCTT
>NZ_AUGY01000008.1 GCF_000422905.1 Paenibacillus alginolyticus DSM 5050 = NBRC 15375
GAAACCTTTCGACTTCCTAGGGTTTACTCATTACTGGGGCAAAGGCAAGAGTGGACGTTCAAGACTCATGAGGAAAACGAGTGGAAAGAAATTTAGGGCGAAGGTGAAGGAATTCAAGACATGGATTCGGAGTAACCGACATACGTCAGAAGTTGAACTGATGAAAACCATACGAAGCAAGTTAGTGGGACACTACAATTACTATGGAGTGTCGGACAACTTCGACGGTGTAAGATCCTACTTAGACGCAATTAAACGACTGGTGTTAAAGTGGAGAAACCGAAGAAGCCAAAAGATAAGCTTCACGGAGGAAAAATTCGCTAAGTTCGTCGACCGTAACCCATTTCCGAAGCCCAAAATAACCGTGAATCTATTTGCAAAGAAAGCAACTCTGTAAGGTAGCATGAAGAGCCGTATGCCTTAATTGGGCACGTACGGATCTGTGAGGGGTAAGGGGCACAATCCGAGATGGAAAGGCCCCGCCTACTCGACTATTTTGCTCGAAAACGCGTATTTCATGGTTACGCGGAACGAGGATCCGCTAATTCACTTCACAGAGGCATAAAAACCTCAAAAACACCAAAATAGCGTCCCCACGTTCCGCATATTGGCTCAATATCGATATATTAACCGAAATAGAGGCTCCTCGTTCCCCACGAGCTTCAGAACAAGCTGATCGCCTTGCGGATCATATTGCTTCTTTTGGCGGCAGAAGGAGGCCGAGGCTTGCCACCTTTCAGTAGTTGATCCCAGCTTGTTCCCACAAATGGTGATATCTCTTACGCCGGACCCCACCATCTTACCCAATAGGACATTCTCGCCTCCCGCAGTCTGTAACTTGATGCAAAAAGTGCAGGTAATTTCTGCTCAAACTACCCCTTCGCTAGGCAGAAGCTGCAAAAACTACATCAAATTCAGACCGATTCAGGCTCAAAAGCCAGATTCAGTCTGAATTTGATGTACAAAATGCATGATTACTCGTCCAAAGTGTCACTTTTAACAAATTTTGATGTACTTTTTGCATCAATGCTTGTCGCGAAGCACCCCCACCCCCACCCCCACCCCCAACCAATCCAGCCACGAACCCGAACGCCCAATCTCCACAGTTTCGAAAATTAGAATAAATTGGAGACACATATCGTCATTTTTCGTGTATAATTGGAATTCGGTGTCGATTTCTTTGACCTACGGTAAATTAAGCTGCGATAGGAGTCCTTTCAAATGAATCGGTTACGTGGTTTTCTAAGTTCTTATCATCCCATTGTACATACGTTAATTCTTGGAACCGTAATGGCTAGGGCTGCATCCTCCATGAGCTTGCCTTTTCTCGCGATTTATTTATCTAGGCATACGTCGATGAGTGCGGTGATGATCGGAATTGTCATCGGTATGGGTTCCTTGGCTGGGACCGTAGGCGGTTTTATCGGGGGCACCTTGTCGGACCGATTCGGAAGGCGCATTATCATGCTGGCTGCTCTTTTTGGCTGGGCGTTCGTGTTCTTAGGCTTTGGCGTGGTTAAATTACCCATCCTGTTTATGCTGCTCAATATGCTGAACGGCTTGTGCCGCTCCTTTTATGAGCCGGTTTCACAGGCGTTGATGGCAGACCTTACAGAACCTGCGAAAAGACTTAAAGTATTTTCGATGCGGTATATGGCTATCAATGTTGGTGTTGCTGTGGGACCACTTTTGGGTGCTTTTTTCGCTACGATGAATGGTGCGCTGCCTTTTCTCATTACTGGAACCATTTATTTTATTTATGCGGTCACACTTTACGCACTGCTCATCGCTTTTGGCATCAAGAAAATCGAGGGTGAGAAGAAATCTTCGGTTACCTTTGGTTCTGCTTTGCGAGTGATTCGAAGTGATATGACTTTTCGCTTGTATATCCTTGGCGGTATTATTGGAGCTATCGGTTACTCACAGGTGATGGTGACACTTTCGCAATATTTGGAGCGCAACTTTGTAGATGGTGTGAAAATGTTTGCGATCTTAATGAGTGTGAATGCCATAGTGGTTATTGCCATGCAGATTCCACTTACTCGTTGGGCCGAAAAGTATACGCCACTTACTGCCATTATTGTTGGCAACCTAATGTTTGCGTTAGGGGATGTTGGCTTTGCCTTTTCCCACTCGTTGGTATGGCTTATTATTTCGATGGGTATTTTCACCCTTGGCGAGATTCTCAATTACCCCGCTGCTAATATGTTGATTGACAAATTAGCTCCCGAGCATATGCGGGGCACGTATTTTGGCGCTCAAACATTAACAAACATAGGCCACTTTATTGGACCTTGGGTAGGTGGGTTCTTGCTCGTTTCTTTTGGTGGAAATACATTGTATGTTCTTATGGCCGTTCTTACGATTGCCGGATCCATTTTCTACTGGAAAGGCAATATCCGTCAAATATCGGTGAAAAATACGTCGAAAAAAGAAAATTTTTGAAAAATATTGCAAAATTAGTTCTTTGGAACTATTCGATTTCAAAACGAGTTCCCGTATCCTTGAGAGAGTACGTATTTATTGCTTTAGCTCATCTGACATGTAGTAAGACATCTCGACAAAGGCAAAGCTGGCGAAAGCCAGTGACGCAAAGCTAAAGGGGCTTCCTTGTCCTGCAAACCGGACTCGCAGCCAGCCAGCCGCCGAACGATTGGGTATCAACATCAGAACCCCTCCGATCGGTTCACTATGGTGGGGTTTTTCTCTCTGTCATAACAAATTTATGTAAAAATAAAAAGGAGGATCCAGTAGCATGCAAACTGAAGGAATACTACAAGATGAACAAAAAGTAACTTCGCTGTGTGGTAATCATGTTGCCCGTTTGGTGCCTTCCTCGGATGGACCAAAGCTCATGATTAATCGGGAAGAATACGCGTTAAATGAAGCTTGTTGGGATGTTGAAATGTTTCACGGGAGAAACAATAGCATCTTGATTTTCTACTGGAAGGGCGAAGTTAAACTTTCTGTAAAAATGCCGCCGATGCCGCAAATTGAAGCATTTTTGACAAGGCTTTATCAATGTTTATCATCCAAATTAAGAACAGTACAGCCTATCTAGGCGTACTGTTTTTTTTGTTTCTAGCTGTAAGGAAAATGTAAAGACAAAATCATTGTCACAAATTGACAAGTGCTGATATAATGAAATTCATAGATTTAAGTAGTGCTTAGGAACTGTTATTAGGGGGATACATAGCATGAGATTAATCACACGTTCGGATTTTGACGGTTTAGTATGCGCGATGCTTTTCAAAAAGTTAAATATGGTGGATGAAATGAAATTCGTCCATCCCAAAGATATGCAGGACGGTTTGATTGAGGTCTCGGAAAACGATATTTTGGCCAATGTCCCTTATGTAGCGGGCTGTGGCTTGTGGTTCGATCATCATTCCAGTGAACTTGAGCGGATGGGTGAGAAGGTTGAATTCAAAGGGGAGACCCGAATCGCGCCAAGTGCGGCACGTGTTGTTTATGATTACTATGGAGGAAGGGAGACCTTCGGCGATATCGATGATATTATGTGCGGGGTGGATAAAGCGGATTCGGCACAATTTAGTAAAGAAGATATTTTGAATCCGAGCGGATGGGACCTATTATCTTTTATCATGGATGCTAGAACGGGCTTAGGGCGCTATCGCGATTATCGGATCAGCAATTATCAATTGATGGAAGAGCTTGTGGAGCACTGTGCAACGATGTCCGTTCGTGAGATCATGGAATTGCCGGATGTGAAAGAGCGTGTGGCGCGTTATTTTGAATTAGATGCCTTATATCGTGATATGCTTCAAACCTATACACGGACGGAAGGCAATGTTATTATTACAGACCTTCGTGATGTGGAAACCATCTATCCAGGGAACCGGTTCATGGTGTATGCGCTGTATCCGGAGCAAAATATCTCAATTTGGGTCGTAGATGGCCGAAATAAACAAAACTGCGTCTTTGCTTGTGGTCACAGCATTGTGAATCGTACGTCGAAAACGAATATTGGTAACTTGATGCTCCAAAATGGCGGAGGCGGTCATCATGCAGCTGGTACTTGCCAAGTTGACTATGTGCACGCTGAGGAAGTTTTGAAGAAAATTGTTGAAACGATGAGAACAGACGGATAAAATGAATGAAACGGACCGCAGGATGGGGAGTTCCCGGAATGCGGTTTTTCACTAAACGGGGACAGGGGGGAATGGAGTGGAGTTAGCACAAATTCATCATGTGGCAATCATTAGCTCAAATTATGAGCGATCGAAACACTTCTATGTCGATTTACTTGGATTAACGGTCATACACGAAACGTATCGTGTAGAACGTGACTCCTATAAATTGGATTTGCGCATCGGGAAGACCGAACAGCAGATCGAGTTGTTTTCATTTCCGAACCCTCCGCTGCGGATTAACCAGCCTGAGGCAAGGGGCCTTAGGCATTTGGCTTTTGTCGTACATAATATGGACCAAAGCGTTAAAGAACTAGAAAGCAAGGGCATTGCGGTAGAACCGGTGCGGATTGATCCCATTACCGGTGACCAATATACTTTTTTTGCAGATCCGGATGGGCTGCCCTTGGAGTTGGTGGAATATGCGAAATGATCACCAAGAAAGAACAGAACAGGAGCCGAAGCTGAGGTTTGCCAAAGGCTGCCTGTGGAGCATTATTGTGTCCATTCCTTTATGGGCGTTATTGATTTGGTTTTTGTTTATCAAATAAAATCCCTCACTAGCTTGGTCTGACCGCTGCATGCATGCAGTTCGGTCGGATGAGCCGTTGAGGGATTTTTATTTATTATTTGTCTGTGTGTCTGCGCGGTGGCAATGGTCCAAGATACTGGAACAGGTTACATTCGATCCGTCCATTAAATAGTTTGCGCTTCTTATCCGCGCGGCGGTTCATATAGTGCTCGAGCTGTGTGCTCGGGCTTAGGATGAACATGCTCCAGGAAGGCATGGGAGCAGTGAGAGCACCGAGCTGGCGCAGCGCCACCTCGACATCTTGCGCTTCACCAAGCCGCTCTCCATAGGGTGGATTGGTGATTAAGCAGCCGTAGTCGCCGCGCGGGCGGGCTTTGGCTACTGGTTCCACGAGCAGCTTGAACTGCTTCGTCAAGCCGGCGGCCTTCGCTGCAGCCTCTGCCACTTCGATGGCAGAGGGATCGATGTCACTGCCGATGATGTTCAGCGGAACATCATCTTTAACAGCGTCGAAGGCTTCGTCGCGAGCCTTGTCCCACAGCTTGCGCGGGATATTGCCCCACGCCTCGCTAGGGAAGCTGCGCCGCAGTCCTGGCGCGATGTTCCATCCGATCATAGCAGCCTCGATCGGGATCGTCCCAGACCCGCAGAACGGGTCGTAGAGCGGTCTGTCAACCTTCCAACGGCTGAGGAGGATCATCGCAGCCGCCATGGTTTCCTTCAGCGGCGCTTCGGTCACGAGCTTACGGTAGCCGCGCTTGTGCAGGCTGGCGCCGGTCGTGTCGATCGTCAGCGTTGCAATATCGTTCAGGAGTGCGACTTCGATGACGTAGCGTGCCCCGTTCTCAGGGAACCACTCTGTTCCGTAACGCAGCTTCAGCTTTTCGACAACGGCTTTCTTCACGATTCCTTGGCAAGCGGGCACGCTAGATAGTTGTGACTTATGGGAACGCCCTTCAACAGGGAATTCGGCATCGTTCGGAATCCAGTCCGGCCAAGCAAGCGCCTTGGTGCCTTCGAAAAGCTCATCGAAAGTAAGAGCCTTAAATTGGCCCATGAGTACCAAGATGCGATCGGCGGTTCTGAGCCAAAGATTGGCGCGGCAGATGGCCAGCTCGTCGCCAAGAAAACGGACACGTCCGTTCTCGACGGTGACCTCGTTGTAGCCAAGATCACGGATTTCGCGAGCAACGATAGCCTCAAGTCCCATTGGGCAAGTTGCGATTAATTCAATTTGTTGTGGCATGTTTTAATTCCTTCCATCCGGGTTGTGCATCGCTCATAAAACTCATACAATTAACAAGTATAGGACAAATAGGTTACACTTACAAACGAAACACGCAAAGTGAATGCTTTGATGCTTTTCTAAGGAGGAAAAAACATGGAAACCATAACAGCCGAGAGCTATATGGAGGGTTTATACGCAGAAGATACAGTTCTAGAGCGAGTGAAGGAAGTCATACGCACCCAGAATATGCCCGAAATATCGATTGCACCTGGATACGGCAGATTGCTTACTATGCTGGTCACGATGATTGGCGCAACGAAGGTGTTGGAAATTGGTGCTTTAGGCGGTTATAGCGGTATTTGTTTGGCGAGAGGCTTGAAAGAGGGCGGCAAACTTATTTCGCTTGAGTTAAAACAAGAATTTGCGGATGTAGCCAAGCAAAATCTGACCGAAGCGGGTCTTGGCGAGCTTGTTGAGTACCGGATTGGCGAAGCCCTCATTCACCTGAATGAGCTTCTTGAGCAGGGAGAACGATTTGATTTCTTTTTTATCGATGCGGATAAGGTGAATTATCCGATTTATTTGGAGCTCGCCATTAAACTGGCGAACCCTGGCGCTATTATTGCAGGAGATAACACGCTGATGCGAGGAAAAGTCGTTGACGCGAACCAAACCAAAGCCGCGGTCCAAGCGATGCGTACCTTCAACCAGCTGGTCGCCACCGATCCGCGTTTGGAAAGCACCATCCTGCCAGCTTATGATGGCTTGGCTTTAGCACGAGTGAAGTAGTACTCTTTTTACAACATCAATTGCGGACGCAAGACATATCGCTTCTAGAACTTCCACTTTATAAGTAATAGGGGCTGTCTCAAAACGATTTTTCTCATCTTCGTCTCTACTCAATAAGGTAGCCGAAGTGAATGAACGAGTCCCAAATAACATGCAAAAACGCCTCCAAAACCACTACTCAAGTGGGGATGGAGGCGTTTTTGATAGGAAAATTCATGACAGCCACTTTTCATTGCTTTAAGATGCTTTTTGGTCGGATATATGGAAGTCAGACTCGCTTAATTTGCCAGGAGTAATTGGTTTTATTTGCGTTAACGGGGGCACTGGTTGGGATGTGGTACTAGGGTGAGAGACTTCTTGCTTCTTGAAAGAAATAGCACTGATGCCGTTCCAATAAATAAATAATAACTCTGCGCACACGACGATCAAAACAATTTTACGCCAGTTCAGGCTCATGGATGGCATCCTCACTTTCAATGATACGCCTATATTATCATATAGTGGAAGAAATTCCCATGATTAATTTTGCCTGTTCTTTTGCCTAATCCTCATTTATGAACCAGACCTGTAGTAATCTCTAGCTCATACCTATGACTTTCCGGCATTTGTGCAGAGTAAGCCAAGCGAACAGCACGTTCAATATCATAAGGAACACGTACGAATTGAATCGCAAACCCTGCTTCCACTTGGACTTCAGCTTCCCCCTCCAAAACACAGTAGCAGGCTTGCGGAATGCCGTCATACGGTGTTCCTACACTTCCAACATTAAAGAGCATCAAACCGCTGCTGGCTTGCTTCACAGAGCGTTTCTCCGATGGATTTTTGATGGTTATAAGATAGGGAATATGAATGTCACCATAGCCGACAATATCAGGCTGCTTGCCATCTTCAGATTGACCTGTCATCTCCGTATTTTGAAACATGGCGAGGCGTTCTTGCTTGGAGGCCTTGCGTTTCACTCTATGATAGACACTCTGCGCAGAAGCGTGGAACAATCGGAACAATTTGCCGCTTACATTCAAATCAACAGAGAAAGGCAGCTGTTTCAAGTAAGCAAGCCTATCCTCACCAAGCTGCTGCTGATGCCACAATCCGGCAGGCTGTTCTTGCGGGAGGGTAATCCCTAAATCCCAGTTTCCTTGAACAACGGATTCACATACCTCCTTAACACGATCAACGACAGCAACGGAATCGGGCCCTTTACCCACAAGGTCGCCCAAACATATAATACGTTTTATTCTTCGGCGTTTAATATCTAAAAGCACAGCTTCCAGTGCAGGTAAATTTCCATGAATATCCGAAATGATTGCGATTTTCTCCAACGTTTTCGTTCCCTTTCTCTGATGAACTCGAATGACCATAGCCATGCTTCAGTTATACCACAAGGCATATGAATGTGAAAATGTGAGTCTCTTACTATTACCCAACCAGGGATTCTTCTGCTATAATTTGTAGGGGGAAAGGGGAATGTTTTGATTGGAATCCAGACAAGATCGTCACCGTAAACCGAAAAAAGAACGCTCTACGAACAAGAAGACCCCGCTCAAAGTAATTGGGGGACTAACACTCGCCGCAGCAGCTTGTTTTGCTATTGGCATAGGCGCTTCCTATTGGACATCGAACAGTAAATCAGCAGAAGAGCAAGATTCAGCATCATCACCAGTGGCTAGTGTTTCGCCTGTTCCAACCAAACCAACGAATACAGCTAGATCAGCTAGTGCGCAGCCTAGCGCAAAGCCTAGCCCAGAGTCTACGGCAAAAGCGGTTATCCCGACTCCTGCACCTACCGCATCGAGTGAGCCCACGAGCAGTGGCGGGCAAGTGAAGTTAACTTTTGTGGGTGATGTGTTGATGGCCTCCAAAGTGGAAGATATTTTAAAACAAAAAGGCTATGATTATCCTTATACGAATGTAAAAGACTTTCTGAGCAAGCCCGATTATACGATTGCTAATTTGGAAACACCCATAACGACTAGAGGTACAGTTCAAAAAAAGGATTATGTCTATCGTTCTTCACCGATGGCGTTGCCTGCTTTGAAAGCTTCCGGAATTGATATCGTTAATCTAGCGAATAACCATGTGATGGATTATGGGACGGAAGGTTTGCTGGACACGATGGATGCCCTTGATCAAGAGGGAGTTAAGCGAGTTGGAGCGGGCAAGGATTTGGAAGAAGCCTATCGACCGGTCATCGTGGAAAAAGATGGCGTGAAAATTGCCTTCTTCGGCTTCAGTCGAGTCGTTCCAGAAGCCTCATGGAAGGCAGGTCCTGGCCATGCCGGCGTAGCTGAAACCTATAGTTACAAGTTGCCAGTGGAAGCCATTCAGAAAGCAAAAGAAAGCGCTGACCTGGTTGTTGTTGTAACTCACTGGGGAGTGGAAAGAAGCGATAATCCGGATAATAATCAGAAAGACCTGGCTCATCGCTACATCGATGCTGGCGCTGATCTAATCGTAGGCGGTCATCCGCATGTCTTACAAGGCTTTGAGCAATACAAAGGCAAATGGATTGCTTATAGTTTAGGCAATTTCATTTTTACAACCAATGATACCCCGAAGACTTGGGAGACCGTTATTTTAGAAGCTGCATGTTCCAAAGATAAACAATGCGATATCCACCTTGTGCCAATTTTGACTAAAGCAGCACTGCCGACTCCGATGAGTACGGAAGATGGTGCAAAGCTCTTTCAGCGTTTGAGTAAAATCTCGATAGGCGCTCAAGTTGATGCGCAAGGAAATGTTAGCAAGAAATAAGATGAGGAGCAATCAACATGACAGAAGCTGTTCGCAATATCTACTGCGTAGGTCGCAACTACCGGGCACATGCCGCAGAATTGGGGAATGATGTTCCGGATCAACCGATGATTTTTACCAAGCCGACACATGCACTTGCCTCAATGAATGGGGAAGAGTTGACGCTTCCAGGTAATCAAGGTGAGATTCACTACGAAACCGAGCTTGTTTTACATATCGCTAAACCTTATACAGAAGGCATCCAAGTGGATGATATTGTCGACAAGTATGCACTCGGCATTGACTTCACGCTTCGAGATGTTCAGAACGTCATTAAGAAGAAGGGTCAACCATGGCTGCCTGCCAAAGGCTTTCTGAAGTCAGCGCCAATCAGTACATTCCGACCATTCCCAGGAGCTTCAAAGCTGGCAGAATCGAACTTCCAGCTTCGCCAGAATGGACAGGTTGTTCAGAACGGCAACATCAGCAATATGATCTTCGATTTACAAACCATCATTGATTACATTGCCAAGCATTATGGTTTAGGTGCTGGCGATATCATCTTTACGGGTACTCCGGAAGGGGTAGGTCCTGTGCATCAGGGTGATCGTTTGGAGCTGTTGTGGGGAGAAGAAGTATTCGGAGCTGTGACGATTAAGATGTAACAAATCAAAGGGCAGTCTCTTAAGGTCATTAATGACCTGAGAGAACTGCCCTTTCTCATTCCTTGATCAAACTTCAGTTGGATCCTCTAAAGCAGCATCCGAATATTGATCACGAACTTGAAGTATGGAAGGCAATTGTTGGAAAAATGCATCAACCACTTTGGGGTCAAAATGCTCGCCTTGCTCCTCTTTAAACAATTGCAAGATCCGATCGAGCTCCCAAGCTTTTTTGTAAACACGCTCACTGCCTAGTGCATCGAATACGTCTGCAATTGCTGTAATTCGGCCATAGATGTGGATCTCCTCGCCCTTGATTCCGCGTGGGTATCCGCGCCCGTTCCATTTCTCATGATGCTCGTAAGCGACAACAGCAGCCGTCTTCAGAATATGGCGATTGGAGTTTTTGAGCAAGTTATAGCCAATACGTGTATGATTCTGCATTAATTTGAATTCTTCATCCGTTAATTTGCCGGGTTTGGTTAAGATACTATCAGGGATTGCCACCTTACCGATATCATGCATGGGCGAAGCCATTTTCAACAATTCAGCTTCTTCTTGGCTCATACCTAATCCTAAAGCTAGCAGATAAGAATATTCTGCTACACGTTTCACATGATTTCCAGTCTCCTTGGACCTGCTCTCACCAATTTCCCCCATTCGGAAAATAATTTCTTTTTGCGTTTCCTCGATCTCATTCGTAAGCAAAGCAGATTCTAATGACTTACCCGCGTAGGAGGAAGCTAGTGTTAAATATTCCATGTCTTTATCTGAAAATTGTTCGCTTGCCGTCAGCTTATTAATAGCTTGGTAAGCACCCATAATTTCACCTTGGCTGTTTCGGAACGGAATAACCATGAGCGCTTTCGTGCGATAACCCGTTTGTTGGTCCGTTCGGAGAGCTCCATTCAGAAGATAGGACTTATACTCTTCATTTGAATATGCGTCATGTATAAATACAGCTTTATCATTCGTTACAGCATAGCCGACAAGTCCAGCCGTACTAGGAATGCGAATTTCGTCGAGACCGTGAGCCACTTTGGACCATAACTCATTTTTGTTCGTATCAAGCAACCAGACCGTACATCGATCAGAGACAATCATTTCTCGTCCCATATCGGCCATCAGCATAAGTACATTGTCGAGGATTCTTTCGTTCGCAATTTTGGCTGCATAGTCAAAGATGACACGCAGCATCTCTTGAGGATCTAGGTCACTTTTTAACTGGGACGTTGTATTGAATTGATCGTTCTCCATGTCAGCCTCCTAACATTCACCGAACTTAGTTTATCATAAATTTCATAAAAATTGGCTACATCCTGTCGAGTTAACCAAAATTTTAGATGACTTTGTCGTTCTTAACGAAAGGAATGTAAATGTATGGCCACGAATACGACTGTGTTACAATAAAAGAGATTTTTGAACGGTTAATAAAGGGGACGGAAGAATAGGAGTGCTGCATGTGGTGTGGATTTGGGGTTTAGCTGGAAGCTTGATAATCGCAGGAGCGGCCTATTGGAAGCGATCCTTATCCTTATCCGGCCTTGCTGCTGCTGTACTGCTCGGTACGTCGATGTTTGCATTGGGAAGCTTAGCTTGGTTTGGGACACTTATCGCCTTCTTCGTATCCTCTACCTTATTGTCTAAACTCAAGCATCAACGAAAATCCGCAGCAGAAAGCGGTTATGCCAAAGGTGGAAGACGCGATGCCGGACAAGTTGCTGCAAATGGCGGTCTCGGTTTATTGCTATGTATAGGGAATGTGGTATGGCCCAATCCAGCTTGGTGGATTGTATTTGTTGGGGTTATGGCAACTGTCAATGCGGACACGTGGGCTACGGAAATAGGCGGAATGAGTAAATCAACACCGCGTTCAATCATTAACGGCAAGCGTGTTCCGGCTGGCACATCGGGTGGTGTAACTGGATTAGGACTGCTGGCTTCATTGCTGGGAGGAGCATTCATTGGTTTGGTTAGTGGATGGTTCGGTCAAATAGGCGAGTTCGGACATGAGGTAGGGACACTTGCAGCACTAATCATACTGGGGGCATTATCAGGCTTGATTGGTTCTTTGGCTGACTCTTGGCTCGGGGCAACGTTTCAAGTGATGTATCGGTGTCATGTTTGCGGGAAAACCATCGAGAAACCATTTCATTGTGATCAGAAAGCCGCGCAGATTCGCGGTATGAGTTGGATGACCAATGATATCGTCAATGCCGTATCCTCGCTAGTCGGAGGCATGATGTGCTTAGCATTAATTAGTTGGCTATTTTAAAATACTACGAAACAATGGGCTGTCCCAATAATGGTAAATACATTAGAGGGGCAGCTTTTTCATGGATACAAGCATTTCAAGGTAGATACCTCTCAAGGTCTATAACCCTTTTGAGACATCCCCTTGTTGTTTGTTTAATGAATCGTCGAACCACTTGGTTCGGTTTGGTCTTTATCATTCGCTGGTTGCGGGGGAGCTGGGGGGAACAAGGCGTCCTGCAGTTGTTTTTCCAACTGACGCACTTTGCGCTGCAGCTTGTACTGACGTACGATCCCGAAGAGGCCAACAATCAGACCGCCTAACAAGGTTGAGGTTAAAATGACAAGGATCAAGGGTGTAGATGTTTGAGCAAACATGAAATTGACTTGAACCGGTTCGACATTAATGACGGCAAAAACAGCCGTTATGAGGGCGAATACTAAAGCAGATATGAGAATCCATTGCATCTTCATCCATCAATCATCCTTTCACCCAAAATAAACGGCAACGCCGTCCTTCATGGACGGATGCGTTTATCTAGAAATATAGCCGACTTTATCATGTGAAACTTATAAATTCTTATATTTTGAGAAAAGGTTGAAGGCGCACGCCCTCAACCTTTATCAGAACAATTACTTCGTTAACTCTTCCATTTGATCAAGCAGGGAGCTGAAGACACTCATCGCTTGCTTGATTGGTTCCGGTGTGGACATGTCGACACCGGCTTTTTTCAAGATGTTCAGCGAGTAGTCGCTGCCGCCGCTTTTTAAGAAGCCTAAGTAACGGTCTACAGCAGGCTGGCCTTCATCTAGAATTTGTTTCGCGAAGCTGGTAGCTGCCGAGAAGCCTGTTGCATATTTGTACACATAGAAGCTGTTATAGAAGTGAGGAATTCGAGCCCATTCCATCTCGATATCCTGATCCACGACCATGGAATTTCCATGATAAAGCTTATTCAAGCCATAGTAGATTTCACTGAATTCCTGTGGTGTCAGAGAATCTCCATTTTCTGATCTCTCATGTGTAATCATTTCGAACTCAGCAAACATCGTTTGACGGAATACCGTTGTTCTGAACTGATCCGCGTAGTAAGTAAGCAAGTAAAGCTTTTCTTTCGGATCAGTTACACGTTTCAATAAGTAATCCATGAGCAGTGCCTCATTAAGCGTTGAAGCGACTTCCGCAAGGAAAATCGTATACTGCGCATAACGGTACTCTTGGTTCTCATCAGACAAATACGAATGAATGGCGTGACCCATTTCGTGTGTCAATGTGAACATGCTGTTTAAGTTGTCCTTATGATTCAGAAGCACGTAAGGATGTGTGCCATAGGCACCCCAGCTATAAGCGCCGTTGCGCTTATTTTTGTTCTCATACACATCGATCCAGTGGTTATCGAAGCCGTCTTGAAGTATTTTCAAGTAATTTTCGCCTAATGGGGCTAAGCTTTTCTTAATTTCTTCTTTGGCTTGCTGGTAGGTGATGTCCATTTTAAACTCTTCAACAAGCGGAGCAAAAAGGTCATACATATGTAGTTCATCGACTTTAAGCAGCTTCTTGCGGAGCTTTAGATAACGCTGCAGCTGCGGCAAAGAATCGTGAATCGTGGAGATTAAGTTCGTATACACTTCTTTCTTAATATTGTCCCCAAACAGGGTGGATTCAAGAACGGAAGGGTATTTACGTGCCTTGGCATAGAAGATATTTTTATTAATATTCGCGCTAAGCGTTGCGCCAATTGTATTCTTATTGTTGCGATAAGTTTCGTAGACAGCATGGAAGGCGTTTTTTCGAACTTCGGCGTCGCGGCTCTCTAGGAATTGAATGTAACTTCCATGAGTCAGTTCGACTTCCTCGCCTTTTTCGTTCTTAATTTTTGGGAATTTCAAATCGGCATTGTTCAGCATACCGAAGATGGTGCTAGGCGCTCCGGCCATGTTGCCCGCTTGAGCAAGCAGGGCTTCCTGATCCTTGGATAGCGTATGCGGCTTCTGGCGAATCATTTCCTCGAGTGTGTCCTTATAGAAAGATAAAGAAGGATCGTTCACCAGCTGCTGAAGCTTTTCATCCGATAAACTGAGAATTTCGGGTGAAATAAAGGAGAGTGCTTCGCCTACTTCGACACTAATTTTTTTTGCTTTATCAGATAAGGCCTGGTAGGTTGGTTCTGCTGTATCTTCATGGTGTTTCATGTTGGCATACACATACAGTCTTTCTGTTTTCACAGAGACTTCATCTTCCAACTGGAAACACTGCTTTACCGTAGCGGAATCGCTGAGTTTTCCTTGGAAGGCACTGATTTTGCCAAGCGAGGTTTTCACATTCTGAAATTCCTGTTCCCAAGCTTTCTGATCGGGAAATAAATCCTCCAGATTCCATCGGTGCTCGGCCGGTACTTGCTTGCGTTCCAATATTTGAGTCATCGGAGCCCTCCTGTCCTTGTTTTGAGATTGGGGTCTGTTATCCTTTGCATGTAATTCGGCTGCTGGGATCGAGCTTAGAAGAAGTCCCATAGCCGCAGTCACATAAATCCAGCGCATTACGGTCACGCTCCCGGCATATTCCCACATGGGACGTGCTTGCTAAAATCCCATAACATGGTTTTCACCTAGTATGACCGTTAACCCATTCATTTATGATTATATGAAAAAGCTGGAAGGAAGTAAATTTACTTTCCGGCTCCAAAGAAGCTAATTAAGATGAGTACAAACGATAACGAGACCATAACAATCGCCAGTAAGGCTAGGTATCGTTTCATTTGTGCCGGAAGGCTGTCTTTTTTCATAATCAAAATGATGGCTAGGCAGAAGGATACGAGTACAAATGTGATGATAGATCCGGAATCGGTCATTGTTAAATCATCCTTATCCCTATAGAGTATGACACTTGCTAACTATCGCATGTTAGTATCTTTCGCTGTTCAAATGAAAACTCCTTTTTCAGCCGGCATGCGGCATCGTTTCATCCGGATTTTCATCATCGTCATCAGTCTTGACGAGTATGAATTTGCCGCGAGAATCCATTTTGACAGTAAACCGATCTTCGGCAGCAATCTGTGCTTCTTCACTTAATTCCTTAGGAAGTGTCAGCTGACCGCTGTCCCCAACTTCGACCTGGTAGCCAATCATTTTCGACCACTTGCCTGCTGCAAGGACAAGAACGATGAGTAAACCAATGAACAACCATTTGCCAAGCGGATTTGAGTTGAAGTAAGGGGCAAGGAAATTCTCGCCAGTAATCATTTTTCCTGCTGTTAATACGAGCACACCTGCACCGATATAAAGGATCGACGGATGCTTCTCAATCCATTTGATGAATAGCGTACTGCCCCAAACAACGATAGGCACACTAACCAGAAGCCCGATAATGACAAGTATGAAGTTGCCGTGAGCAGCGCCCGCTACAGCGATGACATTGTCGAGACCCATCACAGCATCTGCCACTATAATCGTACGAATGGCAGCCCAGATGCCGTCTTTGGCCTTAATGTCTCCGTGATTCTTCTTTTCACTAAGCAGTTTGTACGAAATCCAGAGGAGAAGGATACCGCCTGCCAGTAGAAGACCAGGAATTTTCAGAAGGGTAACTACGGCTACTGTTGCTAGAGCACGAATGACGATGGCGCCTATTGTACCCAAGAGGATGACTTGTTTTTGTGTTTCTTTTTTCAAATTACGAGCAGCCATACCGATAACGATTGCGTTATCTCCCGCAAGTACCAAATCAATGAGAATAATGCTGAGCAGTGAGACGAAGAAACCTGTTGATAACCAATCCATGAGCGAACACTCCCTTTAGCTGATTTTTGAAAAAAATAGAGCCTAGCACCGATGACCGGTGAAGGCTCTAATTCATCAAAAAAGACCTTCACCAATAAACATGGCAAAGGTCTTGCTAACAACGTTGTCGTTGCCAATAAAGCCGGGATCTGATGAGGATCCGAATTGACGACTTTACTGTATCAGCTACTCCCCTTTGGAGTAATACGTATGAACTTATAAATTAATTATAAGAAGGGGGGATGTGAAAGTCAAGGCATTTGGACCAAAGAATTAAACTTCTTTGAAAGCATCCATGATGGCTTGCCATTCTTCCTCTGTGCCTTCGAATTTGTCTTTGGCAAACCGCTCATTAGCCCAGTGTAACATAGCAGGTCGTCCGATGAATGTGTGGCACTCTTCGCCCCATTGATCGGTGATTTCGGTTAACACGATTTTACTGCCTTGTACCTCGACATTCAGCATGTTCCATTTATCTTTTTTGTAAATAACGTGTTTCTTAAAAGGGTGATTTGACACTTGTTTTCCTCGTTTCTGCATTGAGCTCAAAGATATATGCAATCGTACCACAAAAAGTGGTGATTTCCAAACAGGCAGCGGTCAATTTCTTGTTGCCTCCCATCAGGGTCCCATGATAAAATCCTCCTAATCCTTTCCATAGGGAATGGGCTATTAGGCAGTTAGGCAAGACCAATGAGTCGAGCAGAGGAGAGATGAGCATGGAACAAAAGCGTGTTTATGAACAGGTTGGGGTTGCGATGACCTCAAGATCGTACGCCGAATATGAGAAAATGTTTATGTTGCAGACAGAAAATTTAATAGGTAAACGAGTCTTAGACGTTGCCGGCGGTGCCTCTTCGTTTACGGCAGAAACGCGCCAGCTAGGTGTATTCTCAGAAGCGGCTGATCCTTTGTATGAGAAATCAGTCGAGGCGATTGCTAAGCATGGATTGCAAGAGATCGAGCTAGTTGCAGCCAAGATGGAAAAGTTAGTAGATGTGTATGATTGGACGTATTATGGTTCAGTTGCCAAACATAAAGCTGGTCGCGTCAAAGGCCTCAAGCAGTTTGTAAATGATTTCTCTAGTAAAGATGCTGCTTCCAGGTATCACGCTGCTTGTCTTCCATCACTTCCTTTTGAAGAAGCGAGCTTTGACCTTGTTTTATGCAGTCATTTTCTCTTTCTATATGAAGAACAATTCGACTATGCTTTTCATCAAGCGGCTGTTCGAGAACTGCTTCGTGTCTGTAAGCCAGGTGGCGGAGTGCGCATTTATCCCCTATTGAACTTTCAGCAAGCCGAATACAGCAAGCTGCCAGAATTAATAGATGAGCTCACAAATGAAGGATATTTGGTCCATAAAAGGGAAGCAGAACTGCCTTTTTTACCAAATTCTCATCAATATTTATGCATAATTAAACAGCCCTCTGCATAGTGGAAAACGTTGGTACATCAACAAATATTAGCTTATCCACCGTGTTTTTTTCGTTGATTTATCCCCTTGATAATGGTATAATTTCCTTATTCGTCATAGATGGCGATATTTTTAGGAGGTTGTTCATTTGAAGGGTACAGTTAAATGGTTTAATGCAGAAAAAGGCTACGGTTTCATTTCTGTTGATGGAGGCGACGATGTATTCGTTCACTTCTCCGCAATTCAGGGCGAAGGATTCAAAACATTAGAAGAAGGCCAATCCGTTGATTTTGATATTACTCAAGGCAACCGTGGTCCTCAAGCAGCTAACGTCACCAAATTATAAGAAACTGGGAGTTCCCACTTATAAATAGAGTGTCATAGCACAAACAACAAAAGGCAGTGCCCGTATCCACTCGGCACTGTCTTTTTTGCATTTTGACCACTTTACGATTGAAAATAACCTGTACACTTCCCAAGAGAAGATGTACAGGTTTATTTATTTTTAACGAACAGCTCAATGTTATACGAACATATCGACGATTAGCACGGTTCCAAAGGCAATAAACGAAAGCAGTGTCTCGAGTACCGTCCACGTTTTAAACGTTTCTTTGACCGTTAACCCTAGATATTCTTTGACCATCCAGAAGCCGGCGTCATTGACGTGGGAGAGCATGAGCGATCCTGCGCCTGTCGCGATAACGAGAAGCTCCAGATTCACGCCGGACATATGCTCGACAATCGGCGAAACAATACCAGCCGCTGTCGTCAATGCGACTGTTGCCGAACCTGTCGCGACGCGGATTAATCCAGCAACCATGAAAGCTAGAACAATAGGAGAAAGGGAGATATTCTCGGCCATCTGAGCAATGGATGTACCGACGCCGCTCGCGATAAGGATCTGTTTAAACCCGCCGCCAGCACCGATAATCAAGATAATCGAACCTACAGGCAATAGGCATTCATGGGATAGCTTGCTGATATAATTTTTGTTCATTCCTTGGCGGATGCCTAAGAAGTAGAAGGCTGCAAAACAAGAGATTAGAAGCGCAATCACCGAATTCCCAATAAAGACTAGGAATTTCATAACCCCGACTGGCAGTGATAAATAGGGTGCAACAACCGACAAAACCATCAGTAAAACAGGCAATAAGATAATGAAAAATGAGATACTGGCTCCAGGCAATTTTTCAGGCTCTGTGCTTGCGCTTAGCAGCTCTGGCTCATTCTCGGGAACCACACGTTTATGCACCCATTTAGCAAACAAAGGACCTGCAATAATCGCTGCTGGGATCGCAATGATTAGAGAGTAGATAAGAACTTTTCCGATATCAGCTTTGTAGATGCCGATGGCCGTCATAGCACCAGGATGCGGCGGCACAAGACCATGGACAATGGATAATCCGGCAATGACAGGGAGGCCGATTAACAAAATATTTTGTTTCGTTGATTTGTGAATGGAAATGACCAAAGGCAGCAGCATGACAATTCCGACGTCAAAAAATACAGGGATTCCAATAATAAAACCGGAGAGCAGCATGGCCCAAGGCAATCTTTTTTCACCAAAAACCCGAATGAAAAAATTGGCTACTTGTGTGCCAGCGCCTGAATCTGACATCATTTTTCCTAAAATCGTACCTAGCGCCAATATGCCAACTAAATGGCCTAAAACGTTTCCAACTCCTGTTTCATAAGCACCCACGATTTTATCCATGGATAACCCGGCCATAATCGCTAAGAATAAACTGGCAACGGTTAAGCTAATAAACGCATGCCATTTCCACCAAGCTACTCCTAAAATAACAATCACAATCGCTAACAATGTAACCATTAATAGATACAAATTCATCTATAATCCCTCTTCTCCATGGTGTAGTAAGCGTTATCAATCTGTAGACGAGAAAAGGAACTGCGTTTTCTCCATATTTCTTAACTGTCGTAATTGACTACATAGTTGTGCATGACCGTGCTGTAATAACCTTTACTGTATTCGATCAGATCGCCTCGTTCATCATACGAATAACGCAATCTTTTCAATAGAGGGGTTCCTTCTTTGACATGCAAGATTTCTTCCACATAAGAAGGAGCAGTGGCAGCAGCAAACTCATCTCGATATTTTTCTAAGGCAATTCCGTGCTCCTCAAGCAATTCATACAAGGATTGATCAGTCAAATCGGATAATTCGATATCTGACATTTGCATGGATAGATAGTGGGAGTAGTGAATATAGGGTGTGTCATTCAAGTGATAAAGACGCTCGATGAATAAGCAGCGCTCCCCAAATAATTGATAAGGTTCTGTGCCAACTTCATTCGTTACAACTTCGGCTCGCAACAACTGCTTGTGAATTTGATGGCCTTCTTCAACTAGAACTTCTGTGAAACGCTTCCATTTGGAAAGCTTGGATGTAGAAGCATTTCGAATAACCTTGGTCCCTTTACCGCTGCTCTTTTCCAAATATCCTTCTTGTGCAAGCTCCTTGATGGCATTTCGAATAGTGATCTTACTGACATCGAATTCCTGCTCTAGCTGTGGCTCTGACGGTATATTCGTTCCTAAAGGATACACACCGTGTAAGATGCGATCCTTCAAGATATTCATGATTTGTAAATATAAGGGTCTTTTATTGCGGGATAAATTCACCAATCCAATCACTACCTTTCTACATCGCCTACGGCTTCCGTCATCGCACGAAGAATATCGCTTTCTGATGACATTGGAGTATCGCCTACAATCGTATGCGCAAGCATGCCGGCGGCAGCTGCAAATCCGACTGTTTTCTCCGGTGAAAATCCTTGGATTTCTCCGTGTACGATACCGCTCGTGAAGGCATCTCCTGCACCAATTCTATCATAGATAGAAAACGTGAGCCGTTTAGAAAAGGTGAAGCTTTGGTCCTTAAAGATAAATCCCCGTAAGGAATGTGTATTATCGCCGTTGATGTTACGGTGTGTACCTGCGATGACCGAAATCTGATATTGCCCCGCAACCGCTGGAATCAGCTCCATCAGTTGTTCTTGACTTTCTATCTGATCGGTAGGCATGCCAAGGGTAAACATCGCATCTTTTTCGTTCATCATGACAATGTCAGCCAGCTGCAGCATTTCCTCATAATGCGGTTTCGCCTTCGAGTAGCCGCCTTCACCCCAATGGCCGGGGCGATAGTTACAATCGAAAACGACGGTGCCGCCATGTGCTTTGACCGCTCTCGCCAAATCTTTCATGTGCCGACGCACGTTATCATTCATGGCCAAGGTAATGCCGCAGAAATGGACGATATCAATATTTTTAGCAATTTCAGTAAAATTATAAGTACTTTCAGGTGCTGTGTTGAAGCTGCTCTCCTGACGGTTGGAATACGTCACGCGGCTGGGCCGCGCACCGAATCCATTTTCTAAAAAATACATGCCCAAGTAGTTACCGCCTCGAACAATGAACGATTGCATGATACCTAATTTTCGCAAATACGATTCCGCTGCATCGCCTACTGCATTAGTCGGCAATCGAGATATCAGATACCCCGTGTACCCTAAGCGCGCCAGTGCTGAGCTTACATTCACGCCTGTACCGGAGAAAGAGTAATTCAAACTGCTGGCTTGGGATAAGAGTTCATATCCCGGCACCTGCAAGCGCATCATGACCTCTCCAAAAGCAGCAATTCTTTTAGCCATGTTGATCAACCAGTTTCTTCATGATCTCCAGTAAGTTGCGTACATCTTGGGTTTTCGTCTTCCCAGTAGCTTTGTCGATGATCGATGAATACACGTGAGGGATAACTTGTGGAACCTTAGCTTCCAGCGCGATACTTAGAATCGTTTCGAAATTATCCATGTCGATGCCGCCAGTCGGTTCCAACGCAAAACCTTCTTCTCCGCATGCTTGCGCGACAGCGCGCAATTCGTCTTCACAGCTTAAGCCATTCATCGGGAAATATTTCAAGGCATTGCCGCCCATGTCGCGTACAAGCGCGATAGCTGTTTTCACAGGTACAATCGCATGCTCGGATTGCGCAGCACTCACTGGACCTGTTGAGATATTGACATAGCCAACGCGTCCGGTAGGGGACACCAGGCTGTTAATCCAGCTATCTTGATCGCCTAGATTGGCACGTGTTGCACCAACGGCAGGGAATACCTGGTTAATGTGGCTGCCAGGATAATGCTTCGCAATAGCTGCGACAACGGCAGCTTGACGATTATCGCCAGCGCCAAGTCCGATTGAGACAGCTTCGTCAATGGCTTTTCCGTATTCTTTCATCGCTTCTACAGTTAATTCAACCGTCGGGTAGTCTTTGGAAAGTACGCCGACAAGTACGTAACCTTCTGCTGCTTCAAATATCTCTTTCGCATTTTCTACACTATTAGCCAATACATTCAATGCCGCGCGGCCTTTATAGAAACGTTTTGCAATGTTGGACATGTTAATTGCCTCCTACTATATAAGTTTACGTATTTGTGCAACAATAACCTCAATATCATCGCCTTGAAGCGGACGTGGATCGATATCGAAATATCCCTGTCTTACGCCATAATCGCGCGTGTAGATAGCAATCTCACCGCTCTGCAGCGCTGATACAACTTCCTTGGCCGTAGTGCCTGCTAGCTCGGGATCAATTTGAATGCGTGCGCGGAAAATCGCACGACCGGCTTCATCCTGTACAATGGTTACTTTTAATCCTTTGATTTCACTGAGAGGCATTAATACTTGCAAAGCTGCTTTTTCTTGCTCGCTTTTGTCATCTTTGACGCCGTACTCATCAAGGGCTTGAAGTAAGCCGAAAGTGGTTTCTTTACCAACCTTCATACTTCTTCCAATCCCATGCAGCTGTACTTTGACCCAATCGATATAGCAACGCTTCCCGCCAATAATCCCTGAAGTTGGACCTTCAATGGCTTTTGAACCACTGTAGATGGCAAGATCTGAGTATTTTACGTACTTTTGAATATCTTCTTCTGCAGCTGCATCAACGATAAGCGGAACACCACCCCGCTGTGCAATCTCCCAGGCTTCTTCAACAGAAATCATATTTTTTTGGACGGCATGATGGGATTTCACATAAAGAATAGCAGCTGTATGGTCAGTAATCGCATCTTCGATATGCTCAGCTTTGCCCTCATTGGCGTAGCCAACTTCAACGAGCTTACCGCCTCCCAAGTAGATCATTGTTTCAACAGGTGCTCCGTATTGGACATTGTGACCTTTGAGCATGATGATTTCGCTTTTAGCAATAGGCTCTTGATGTAGACGTTCACTCATGCGGCGATTCCCTTTAGTCACAACAGCCGCGACAGAGAGTGCGATTCCGCTTGAGGCTGAATTGACGACAATCGCGGCTTCGGAACCAAGGATTTTGGCGATATAGTCGCCAGCTTTATCAACGAGATCCGCAATCTCAACGTAATTTTGCCCGCCATGCTTCATGGCTTCCATGACCGTATCTGTCGGAGCAGATACACCTAGAATGCTCATTCGTCCACTTGCATTGATGACACGCTTTAGACCATATTTAGCATTTAATAAGAGAGCCATTCACAACCACTCCTTTGGCTTGTATGATTTGATCTGCTATACGCTTGTCACCTTCAGAATCAACAAGAGTAGTCGGTTCATTTTCAACCGTAAACAGAGTTAGATTGGCAACGTCACCAATTTGAATTCGACCAAGTTCTGGCTTTTCAAGCCAATTTGCGGCATGTGTGGTGACAGCTGCGATGACCTCTTCAAGCGGGTAGCCTAAGTAAAGAAATTTCGTAAGTACATGGGACATGCTATAAACCGGACCGTTCAAACGGTTCCCGCGGTAGATGTCTGTACTGATGGTATCTAATCCGATATGATGTTGTTTCGCTGCTTCCGCAACTTGAAAAGAAAAGCTTGCAGTACCATGACCAACATCTAGATGCACGCCTCTTTGAATTGCTTCCGTAAATGCCTGTAACGGTTTACCATCCTTATCAAAAAGATTATTAGCTTTCCCATTCAGATAATGGGTAATGATATCTTTTTTCTCTAAAAGTGAAAGGATGTCTTCGATACTCGGCGGTCCAGAACCAATGTGAACCATTAAGGGGAGAGAGGTTTCATGAGAAAGTGCACGCGCAGCGATTAATGGTTCAATGCCGCAGTCACGAACAACACTTTTGCTTATTCTTGCCTTTAAACCAACTATGAAATCTTTATATTGATTTGCAGCTTGTACAGCCTTTTCCTTATCGATCCATGCCATGTTGGACAATTCATCGACTCTTTTCAAACCAATTCGTGAAATGTTCAAAAAGGCAAACAAGTTCGTTTGGGCTCGTTCCCTACTTGCCGCTAAGTCTGCAATTCGGTCCGCACCGCAGCTTCCAGCGTCTACAATCGTGGTTACACCTTGTTTGATTCCGATTTCATCGATTTCATCGCCGTAGGGATCGAAATCAGGAAAGGCATGGGTGTGCAGATCAATCCATCCACTCGAGACGTAAGCACCAGAATAATCAAAAATCTGGTTCCCTTGTCCACTCCCGGATCTGGTCAAATCAGCGATCATTCCGTCTTCAACGACGATATCGAGATTTTCACCATTCAAGTGCTTTACATTGTGCAATACGAATCTCTTTTGCATGCTTGTCACCTTTTTCTGGAACTCAAATTATTAACGCTTACATTTAAGATTGCCTAGATATCTCCTCACATACATAAATAAAGAATATAACGTTATAATGTTACAATAGCACAGAAAATTATCGAAGTAAATATAACGTTATAATGTTTAAAAAAATTAAATTTTTCCAAGAAATTAGCAATGGAATTTGATGATGAGAACATATAAGTAAAAGCCTATACAAGTCCTATGGGGGGGAATTGTATAGGCTTTAAATTATCACTGAGGGAATAAACCATGCCATAAGATGTCGATGATTTGTTTAGCTGCTTCACTTTCATGCGGGAACATTTTATTACCATCCCCATCACGAGCGTGTCCCATCATGAGTAGGGAGGTATAAGCGCGAGCGATAACACGCGCATTGATCGGTCCAATCTCACCGGAATCGGCCGATTTGCGGAACTCCCCCTCAAGAGCGTCAAGAATGCCTTGCTCCGATTTTCGCATAGCTTTCATTTGTTCATCGGAGAGTGTAGCCTCCATTTTACGCATGAAAGAATGTAGGTCGAAATCAATTGCCTTCAGGTGCGCTTCTGTGATGTCCAATAGCCTGTCACGAAGGGAAGTCGGCTGACTTAAACGCATTAAAGTAACACGTTTTACATTATCCATCAGTTGAATCATGGAGGCTGTCAGCAGGTCTGATTTGGAGGGATAATAATAATACAACGATGCTTTGGTAACCTGACATTCTTTGGCGATATCATCCATCGAAACAGACTCGTAGCCCTTGGATAGAAATAAAGGAATAGCTGTCTTTAGAATCTTCTGAGTAAGTGGGGGTTCCCCTTGTGAAGAGCGGGGTCTACCAAGTGGTTTGTTTTTTTTGTCCATACGTATCACTCCTGAAAAAAGAAAAATTAAAAAACTGCTTGATTAATTAACTGACCAGTATATATAATTATTTCAGTGCCTTACAACTAATAAAGAGATTAAATCCCTTTAGAAAAGAGGTTAGGATATGCATGAGAATTATTTATTCAGTAAGCTAGGTGCGATTGTCGCAGGTCGTCGCAGTAAATGGATGACAGTAATGGTTTGGGTTTTACTAACTGGAATTTTATCTGTCTTCTTACCTAACGTCAATTCACAGGAAAATAATACAGCTAGACAGATTCCAAAGGATTCTTGGTCACTTCAAGCAAGTGAAATGATGCGAGAGCAATTCCCTAGCGTTGAAGGGATCCCCGCGTTAGTTGTTTGGTATCGAGCAGCAGGTTTAACAGATCAGGATCTTGCCGGTGTGCAGAAGATCACGAAGCAGTTAACGGATTCTCCTTTATCCGCGCAAAAGGGGCTCCCACCACTGCACCAACTGCCAGCACCATCACTAAAAGGAAATCTGTCCAAAGACGGCACCTTGCTTGTGCTTCCCATTTCTTTTGAAGAGGGGACAGGGACTGAGATTTTGCAAGAAGACTTGAAAAAGCTGCAAGAGTTAACCATCGCACAGATAGGCAGCGATCCTTTCACAGCTAAGGTTAGTGAAGAAGGACTGCATGCTCGAATTACAGGCCCTGTGGGCATTCAAACGGATGCTACGGCTTTATTCAAGGGAGCGGACTTTGCCTTATTGCTTGCTACCGTACTCTTGGTTCTCATACTTCTATTCGTGCTTTATCGTTCGCCCATTCTTGCTATTATCCCACTTGTTGGGGTGGGGTTTGCCTATGGGATCATTTCGCCCATTCTTGGTTTTCTTGCCAAACAAGGCTGGATTACGGTAGACGCTCAGTCAATATCCATCATGACTGTTCTTCTATTCGGTGCTGGAACGGATTATTGCCTGTTCTTCGTGGCGAGATATCGTCAAGCTTTGATGGAAAAGAACGATAAATATGAAGCAATGCGCATATCCTTTGCTGGTTCCACTGGTGCTATTGGGATGAGTGGTTTAACGGTTATTGTCTCGCTATTAGGATTGTTATTTGCTAACTATGGTTCAAATCACCGCTTTGCTATTCCTTTCAGCGTTGCCATCTTGATTATGGCGATTGCTAGCTTAACATTAGTTCCAGCGCTGCTCGCGATCATTGGTCGCGCCTCATTTATCCCATTTATTCCGCTGACGCCCGACATGCGTGAAGAGAAGGAAGCTCGCAAAGGTAAACGAATACGTGAGCAAAAGGCTGTCAGCACTATAAGCGTAGCTCTAGGTCGTATTGTAACTGAAAAACCAAAGAGCGTACTTGTTATCAGCTTAATAGTACTCATTGCGCTTGCCGCTTTCGCATCTCAGATTAAGTTCACTTATAACATTTTGGAATCTTTCCCGTCCACGATGCCTTCTCGTGAAGGGTTTACACTACTTTCGGAGCATGTATCGCCAGGGTCATTGGCTCCGTTGAAAGTCATTGTTAATTCAGAAGGAAAGGAAGCAGATATACAAGGGGCCCTTTCTAAGCTGCCTTATGTAGAATCTATTTCTAAGCCTGCACAAAGTAGTAAAGATGTGAAGTATAGAGCGTATGAGCTCATTTTCAAACAAGATCCGTATGCTCTGGATTCCATCGACCGTATACCGGAAATTCGCAGTATGGTCGAGCAGAAGCTAATGGAGGCAGGTGTTTCTGTACCGCAAGTGTGGATTGGCGGCGAAACTGCTACGCAATATGATACGAAAACGGTGGTAGAGCGAGATACACGAATTGTCATCCCCATTGTCATCACTGTTATTGCCATACTGCTGCTTATTTATTTACGATCCATCGTTGCCATGGTCTATCTCATTGCAACTGTATTACTTTCTTATTTCTCCGCATTAGGAGCGGGATGGCTGATTCTGCATTACTTCATGGATACGTCGGCCATTCAGGGATTAATTCCGCTTTATGCGTTTGTTTTCCTCGTTGCCTTAGGAGAGGATTACAATATCTTCATGGTATCTAGCATATGGCAAGAGCGAAATCGCTTAAAGCTGAAGGATGCGATACGCCTAGGCGTCAGCCAAACGAGCAGTGTCATCACCTCTGCGGGATTAATTCTCGCTGGAACATTCGCAGTTTTAGCCTCACTGCCCATTCAAGTGCTTGTCCAATTCGGTGTTATCTGTGCAATCGGCGTTATCCTAGACACATTTATAGTTAGGCCTTTCCTCGTACCTTCGATTACGATGCTGCTTGGAGAGATGTCCTTCTGGCCGGGTAAAATCAAACAACAACCACAAGCCCAATATGAAAACAAACGCGCCTAAACAAAAGGAGCTGTCCGCGAATGCGGCAGCTCCTTATTCAATCCTATTAGTCAATAATTTGTAGAATATCATCGATTTCTTTGCGTGCGAGTTTGCCAGGACGATCCTTTGGATAACCGAGAGCGATGACCATATTAATCTGACATTCTTCTGGAATGTCCAAATAAGCTCGAATCTGATCTTGAGCGAGCAGGACAGGACCCGTCATCGGACAGGTTGCCAAGCCTCTTGCATGCGCGGCGAGCATCAGGTTCTGTGAGGCTAAGCAGGAGCTCTTAATGCCTTCTTCGGCCCAAACGGTGTCTTCGACGAGCTGAATCGGATCAAAAATACGATCACGGAACTTCGATTCGTAAGGCGTTGCTAAGCAAATGATAAGTACGGGTGCATCGGAGAATGCGGTAGCATAGGGACCGAAGGACTTCACCAATAAGCGGGCTTCTCGCGAAAGGCCTTTTTCCTCGGCAACTGCCGCACGGAGATGGAGTTGGTCCCAGGTCAATTGTTCAATATGTTTAATTTTCTCTGTATTTCTTATCGCAATGAACTTCCATGTTTGGGAATTCGTATCGCTGGGTGCATATCTGGCGCAGTCGATAATTTCACGAATATCGTTGGTGGCAATTTCTTGCTCTGTAAAGTTTCGAACACTGCGGCGCTCGAGGACAATCGTCTTAAAATCTTCATAATTCATAAAAAATAACTACCTGCCTTTGCTGCTTGAATTGTGCATATTTTGTTACTTGGTACTAAGACGTTATCTTATTATAAATCAGTTGCTATTGCAGCACAACCGTATCGCCTTCATTCAACCCTTTTAGTACTTCGGTTTTCTCAGGAGTTTCCAACCCAATCTCGATATCACGTCGTTCTACGCCTTGAGGAGTCTGCAGCATCACGTAATAAACTTCTTTCTCGTGCAGCACGGCTAACGTAGGTACGACAATGGTTTGTGGCTTTTTATCTGTTTCTATCGTTCCCGACAGGCTGAGACCGGCTATTAACTGCTCATTTGGTTCTAACGAAATAGTTACCTCGAATTGAGCTGAACTTGTGCCTTGGTCCGTGCCACTCTTGGCAAACTTGGATACTTTTTCAACCTTACCTTGAAGCTTCTTCTGTTTTAGCGCATCAACTTTTACTTGTACGAGCATATCTGGCTTAATACGAAACACATCAAATTCACCAACTGTGCAAACCAACTGTAATTTCGTCAAATCTACGATTTTGCCGATACGCACGCTTTCCTCAACAGACTTAGGAATTTTGGAGGAGTCTTCGAATAAGAAGATGCCATTCTCTGGCGCAACGAAGGAAGCCTGTTCCACTTTCTCTTGTTTCTTAGCCAATTGCAATTGAATGGATTGATCATTGACCGCATTTAACTGCTCTTGAATTTTACGTCCTTCTGACGCGGCAAAGCGCTGGCGGGCATCATCTTCACTAACAGCACCTGCAGCTACACTATCACCCCCAGGTCCAGCAGCTTTGAAATTAGCTAAGTCGGCTTCCAGCTTTTGTTTCTTCAAGTTAGATTGCAGAGCAGCAATTTCACTTCTTAGCGGTGTGGCATCAAGCTCAAACAATGGCTGTCCCTTTTTCACTTGTGCCCCGTCTGTTATGTGCCAAGCTTTTATTTCACCGCTGAAGGGTGCATATACGCGTGTCTCCTTCTCATAAGAAGATTTCCCTTTCACTTCAATGCTGTTAATTAGATCTTCTTTTGTAACTTTGAATTGTAAAGCATTGAAGGCACCTGCGTCGGCATTTTTTGTTTTCATTTGGCTAGGATGGCTTGATATGTATAGAAAGCTGCTAATGCCACAGACAATGACTGCCGTTAGAATTAGCATCCATGTTTTCTTTTTCCTCATGCTAAACAATCTCCTATTCTCGTTTAATTGCTGTTAGTGCATCGGTTCGAGAAGCTTTAACTGCCGGGTATAAACCCGAAAGAACGCCCGTCATAATCGCAAAAAACATACCGACTGGAAGAATCCATAGGCTTATAAATAAGATTTCAACAGGATCCCCTCGGTTATTGGAACTAAATTTGATAATGATCAAATTAATTCCCCAAATGACCCAATAAGAGAGCAATATACCAACAAAACCACCCAACATGCCCAGAAGCGAAGATTCCACGATAAACATATTGCGGATTTGTTTCAAATTTGCGCCAAGTACTTTCATGATTCCGATCTGTCTCCTGCGCTGATGAGTGGACATGGTCATCGCGACCACGATGGAAATGGAAGCTACGAAGAGAACAAAAAGTCCAACACCGGTGAGCAGCAATCTAACAATGGCGAACTCGCCTTTCATGCGATCTTCTTGATACAAATTAGTCTGCGTTGTGAGTTGTAGTTTTTTAATCATTTCATCTACTTGTTTTACATTCGTACTGTTATCTACTTTGACTCTAATTTCTGAATACTGAACATGGCTATTTGTTGAGGACTTATTTTGGGCTTGTAGAATTTTGAGACCTGTTTCAGGGGATACATAAGCGGTTTTATTCCCTTGCAGCATGGATTCTGGCAATCCATCAGGCTTCTTCAGTACACCAATGACGCGAACTGTCACCTCATTTGGTTGGATGGTTTTCGTTCCTGACTGGTTCCCCGGTTGATCTTGGTTATTATTCGATTTTAGCGAGATTTGCTTTTGATAGAGGGGGTAAGGAATAGCACCCATCTGACGGTAAGTTTCGGACTGTTCCTTGCTAGGATTTTGCTGCATAAGTTTATTACGTACTTCCGCCGTCTTTATATCCAGAACGCCAAGCGTAGCCCCATAATTGAGAACGATATTATTGATCTGATCACTAGCCCCACCCTGTTGGAACTTAGCGTCGAAGTCCTCTAAAGTACTCAACTCCGTAGCCTTGAGGTCTAGGTAGCTTTCTTTGCCGTCATCGACAGTGAATCTGAATTGTCCTAAATTTTGAAAACTAGCCACCGATTTAACATGAGGAAAAGTACGAATGAGATCGAGCTTACTTGTCGTAACTTTTGAAGGACTGCTAGGATCGCTGTTTGGGTCAACGATGGTGATTTCATCGGTTTTGAGATAGAAGCTCATTTGCTTCTGACTGTAGTGTTGAATCGATTCGCCAAAGCCAAGAGCAACCATAATGGAAGCCGAGCCAATGGCAATTCCGACCGTACAAAGCGCTGTCACAACCTTGCGTCGCTGCAGTTGGTCCCAGCCTAGACGAAGGTAATCCTTAAGTTTCATCCAGCTTCACCTTCCTGCTCATTTCCTTCCAGTAAATAACCATCGCGAAGCTGCAAAATGCGCTGCGTTCTGCGTGCAACTTCATGCTCATGGGTAACAATAACGAACGTAATGCCATTCTGGTTCAAATCAATGAGTAGATCGATGATCTCTTTCTCCGTTTTCGTATCCAGATTACCTGTTGGTTCATCGGCAAAGACGATAGCTGGATTCGTAATCAAGGATCGGGCAATACTGACGCGTTGTTGTTGTCCTCCAGATAACTGTGAAGGAAACATATCAGATTTATCCATGATACCGACTTGCTGTAAAAGAGCCAACGCTCTTTGTTTACGTTCATGACTTGCGACACTTTGGAAGACAAGTGGCAGTTCCACATTCTCGCGAACGGTTAAATGTGGTATTAATTCATAAGATTGGAAGATAAATCCGATATGAGTTCGCCGAAATTCCGCCAAGCGGTTTTCGCTCATTTTCTCTATGGCCTGTCCAGCGATTAAAATACTGCCACTGGTGGGCTTCATTAGGCCTGCCATTAAATTTAGCAGTGTTGATTTCCCAGAGCCTGAACTGCCGAGCAGAGCAACCATTTCTCCTTGCTCTACTCGGAAATTCAGTTCATGAAGAACGGGAGTTTCTTCTTGGCCTGTGCGGAAGCTGTGAGATAACCGTTCAATGGCTAACACGTGATCAATCCTTTCAATTTAAAACTTAGCGGCCACTTGGCATACTTTCACCTTCATCGCTTTGAAAAATATGAGTGCCCAGAAACCCAATAGCCGCGACGATCGATAAGCAAGCTGCAATGATATAGACTGTGCTTCCACCAGCTAAATCAAAAATCCAACCGCCCAGCGTGCCGCTAATTAGTCCTGCAATACTTGACCATGCCACAGCGAAGATGGCTTGCCCGGAAGAGCGATATTCATCAGGAATAATTTGGCTAATATAGCGATTAGCCGTGAATAAGAAGATACCGAATGTTAAACTGTGTAACAATTGAACCCCAATGACCCAAGCAGGATCTTGAATAGAACCCATAATGAAGAAACGAACGGCATATATGATTCCGGCGAAGGCAAGCAGGGGTAATTCTTTGAACCTATGTCCATGTTTGCTTAGAAAGAAAAACACCGGAATTTCACTCAGTGCCGAGGTCATCCAAGCATAGCCAATCAGGGAATCAGATGCCCCAAGTTGGCGCATGTACAAGGCTAGGAATCCATCGTTGAAACGATGTGAAACGGACATAATAATAATTAATACTAAGAACCAGACGAACTTCTTGGAACGAATGATATCGAGCATGCCTCCGAAGGCCATTTTCTTGCCACCTTGGCGCGCATCTTTTAGCAAAAAGATAATGACTAACGTGCAGCTGATGGTCAGCAGGCATAGTACTGGCGTTAGCCCTGTGCCGTAGTATCTAAGAATTAACCCAAAACCTCCGGCAGATACAGCGAAACCGATGGACCCCCAGACGCGGAAAGAGGCGTAGCTTTTACCGCTATCTCGAATACTTAGCATTAACTGGCTGTCATTCAATGAATTTACGGGCTGCTGGAAGAAGAAAAACATCGCTAAACATATGTATAGCAAGGAGAACCAGCCTGCGGTAAATACCAAGATGGCAGTGATCAGCTGCCCAATAATCAGGATGATCATGATTTTCTTTATCGTTTGGAAGCGATCACTAAGAAATCCCCACAGCAAGTTGGTTGCTATCCCAATCAGTGGCCCAATGGCATACAGCAAACCGATTTGAAGCTTGGAATATCCTTTGTAATCAAAGTAAAGCGGGAAAAAAGTAACAACAATCCCCATCGTCATAAAAAAGGAAAACGTGAACAATTTGAGTAGGTGGTCTTGTGGCTTTGTAGATATAGACGTTTTCATAAGTAGTTATCACTCGATTTCTTTACAAATTTTCTGTAGAAAAATTCGTTTGCCCGCTTTCGGACGTTCGTTTGAGTACAAAGAGCACGACTAGAAGCTCTGCCAGCATACCAACCGATTGCGCGAGAGCACCGATCAAGCCATTCCAACCGGGTGCATTGGCTATGACGATGAATAAGGTTAACACAGTAACGATAGCATTCGCAGTTTGAGAGAAAACCATGATTTTCGTTTGGCCTCTCAGCATAATAATGCCGTTCATGTAATCAAGCCACGGGAATACAATTGTCATGATCATAAATATACGCATGGCTAGTAAGCTTGCATGCATCAGTTCGGAATTAACACCCATGACATGTGTCATAAACCAAGGTCCGAGAGCTGTATAGGCAAGAATTGCGATTAATGCTCCTGGTATAAAGCTAAGAAGGATTACGAAACGTACGACACTTCTGGCATCTTTGCGATAGAAATTCAAAACAATTTGATGAATATAAGAGAAGAAGCTCAAAACCAATTGCGTCAAGGAACCGGCAATCGCATAAGAAGAGATCGCTAAATGAATATGCGTTGTTTTGCCTAATATGGCATTTATGGCTGGTCCAATGATGACGGCAATGATCGAAGAATACAGAAGGGGCTTATAGAAGCTGAAAATTTGTTGTTTGGTTTCAATCGGATGATTAGGGGCCTTTTCTGGTATGATGGTTCGAAGTAAGTTAGTTCCTTCCCATACAGCAACCATAGCTTCAATAATCATTCCCACTAAGAAAATAATGGCGCCAACACGGCCGCTAGAAACTTGATCTGTCGTAATAAAATATAACGATAACAAATACATGGCGATGATTCGCACACACATACCAATGGTCAACCATTTGGTCCTCATATTAAAAATAATGATACCGTGAAATAAGCACCGCAGTCCTGAGAAAATGCTCACGTACATCAAGATGCGATAAACACTAAGTGTAGTGTCTAACAGCTCACGTTCAACTCCAAAAAAATAAAGAAATACCCATTCCCCAACAGGTGTATAACATATAATGAGACCAATTAGGATGATACACGCGAATACATATGTACTAACTGCTGCCATGGCTCGAAATGAGATGCGATCTCTTACAAGTGCTGAGCATGCTTGCCGCAGCAAAACAACGGGTCTTTCGGTTAGTCCAAGTAAGCTTAAAGGCAGTGCATAGCTGGCAATGACCACTTCCGAATTATCGGCTCTGGCCAAGGTGCTGTTGATAATAACATGCGAGAGGGTAACTAGTGTTGCGGAAAGGCCGAGGGGGAGGAAAAAGGAGATAAGCTGTTTCCATGTGATGTTTTCTTTGATTGTCTTAGCGGTCATCCAAATCGCACTCCTTAGAGTTTTGCTCGAGCAAAACTAGCTTCGTAAGAGGAACTCTTACTAAATATTCCCTTTTAAAAACGTTATTTAAGTATACCAGAAAATGAAATCAGGTTGACATACAATTTTAACTGGAAACCCAAGGTTTGAAGTGATACATTTAAAGGTAGAATGTTTCTTGAACAAGTCGCAGCATGTTTTTACTGCAAGGAGGTTTAACAGAAGAATGAGCTGCTATTTCCAGTATGATGACAGGCTCGGAATTGAGATTCCTGTGTTAGAAGAAGAGTGGGATTCTTATCCGCCCAGTGTGCGTGTTGATATTCTATTACATTGGGAACAAATTCGCGGTGCCATACCTGACCGTATTATGAAGTTAGAAACGACGATTATTTACAAACAAAATCAGCTGGACAAGGAAGACGATTTTCCCACATCATGTCGTTTGAATTCCGAAATTGCTGACGTAGCTTCTATCATAAATGATCTTCATCTTTGGTTCCGGGCGAATCAGGAATTGGAATCGAAAACCCACCAATAATGGTTGTCAATGAAGGGAGAATGACTGCATGCATAGCAATAAGGATGGGGATAACTGGCTGGAAGCTATTGCAAAGCCGCTCTTGGAGCATCTGCCTGCTTTATATCCAATTGAAGAATGGGATGGAAGCATGGATGCACGCATTGAAGCGCTTGTCCCAGCTATGATGACTCAAGGCAGTCCGGGGCAAGAGTCTTATGGATTGGCGATTAAAGCGGGTCTTTTTTTACTGAATGAGAGTTTAGATAAATCCCATGATATTGCCCAGGAAATCACGAATGCAACAGGCAGCTACTGGCATGCTTTGATGCATCGGATGGAGGGGGACTACAGCAATGCGAAGTATTGGTTCAACGATGTTGGTCATCATCCCATTTTCTCTAACTTACTACAATTTGTGAGTGAATATTTGTCAGTAAAAGACTTTGCGGATTTGGACAATGAAGCCCTTCGTCAGAAGCTTGAAGTGCTTATTACTTCTCCGGAATGGATCCCTTGTGTCTTCATCGATATCGTCGAGTTACAAGTATCCCTGGTTCAAAATCCTATTGTTGATCAATGGTTGCGGCATATTCAACGATATGAAATGCAGTTATTGTTGCAGTATTGCTATGAACAAAGTTGTGGAGGAAGTCTGCTTGAAGCAATTGAACAGAAGTAGCACAAAGGTTCCACAAGGCCCAATACGATTAATGGTCAGGGTGTACCGATATATTTTACCGGATGTAAGCGATCAGCTTTCCATGTGGAAAACAAAGGCGGAAAATATCCCGGATAGCGAGCTGCGTACCCAAGCACTAGCCAGCATCGCTACGAAGCAATTTCATTGTCAAGGTGGCGCTGTTTATGCGGCTGCTAATTTATCGATGCGTCATGTACTCATCCCGCTCATTGTTGCGTTTCAAACGATTAGCGATTATTTAGATAATCTATGTGACCGAAGCACATCCTTGGATCCCCAGGATTTCCGTCAATTGCACCAATCGATGTTGGATGCTGTTGATCCTTCTAAGCCTTTGAACGATTACTATGCATACAGACAAGAGAAAGAGGACGGAGACTACTTAAGAGATCTCGTCCAAAAGTGTCAGTCTTGTATTAGTCTGCTTCCGTCCTATACACAAGTAGCCGATCAGGTGCGAGAATTCGTGGCCTTATACTGCGATTTACAGGTGTACAAGCATATTCGCAAGGATATGCGGGAGCCTGAGCTTCATCAGTGGTGGGATCAACATCATCATAGGTATAGCCAAATTTCTTGGAATGAATTTGCAGCAGCCACAGGTTCAACATTAGGCATGTTTATGCTTTTCCTTGCGGCTTGTGATCCTCATTTGAGTGAAAAGCAGGTCGATTCGATACGGGAGGCTTATTTCCCTTATGTGTGCGGGCTGCATATTCTACTTGATTATTTAATCGATCAGGAAGAAGATATCTTGGGTGGAGACCTGAACTTTTGCAGTTATTATGAATCTATGGAAGCAACCGTAGAGAGAATTGCCTTTATCGTGCAAGAGGCTCGCAGCAAAATTTTGTTCTTGGAACATCCGCGATTTCATCGTATGATAATCGAAGGTTTGCTTGCGCTCTATTTGTCGGATCCTAAGGTCAACGGCCAACAGCAAGTGAAGAAAGTATCGAAGCGTCTTATGAAAAATAGTCCGTTAACCCGGTTATTTTTCTGGCTAAATAGCATGTACATCCGTACGTCATCATGAATGACATTCAGAAGAATTTGAAGGAGGATATGAAAAATGTCAGCAGTAAAATCAATAGCCGTTCTAACAAGCGGCGGAGACTCTCAGGGAATGAACGCGGCCGTCCGTGCGGTTGTAAGAAGCGCATTATTCCATGGTCTCGAAGTCTATGCCGTACAACGTGGATACCATGGTTTAATTAACGATGATATTCGCCAAATGGATTTGCGCAGTGTTGGAGATATCATTCAACGCGGGGGAACCATTCTACAAACGGCACGTTGTAAAGAGTTTTTAACGCCTGAAGGTCAGCAAATTGCAGCTGAAAACCTACGTAAACGCGGCATCGATGGTTTAGTCGTTATTGGTGGAGATGGATCTTATCAAGGTGCCAATAAGCTAAGCAAGTTAGGCATCAAAACGATGGGTCTGCCGGGTACAATCGACAATGATATCCCATTCACAGACTTTACGATCGGTTTTGATACAGCAGTAAGCATTGTTGTGGATGCGATTAACAAGCTTCGTGATACGATGACATCGCATGAACGTTCATCCGTAGTAGAAGTCATGGGGCGTCATTGCGGTGAGATCGCACTATACGCAGGATTAGCTAGCGGTGCTGAAACGATTATCGTTCCTGAGGTTGAGGTCGACATTAATGAAGTGGCTAACCGTATGAAAGATAACTTCTCCCATGGCAAACGTCATAGTATCATTCTCGTTGCAGAAGGAGCGGGATCCGGTGATGGGATCGCTAAGCAGATTACCGAGTATGTTGGTATTGAGCCTCGTGTAACTGTTCTTGGTCATATTCAACGCGGAGGAGCTCCTACGCACAATGACCGAATCTTGGCAAGCCGTCTTGGTGATTTCGCTGTACGTAAGCTCATGGAAGGCGATTCTTCCAAAGCATGCGGTGTGATCAAAGGCGAATTAGTAGCTACCGATATTGATTTAGTTGTAAATACAAAGCGTCCTTTCAATACAGAACTTTATGAATTGGCAAGTCGTTTATCCCAGTAGGACTATATTGGAACAAACGCTATTGACCTGTATCATATATTCGTTTATAATATCGTTCAATATACAAAGCGACATTAGGTCTGTGAAGAGCATCCAACTCGGAGACGTTCATGATCGGTAAGGCGCAAAATATAACGCCTTACTCTAAATAAACCGGCACCGCCCGTTATCGCGGAACCAAGCGGATGATGACATGTTGATGTCGTCATCAAGTTGGGTGGCACCGCGAGCAGAACGCTCCTCGTCCCAATCGGACAGGGGCGTTCTTTGTCTTTTTCAAATCAAAGAAAGGGAAGCGGTGAGTGGTATGTTGGATATCAAATGGATTCGAATGCATCAGGATCAAGTGAAGGAAGCGGCTCAAAATAAAGGTGTAGAATGTCCATTGGATGAGCTGCTTGAGGTAGATGAGAAGAAAAGGCTGCTGCTTCATCAAGTGGATCAGCTGCGCACAGAACGCAATCGTGCATCCGTTCAGATTGCCCAGTGTATGGCTGAGCAGAACAAGAGAGAAGCCGAGGCTTTAAAAGATCAGGTTCGCGGCTGGAATCGAACATTAACGGAGTACGAAGAGGGGCTTGCGAAACTGGAGGAGCGGTTCAAGGGACTAATGCTTACGGTACCGAATCTGGCTTCACCTGATACGCCACTTGGGGCTACGGATCAAGATAATGTTGTACAGAAAGTAGTGGGTCAGCCAACCTCGTTAAAATTTGAACCTCGTGATCATATGCAAATCGGGGAGGCGTTGGATTTATTCGATTTCCCTCGCGGAGTGAAGGTGGCTGGAAGCCGGAATTACTATCTCAAGGGGATGGGGCTATACTTACACAGGGCTGTTCAGCAGCTTGCTCTTGATTTGCTATCTGACCGAGGTTTTACGGTGATGGATGTTCCGCTGATGGTGCGGGAAGAGACGCTGCAGAATGCGGGCTTTTTCCCCGCTGGGAAGGACCAGACCTACGAATTGCAAGATGAACATAAATGGTTAGTTGGCACATCGGAAGCTCCATTGGTTTCGTATTATGCGGATGAAATTATTGATTTATCAAAAGGGCCGGTACAACTGGCAGCCGTATCGAATTGTTTCCGTAAAGAAGCCGGTTCAGCAGGTAGAGATGTACGCGGATTATATCGTGTGCATCAATTTGCCAAAGTCGAGCAGGTGATTCTTTGTGAGAATGATCCCGCCACTGCTGATCAAATGCTAGATCAAATTACACAGAATGCGGAAGATATTCTAGGTTTACTTGAGCTTCCTTATCGTGTTGTTGCCGTATGTACGGGAGATATGGGCGCCAAAAACTACAAGCAATATGACATTGAGACATGGATGCCAAGCCGTAATGCTTATGGCGAAACACACTCGTCATCAAGCCTTCTTGACTTTCAAGCTCGCCGCAGCGGCTTGCGATATCGAGATAAGAATGGTGAGCTGCGTTATTGCTATACCCTCAATAATACAGCTGTCGCCACACCCAGAATTCTAATTCCATTACTAGAGAATCATCAGCAAGCAGATGGTTCGATTTATCTGCCAGCCGCTCTGAGACCGTATATGAGAGGGCTCACTGCCATACCGAATAAATAAAATAACGTACCGCATCCTTAGGAGTTCAACTTTGGGATGCGGTACGTTATCGTATGTTAATAGCCTTCTGTTAAATCAACAACATTCATCATTTCGGTGCCATCTAAAATAGCTCTCAAATTATGATAAAAAATCGTGGAAACTCGCTCTGTATAGTGAACGGAAGCTCCAGCGATATGCGGAGTAAGAATAACATTATCCATGCTCCATAGGGGAGAAGTTAACGGTAATGGCTCCTGCTCAAAAACATCGAGCGCAGCGCCTGCCAGCTTGCCTTCTTGCAGCGCATGGATCAAATCCTCTTCATCAATGACATCACCGCGAGCCAAATTGATTAAAAAAGCACTTGGTTTCATTAAGCGAAGATGTTCTTTGGTCAAGAAGCCTCGCGTCTTAGCTGTGCTAGGAAGTAGAAGAACGACGAAATCACTTTGTGAAAGCAAAGACGTTAAACCTTCTTCTCCGCTAACCGTCGAATCAAAGGCAGGCCCTTGCGAACCGGAACGATTCAGCCCAATGACAGTCATATCAAAAGCCTTAGCTTTGCGAGCAACCGCTTCGCCGATTGCGCCAGCACCAATAATGCCAATTGTTTTACCATAAAGTTCACCGAAACTGACTTGGTTGTTCCATACTTTACTTTGCTGACGCTCATGGAGAAGATTCGCCTTACGAACCCATTGCAGCATGAGACTTAACGTAAATTCACTCATCTGGATCGTATGTACCCCACGGGCATTGGTTAGTATGACATTACGCCGTGCTAACTCTTGGAGAGGAAGCTTATCAACGCCAGCCGATATGGTTTGCATCCATTTCAGCTTATCCGCCTTCTTGAGGATGTCCGGATTCATGAGGCCAGCCGTGATCATTACATCTGCATCTGCTATGTATTCCCCAGCTTCACTTGAAGATTTAAACCAATGAAATTGGCAGCGTTCCTTCAAGTCTTGCGGCATCTGCTTTTGCATGGAAGTCAAATCCATTCCAGTTATGGCGACAATATTCATTGCATTCAACTCCTTTTATATCTTTGAGAATAATAAAGTCAATCTATAAGATTCTTTGATTGTACATATCTCCGGTAATTCTGGTAACATGAATCCTGATTACATGATAAATCAAACCGAAAACGAAAGTAAACACCCCGAGAGCTCTTAGTGCTCCCAGGGTGTCACCATGTTAGTATTTCACATCAGGTGTGTAGTTGTTATTGGCGTTCCATAGCAGGAACTCATTGACGCCGTTTTCTTTCAAAGCCCGTATTTGTTCTTCCACTTCATGTTTGCCGTACTTGATATAACCAGGTACCCAAGAAGCGGTGAAATCTTGAATCCAAGGGCGAACTATCGGCTTCCAACCTTTTTTATCAATGGCTTCTAACTTCTTGGTTGTATCCTTAGATGCTCCATCGATAGTGACAAAAGGCGCAGCATCCGGCACTTTGGAGCCAAACCAGCCTGTGCTGTAATGACTTGGATAAATCATAGGAGCGATGACATCGACATTTTGAGAGATTTTCTCGAAATCTTGACCAATGCCTTCGGCTGCCGGAACTGAGGCCGCATAACCAAAAATATCAACAGATACACGTACACCAAGTGGCTGCAATTGTTCTTTGGCATATTTGACGAAGGAAGCGACAGCATCAATACGTGAACGTTCATCCTTTGTATATTTGAGAATGTCAGCTCTTTTTTCGAAGCCTTCCGGGAACCGGACGTAGTCGAATTGAATTTCTTTAAATCCAGCTTTTACGGCTTCTTTTGCTACGGCAATATTGTAATCCCATACTTCTTTGTTATATGGATTTACGAAGCTGTCCGGTGGGTTCTTACCGTTGCCCCACAGAGTTCCATCTGGATTGACGAAAGACCATTCTGGTTTCTTCTTGGCAAGAACCGTGTCCTTGAATACAACGATACGGCCGATTGGATAAATATGATGTTCATTCAAGGTACTCATTAAACCAGGCATATTACCAATAATTTTCTGTGTTGTTCCCATCGCCTCAAGCTCTGCGTTCCCAGTTTGCCAAGTGATGTAACCCCAATCATCCTTAACATCGATTACCATTGAGTTAAGTTCTGTGTCGTCCAGAAGCTTGAGCAGTGTGTTTAGGCGAGAACCTCCAGCACTATGGGCTGTTGCGTAAATACCTTTAACAACGGGGGCATCCTTCTGTGGGTCTTGTTTGTTGACTGGAGCGAGTGGATCCGTCTCTTGGGACGGATTGGGTTGAACAATCGCAACAGCATTCTTCGCATTCAGAGAAGCTTGCACGAGCTGTTCAAAGCTGGCATCCGGGTTAGCGGCTGTTACGTTGCCCCAGATTAGGGCGAGTGAAGCAAGTAATATTTCCATGATGTATAAGTCCTCTCCAATCATTGTTTCTAGCTTTTATTATAAAGCAAGCGGGAAACTACGCACAGAGGAAATTTGTAGAGGTTTGTAGAAAGAAGGTAGTCGCTCATTGAAACTTGATAAACAAATTATTTCATTATCTGGCGTGAATTTTTTTTACTATGCTTCTAGTGCCATTTTATTGCCCTATTTACCTTTATATTTGAATAGTAAAGGCTATTCAGCTAGTGAGATTGGACTCTTAATGATGATTGGTCCGTTTATCTCCATTTTCGCTCAGCCATTTTGGGGATATGTCAGCGACCGGTTCAACTCCGTGAGGAACATCGTATTTTTACTTTGGAGCCTTTCCTTACTGGGAAGTTTTGGACTGTTTTTAACAAAAGGCTTCGGGCTTACACTTGGATTTATTTTACTGCTTTACTTCTTCTTACTGCCATCCATTCCACTCATCGACAATTTGGTTGTTAAATCAACGGCGCAGCGTGGGATGTCTTATGGATCCGTACGATTATGGGGTTCTATTGGATTCTCGGGTGTTGCTCTAGTTTCAGGTCTTTTACTCAATGAATTAGGGGGAGTAGCCAACATACCTTATTTTTATTGGGCGTTGTGGATCTTCCCATTTCTATTGCTAGCTTTTATCAAAGACGAGAAGGGCAGCGGACAGCGAATAACATTACGTGCGATCGGTACGATTTTCAAAAATAAAAACTTCTTATGGTTTATGATCATGGTTCTGATAATATCTATTCCGCATCGTATGAACGATGCACTATTAGGTTTATATTTGAATAAATTAGGTGCTACGGACTCAATGGTCAGCTGGGCTTGGGCCATTGCGGCATGCACTGAAATTCCGGTATTTGCGTATATCAATCGGTACATACATCGTTATCACGAACTGACCATCTTAGGTATCGTTTCAGTCTTATACACAATCCGTTGGTTACTCTACACGCTCTTCAGCGATGCATGGGTGCTAATTGGTTTACAGACAACGCATATGGTCACCTTTGCTGTTCTGTGGATCGTTGCGGTACAGTATGTCGTGCGTCTGCTTCCGGAGCAATTTGGCTCAACGGGTCAATCCATTCTTGCGATGGTGTTCATGGGGCTTGCAGGTATTATCGGCGGTTCAGTGGGCGGATGGTTGAGCGAGCAGTGGGGAGGCGCAAGCATGTATGTGTTTGCGTCAGTGATGTCGGCAATAGCAGCAGGTATGTTTTTCGGAACTCAAGCCGTAATGCGTAGAAAAAGCTAATAATAAATAAAAACACCCGGTAGCCAAATTAGCCGGGTGTTTGCACTTACTTGTGAACTTGTCCTGATTCTGTATTCGTGACCTCTGAAGGATTAATCTCTTTACGAACCGGTACTGGCTGATCATCGGCAGATGAATTACCGCCATTTCCATTCGTTGCATCTTTAAATTCACGAAACATTTTGCCAAAACCTCTGCCAAGTTCAGGCAGTTTATTAGGCCCAAACAAGAGAAGGGCAACAATTGCAATTAAGATGATGTGCCAAGGAGATAATGCTCCCATTCCAGACACCTCCATTAGTTTATCTTAGCTCTAGTATACCATGTTCTTATCATAACCTATATACCCTAATTATTACAAACTCAATAACATTATCTGAATAAAGTTGACCAGAAAAAGACGCCCCTTAATGATACAGGGCGTCTTTATGATGTTCCGTAATACTGAACTGAATAATTTCCATGACATCTTCTGCTTCGAGCGCCTCAATGCCAAATCGGAGGACGATCTCGGAGTCCAGCTCATAGCTGGTTAAGAAGGGATACAACTCGGGTGTTAATTTCATTACAATCCTGGATAATTTGACTGTCTCCACAAGCATCACCCTTCCAATCAAAAGATTAGAATAAGAACTACGCCTGAACCACTCACGATGAAACCAGAACTATATGAAATTAGTTTCATTATAACACAATTCAACTTGGAATAAAGAGGCTGATTGCACGATTAATCATTTAAGCTTGCGGAATTCGCCGACGACACCAACGGTTTCCACGATATTCACGAATGCTTTCGGGTCTATCTTCTTAATGATTCGCTTTAATTCTACGAGTTCATAGCGTGTTGTGACGGTCATTAACATATCATGCTGCTGTTTCGTATAAGCGCCTTCCGTCTTAACTAAAGTAACACCTCTAGGCAGCAGAAGCAGCTCGTTAATCAACTCATCCTTTTGTTTCGTTACAATGAAGGCGGTCACTTTGACGTGGCGAATATGTATGGTATCGACAACTTTCCCGCTAATATAGATGGCAAGCATTGAGTAAAGAGCAAGGTCCCAATTATGCTTGAAATAGCCAAGTGCAACAATGACCACACCGTTCATGGCTGAAAGAACGGTACCGAGAGGGAAGTCAAATTTTCGGGTTAAAATCAAGCCAACAATATCAAAGCCTCCACTCGAGCCACCTATACGCAACGTGATACCGCTTCCTATACCGATAAGGACTCCCCCAAAGACAGCACCAAGCATGGAATCCTGAGCGACATAGCTTGTAGGCAAAATTTGCATAAGCCATGCTGTTAATATGACCGACGCTACACTGATCATAATAAATCTACGTCCAATTGAAACCAATCCCCAAATCATCAATGGCAGGTTAAACAATAAATACAAGAAACCAATGTTAAAATTCGTAAAATAACCAATAATCATGGCAAATCCTGAAACCCCGCCGCTAAGCAGTTGGTGAGGAATGAGGAACATGTTGAAGCCGACTGCGACAAGCAGTGCGCCAACTAGAATAATGAAAGCATCTAGCGCCTTTTTCAAAACAAATCACCTCTAAAATAGTATGCAGCATAAAGCAAGTATAATTCATTCTTCTAAAACTTCAATCTTAATTTACCTCAGGTCAATTAAATGGACTTTAATGGAAATGAGTTAATCCTTTAAAATGAAAAAAAGCTGTGTCCACTTTATGGAACACAGCTTTTTTAGAGGAAATAATTAGCGTCTTTTGAAAGAGCCCGTCTTCTTAGAAGTACTTGGCGAACTGGTAGAAGGTTTCGTTACCTTATTCGTAGTTGAACCGTCGTTTTTACGTGTTGTGGAGCTGCTGCCTGAATTTGGTGTGCCTGTACCGCTCTTGAAGCTGCCCGTTCGATCTGACGTAGTTGGTTTCTTATCCTTCGAAACATCCGTTGTTGGCGTAGTCGCCTTACCGCTACCTGCATTATAAGTCGGTGTCCGGGTGTAGCCTCTATAGTCGTCGTAAGGCCGTTTATTATTGAACCAACCTCCACCGAATAAGGATTGAAGCAGAGTGGCTGTTAAATAACCTTGTAGGAACGAGGAGTCGTAATGCGATTTGGCATATTCAATACTATCGATCTGAACAAGCGTGTTTTTGCTATCGCTGGGGTCCTTTTGGACGTTAATGACTTTATCAGTATAAACAAGGAACATTTGATCGTCGGATTCTTTGCTCTTTTCCTTCGGTGACTCTTTTGCTGCTAGCTCAGTTGCCACAGCAGGGACGCTTTTGTTTTCAACTAAATAAACCTTGGAGAGATTGCTTCCTTTGCCGTCAACACTAACTAACGGATACTGATCTTTAATATAACGTCCGGCATCAGCGCCACACGCGGTTAGAAGGGCGATGATCAATAAGAAAGAAACCCATGAAGTCCATCTTTTCACTTTTCAGTAATCCCTCCTTTCCAAACATTACTAATGATAACATAGGTTGTCTAGGGCGTCGATTTCAAAAATTTGATCTGATTGCCCGGTGTGCGCTCTCCTTCAAGAGCAATAAATTTGCCATCCTGCCATTGGAGGAAGAAGAATCTACGGTCCGGTCCGAAATATCTCCAAAAGATGATGTCGTCTCCGCTGCGGAAGTCTGTATTTCCTTCAGTCCTAGAGACGTCATTGCGATGAAACTCCAAATCAAATGTAACATCTTCGTCAAGCTCCAAACGAGTAGGAACATCATTAGGATCATCAAGAGCACCTTCGACAAAGCTGCAAAGGAAGCAGTCGTAAGTTCGCCCTTTTTCCACAATCAAACACTGAATATTTTTGCCGCTTTGTAAATAATAAGCATAACGATGTGGAGCAAACCCGCGGTCAAAATAAATGACCTTGCCGGAAACAACATACTCCTCTAGATCAACATTAACAATATCTCCAACTCGAGCATCTTCAAGGGGATTACCTATAGGTGTTGTTGTTGGTTCTTGTTTTTGACTTCGCAGGATGCTGCTGACTCGTTTAAATATGGACATTGGAAACTCTCCTCTATTCCGTTTATTGTTCTAACTTGTAATACGTATAGCTTATGCGTTAGGTTTCGTTCTCATTATGTAAGACGCCACTGGAAATGTGTGTATGACTTGTGCTATAATATTTTAGATGTTCTTAAGGGCGGCCAGTTGGATCATGGAAGATGTTAAATCAAAAGTGTATTCCACCAATAAAACTATAGACACGGATAGGAAGTCGTACTTAAGGGTAAAAAAGATACAAGGCATTAGCCTGCCCTGTACAAAAGGAGATTGAATATATTTGAAAACATTTCAGGAGTTTGGTTTAGAGCCGGCGATTTTACGCGCTGTTACGGAGATGGGCTTTGAAGAATCCACACCAATCCAAGAAAAAACGATCCCATTGGCTATGGAAGGCCGGGATTTGATTGGTCAAGCACAAACAGGAACTGGTAAAACAGCTGCTTTCGGTATTCCGCTTATTCACAAAATCAATACAAAAGAAGAGCGCATTTCTGCTCTTATCATGTGTCCTACACGGGAACTTGCCATCCAGGTTGCGGAAGAGATTGAGAAACTCGGTCGTTTCAAAGGCATTCGTTCCTTGCCCATCTATGGTGGACAGGATATCGTTAAACAAATTCGTGCTTTGAAGAAAAAACCGCAAATCATTATCGGTACACCGGGACGTCTACTTGACCATATTAACCGTAAAACAATCAAATTAGACGATGTACAAACAGTGGTTCTGGATGAAGCGGATGAAATGCTTGACATGGGCTTCATGGATGATATCCAATCCATTTTGAAATTGGTTCCAGAAGAGCGTCATACGATGTTGTTCTCTGCAACAATGCCAGCAAATATTCAAAAATTGGCACAACAGTTTCTTCGTAATCCTGAGCACGTATCGGTTATCCCGAAACAAGTTAGTGCTCCTTTGATTGACCAAGCATATATCGAATTGCACGAAAAACAAAAATTCGAAGCGCTTAGCCGTTTGATCGACATGGAAGCTCCAGATCTAGCCATCATCTTCGGTCGTACAAAACGTCGCGTTGATGAATTGGCAGAAGCTCTTCAAAAAAGAGGCTATGCAGCTGAAGGTCTTCATGGCGACTTGTCCCAAAATCAACGTGATAACGTGATGAGAAAATTCCGTGACGGCAGCATTGATGTCCTTGTAGCTACAGACGTTGCTGCGCGTGGTTTGGATGTATCCGGCGTTACTCACGTAATTAACTTTGACCTACCGCAAGATCCAGAAAGCTATGTTCACCGTATCGGTCGTACAGGCCGCGCTGGTAAAGAAGGTACAGCTTGGACCTTCGTAACACCAAGAGAAATCGATCACTTGCACTTTATTGAGAAAGTTACTCGTCACAAAATCAACAAAAAACCATTACCTAGCTTGGCTGAAGCCATTGAAGGTAAACAAAAAATGACAGCTGAGCGTATTCTTGATGTGCTTCAAAATGATACACAAGCTGAATTCAAAGGTCTAGCTATTCAAATGTTAGAACAGTATGATTCCGTAAATCTTCTTGCAGCAGCTATGAAGCTGTTGACTGGTGACAAAAAGGAAACGAATATTGAGTTAACACCAGAAGATCCGATTCGTGCAAGAAAGAAAAAATTCGATGTACGCAGCTCAGGTAGACGAGTTGGCGGCGGTTATGGCTCAGGATCAGGAGAACGTCGTCAAGGCGGCGGTTACAGCTCAGGTACTGGTTCCAGCAGCTCAAACTCCCGTTACCCGCGTAAAGATAGCAGAGATTATGGTTCAAACAGAGAAGGTGGAAGCAGTTCATCTTCCAGAAACCGTGAATACGGAAGCAACAACTCCGGTAACCGTGATCGTTCCAGAGCTCCTCGTAAGAGCGAAGAAACGCTAGTGAATAAATAAGGTTTTAACCCCAATAAAGAAAGGCGGAGATCCAGTAGGATCTTCGCCTTTTTAGCATGAGTATATGTGATTTACAGTACGAAAGTGCAAGTGATGATTACAAGCAAGATGAAGAGCACCAAAATGGCACCTGCGGACATTCCCACTGGATGAGACACTAGGATCAACCTCCTGAAAAATGATTTGGGGGTAGTTCTTTTTGATAATACTATACTATGTAAAAGAACCTAGAAAGACTAGACGTCTACCTATATGTTGAAAAATAGGCTATAATTAAACCAATGAAAAAGTAAGACAACTTAAGATGTATGCGTTTTAACAATCAACGTAGAAAGTTTCCCAAAGGAAACGCTAAGGAGGAAGCAGTTTTGGAGTTTAGAGGAGTTATGGGAGGACTGTACAGAATATCGGAGTGGATTATGCGTTTATCGGTCATTAATCTGCTTTGGATGTTATGTTCGATTCCGGTTTTCTTTTTTACTTTTATGGGCTTGGTGAGTCCATCGGTTGATGCATTGAAGGCATCGCTACCCATTATCGCCATTTTGGCACCGTTTACTTTATTTCCTGCAACTTCCGCGATGTTTGCTGTAGCTCGGAAATGGGTTACAGGTGAAGAAGATGTACCACTTTTGAAAACTTTTTTCCGTGGATATAAAGAAAACTACCTACAAAGCATGGTTGGTGGCATTTTCTTCGTAATCATTTTCGTTATCATTGCGGTGAACTACTTCTTTTATTTAAAGCAGGGAAGTTCACTGAAATTATTGGCCGTATTATTTATCGCTTTCACGGTCATTATTATCATTTCTTTGTTCAATTTCTTCTCGATTATGGTTCATTTGCATATGAAGGTTTTACAAATCTTGAAGAATGCCGTATTGATTACCATTGGTAATCCAATTAACTCGATTGTTCTGTTGCTTTGTAACGGAGCTATCCTTTACATTTGTGTGACCAAATTTAATTTCTTCCTTGTTGTTTTCTTTATGGGAAGTATTATGGCGACTTTCTCGTTCTGGCAGTTTAATCGCAGCTTCACTAAACTTCAAACGAAGCAGCAAGAGCTAGAAGAGAAGGAACAACAGAGGCTGGCTGAAGCGCAAGAAGAGGAAGCTCAAAATCATGCAGAAGCTATAACTGACGGTGAAGAAGACAGTAAGTCCGAAATTAGTTTGCATAAAAAAGATGAGAATGAAAAGACTAGAGACTAAACATACCAGTTGATAATCAACCGGTACGGCACTATAATAAGAAATACAAAAGAATCCTGCGATGTTCGTAACGGTTTTAAGTTGTTTTAAACCAATGACTGTTTCTAGGGAGACCTACATTGAAGTGTGGCTGACATGCCCTCGAAAGGGGACCTCAAATACACCTCTGCGGACACCCACCTGCGAGAGCGGGTTTGAAGCACCAAAATCGGACGGCATAGGCGGGTTTTTTTTGTATTAAAAAGAGGCTGATCAGGTAGATACCTGTTCAACCTCTTTTTAATGTTCAATGACCAGCTAAATCACTTAGCTGATGGAATGTGTTCTGAAGAGTTCCATAAAGACTACGATATATTTGATAGTAGGCTTCATACTGTTTTTGATTATCAACATTTGGTTCTGCGCGATCGGTGACATGAATCCATTTCTCGCAAAGCGTAGCAATATCTTCTTGCAGTACGCCGGAAGCGGCCATAATCGCAGCGCCATACGCAGGGCCGTCTGTGGAATTAACGGTAACCACAGGGATTCCGAAGATGTCTGCAATCATTTGACGCCAGAACGTACTCCTGGCGCCGCCGCCATTCACGCGAAGTTCGGTGACTTCAATGCCGGACTCGCGGATTAGTTGCAGAGAGTCGCGAAGCCCGAAGGTAATGCCTTCGAGAACGGCACGGGTGAGATGTGCTTTCTCGTGCCGTAGGTTGAGGCCGATGAAGGCGCCACGAGCTTTCGGATCGGGGTGCGGCGTCCGCTCTCCGGATAGGTAAGGCAGGAATAGCAAGCCTTCGCTCCCGAGGGGAGCTGTGGCTGCTGCAGACGTCAGGATCTCGTAGACGTCTTTGCCTTCCTGCTGCGCACGCTCAAGCTCCTCGTGCGCGAAGTGGTTGCGCCACCACTGGAACGAGCCGCCGGCGGCCAGCATGACCCCCATGCGGTGCCACTTGCCAGGCACACCGTGACAGAAGGAATGAAGCCGATAAGCTTCATCCACTTGATAGGTGTCGTCGTGAACGAAGACGACACCGGACGTGCCGAGCGCCACGGAGGCGATGCCTTGGCGTACGACGCCAACACCTACGGCGCCGCAAGCTTGGTCGCCGCCGCCAGCGACGACCTTGGTGCCTGCGGCTAGGCCGGTAAGGCTGGCTGCTTCCGGCAGCAGCTGTCCGGCCACGTCGCCGGACTCATAGAGCGGCGGCAGCCATTCCATAGGAATGTCCAGCCGCTCAGTGACGGTCTGCGACCAGCTGCGGTGCGCGACGTCCAGCAGCAGGGTGCCGCTTGCGTCGGCCATGTCCATGCCGAACGCTCCCGTCAGGCGCAGCCTGACGTAGTCCTTCGGCAGCAGCAGATGCCGAACGCGCGCGTAGTTCTCCGGCTCATGCTGCCGGAGCCAAATGACCTTGGGCGCGGTGAAGCCGGTCAGCGCCCGGTTGCCCGTTAGTCGACCAAGCTCGGCTTCGCCGACGGTCGACTCGATGTAAGCGCACTGCTCCGCGGTGCGCTGGTCACACCAAAGCAGCGCAGGACGGATCACCTGCTGCGCTTCGTCCAAGAACACCGACCCGTGCATCTGGCCGGAGAAGCCAATGCCAGCGACGGCTTCGCCAGCGACGCTTGTTTTCTCTAACAGAGCGCGGATTCCCTTGACTGTGGCGTTCCACCAATCCTCTGGATGTTGCTCTGCCCATCCGGGGTGGGGCTGCTGAAGCGGATATTCAACGCTATGGCTGCCAATTACTTGACCGGAGTCATCGACAAGAATGCATTTGACTGCAGAAGTTCCTAAATCTATGCCCATGAAATATGACATAAAGTTTCCCCCTTGTTAAGCTGTTGTCATCTTTGTTTGTTTAATAAATATACAAAGATTATTCATTATTATATTCGGAAGATAGAACGGAATTCCTGCTTGAGGCAATATTTATTTCCATAATAAATTCATTTCATGCCACTTGATGCCAGCGTGCTGAGAAGCCGATGGAGCTACATAAAGAAATCCATGTTTTTCGTAAAATGAAATTAAATGCTCTTCACACATTAAAACAATACCATTTAAGCCATCTTTTCTGGCTATTTCGATGATACGTTGGAGAAGTTTAGTGGCAACCCCGCGTCGTTGGTAGGATGGGTGCACGGCTATGGTCAAGATACAGAGGTATTGTCCATCTTCAGCGTGCTGTGTCACTTGCTTGATACTATCATCGGCCAATTCTTTATCATGTAACTTTATGCTATTGGTTACGCCGATAATTTGATGGTCTAGCTCATTTTCTGCCACAAGAAAATAAGCTCCAAATAGCTGTTTTCTCATTTGAAAAGCTTCTAGTGCAGCAGCTGCCTCTTTTGAAAAAACGGAAGTTTCGATTTCATAAGCCTTAATGATGTCTTGGTTACTTTCAACTGGGCGAATCAACATCCCTACATACCTCCTTGTAAAAACTTTCCTGAGGGAAAAATTTTTTTATATGCACATGTTTGTTTACCTATAGCATAAGATAGGGCTATATAGTATAATTACAAATAAAGTTTCCTTTGAACAACATTATTGGTCTTGCGAAAGATGAGGTAATCGTATGGGAATAGCATATAAAAAAGTTGAGCAAGAGCCCAACGGATGGAAAGGCAAGTCACCAATGCCTAGTCTGCCTGAAGTCCATCAAAGTATGCGCGTGCCAAAGAAAGCGGGTTTTTTCCGTAAACTTCTTGCTTTTGTAGGCCCGGGCTATCTCGTAGCTGTAGGGTATATGGATCCGGGAAATTGGGCAACTGATTTAGCAGGTGGCTCCAAATTCGGATATACATTGCTTTCTGTTATTTTAATTTCAAATTTGATGGCGATTCTGCTGCAAGCATTGTCTGGCCGTCTAGGAATTGTTACAGGTCGAGACTTAGCGCAAGCTTGTCGTGATCATTATAGTAAGCCTGTTTCATTCGGACTATGGGTGTTATGTGAGCTAGCTATTGCAGCATGTGACCTGGCAGAAGTTATAGGTGCCGCGATTGCGTTACAGTTATTATTCGGTATACCGCTTATTTATGGCGTCATTCTTACTTCGTTAGATGTTCTTTTGGTTCTTATGCTGCAAAAGAAAGGCTTCCGATACATCGAGGCCATGGTGATTAGTTTAATCGCTCTAATTACTTTTTGCTTCGTGATGGAACTTATTTTCTCAAGACCTGATTTTGCTGCTGTTGCCGTTGGTTTTATTCCTAAAACAGAAATTGTAACGAACCCAGCTATGTTATATATAGCACTTGGTATTCTGGGAGCAACTGTCATGCCTCACAATTTATATTTGCATTCTTCTATCGTACAAACGCGCAAAATCGAGCCGACAGTAGAAGGTAAACGTGAAGCAATTAAATTCGCCACGATAGATTCGACTGTAGCTTTAATGCTGGCTTTGTTCGTCAATGCCGCGATACTCATTCTTTCTGCAGCAGCCTTTCACTCGGCAGGTAAAGAGGTAGCGGAAATACAAGATGCTTATCACCTTCTGGGGCCTATGCTGGGCACGGGTGCCGCTAGTATTCTATTTGCAGTGGCGCTGCTAGCTTCAGGACAAAATTCTACACTTACAGGTACATTGGCCGGTCAGATTGTGATGGAGGGCTTCCTGAATATTAGACTCACTCCTTGGCTGCGCCGATTAATTACACGAATGATTGCTATCGTGCCTGCGGTTATTGTTATTGGCATATATGGAGAGAGCGGCGCTACTGATTTACTTGTTCTCAGTCAGGTTATTTTATCTTTGCAGCTTTCTTTTGCCGTTATTCCGCTTGTTACGTTTACTTCGGACCGCAAGAAGATGGGTGAGCTTGTAACACCAAAGTGGATGATTGTCCTAAGTTGGTTTGTAGCAATTCTGATTGCAGGCTTAAATGCTTACTTGCTTTACACGACTTTTTTTGGGTAATAAAATAGGGCATACAAATGGAAAATCGGAGGAGCCATCCTCCGATTTTTATTTCCCCTCTTTTTCTTAAGCCTAAACAATGGTAAGATAGAGAGCAGTGTAGAGAAATAGCAAGTGGTCTATATGTACTCATTGAAGGGGGAAAAGGCTTTTGCTTAAGAGAACTTTAATCGGATTACTTCGCAGTCATGAAACGACCGGAGATAAAGCCAAAGATCCTTTGCTTAAAACAAGATATTATAAGCTTCCTAAAGAACAAGTATGGGAAGAAGTCACTGCCGTTCTGAAAAAAACGCCGGGCTATAAACTTCTCCACGAAGTTCAAAACGTAGGTGAAATTCTCGCGGAACGTAAAACAATGACTGGGCGAACACAGGATGTTACGTTAACGCTATTTGGGATTAATCCCGTGAAAACCGCGGTAGACATTTATTCAGCATCCCGAGGCTCGATGGGGGATTTGGGTTCCAATTATCGTACAATTATAGATATTTATAAACAATTAGACAGAAAGCTTGCTCCATATAAGATTGAAGGATGACAAAAACAGCAGGGAAGCTAGGCCTCCTTGCTGTTTTATTTTGTGCGGATTAAACTAATTTTTTGACAGCTTCTACAGCTGTTTCATAATTAGGGTGAGCCGTCATTTCGCCAAGGTACTCCACGTATTGAACGGTATCATTTGCATCGAGTACGAAAATGGCACGCATATCAAGTTGAAGCTCTTTGATTAATACGCCATAGGCTTCGCCGAAAGATTTTGTTTTGTAATCGGACAAAGTGATTACTTTGTCAATTCCAGCCGCACCACACCAGCGGGATTGTGCGAAAGGAAGATCAACGCTGATCGTCAGAACAGCAACATTATCGCCTAGACCTGCTGCTTCTTCATTGAAGCGGCGAGTTTGTGCGTCACAAACGCCTGTATCCAAAGATGGAACAACGCTGATCAGCTTTACTTTACCAGCATAATCTGAGAGGGAAACTTGAGTCATCAAATCTTTGTTGACTGTGAAGTTAGGTGCTTTATCACCCACTTTAATTTCTGGTCCTACCAAAGTAATCGGATTGCCTTTAATGGTTGCAACACCAGTACGTTCTTGTGCCATATGAACTGTTTCCTCCTTTATTTTCCTGCTGAATAACAACTTAATTATTATAAGCTTTTTGAACTTAGGTTGTCCAATCGTTACTGTAAGGCTATAATTTAAAATGTTTAAAGATTTTGTAAGCTTGTAATCATGGAAGAAAAGTCGGAGGATTTATCCAAGTGGAATTAAGACAACTGCAGTACTTTGTAAAAGTAGCTAGAAAGCAGCATGTGACACAAGCAGCGGAAGAAATGCATGTTGCGCAGTCAGCTGTTAGCCGGCAAATTCATCTTTTAGAGGAAGAGCTGGGCATTAATTTGTTCGTGCAAAAAGGTCGTAATCTTCATCTTACCTCCGTAGGTCATTTATTCTTAAGCAGGGTCGAAGGAATACTGACAGACTTAGAACGCGCTGTTGGCGAAATACATGAATTTCTTGACCCGGAAGCTGGGGAAATTCGTATTGGGTTCCCGCATAGCCTGGTCATCAATTTGCTCCCTGCTGTCGTTGCAGCCTTTAAAAAAGATCACCCTAACGTTAAATTCAGGCTTCGTCAAGGAACATATACGTCCTTAATCCGAGATGTCTCTAAGGGAGAGATCGATCTGGCTTTCATTTCACCGTTTCCAGAATCACATGAACATGTTGCGGGTGAAATTTTGTTAACCGAAGAATTGTATGCGATTATTCCCTCCAACCATATCCTTGCGGATTACACATCGATACGACTGGAACAGTTAAAGAACGAGCCATTCGTTATGTTTAGAGAAGAATATACGCTGCGTACGATTGTGATGGAGGCTTGCTTGAAAGCTGGCTTCATTCCGAAGATTGAGTTCGAAGGTGAAGAAACAGATACCATTCGTGGACTCGTAGCCGCGGGTATGGGGGTCAGTCTGCTTCCTTCCATGGCTTTAATGGAAAGCGGTCAAATGCAGCCGGTCAAGATTCGTGTGACTGATCCTGCGGTTACTAGAACTGTCGGTTTAATTTGCCGAAAAGATGAAAAGCTGCCTTTGGTGGCTGAAGTTTTCAGGCGGTTTCTATGTGAATATTTTCAATGAAAAAAGCTCATCTTGGGTGTTTGAATGACACCTTACAAGATGAGCTTTTTTTGATTAGTCGTCACTATTACGGCCGCTAAATATCATAATATATTTCACAAGTTCAAGAACGGAGATTAAGGCGGCTGCGACATACGTAAGAGCAGCTGCATTTAATACCTTGGCTACCCCGCGTTCTTCTTCATTAGAAATGAAGCCTTCAGCGACCATTAAATCTCGGGCTCTTGAGCTGGCGTTAAATTCTACTGGCAATGTAACTAATTGAAAAGCAACGGCTGCTGCGAAAAAGATAATGCCTAGACCGAGTAACCATGGGATCTGTTGGAATAAGAAGCCGGCTAGTATGAGCAAGGGAGCTACACCGGAAGCGAAATTAACAACCGGGAACATGTGATGCCTTGCGACAAGCATGGGATAATGAACTTGGTGTTGAATGGCGTGACCTACCTCGTGACAGGCGACAGCGACTGCAGATATGGAGTTTTGATAGTAGACTGACTCAGATAAACGTACGACTCGGGCTGTCGGATCATAGTGATCGGATAGGGTTCCGGGTACAGCCTCAACAGGGACATCATACAGTCCATTGGCATCGAGCATGCGTCTTGCTGCCTGAGCGCCTGTCATTCCTGAATAAATGGGAACCTCTGACCACTTGTTGAATGTTCCCCGAACTCGAAACGAGGCCCACAACGAAAGTCCGAATGCAATAATAATGAGAAAATCCATGGGATGAAAAAACATTTTGACATTCCTCCGTATTTTCGTTACGAGAACGGATTTTTACCTAGAAGAACAATGAGCGCTTCAATACAGGCCGCTGTTGGCTGTGTAAGTATACGGGAAAGCTTCTTCATTTGATTTGGCTTCAACTGTTGGATAATGGGTCCCAGCTCTTTAGCTTCTTTCATTAACTGTTCTAAATGAAGCTGGATAGATGTCAGCTTATCTCTCACTGTATCATCTGGGGACACTTTACTCCATTGTTGTAAATTCGCTTTGATTTCCTCTAAGGTATATTTCTCGTTCTTCATAGATTCAATACGTTTAAGTCGAGTTAAAGTTTCATCACTATAAAGGCGGTAATTTGTATCTGATCTTTTCTCGGGCTCAATCAAGTTTAACTTGGTGTAGTAATCAATGGTTCGAGAACTGACATCGGCAAGTTTAGCTAGTTCTCCGATTTTATAAAGCTTCTCTTTCCCCAAATAAATTCACCTCTACTCCAATGTTATGTTTGATTTCTTCTATATATTAATGATACCTGATTACAAACCGTACAGTCAAACGTAATACTTTTCAAAGCTGACATTGCATTAAGGATAGGAATTGTAACATTTTGCTCGATCTATGAACGAAAACACGAATTATGCCTGTTTGATGTGAGGTTATTTTTCGTTTTTTCAATTTTATTGAAGAAAATCCTATTGTCAAACCCAATTAACCTGTATATAATGACATTAAGAGTTTCATTGCATGTTATTTAATCTAACATTAAAAGGAAGTGGTCGTATGGTTAAGAAGTTGTTGTTAGCTTTCGGCGTTATGGCATTATTGTTCCCTACTCTCGCATTTGCTGCAGATGAAACGACAGTACCCCAACTTCAAAGTGCAATTGATGCCGTGTGGGTTATGTTAGCTGCTATCTTGGTTATCTTCATGCAAGCTGGTTTTGCTTTATTAGAAGCGGGGTCTACTAGAATGAAAAATGCCGGTCACGTAGCTGGTAAAACAATTTTAACTTTTGGCTTATGCGCCATCGCTTTCTGGGCTGTAGGTTTCGGTTTCGCCTTCGGTGACGGAAATGCTTTCTTCGGAACGACAGGGTTCTTCGTTACAGGATTAGAAGATCAAGCGGCAGCGTCATTCGGCTCCCTTTCTTTCTCGGATGTACCTATTGGTATTAAATTCTTGTTCCAATTAGCTTTCGCAGGTGTATCCTTAGCAATTGCATGGGGCGGATTTGCAGAAAGAGCAAAACTTCCCGTTTACTTCATCTTCGGAATTTTGTTTACAGTCGTGATTTATCCAATCGTTGCTCACTGGGTATGGGGCGGCGGCTGGTTGAGCAAGCTTGGTATGCAAGATTTCGCAGGATCAACGGTTGTTCACTTACAAGGTGCAACAGCAGCGCTTGTAGCTACTATCTTGTTAAAACCACGTATTGGCAAATATAATAAAGATAAAACGCCAAACTTGATTCCTGGTCACAACCAAGTGTTGTCTGTCCTCGGTGTTATCATTCTCTGGATCGGTTGGTTCGGGTTCAACCCAGGTAGTACACTAAGTGCAATGGGTGATGGGTTCTTTGGATATATCGCTCTGACAACGAACATGGCTGCTGCGGCAGGCGGAGTTGCGGCTTTGGTTATTTCTTGGATGTACTTCGGTAAAGCAGATATTCCTAGTATGTTGAACGGTGTTCTTGCAGCGCTTGTTGCCATCACTGCAGCTTGTGCTTTCGTAGACACGTGGGCGGCAATTGTCATCGGTGCGGTAGCTGGTATTGTTACATTCTTCACTGCACAATGGTTTGAAAGAGCTGGCATCGACGATCCGATCTACGCGTTCTCTGTTCATGGTATTGCTGGTATCTGGGGCACGCTTTCCACTGGTTTGTTCGCTACACCTGAGCTTTCAGCGAAGGTTGGTGTTGGCGGTGCTGGGTTGTTCTACGGTGGTGGTTTACACCAATTAGGTATTCAAGCGCTAGGGGTATTCGGAGCTCTTGCATTCGTACTTGTACTATCCTTCATTATCCTTGGTATTCTGAAAGCTACAATTGGTCTTCGTGTAACAGAAGAAGAAGAGATTATAGGTCTGGATTTGTCTGAACATGGTTCATACGGATATCCGGAACAAATGAAAAAAGCAGCTCAAAACGGCGTGTCCGTTTAATCCTATAGACTTTCTACTAGAGCAAAGGGGATGCAACATGAATCATCTCTCAATGGAACAGATCCTGGAACGCATCTATCAATTGGAACAGTTCGATGAGATGCGAATAACCAGAGATCAGGTGCATGAGATGGTTCGGGAGCATCTCCTTTTCTCTCATTCACCTGAAATTGGGCGAAAAGTAAATCAAATTCACGATGCTTTTATTCACAGGACGATAGAACTTGCAGAACATATGTTGGAGGATGAAGGGTTCGGGAAACCGCCTGTTCCTTATGCATTTATATTATTGGGCAGTGGAGGGAGACGTGAACAAACGCTTTGGAGTGATCAAGATAACGGGCTTATTTATGAAGAAAGTGAAGATCACTCAGAGGAAGAATTAGATGACTATTTTATCAAACTTGTAGATTGTATCCTTCGTGGTCTTGATATTTTAGGCTATCCGCCATGTGAAGGCAATGTGATTTCGAGCAATAAGCAATGGCGAAAGCCGATATCCATGTATATCGAGATGATGACAGCATGGTTTATGGAGCCGGATTGGGAAAATGTTCGTTACTTGCTCATCCTTGCGGATATGCGATGTATTTTCGGTTCCAAAGCCCTGGTAGATCGGCTCAAAGGCGAATTTCTTGCTTATGTTCAGAAGCATCCGAGTATCTTGAAGTATTTGTTATCCAATACACTCCATCACAGAATCACATTAGGCGTATTCGGACATCTGATTACAGAAAGATATGGGGAGGATGCTGGAGGTTTTGATATTAAATATGGGGCCTATATTCCTATCGTTAATGGGATTCGTCTACTTGCTATTCAAGCGGGGATCATGCACTCATCTACGTTGGAGAGAATTAGATTGCTGGAGGAAACCTCTTTCATTCCTAAGCAATTAGCAGTTGAATGGCAGGCAGCTTTTGGGGTTGCGCTTAAGCTTAGAGATATGACACCTTATCAGCTTGCTGATGAGATGTATACGACAAGAGGCAAACTTAACGCTGAGCAGTTGACCAAAGAGATAAAGCAAGAATTAAAACATTGTTTGCGTACGGGGATGGAGTTGCAAAAGTATGTTAGAAAATCAATTGATTCACACATAGAGACAGAAAAAGGTTAGAAATAACGGGATTAAGGTTTCATTGGGCAGGGAGAGGTGATTCGAGATGAAAGATATGCGTCCGGCTGGCCGAATGTGGCATTTGTACAAAATGGGTGGTCTAACACCAGCGCTAACGTCCATGTTTGATGTGCAGAGTGCTCAACAGATGGCTTTTATTCGTTCCATGTTGAAGGAGCAAAGGAAAGATTCTCTTTTTGAGATACCACTTCACTCGATGGAAATCGTAGTTTTTGATTTGGAAACGACGGGATTCTCTCCTTATAACGGTGATGAAATTATTTCGTTCGGAGGCGTCTCTGTCATTGGCGGTGAAGTGCAAAGTAATCATACATTCTATAGTATGGTAAATCCAAAACGAAAGATTCCAGATGAGATTGTTAATCTAACCGGCATCACGAATGAAACGGCTGCTGATGCGCCTGAATTAATAGGGGTGTTAAGTGACTTTTTGGAGTTTGTAGGGCAAAGAATACTGGTTGCTCATGCAACTGGTCACGATAAAAACTTTTTGAATTCAGCCCTATGGCGAACCTCCAAAGTAAGCTTATCACATCGTGTACTCGATATCATGATGATCGCCAAATGGCTAATGCCTAAGAGGAAAAATTTGAGCTTAGACTCTCTGCTTCATGCCTATGATATTCCAGTAACGAATCGTCATCATGCGCTTGATGATTCCCTTATGACTGCGCAGCTATGGTCTAGATTCATGGAGGAAATAAAATCAAGAAATGTAGATACCTTAGGTGATTTGTACGCCTTATTAAGCCATCACTGACCGATGACAAACGCAAGTTTGTGATAAGCGGTCTGTGGGGCTTTTTTTATTTGGTAAAGCTGCAGCTCGGGGCGCTGCGGTTGTTGTAAGGATAAGATCCAATAGGTAGGAATTGAATGCCAAAGTGTTTGTAGATCCTGTTCCGAAGGAAGGGGAGGAGCCGTAGGGTGCGAATGGAAAAGGCCGATCACTGGATGATTGCTGTCCATTAGGTAAGGGAGCATTTCTACGGGACTTATTTCAAAAAGATTCCTTGGGTTACTTGCGATATTTCGTAAAGGAATGAAGGTACTCGTTTGCAGTTCTCCATTTCCAGAGTCTTGTCCGCCTAGAATGAAGCCGCATGCTTCTTCAGGAAGTCGCTGCAAGCTGTAAGAGATAAGATCGTTGTATACCTCTGCATTTATAAATACGTTCACCCTCAATCCATCCCTTCTAATCAACGTGCATGTTAGAATGAGGTTAGTATATCATTCTTTTTTAGTCATTTCCCCTTTAGGCTTAATAAAGAAGAACACGAGTGCAAGCATAAGAAGCGCCATGGAAGATACGGTAATAAAGATAGTTTTATGCGAAATGTTCATGAGCCATCCGAAAAGTGGGGGTCCGAAAGCCACGCCAATGAATCGGAGACTATTGTACAAAGAAGTTATCATGCCGCGCTGCTCACGCTCTACCGAGCCAGTAATCAGTGTATTTAAACAAGGCAGCAGGAGCCCGGTGCCAATACCGCTGAGCGTAAGTAAGCCGATGAAGATGTAGAGATTGGCATTTAGAAAGATGGCTAAAGCTAGCGAAACGGTCATTAGGATAAGACCAATGTTCATTAACCATCGCATGAGTGTGCCGTTTTGTTTGATTATGGCGCCGGTCGTGTAAGAGGTGATGACCATACCGAGCAAGGGGATAGCAAGAATAAGTCCTTTGCGTATACCTTCAATGCTGTAAGGCGCTTCTTCTAGTATTTGTGATAAGTAAAAGAGAACACCGAACAAGATAAAAAGTGTGACGGACCCAGCGAAAAATGCAGGGATGAGCCAGCGTCCTTTTTCTCGAAGAATCGTGCCAATTTGTTTCAAATATTGCTTGAGTGGCTCGGCTTCCTTCTCTTTGGGTGGTTCCTTAATCAGAAAGATAACAGCGAGCAGCGCCAAGATGCAGAATATAGGAAAGGCGAAAAACGGGGCAAACCATACAATTAAGGCTAATAATGAGCCTAAAATAGGACTCACAACTTTGCCTGTTCCGTTAGATGCCTCGATGAGTCCGAGTGCTTTACTGGCTTCCCCGCCTTTGTACAAATCACCGACAAGCGCCATTGCGATAGGGGCCGTACCTGCCGCACCTAGGCCTTGTATCGCTCGTGAGGCTATCATTAGGGGATAGGAATTCCAAACGGCTGCGAAGCCTGCTAGAACGCCAGCAGAGCCGTAAATGATCAAGGAAGGGATGATGACGGCTTTGCGTGTGAAACGGTCTGATAAATAACCTGATACTGGGATGATGATTCCGGCTGTGATTGAAAATAAGGTGATGACAAGTGAACTTTGGAAACGGGATATGCCCATTTTTTCTTGCATATCAGGTAAGATAGGGACGAGCATAGAATTACCTAGAACGAGAACTAAAGGGATCGTCGCTAGGGCGACGTATTCCCAGATATGACTTTTTTTGTTTCCGGATTTGTTTTCGGATTTATTTTTAGAATTGTCTTCTGATTTGTCTTCAAATATGTTTTTAGTAAATTTTTTGCCCGTGGCTGCTTTAGTAGTCATAATAATGAGAGTCCTTTCAGAACATGTTGTATGTTTACTTTTCCCATTTAGGTTAAAAGTATACTGTGAATTGTTCCTCGTTGAAAAGAATCGTATAAGTTTTGCAGCTCGTCCCCGTAGGACGACGGAGTTGTTTTATCCTAGAATGTTGGAATTTACGTGGAATTGGAGATAATATAGACAGAGTGGAGGTGGAAATGCTTTGAGAAGAAATGTGTTTGTAATCGCTTTGGTTGTTATATTAGCTGGCTTTGCTATTTATCAAAACGCCCAGCGCCAGAATAAAGCGACGCTTATGCCTACGGAACAAGCGCCAAAAGTGAATTTCTTGGCCCCTTCGTTTACGTTAAAAGGGCTTGATGGGAAAGATTACACGATTGGTGGACCGCGTGAGAAGCCTTTGTTCGTTAATTTCTGGGCTTCATGGTGTGGTCCATGTGAGGAAGAGGCGCCAGATTTGGTGAATGTGTATAACAAATATCAAGGGCAGTTTGATCTATATGCCGTTAATGTGACACCTGGTGATAAAATGGAGAGCATTACGAAGTTTGTGGAAACCTACAAATACCCATTCCCGGTGTTATTAGATAAGCAAGGAACGAACGCGGATGCCTATCGGGTAGTTGCCATTCCAACCAGTTTCTTAATCGATAAAAATGGAGTCATTCGTGAAGTCGTTCATGTACTCTCTCCTAAAGATCTGGATAAGAAAATTGCGAGTCTTATTAAAGAGTAAAAAGCTGCAAAAGAGTGCCGATGGTTGGCGTACTCTTTGCAGCTTTTCTTGTATGTCCTTTTGAAAAACTTACCTCTAACGTGATCGCTCAACGTTGAGTGGCCACGTTAGAGGTTTACATCAATGGTTCACTAAGCCTAGTCGTTCTTGTTGATCTTTATTTGTAGGCTCTACGCGTTTTCTTCCAATTAATGCATAGCGCAAACTATCTACGAGTGCGTACCAGCTGGCTTCAATAATGTTGCTGGACACTCCAAGCGTGTTCCATGTTGTGTTGAAGTCTGTTGATTCCATCAGAACGCGAACCTTACCTGCCGTTGCGCCCTTCACATCGAGGACACGTACCTTATAATCGGAAAGATGGACGTTTTTAATATCAGGGTAATATTGGATCAATGCTTTACGCAAGGCATTGTCGAGAGCATTTACAGGGCCGTTGCCTTCAGCCGCGGTATAGATCGTTTCCCCATGAACCTTTACTTTAACGATGGCTTCGGAGACTACCGATTGATTCGCGGACTTCTCAACCAGCATTTTGAATGATTCTAATGTGAAAATCTCTTCTAGACCTTCGAATGCTTCGCGCAGCAATAGCTCAAGCGTGGCATCGGCGCCTTCGAATTGATAGCCTTGATGCTCGAGATCTTTAATTTTCTCAATAACTTCTTTGGTTTTCTGATGTTCTTTATTGAAGTCTAGATTCAATTCTTGCGCTTTCACAAGGACATTGCTTTGCCCTGCAAGCTCTGAAACAAGAACACGCTGTTTATTACCGACAAGCTCAGGCTTAGTATGCTCATACGTACTAGCATCCTTGAGAATGGCCGAAACGTGAATACCGCCTTTATGAGCAAATGCCGCATTACCGACATAAGGCTGATTAATTGGCATATGCATGTTGGCGATTTCGCTAATGTATCTCGAAACAGGCGTTAAAGATTTCAGCTGCTCTTCGGAAATAACCGAATAGCCAAGCTTCAACTGAAGGTTAGGGATAATGGAGCTGAGGTTGGCATTACCGCAGCGTTCTCCATAGCCATTGATGGTTCCTTGGACTTGTCCAGCTCCTGCTTGTACGGCAGCAAGGCTGTTGGCTACGCCCAATTCACAATCATTATGAGCGTGGATACCAACTGGGGTGGTGATATTTTGTTTCACGGTAGTGACAATGGCTGTAATTTCTCCAGGTAATGAGCCGCCATTGGTATCGCAAAGGACGATCCAATCAGCACCGGCATCCTGTGCCTTTTTGATCGTTTGCAAGGCGTACTCGGGATTATTCTTGTAACCGTCGAAGAAATGCTCGGCATCGTAGATGACTTCAAGACCGCTGCTTTTTAAATAAAGAACGGAGTCGTAGATCATGGCAAGATTTTCTTCAAGCGTGGTTTGAATCGCCGTTGTGACGTGGAAGTCCCAGGACTTACCAAAGATCGTTGCTACCTGAGCACCTGACTCCACGAGTCTGTTCAAATTAATATCATCCGCAGCTAAGGAATCTTTACGACGTGTGCTGCCGAATGCAGTAATCTTCGCATTAGTGAACTTCATATCGCGAGCGCGTTCAAAGAATTCAATATCTTTGCTGTTGCTGCCTGGCCATCCGCCTTCAATATAATGAACCCCAAGCTCATCGAGCTTGCGGGCAATTTTAATTTTATCCTCGACGGATAAGCTGATGCCTTCTCCTTGCGTACCGTCTCGTAGTGTGGTGTCGAAGATTTTGACTGATGTTGGCATAGGTTCCTCCTTCAAAAGCTAGCAAAGTGACTTCGGTGCTTGATGTGCAGGTGCTTGTGCTTGCTTTAAAGCGCTAATGTATAATTTACGATTATACCATAATAGTATGGGTAAAGACATCATAACGCAAAAATACGTTTGCTTGAAAGAATAATTTTTTGTATGCTGAAAATGGCTCTTAAAGTTGTTGTTTATCAATGGGAGGGAATATAAATGGTGACAACACAGCATCATTATCCCAAGCAAGGTAGAGTCATTCTGCATATAGATATGAATGCATTTTATTGCTCTGTTCATGAGGCTGTTGAGCCGGACTTATATAAAGGAAAGCCGATTGCTGTTGCAGGTAGTGTTGAGCTTCGTAAAGGGATTATTGTTACTTCATCTTATGCAGCGCGCGCTGTAGGGATCAAGACGGGCATGCAAGTTAGGCAAGCGATGAAGCTGTGTCCGGATTTGATACTGATAAGACCTGATTTCGAACTATATCGCAGCTTCTCAAGACGGTTTATGCAGATAGCTTATAGTTATTCGCCTATGGTGGAATCCATGTCAATCGATGAGTGTTTCGTCGATATTACAGGTTCCAAACAATTTGGAACCCCACTTGAGATCGCGAATAACATTCAGCAGAAGATTATGAAGGAACTGATGCTTCCCTGTTCGATCGGTGTTGCCCCCAACAAGCTGCTCGCCAAAATGGGCTCCGATATGAAGAAGCCGAACGGGATATCTGTGCTGCGTCTACGAGATGTTCCAACTGTATTTTGGGACAAACCGTGCAACTATTTATATGGAATTGGCAAAAAGACGGCGGATAAGCTGACTAGACTTGGTATCCACACGTTAGGTCAGCTAGCTGTAGGGGACGAGTTGCTGCTAAGTAAACACTTTGGCATCTTAGGTGCACATCTGAAGCGTTCGGCTAACGGGATTGACCATTCTCTGGTAAACCCTGAACAAGAACAGAGCAAGTCAATCGGGCATACGACGACGCTGCCGCAGGATTTCACCGATACCAAGGAAATTCATCGCGTATTCTTAAATTTGGCGGATCAAGTAGCTAGAAGACTTCGCAAGCAGGAGCTGATGGCATCGACGATCCAAATCACGGTTCGCGATCCAGAGATGAGGACTATTACGCGATCCATCACTTTGCCTACTCCCACCGAGCATATGGATGATATTTATCGAACTTCGTGTCAGTTATTTGATCATGAATGGGAGGAAGGCAACCCTGTTCGGCTGCTGGGGATTACGCTGCAAAATCTGACGGTGAAGGAAGAAACATTCGTTCAGTTAGATTTATTCGATTATGAAAAGCAGCCTAAACGAGAAAATTTGAATCGCATTATGGACGGACTTCGTGATAAATTCGGAGAAAATGCGATTCTAACCGCGGGGATGATGGGCGATAATCCTTCAGCTATGATTAGAAATCATAAAACGAGAGGGACTTCCCTGCAAATGGACCATTTGAGGAACAATCCCCTTCATAAAGAAGAGGAGAAGTGACGAAAATATGGCACATCGTATGGGCTTTGCCGGCTATTCGAACAGCGGGAAAACGACGTTAGTGGCGAAGCTAATCGTAGAAATGAAGCAGCGCGGCCATCGGATAGCTGTAATGAAACATGATGCTCATGGACATTATAAAGAAGCAGCAGGGACGGACTCCGCGACTTTTGTTGAGTCGGGTGCAGAAGCGGTTATTACCCTTTCTCCAGATGAGATTCATGTGTTCGAGAAGAAGCGGAATCCAAGCCTGGAAGAACAGTTAAGTGCTTATGCGCATTTAGACTATGTTTTTATCGAAGGCTTCAAGAAGGAAAAACATCCAAAGATTGCTGTATTTCGTACAATAGAGCAAAGTGAAATTATTCAAGCACTTGAGCCAGAGCCGATTGCTATTGCAACAGATATGGACGATTTCAAATTTGGTTCAAGAACTTTTCCTTCCTTCGATTTGAACAATATCCAGGGTATAGCTGACTTTATTGAACAATATTTTGAGCGTAATTAATTTTAAGGTTTGAACTTTGTCCGTATTTATATTATATTTTACATTGAGGATAATTTGAGGAGGAGTTAGAAATCATGGCAAAGTATACATTTGTTGATAAAGATACTTGCATCGCTTGCGGCGCATGCGGAGCTACAGCTCCAGACATTTATGATTACGATGATGAAGGTTTGGCTGAAGTAATTTTTGATGGAGATGGCAACAAAGGGGTAACTGAAATCCCTGAAGATTTGTTTGATGATCTACAGGATGCACAAGATGGCTGCCCAACAGATTCCATCAAAGTAGCGGATACACCTTTTAACTAATCCGTATAAAACATAATTTTGTGAAGTGATTCGCAGAATGTCGAAAGAGCTCAGTTCCTGTAAAGGGACTGAGCTCTTTTTTTTGATACAAATTGTAGTAACTTGTAACTATTTATTGCCATTTTTTACTTGCCATCTTACAATGAAGCTAGTAAACATGGGGAGGATCTTATGGGTAAGAAGAAATGGATTCAAACTTTAGCTATAGGACTTGTGTTGATGTTGTTTTCGACATATTTCTACACGGTTAACTCTAGCGGCTTGTTTTATTTTATTGAAGGCCCCCTCCAAGATGTTTTGCGGAAAGCTAAATCTGTTGATGAACGTCAGCCGGATGATCGCATCAAGATTGTTAAGATTGATGAGAAATCACTTAAAGCTATCGGAAAGTTTCCATGGGATCGAACGACCTATGCGCAGTTGATAGAAAAGCTTGAGCAGTCAGGCGCAGCGGCAATTGGTATAGACGTAGTTTTAGCTGAACCATCGAAAAATCCCGCCGACGATAAAGCATTGGCTGATGTTTTGGCCAAGTATCATAATGTCATTATGCCCGTCCAAATTAACTATCCCTCCAAGCAAGAGCAAGCAGGCGAGCTTGTGCCTGAGAAAATCGACTACCCCACTCAAACACTAACAACCAGCAGGCAGCAAATGGCACATATTAATGTGTTTGTCGATAAGGATGGTAAGGCACGGAAGTTGCCAGTTGGGCTGCCGGATGAGAATGGAGCATACATACCTGCGTTCAGCGTTGCGCTTGCCAATCTAGTTCTTGAGGATAAGGACAAAGTGAAGCGAGATGAAGCAACAGGACAATGGAAGCGCGGCAATATCGTAATGCCAACGAACGAAAGAAATCAAGTGACGACCGAATTCTTCACACTGCCAAGGCAGAAAGTTGATGCAACTACAGGCTATGAATCGCTCTCTTTCATTGATGTTATTAATAGTAAAAGCCCCTTACCACTGCAAGGCGGCATTGTTCTGGTAGGTCCGTTCGTAACGGCTATGCAGGATGAATATCCAACACCGATCAGCTCTGTTAAGATGTTTGGGATCGAAATACATGCGAATATGATTCAAACTATATTAGAAAGCAAGTTTTATAAAGATACTAGTAAGCCGTTTGGCGTAGGTATTATCTTACTTATATCTTTGCTGGCCATTTTCTTATTTCATAGATATAAAGGCAAAACAGCGCTATTTATTTTTCTAGGCATGTTTGTGATCTATGGAGGTGTATGGTTATCCTTCTATATTGTTGGCTCAACCTTCGCTCCACTTGTGTATCCGCAATTAGCTCTTGTTTTGATCTATATTTGGTCATTAGTGAGTCATTATCTGGAAGAACGGAAGGAGCGCAACCGCGTAACCGGTATCTTTGGAAGGTTCGTTTCCAAATCGGTTGTAGACGAGCTGCTGCAGTCAGGTGAAGATGTTAAGCTTGGCGGCAGTCGTAAAGATATTTCACTTATTTTCGTTGATATTCGCGGGTTTACCCCCATGTCGGAGCGACTAGAGCCAGAGCAAGTTATTCAAGTATTGAATGAGTATCTAGATGTATGTACGAAAGCTATTTTCAAATTTAACGGAACGCTCGACAAATTTATTGGTGATGGTGTCATGGCGATGTTCGGCGCTCCGATTGAATATGACAATCACCCGGAGATGGCTGTGCGTGCAGCTATTGAAATGAAGTCCCAGGCTACTGTTCTTGAGCAGAGATTGATTGAAAAGTATGGAATCGGAGTGAAATTTGGGCTGGGTATTAATAGCGGACCTGCGGTTGTTGGAAACATTGGTTCCGAGGACCTAAGGCTGGATTATACGGCTATTGGAGATACGGTTAACTTATCGGCTAGATTAGAAGCGAATGCAAAACCAGGTCAAATTCTAATCAGTGAACAGACCTATGCGAGGGTCAAAGACCTTTTTGAGATAGAATCTATCGGTGAAATTAAGGTAAAAGGAAAAGAAAAGCCCGTGGCGGTTTATGAAGTTATCGGGAATCTCTAATAAATGAATGCTGGGAGGAATTCAGTGTGGGAATAACTAAGAAATCATTCGTGTCCTTATTCTTAAGTTTTTGTTTAGTGTTTAGTTTGGTCTCAGCGCTGCTTGTAAAGCCTGTAGACGCAAAAACCGTTCGGGTAGCTGTCATTGGAGCATTATCCGGTGACGTAACGATCAAGAAAGGCGGAGGCTCCAAATCGTACGATGCCTACGAAAGTATGAGTTTAAATCAAGGCGATACGGTTTATACTGGCGCTAGTTCATCTGTCACGCTTAATTTGAGCAATGGGGATGCAGACGTAATCTTAGGCGAAAACGCTGAGATTAACGTGTCAGACTTAAACACCTCAGCTGGAAATAAGAAATCCAAACTTAAAGTATGGGCCGGTTCCCTTTGGGTCAAGGTGAAGTCATTAGCTGGATCAAATGATGAATTTGAAGTTGAAACGCCAACCGCTGTTATGGGTGTTCGTGGAACGCAGTTCTTTGTTACTGTTGATCCGAAAACAGGCGCAATTAAGATGGCGGTTGGAGCTGGAAAAGTCTCCGCATCGACTGTGACAAACGGAGCGGACTCGACTCAAAAGTCATCCATTACATACTTATATCCAACGCAACAAATTTCTTTGGATTCTAGGGATGAGACGGATGATGTGTCCCTTAAAGTAGATTTCCTTGATCTAAATGATTTTATCAAGAATGCATCACCTGAAATCATTAAAGAGATTATCCTGAACAAAGCCGAAATCGATAAAGAAAATGAAGAGTTTATTGCTAAGAAAAAGAAAGAAATTGAAGATGGCAAACTTGTGGATGATAAAACTTCTTTATCCGTGAAGGATCAAGCTGAATTAGATAAAGTGAAACAAAACTTAGATAACTTAATTGGTAATATTGCAAAGATGGCTCTCGCAGAAAATAAGGTTGATAAAGAGTCTTTGAATAAGTTCATTGAACAAGCAAATGCAAAAATCGATAACCAAGAAAAAAAATTAGATTTAAACAAAGTTAAAGAGTTGGATAAAACGGCTGGTGTCGACGCAGAAAAGGAAAAAATAAAGAAAGAAATGCTTCAAAAGCTTGAAGCAGAGAAGCTCAAAAAGCAACTTGAAGAAACGAAGAAGCAAGAAGAGCTCAAAATAAAGCTGGCAGCAGCGCTTAAAGCTTTGGAAGAGCAAAAGAAAAAGATTCTCGAAGCGGCGAAAGCAGCGGAAGAGAAGGCTAAAGCTGAAGCTGAAGCGAAACTGAAAGAAAGCTACACGGATAAAGAGAAAAAGGATTTTGATGATAAGAAGAATGGGCCGAATACTACAGCGCCGGGAGGAAATCCGGGGAATTCGGGGGGGTCAGACCCGGGGACACCCGTATTAACACCGAGTATTAGTCTTGCACCTGGCTCTGTTAGTAACCTCGGATTATTTAATTTAGATGTTAATCTAAGTGACTTTGTCGGCAACAATTCAATCTACGGTGTAGAAGTGCACTTATCCTATGATTCCAATATCGCTCTTAATGTTAATGAGCTGCACCCATGGGTAAGTAATTCGGATATTTTTAGCCAAACCAATAGTGCAGATCATATTAAAGAATATTCTAATGGTGTACAGAAAGAGCTTGTGTATGCAGTGACAAATTTCGGTGCAAATTCAAATAATGTTGAAGTGAAAAATGGAACTAAAAAGTTAGTTACCATTCCGTTTTATGGTAATTCGGTGGGGGCAACTTCAGGATCGTATAAGATTAAAGTCGAAAAAATCGTTATTGTTCATAAAAATGGTTTGGACGTTCAAAAAATAGAAGTTCCTTTGATACCAGATAGAACTGAGAAAACAGTCATTTTGCCTCCAAAAAATAAAAATTAATCATTTTAACATAGCAAAAAGGAGAAACCAATGAAACCCTTAAAACATATATTCGTTTCATCCCTAGTGGCCGCAACCTTATTGGGAGGTTCATCCGCATGGGCGGCAGGATTGTCGACGGATGCACTATTATCCAGCAATGGACAGATCCTTTCGGATGTCTCGACCTTCGCGGGAATCGGCGATTTTGAAGATAAGAGCGGGGATGCGCTAAGTGCGGCATTCCGTGCTCCGGGCAGCGTTGTTCAACTTTCGGATGGCAGTATTCTTGTTGCTGATACACGGAATCATCTTATTCGTAAAATTTCAGGCGGGAAAGTAACCACTTTCGCAGGCCCGGAAGTTGTCGTGACGAAGAATAACCAGGGCTTTCCTACAGGAGGGCTTGTTAATGGGAAATCTTCTGAAGCTTTTTTCAATGAGCCGACAGGATTAGCTGTTGATGCTAAAGGGAATGTGTATGTAGCTGATTCGGCAAATAACGCTATTCGGAAAATAGATACGAATGGACAAGTTTCCACATTGGCTGGAAATGGCGTTCCTGGCCTTAAGGATGGAAAAGGTGCTGAGGCAAGTTTTAATCGCCCAAGCGATGTTGTTGCAGCTGCAGATGGAACTCTGTATGTCGCGGATTCGCTCAATCATGTTATCCGTAAAATAGCAGTTGACGGCAGTGTTTCTACTTTGAATGCGGCTGCGACTCGAGCTATTCAAATCCGTCCAGGTGAAGCTTCTTTCGCTGGTGAATTTCAAGATGGCAGCTTAGCTGCATCGAAGTTCAATGAACCCGCTGGATTGGTTTTAGATAGCAAAGGCAATTTGTTCGTAAGTGACACAGGCAACCAGCGTATACGTTATATCGACCTTCAAGCAGGGACTGTGACTACGGTGGCTGGTTCGACACCCGAATTAAGCAATCATACCATTTATGATAAAAATGAGTTATATGCAGGTGGAGACTTTGCAGATGGAGATGCGCTTAAAGCGAAGTTTGACTTCCCTAAAGGGCTTGCCGTAACTTCCGAAGGCGGGGTTTTAATCTCAGATAGTCTGAATCATGTGATTCGTTATTTGCTGAATGGAAAGGTTTCAACGATTGCTGGAACAGTCCAAACGGGTGAAGCGGACGGCGTGGAGCAAGCTGCTGAGTTTTACAATCCGAGTGACGTTCTAGTAACCGCTCAAGGTAATATTGTGGTCGCAGACTCCTCGAATAACAAAATTCGTAAAATTACTCCTTACCAATTACCAGGAAATCTAGCAAACAATGATCAAGTAAAAGTGGTAAATGGTGATAAAGTGGTTTCATTTGATGCCCAACCTGAAATTCAAGGCGGCCGCACAATGGTACCTGTTCGTGCAATAAGCGAAGCATTTGGCTACGAAGTCAAGTATGTCGAGCAAGCTGGGAAATCAATCGTAAAGCTTATCAAAGGTGATGTTACGGTTGAGCTAACGATTGGTGAAACAGGCATTGTACGCAAACAAGTCGGTCAAACAGACATCAAACAAGTGACGGATGCTTCTCCTTATGTGAAACAAGACCGTACGTATGTGCCGGTGCGTTTCTTTGCAGAGCAAATCGGCTTGGATGTACAGTGGGATGCCGCTCACCAAACAGCCATTTTACGCACGAAATCATTTGTGAAATAAGCAATTCGCAAACCGAGCTTGGCAAGGGGAAACCTTTGTCCAAGCTCTTTTTTTTCATGACTTCATCTCTAGGTAATTTTTGCCGATAAACGAAAGAGAGCTACCGTGTACTCGATAGGAGGTTTTCTAGATTGAAGGACAAGAATCGCATGGATCAGTTAGAACGATTTTTCCAACATAATCCGATCGAAGATCCTCTTTATCTCAAAAAATATGTGAAAGAACATCCTGATCATAAAATGGCTTGGTACTTATTGGGCAGAGAATACGCGGCGCAAGGAAAAGAAGGCAAAGCAGCGTATTGTTTCGCGCAGTCAGGGGAGATCTATGAGGCTTTCGAACGTCAGAAAATAGCGTTTGAAGGTCCTTTGCCTGCTTCATCTTCTTCGGCCTTACATAAAGGTGCCATGACAACTGTTAAAAGCAAGCCCAGCGGTAAAGGGAAATGGCTGCCGTTAATGGTCATGCTATTCCTGTTGGCTGTTCCCGCTGCAATGGATTTAGCGAAGAACGAGGATACGGGGAACGTCCCGAAGGAGACTTTTGCTGCAGCACCAGCGGCAGCTAATGTGCCGGCAACACCTAAACAGGATGCACCTTCTGGAGTAAAACTGTATTTCTCAAATGGAGATTGGGGCAACAAGCTTCAACAAGTACTGTCATCCTCAGGATCAGGAGCTGGGGAATCTGTTATCATGGGAGTTCCAAGGAGTGAAGATGGTAAATGGAACGAGTGGAACAGGTCGGTGAAGCCTTTGATCAGCGTGGAGAGTCATGGTGGAGGCGGGGGTTCAGCAGCATTAAAATATTACCAGTCGCAGACATGTTCCTGTCAGGTCGCGGATAGCTCCAAGCTTGTTCCCGTCATAGCGAATTGGATGCATGATCGTGAGCAAGCTATTGTCTTACAAAGCGCAATCCAGGCCTTCCAAAAAAAGACGGGAACGCTGCCAGAGAAGCCTGAACAGCTTTCGAAGCCTTACCCGGATAATCTCTTGCCAGGACTCTCCCCCGAAATGCAGGAGGCGTTCCCTCAAGCTGTAAGTAAGGTTAATGAAATCGCAAAAGCGGGCAAAGCGCCGCAGGATCCGGTACAATCAGCTGACAAAAACGAGCAGCCGAAACAAGAGCTCAAGGAACAGGCCGAGCCATCAAGTTCACAGCCGAAAGCTTCCGCAGACCCACTGCTTGAACCGCTTAGGATTGTTATAGATACCGATAAACATCGTTTGGCCCTTGTTAGTGGAGATTTCATCATCCGAAATTATCCGGTTGGCTTAGGGGGAGAGAAGACGCCGCAAGGGGAGTTCTTCATTAGTGAAAAGGTGCGCAATCCGAATGGCAAATCGAATGGAGAGTTTGGCAGCCGAGGAATGACTTTGTCGGATACGCTTTATGCAATTCATGGTACGAATAAGCCTTCCAGCATCGGGAAAGATGAATCACACGGCTGCGTTCGGATGCAGCAAGCGGACATTGAAGAGCTCTATAACATGGTAACTCACGAAACGAAAGTGACAATTGGTAAAGGGGTATTACCACCTTCAAATCCGGACGGAGGAAATGGTAATGGCGGCGAAAACCCGGGAGTAGGAGCTGGGGGAGGGAAGCTAGATCAATCCTTCGGCCTTCCGCTGCAAACCGATGACAGCAACCCTAGTAAGAAATATAAATGGCTTGATTAAACGGAGTAGGAACAAGACAAAAACCGTCTGAATAAGCTTCGGACGGTTTTTGTCATGAAGTACTAGCGTTCCAATGTTTTACTCTTGACAACGATGTAGAAAGCGATTACAATTCAAAATGTGATGAATTCAATCACTTCTATCCTAATCATTTGTTCAAAATGATCAGTAACGTCATCGTAATGATGACAACAAGCATTATGGATCCTGTCCAAATGATCGCTTTCTTATTGACTTCTTCTTTGGCTCTACGATTGGACATCATCGGTTTACGTTTGGACATCGGAATCACCTTTTCCTTGGAGATTAAAGAATATGGTTCTATCATAGCATAAGTAGGGTCGATCATAGAATATGCATGTAAAAATGATTTTTAAAATCAAGTATTGACGACCATGTCATTTTATTGTAAGATTTAATCACACGAAACACCGAAATCAACTGAATATGTCAGTTTTAATAACATGTTACCGTAAGGGCATTAGTTATTGAAGAATGTAAGTCTTCTTCTATAACTATGCCCTTTTTATTTTTGCCAAAAATGATGAACCCTGAAGGGAGTTGGTAGCGCAAACTACAAGGAAAGTTAAATTTAGGAATACGCTACTTCATAAATAACCATCAGATTTATTAAAAAAGGGAGAAGATGAACACATGAATATGAAAAAATGGTCAACAATGGGCTTGGCTGCATCCATGGTACTTGTAGCAGCAGGCTGTGGTAAATCTGCACCAGTGGAAACAACAAAACCAGCTGCAACGGCGGCGCCGACGACAGCTGCTACAGCGGCTCCAACAGCTGCTGGTCCCAAAAAATTAACCGGCGATTTTGAAATCCAGTACTTTGTTGGCGGTTATGGCGACAAATGGTGGAAAAAAGTTATTGCTGATTTCCAAGCAGCTAACCCTGATCTGAAAATTAAAGAAAGTGCGGGACCAAAAATCAACGAACAAATGAAACCTCGTTGGATCGCAGGTACTCCACCGGATTTCGTATACATTGACGGACCTGAATTGTTCGATCGTCAAATGGTAACAGACGGACAGCTTGAAGATTTGACGGATTGGATTAAAGATGCTAAAAACGTTGACGGCGAGAAAATCATTGATTTGCTTGCTCAAAAACCACAAGAGTTTGATGGTAAAATCTACAATGTTCCTTTCGTAATGAGCTCATGGGGTATTTTCTACGATAAAGCCCTGTTCAAAGACAAAGGTTGGGCAGAGCCAAAAGATTTCGAAGAATTCTTAGCGGTAAGTGAGAAAATTAAAGGTGCTGGCATTAATCCTTTCATCCACACAGGTAAATATCCATACTACATTAACGGTGGCGTATTGCTTCCAGCTATCGTATCTGCAAACAATAATGACTACAAATTGCTGCAAGACATGTCAACAAATAATCTAGAAGCTTGGAAAAACCCAGCAATCATTAAAGGTCTTAATAAAATCGTTCAGCTTCGTGACAAAGGTTACATCGACAAAGCATCCGTACAAATCAACCACACGGATTCCCAATCCTTGTTCCTGCAGCACAAAGATGCTTTTATCCCGAACGGTCTGTGGCTGCCAAACGAAATGGCCAAAGACGTTCCAGCTTCCTTTGATTTCGGATTCATTCCATCCATCACACAAGATAAAGGCGGAAAAGTGGTAGCTAATACTTCGACTTCGACCTTTGCAATTGCTAAAAAGGCGAAAAACAAAGAAGCAGCAAAAGCGTTTATGCAATTCGTATTCTCAAAAACTCAAGCTTCCCAGTGGGCTGAGTTGAGCGGTGCTCCTTCGAACGTAAAAGGTGACATCTCCTCCTCGAAAGCACCTAACTTTGTTAAAGATGCGGCGAAATTCTTGTCATCCCCTGACACAGTTGTAGTGCCAACAGTCTCCTTCGCGGCAGACGTTGACAAAGCCATGCAAGATGCAACAGTGGCATTGACGATTGGTACTATTACGCCTGAAGAGTGGGTCAAACGTGTGTCTGATGTCGTAGCGAAACAAAAGAAATAGGAACTGAATGAAGCAGTGCGGAGAACTTGGAAGGCAATAGCCTTAGGAGTTCTCCGCCATTTTAATGATAGGACGGTGAGGATAGAATGAAGACCAAATCGAAAATGTGGAAACGGAATTTATTCATCGCTTCATTCATCATTCCGACTTTTCTTTTCTTCTGTGTGTTTACGATATACCCTGTGATACAGGCTTTGCAGAAGTCATTCTATGATTGGTCAGGAATGTCGGAGAATAGCACGTTTATTGGATTTGATAATTTCGTCGAATTAGTTAAGGATCCCATTATACTTAGAGCCATCGGAAATGATTATTTTTTAGTCGTAGGTAAAGTCATTGGCATTATGATTCTGGCGACGTTTTTCGCAGTTGCTTTAACTCGTTTCAAGCTGAGAGGCTCTGGCTTCTTCCGCGCAATATTCTTTATCCCGAATGTGATTTCAGTCGTTGTTATTGGTGTTCTCTGGAACTTCATCTACAACCCGCAAATTGGATTCCTGAATGCGTTCTTATCACTATTCACAGGAAATAAAGTCGATATTACTTGGTTAGGATTTCCACAGCATACGATCTGGATGCTTTTACCCCCAACGATTTGGGCTGGTATCGGCTTCTATATGATCTTGATGATTGCTGCAATCGTGAATATTCCTGCTTCCTACTATGAAGCAGCTAATATAGACGGAGCTGGTCAATGGTCGCAATTCCGTCACATTACCATGCCGCTCATCTGGGAACAAATTATGGTTTCCATTGTTAACATAGTCATTACGACACTCAATGGATCATTCGTAATTGTTCAATTAATGACAAATGGCGGACAGCCTGATAATACGACCCAAGTTATGGGATCTTATCTGTATCGGATGGCTTTTCAACAATATCATTTCGGTTATGGAGCAGCCATCGGTGTCATGATCTTAATCGTTTCACTGATTACTACCCTTGTTCTGCAGCGTATCATGCGCCAAGAAACAATCGAAATGCATTAGAGTCATCATAGATAAGAATACTGAAGGAGGGGGAACCATCGTATGGTCATCAAAAATCCGTTAGCCAAAATGTTTGTCTGGATCATTCTTCTTATTTGGAGCGTTGCCGTCCTGTATCCATTGATTTGGACATTACTTGATGCGCTCAAAAATAATGAGCAATTTTTCTTAAATGCCCCATGGGCATTGCCTAAATTCCCGCTGCTTTGGGCAAATTTCTCCTATGTTTGGAGTAAATATAATTTTAGCACCTATTTCATGAATTCCATTATTGTGACGGTTGGAAGTACTCTTTTGGGTATGATCCTTGCTGCAATGACAGCCTACATCCTGGCTAGGTATGATTTTAAAGGGAATAAAATTCTCTTAACGATTTACATTTCATCCATGATGATACCGTTCGCGCTAGCACTGATCCCATTGTTCTTCTTATTAAATGATTTGCACTTAATTAATACGTGGTTAGGATTAATTCTTGTCTATGCGGCACTCAATCTTCCGTTTGGAATTTTCTTGCTTGTAGGGTTCTACAAATCACTGCCAAAAGAAATTGAAGAAGCGGCGATTATTGACGGGACCTCCCATTACGGAACGTTTTTCCGTGTTATGCTGCCTTTGTCTCAACCGGGTCTAATCACGGTGATGATTACAAACATGCTGAATAACTGGAACGAGTACTTCCTAGGGGTTGTCTTGACCAATGAACCAACCAAGTATACGCTTCCAATCGGTCTTGCGGTTATGCAGGCAGAAATGCAGTATAGAGTTGAGTGGGGACCGTTATTCGCAGGCCTGCTTATAACGACACTTCCAACGTTGATTGTGTATATGATCTTTCAGCGTCAAATCGCAAGTGGCATTACTGCAGGTGCTGTGAAATAACTGTATAATGGGTTGCATAGAAAAAACACCTTATCCTAGAGGATTTTATCCTTTCGGGAGGGTGTTCTTTCTACTATAATTGGGATAGGCAAGAGCAAACAAGATACGGCCAAACTTGTGGGCTTTTATAGGGGAACATGACATGAGAGCTATGTATATATTGCAGAAAATAGGACGTTCATTGATGATTCCGATTGCGGTGCTGCCGGCGGCATCCATTCTTTTACGTATTGGGAAAATGACGTTTAGTGATCCATTTCTTATGCAGGTGGCTCAGATTTTTGAGTTAGGCGGAAGTGCGATTTTTGATAATTTGCCATTCATATTTGCAATTGGTATTGCCATTGGACTTACGTCGGGAGACGGAATTGCGGCACTTGCGGCCGCGGTTGGTTATTTAGTGTTCGACAATGTCTTGAAGCATTTTCAAGTGGGGACTGACTCCGCGGAACGGCTGGATATGGGTGTTCTAGGCGGTATGCTAGTTGGCATGCTATCTGCTGCATTCTTTAACAGGTTCCAACATACGCGGCTGCCCAAAGCGCTCGGATTTTTCGGAGGCAAGCGATTCGTTCCGTTAATTACATCTTTGGTCATGGTTTTCCTAGGGGTTTTGATGGGTTTCATCTGGCCTCCAGTTCAGAAGGGCATAAGTGTAATCGGGTTATGGATCGTTGATAATGGGAACATTGGCGTTTTTATCTACGGAATAATGAACAGGCTTCTAATTCCAACGGGTTTGCATCACATTATTAATAATATCGCCTGGTTTCAAATCGGAGACTACACCACACCAACGGGTAAAGTGCTGCATGGCGATATCTCACGATTTTTTGCTGGAGATCCAGAAGCGGGACTATTCATGACAGGTTTTTATCCTGTGATCATGTTTGGGCTTCCTGCAGCAGCCTTAGCTTTAAGTAGAAGTTCGTCTTCTAACCGTCAGTTTGTTGTTCCTGTGATGCTTAGTGCAGCATTAACCAGCTTCCTTACAGGCATAACAGAGCCAATAGAGTTTGCTTTTATGTTCGTAGCACCAGGCTTATATCTCATACATGCCGTTTTAACTGGCTTTTCCATGGTGATCATGAATATGCTACAGGTGAAAATGGGATTTGGATTCTCAGCTGGATTTATTGATTTCGTTCTTAGCTGGCAACAATCTACGAATCCTTTTTGGATTGTCCTTGTTGGCGTAGGGTACTTCTTCCTTTATTATGTGGTATTTCGGGCATATCTGCATTTCTTTCCATTCAAATTGCCCGCTCAGGACGAAGCTGCTCCGCTTGAAACAGAAGATACCCTGGAGGCTGTCAAAGAAACGAAAGAAGACCGTCCAACCAGCATTCTAAGGCATATTGGCGGACCTTCTAACATTATTTCGATCGATGCTTGCATTACACGACTGCGTTTGCTGGTGAGTGAAGAAAATTTAATCATGGACAGCGAGCTTAAAGACCTTGGCGCAATCGGGGTTATCAGGCTGGGGAAAGGAAACGTACACATTGTTTTTGGTACGGAATCGGAACAAATTCGAGAAAGTATTAAACCCTTGCTGCACTTGCAAAAAGACAAATCAGGACAAGCCTAAATTTACCCCACAAAGTGACGTATGCCTTCGAAGTCTATTCCGATTACTTTGCGGGGACCCCGAAACAAAGATTAGGAGGTGTCTTATGATTGAACGGACGATCATTCATGTACTGTCCCATAATGTGGTGATGGCACATTTGACATCAGGGAAAAATTCCATTGCTTTCGGTAAAGGAATTGGCTTCAAAAAAACGCCAGGCATGCTCATTAGCGAAGGCGAAATCACACAAGAATTTCTCCTGCATACATCCGAAGTTCTTAAAAACTACGAACAAATTCTGAATGCGGTCGATTTGAAAATTATCGGGATTACAGAGGAAGTCATCGCTTATGCGCAAAGCATGCTGGAAGGCGACTTCTCCGAAACGATTCACGCCTCGCTCGTTGATCATATTAACTTTGCTGTCGAACGACAAAAACGGGGTATTTTCATCACGAATCCATTCGCTTATGAAATTGGGTATATGTATCCGGAAGAATACAAAGTAGCCAAAAAGTCCGTAGATTTCCTCAATGCTCATTTGGATGTGAAATTGCCGGAGGATGAAGTTGCCTTCTTGGCCATGCATTTCAATGGCGCTCGTAAAAAAGAGCAAGCTTCTGATTCCTTAGCGGTAGTTAGAGTGGTGTCGCAGACGATTGAATCTGCCAAAGAATTAGGCTTTAATTTCGATGATTCATTCTCAACGCTGCGGTTCATTAGTCACTTGAAAGGTGTCATTGAACGGGTCAAACAAAGAAAGACGCTCCAGAACTCGCTACTCGAAAAGATTAAAGAGGAGTATGGAGACACCTATGTAAAGGCGAAGGTGTTATCTCTGATGCTGAGTGATTCGCTTCAATTAGAAGTGCCTGATGATGAAACGGGTTACTTGACTATGCATTTGGAACGACTGCTGCAGCGTACCGAAGCCTAGGTTGTTAAATAACTTTCTGGATTCCCTTGCAACCTTCATGGAGCAGGGATTTTTTGTTTGAAATAAAGGTGAAATGCCTTTCCGTGGATTGCATATTTGCACGTTGTCAGCTAAACTGACTGTTAGAGTCATTAGAGAACGGAGTGCATAGGACATGCTGTATAAGAAGTTAGCAAAACCAATCTTGTTCCGAATGGATCCGGAGAAGGCGCATCATCTTACGATTGACGGGCTAAGCGCAGTGGTGAGCTTCCCCGGTGGGAAACAACTGCTCAAATCGATGTATGGAGTGCCCAATTCACCACTTTTAGCCCAACAATTATGGGGACTACAATTTGCAAATCCAATAGGTCTGGCAGCTGGATTAGATAAAAATGCGAAGGCTGTTAAAGGATTCTCACAACTAGGCTTTGGTTTCATGGAAGTAGGCACAATTACACCAAAGCCACAACCGGGCAATGAGCTGCCGCGGCTATTTCGCCTTCCAGAAGACAAGGCGCTTATCAACCGAATGGGCTTTAATAATGTAGGTACGAATGCGATGGCCCAAAACTTGATGAAGACAGGTAAACGTGACATCCCCGTAGCTATTAATATAGGTAAAAATAAGACGACACCGAATGAACAGGCGGAAGAGGATTATCGAGCTTGCATTCGGGAGTTATATACATATGGTGATTTCTTTGTTGTGAATATTAGCTCACCAAATACACCGGATTTGCGTAATTTACAGCATGGGAATGATTTAAAGCGATTGCTTGATGCCGTTACAACGGAAATGCAGCTGCAAGAGAAAAAGAATGGTCATTCAGGTAAACCTGTTTTGGTTAAAATTGCGCCGGATCTCACGGATGAAGAGCTTGAATTAACCGTACATACGATTAAGGATAGCGGCATTTCTGGGATCATCGCCACGAACACGACGCTCAGCAGGCAAGGGCTGGTGCACCCTAATCGCGAACAAGCAGGCGGACTTAGCGGAAAGCCACTAACGCAGCGAACGACGGAAGTTATTAGGCGTGTCTATCAGCTGACGGAAGGCAAACTGCCGATTATTGGTTCCGGCGGGATATTTACAGCCCAAGATGCCTATGACAAAATACGGGCCGGAGCAAGCTTAGTTGAAGTGTATACAGGCTTTATTTATGAAGGCCCAGGGATGCTAGCAAGCTTGAATAAAGGTCTTCAAGATTTGCTGAGGAGAGATGGCTACACACATATTTCCCAGGCAATCGGCGCAGATCAGCACTGACTTCATTCAGAATGGAGGATAAAAGAATGGATGGACGAGATTGGAAAAAATTTCTCCTGCCTTACGAGCAAGCGGTGGAGGAGCTAAAAGTAAAATTCAAGACACTGCGCGGCGAACTCAAGAGCAGAGAAGAATATGCACCTATTGAATTCGTAACGGGTCGTGTCAAAAAGATATCAAGTGTGTTGGAGAAAGCAAAACGCTTGAGTGTGCCTATGGATCAATTAGAGTCTGGTATCGAGGATATTGCGGGGATTCGGATTATGTGTCAGTTTGTAGAAGACATTGATCGTTTGGCCGAGCTGATTCGCAGCAGACAGGATATGCAAGTAGTTTACGAAAAAGATTATATTGCCAATAAGAAGCCAAGTGGCTATCGCAGCTTTCATATTATTATTGAATATCCCGTTCAAACCGCTTTGGGAATGAAACGAATATTAGCTGAGGTGCAAATTCGTACGCTTGCCATGAATTTCTGGGCGACGATCGAGCATTCTTTGAATTATAAATATAAAGAACAATTGCCGTCTGAGGTTAGAGCACGCCTTAGCAAAGCGGCAGAGGCTGCTTATCTGTTAGATCAGGAAATGTCCAGTATTCGTGGTGAGATTGTCGCCTCTCAGAAGATGTTTGAGGATAACTCGAATTTGGTAAACATAGTACTCAATAATATTCAGGAGCTTTATTTCTATCATCGAGTTCGGGAAGCCGCTCAATTTCAGCTGAGATTTAATGAGATATGGGAGACAGAAGAAGGTTTGAGTGATCTGTCATCCGATATTGAGGCTGCAATCGCCAGAGCGAAAAAAGGAGACAATAACTGATCTATGAGTACCTACGATCGATTATATGTGGCTTACTTATACTATTTCAATGATCAGCGAGACTATTTCGAATGTCATGAAGTGATGGAGGAGCTTTGGCTGGAGGAAGGCCGAAGCCCCTTATACCAAGGTCTACTGCAGGTTGCAGTGGGCCTTTATCATCATGCCAATGGAAACGTAAGCGGTTCCATTAAGCTCTTTAGCGCAGGACTGGACAAACTAGCGCCATACCCTGCAGATACGCTCGGTATTGATTTGGAAAGATTGATCCGAGATAGTGGGGAGTACTTAAATAAGCTGATGCGTGTGGAGCAAGAACCGTTCGCTCCCTATGACCTCACGATTCAAATCCTAGATGATGAACTGGGTGAACTTCTTGCGAAATTGAAGCTGAACCCCCCTGGGCATAACGAGGAGGAAATCCATGATTGAGGTTCGCCAGCTTAGCAAATATTACCAAGTACATGAGCGAGAGCCTGGATTCATGGCATCTTTGAAAAGCTTGTTTCACCGCAAGTTCCGCACTGTGAAAGCGGTAGATGATATTTCCTTTTCCATACCGGAAGGTGAAATTGTTGCATTTCTGGGTCCGAATGGGGCTGGCAAAACGACGACGATGAAAGTATTAACAGGACTGCTGCATCCTTCAGGCGGTGAAGTGAATGTGGGCGGTTTTGTTCCTTTTCAGCAAAAGAAAGAATTCAAGAAGCAGATTTCGCTTGTCATGGGACAGAAAAGTCAGCTCATCTGGGACATTCCCGCGGTGGAAACGTTTCTCGTTAATAAGGTCATTTATGAGATACCTGATCGGGAATATGAAGAGACCTTAGGAGATTTGGTACAGCTCCTCCAGTTGGAAGAAGTCATCCGCAAACCGGTACGACAGCTTTCGCTGGGAGAGCGGATGAAGTGTGAACTGGCAGCGGCGCTGCTGCATCGCCCGCGCATTGTATTTCTTGATGAGCCGACGATTGGCCTCGATGTGAATATGCAGGAAGTGATGCGTCGATTCATTCAGGATTACAGCCGTAAATATAAGGCGACCATTTTGCTGACAAGTCACTATATGGCGGATGTTACGGCGTTGTGTGAGCGAGTGCTGGTGATCGGAAAAGGCCGTCTCCTCTATGATGGTGCTATTTCCCAATTGGTTGATAAGTATGCGCCTAATAAGCGTATTCGTCTTCAATTAGCAGAGCGGGTAAATGAGTCAGAGCTTATCGATGTAACCCATGGCTTAGGGACGTTATTTCAGTATGAGTTTCCAAATGTGGAATTAGACGTGCCGAGAGAGCAAGTTTCTGAACTTTCAGCCCGATTATTAACCCATTTGACGGTATTGGATTTGACCATTGAAGATCCTTCCATGGAATCGGTGATCGCACAAGCGTTTGAAGCGGGGACCGGAGGGGGAAGTTAAGGACCATGAAAGCATTAGCTTTATTTTGGCAAAAATATCGCATGCTGCTTAGGGTTGAATGGGCGGTTATGTTTGCTTATCGGAGTGAATCGCTCATATGGATGATAGGAGCATTCATTCAACCTCTGGTCAGTATGGCCGTTTGGCTCTCGATAAGCGATAACAATTCCATTGGTGGCTATACAGCTCATGATTATATGGTGTATTTTCTGGGAGTCCTACTTGTAGATCGATTGACGAGTACATGGGATGTGTGGGAGCTGGATGCCAGCATTCAGGACGGGTCTCTCTCCACTAAGATCGTACGCCCCTTCCATCCGGTTCATTGGAGTTCTCTCAAAACCTCGTTTATAAGTTGTTTTTTGCTGTTTTGCTAATCCCCGCATGGGCGATAGCTGCTGCATGTATCCCGATGCTCAGGATGACTATTTCCTTGGAAATAATTGCACTCTCGTTCTTCGCTATTTTTCTTTCCTCTGCAATCCGTTTTCTAATCGGTTTTGAGTTTGGTCTGCTGGCTTTTTGGACGAACAGGGCAACTGCGATTTATAGCCTATATGAGGGTATACATTTGTTTCTAGCTGGTCGGTTAGCCCCGCTGAGTATGTTTCCTTCTTGGGTTGAAAAAACGGCAGCTTGGCTGCCCTTCTATGGAACCGTCGGGTTTCCAGTTGAGCTGCTGACAGGCAAGCTTGAGCTTGGATCATCCGAGATATTTCACAACTTTGCGATTCAGCTTATTTGGCTTATTGTCCTTCTTGTCATGTTTGTTCATGTGGAGACAAGGGATGAAGAAGTATGGCGCTGTGGGCGGATGAGGGAGGAACGGTGCGACAGTGATCAAATACTTACGACTATTTAGGGAGTTTATGCGGGCATGTTTAGTCGAAGAGTTCGAGTATAGAGCTAATTTTGCCGCAAATCTCCTATCCACGGTTTTTTGGCTATTCATGGCAATCTTGACCGTTCAATTATACTTTTATCGTACACAAGAGATTGGCGGCTGGGGTTTCTATGAGGTACTGGTACTTCTAGGTATTTTTAACGCGGTTCACGGTTTTATTGAATTTATCCTACAGCCGAATATGTCTCGTCTCGTCAGTCATATCCGTAAAGGGACATTGGATTTCATCCTGACAAAACCAGTTGACAGCCAATTTTACATTAGTTTTAGACATCTGGTTTTCTGGCGAGTAACCGATATTATTCTAGGTTTTGGCTTGACGGCTTACGCACTCTGGGAACTGGACGCTATTCCTAGTATTGCGGGGCTTATACGCTTCGTCATTGTCTTCCTTGCATCGTTGGTTGTGGTCTATTCGCTTTGGATGGGCATGATGATGTTCTCGTTCTGGGCGGTTAAAGTCGATAACTTATCCTATCTATTTAGTTCATTTTTTGAAACGGCCCGGTTTCCAGTTTCGGTCTATAAAGGCGTATTACGGTTCGCCTTAACCTATATATTTCCGATTGCTTTCATAACGACATTCCCAGCTTCAGCGCTCATTGGTCGAATCAGTGGATGGGAAGTCGTTTGGAGTGTTGGGATTGCTATGATCTTTTTCGGATTGACGAGGGTATTATGGAAGATCGCTTTACGCCATTATACCAGTGCGAGCAGTTGAGTTTTTGAGGCGAAAATAGAGTAGGACTTCACACCTTAAGGTGTAAGAAGTCCTTTTTTGCTTGGAGTGAGTTACCCGACATTTCATACATAAATTTACGGGAAGTGGGAAAACTTTTCCATAAGACATCGTTATTCCTATGAATTTGGTGGTGGCGAGCTCATGAAATCTTGGACGAAAACGCTACATCAACTATTTAACAGAAAGAAAACCACTCTCCCCCTTTCACAGGAGAGGGGGCCAATGGAACAGCATATTTTGCAGCAAAGCCTTTATCTAGATATTGGACTGAACATCGCGCAAATCAATACAATTTTTGGACATAGCTCCGATATCGTAACTGGCGAGTTGTGCCTGGATGCCGAAGCTAACTATAAGATTGGCTATGTATATTTAGAACAATTGGTTAACAATTCAGCATTTCAAGATGTGACGAACGCTTTGCTCTCGGGATCAGCCCAGCTCATCGAAACCATAAATACTGGTTTCTATCATCCACCAGATTTGATTAGGAACACCATTCATGCCTGTGGGAAAGTCCAAACGATCGAGGATTTTCACGGATTGTGCCAAAATATGTTAACTGGTGAGACCGTTATTCTGATCGATGGCTATGCAATTGCACTTTCTGTGAATACGGCAGGCGGAGATATGCGTTCTGTGGAAGAGCCTTCAACGCAATCTGTAGTAAGAGGACCTCGTGATGGATTCACGGAATCGATCGGTACGAACATATCCCTTATTCGCAAACGAATTAAGAGCCCCAACTTATGGTTAGAAACCATGGCGATTGGCAGAGTCACTCAAACTACGGTGTCCATTATGTACATAAATGGAATCGTAAATGACAAAATTGTCGAAGAGATTCACCGCAGACTTGCATGAATTGATATTGATGGAATCCTGGAAAGCGGTAATATCGAGGAACTTATACAGGATGAAACCTTCACGCCGTTTCCAACACTTTACAATACAGAACGACCCGATGTGATCGCCTCAGGATTGCTTGAGGGTCGCGTAGCCATCCTGGTAGATGGAACCCCATTCGTGCTTGAGGCACCAGCACTGTTCACCCAGTTTTTTCAATCCGCTGAAGATTATTATCAACGAGCTGAATTTGCCACACTTATTCGCATATTGCGATATATTTGTTTCTTTATCTCTTTGATGGCTCCTTCGTTCTATATCGCTATGACAACGTTTCATCAAGAGCTGGTGCCCAGCTCTCTGCTGTTTAACTTAGCCGCGCAGCGAGAAGGTATACCTTTTCCAGCTTTTGTAGAGGCGCTCCTTATGGAGGTTACCTTTGAAATCTTGCGCGAAGCCGGGGTCCGTCTCCCCAAGACAGTAGGCCAAGCTGTATCTATCGTAGGTGCATTGGTTATTGGGCAAGGTGCTGTGAATGCGGGGCTAGTTTCACCGGCTATGGTCATTGTAGTGGCCATTACAGCTATTTCCAACTTTGTAATCCCGTCTTTCAGCATGGGCATTCCCATACGTATCATACGGTTTATTTTGATGATATTTGCGGCCACGTTTGGTTTATTTGGTGTCACGGTCGGCTTAATCGGGATGGTCCAACATTTATGCAGCTTACGCTCATTCGGCGTGCCGTATATGTCTCCAATGGCGCCATTCATCCTTGATGACCAGAAAGATACCATTCTAAGATTTCCTCAATGGGCGCTATTTGCTAGACCTCGTTTCATCAGCCAAAAAAATAATATTCGGGAAAATAATGCCCCAACAACGAAGCCAAAATGGAAGTAAGAGGGAGGGAGGACTCTACCCGATGATTAGATTAGGTCGTATTTTTTGTACACTTATCTTACTAGGCGTCGTGCTCTCCGGATGTTGGGATCGACATGAATTAAATGATCTGGCCATTACGGTTGGTGTAGGGTTTGATAAAAGTGGCAAAGAATATTTAGTTACAACACAAATTGTGAATCCGAACGAAGTTGCATCTAAAAAAGGGAGCGGCTATAGCACCCCAATTACAACCTTTTCGGCATCGGGGGTTTCCGTGTTAGAGGCAGCAAGAAAGTTGACGACATTGACCCCGAGAAAAATATTCGCTTCGCATTTACGTATTCTCGTCATTAGTGAGGAGCTTGCCCGTGAAGGTGTTTCTAAGGTGTTGGATGGCCTTTCCAGAGACCATGAAGTCCGATCCGATTTCTATATCATTGTTGCCAAAGGAACAACAGCTGCAAAGGTTCTTCAAATTTTAACACCAATTGAGAGAATACCAGCTAATAAAATGTTTAAAACATTAGAAACGTCAGAGAAAGCGTGGGCACCCACCGTTAGCGTTCAGCTAGATCGCTTTATTAGGAATCTTTCTAAACCAACCAGAGATTCGGTACTTACAGGAATTCGATTAAATGGAGATTTAGAGAAAGGAAAGTCCAAATCTGTTTTATCAGAAACTAAGCCTAGCACATATTTGGAATATTCAGGAATTGCTTTATTTAAGAAGGATAAGCTGGTCGATTGGCTAAACGCGGAAGAAAGCAAAGGGTATAACTACATCATGGGAAATGTTAAAAGTACCATGGGGCATGTCACCTGTCCCAAAGGCGGAACGATAACCTTTGAAATCATCCGGGCAAAAACAAAAATGAAAGGACATGTTGTAAACGGCAAGCCCGAAATTAACATTCAAGTTTTTCTAGAGGAAAATGTAAGCGAGGTTCAGTGCCAGATTGACTTGTTGGATCCAAACACGGTCTCTGAATTAGAACGAATCGTTGAAACTAAACTAAAACAGGTCATGTTTTCCACAATTAAAAAGGCCAAACAGAATAAAGCTGATATTTTCGGCTTTGGAGATGCCATAGAAGATGCCTCCCCCAAGACTTGGTTGAAAGTGAAATCGGATTGGGAGAACGAATTCGCCAAGTTAAAAGTGAACATCGACGCCGAAATCAACATTCGCCGTTTTGGAACAACGAATAACTCGATCATTGTGCGGCCCATAGAGGAGTGATCTCGAAATGCTAAGCATTCTCGAGTAAAGCTACCAACCCCACTTGACTTGATTACCTTCATCTATAAACCAGTCAGTGAATTTGTTTTCGGTATCCTAAAATAGAGGTGTTTCCAATGATTGAGCAAGGTAAAATTGGCGTCCATCAATTTACCATATTAACCATCCTGTTTACAGTTGGCAGTTCCATTCTCATAGCTCCCTCGGGACTTGCTTTCGAGGCCAAGCAAGATGCATGGATTGCTGCAGTGTTGGGTCTACTTGTCGGTCTGCTGCTGATTATGCTGTATCATGCTCTTGGAAGTCGCTTCCCCCAAAAAACTTTGGTTGCATATAGTATGGAGCTCATTGGGAAATGGCCTGGTAAAGCGGTATCCTTACTTTACTTTTGCTTTTTTTTCATTCTCGCGGCACTTGTTCTTCGCAATCTAGGTGATTTTATTACGACTCAGGTATTGGTGGACACCCCGCTGCAATTCACTCATATCTTCTTCTTAGGCATCATCATTCTTGGCATTCGTAATGGGCTCGAGACATTCACTCGGACTTCGGAAATTTTCTTGCCATGGGTATTAGTTTTCTTCTTTCTCATGTTCATCCTTCTCCCATCCCAAATGAAAATGAGCTATATACAGCCCATCTTCGGCTACGGTTTGAAGCCTATCGTTCGTGCTTCGGTTTCACTTATTGGAACCCCTTATTTGGAGCTTGTTGTCTTCCTAATGATTATTCCTTTCGTGAATCAAACCCGAAAACTGGGGAAGGCATTTTTTATCGGGGTTTCCATTGGAGGAAGTTTGTTAGTTCTAATATCGCTCTTATCTATTCTAGTATTAGGGGATGATTTAACAGCCGTCCAAATGTATCCGAGCTATAGCTTAGCCAAAAGAATTAGTATTGGCTCCTTTCTCGAGCGTCTCGAGGTCTTCATGGCAGGGATCTGGTTTATCACCATCTATTTCAAGCTTACCTTATGCTTCTATGCGGCCACTATGATTTTCGGTGAAGTATTCAATCTGAGAGATGTTAGGCAGCTTTATCTACCTTTGGGTATGATTTTAGTTGTACTTTCGATCATTGCGTACCCTGACGCGGCTTATTTTATTCAGTTTGCGAGTAAAATATGGGTGTTCTATTCGGGGACATTTGGGTTTGCCATTCCTCTGTTACTACTCGTTTTAGCGATTTTTCGAAAAAAGAAAACAGTAGGTGAATAGCAAAAAGCAGCGGAATCTCCGCTGCTTTTGTCGTAGGATTAACCTTTATACTTTTGGAAAAATGCTTTGAATGTCTCAGGTGTGTTACCGCCAGTTGCGCCTGCTTCTGGAACACCGCCAACAATTCGTTCGACTTCTACACCATTTTTGTAGTAGACGAGTGTAGGTGTGGATTCGATTTTATATTTCTGCCAGCCATCCTTGAATTCTTCCAAGTTGAACTGTTTGACGTCAATACCTAGCTCTTTTTCTATGGGAACAAGAACTGGGGTTGTTAATTTACAATGTGGGCAGGTCGAAGCGTAATAATATTGGAAAAATGTTTCTTTATTCTTCAGTCTTTGATCCAAATCCTTCGGTAGAATGAGGTTTTGATAGTTCGGATCAGTTAATTGTTTCACTGTTTCCGGATTTAATTTGGAAGCGGCAACGCCATAGGGATTGCCAGCATTCGCTTTGTCCGAAGTTTTGGTAGACTGCTGATTAACGAAATATAAGCCTCCAAATAAAACAAGAACAATGCCAAGATAAATAAGCAGCTTCTTCATGAATGCACCTCTTTATAATGTTTACTTTCTACTATCTTCTTTAAAAAGTATAGCATATCCTGTTGATATTTTGAAAATAATTGGCTGTTTGGTGACAAGTCAGCTATAATACCGATAGGTTATTGGATGAAAGTGAAATGAAGACTGAAAATGAAGACAAGAGATTGAAAAGATAAAATACCAAAGATAAAAGATGAAAGAGAAGATGTCCGGATGACAAAGCAGCTGCCAGCCCTTTTTAGAGAAAAAATGATTGATTTATTGGGTGAAAATGAATTTGAGCAATTTCTGGAATCGTATGACCAAGCGAGAACGTTTGGTTTAAGGGTGAACACGGTGAAGGTGGAAAAGGCGGATTTTTTGGCGAAAAGTCCGTTTGCGCTGAGCGCAGTGCCTTGGGCATCCGAGGGGTTCTATTATGAAGAAGGTGAACGTCCTGGCAAGCATCCCTATTATCATGCAGGACTTTACTATATTCAAGAGCCAAGCGCGATGGCGCCAGTTGAATTGCTGCAAGTACGCCCAGGGGAGCGTGTACTCGATTTATGTGCAGCACCTGGCGGGAAATCAACGCAAATAGCCGCTAAGCTTCAAGGCGAAGGGGTGCTTGTTGTTAATGACATTCATTCTGATCGTGTGAAGGCACTAGTGAAAAACCTTGAGCTTTTGGGAGTTAGGAACGCTATCGTATTGAATGAGAAACCGGAGCGGATGTTAAAGGTCTTCCAAGGCTATTTTGATAAAATATTAATTGATGCGCCTTGTTCGGGTGAAGGAATGTTCCGCAAAGAAGAAGAGATGATGCAGCAATGGGAGCGTCATTCGGTGCAGGAATTTGCCAGTATGCAGAGAGAGTTGCTTGGTCAGGCTGCACAAATGCTAGCGCCCGGCGGAATGATTGTCTATTCGACTTGTACGTTTTCACCGGAGGAGAATGAAGCACAGATCGCGGAGTTTTTGGACAAGCATCCGGCTTTTGATGTGGTTCCGGTAGAGGGTTTTGGCTCTGGTAGGCCGGATTGGCTGCGGGCGCCTTGGTGTGAGGAGGAATTTTCGGACCGCGCTCGGGAGGCTGTGGCTGGGACGGCAAGGCTTTGGCCTCATCGCCTGCGGGGCGAGGGGCATTATGTTGCGGTTTTGCGGCGGGATTCGAGTGTGGATGCTAGTGCGGAGGGAGTTGATGCCGAGTTTGTTTCGGCATCGGGGAAGCGCAGCGGCCGTGAGGCACTGCGGAAAGGTCGCGCGGAGACGTCGACTCGCGCGGCAGTGAGCTTGGAGCCGCTGGAGGCGTTCTCGGTCGAGCTGCTGCGCAGCGAGCCCTTCGCCCCTGCGCGGCTCGTGTGTTACGGCGAGCACGCGTATGCGTCGCCGGCCGGTTTGCCCGAGCTGCACGGACTGAAAGTCGTGCGGCCGGGCTGGTACATCGGCGCGCTGCACCGCGGCCGATTCGAACCGTCCCATGCGCTAGCCATGGGACTGCGCATGCTCGAAGCCAAGCGAGCGCTGAGCTTGGCTTCGAGCGACGAGCGAGCCCTTCGGTACCTGAAGGGCGAGACGCTCGAAGTCGCGGAGAGCGAGATTATCCGCGACCCGGAAGTGACCAAGGCAGCCAAAGGCTACTGCCTGGTCTGCATTGAAGAGCATCCCGTCGGCTGGGGCAAATGGCACGATGGGATGCTGAAGAACGAATACCCGCCCGGCTGGAGGTGGACCTAAGCGGTCATGAAACAAACACAAAGGCTCGATAAAATACTCGCCCATGTGGGCATCGGCACACGTTCTGAACTCAAACGCCTCGCCAAAGAAGGCGTGATTTTCGTCAACGGTGTGAAAGTCAAAGACAGCGGTATGCAGGTGAACCCCGATACCGATATTATCACTGTAAACGGTGAACCTGTGCTATACCGTGAGTTCGTTTACCTCATGATGAATAAACCGCAGGGGGTCGTTTCTGCCACAGAAGACAATCGCGACCGCACGGTTGTGGATCTTTTGGATAAGGCATATGCGCCATTCGAGGTTTTCCCTGTTGGACGCCTGGACAAGGATACAGAAGGCTTCCTTTTGCTAACGAACGATGGGAAATTGGCCCATAATCTTCTTTCACCACGCAAACATGTACCCAAAACCTACTTCGCGAAAGTGGAGTGGGAGGTAAGTGAATCGGACCGCGAAGCGTTCTCCCAAGGTGTTACCTTGGACGATGGTTATGAAACACTTCCGGGTATTTTGAAAATTTTGAAGACCGGCAAAGAGTCTGAAAATGAGCTCTCGGAAATCGAGCTAACGATCATGGAGGGCAAATTCCATCAAGTGAAACGGATGTTTCAAGCCGTCGGCAAAAAAGTCGTCTACCTGAAACGAATCTCGATGGGGCCACTTGAGCTAGATCCAAGTTTAGCATTGGGTCAAGTGAGAGAGTTGAGTAAAGATGAACTCTTTGCTTTGCAGAATGCCACTTAAAGTCAAAACCGAGTAACACGCACAGTCACCGTTTGTACGAAACGGATTGTGCGTTTTTTATTTTAAATCTTGCTAAAGCTCTTCCCATTTTTTTAAGATGGATGCAATAATCTCCTTTTTGGTTTCCTCAGCAAGTCCGTTCCTTAGCTCTGTGATAAATTCAATAAAAAGCAAAGACAAAAGCTCATTCAGGTCCATATCCAATGGGATCTCATATTTACAATCCCAATCATCGAAAAATACAGTTATTCGGTTGACGTCTCTAGGATGGATGTCCACGTTAAGGGTCAAATAATCTCTTACACCGGTCATACTAGACACGTTAGACAAACTCCATTGAAACTTAGCAACTCTATTCATATCTCGCAGATTGTTACCGAAGACGTCGGTATTCATGTTTAAAAAATGACTAAAGGTTTCTCTCAAATCCAACAGGTAATCGTACAAATCTTTGCCTTGGCGTACGTGATCAAGAAAATTTTCAAATAATAATTTTACGAGAAATGTTATATTCATACCAAGCAGTTCTTCATTAGTGGTGTATTGGATATCTTCAATGAAAACTTCTGCTCGGTTAAAAAAATCGCGAGGTGCACGGACTTTAACGGTTTTATAAAAATCGGGCGTTTCCCTGTTAAATAAACTCGTCCAAGATTTTAAAGTTAGCATACAAGCGGTCCTCCTTTTCTTCTCTATTACTACTTATTCTAAATCTAGCACACATATGACAAGAGCCTGTGATCTGCCGTTTCAAATAAGAAACAAGCAGGCTCACAGGCCCAATATAGTTGGCAATTTAAAATGGATTATACGCCTAATGATTGCACGAACTGTTTGCCGAAATTTCGGCAGAGTGCTTTGTCATCTTTTGAAGGAGACAGTTCAATCTTTAAACCTTCCAGAGTTACTTCCGCTCCCAATTCTTTCAGCTTCTTCACTAATGTATCAACGGCAGCCCCATATTCAGAATAGGAAGAATCACATGATCCGAAAACCGCCGCCTTTTTCCCATCTAACAGAATGCTGTCCATCTCATCGTAAAAGTCGAGGAAGTCGTCTGCTAAATCTCCGTCTCCCCATGTGTAACTGCCAAGTATGATACCGTCATAGTGGGTAATCTCCTTAGCGTTCGTGTCGACTACATTCTTCACAACAGGCTCAATGCCTGCTTCTTTCAATCCTTCTGCAATCGCATCAGCCATCTCTTCCGTATTACCTGTCATGCTTGCAAACACGATAATGATTCTACTCAACCTAATTCCCCCTAATGGTTATGATTTCATATGCTGGCTTACGAAGTTCTCCGGTTTGTAAATCATATAATGTTGATAGTTCTTGTAATAGTCCCACTATAAACACACTCCTATCTTATCAAAATTATATTGATAATGATTTTCATTTTCACTTACTACTAATATGAATGATAACGATTCTCATTTAAAATGTCAATGTATCTGGAACAATTTTCACAAAATACTTTAAGTTCAAGGAGGGGAAACGAAGCGGAATCGCAACATTTTTAAAATTAGAGATTTACAAAACTACTAGTTTATGGTATTTTCAAACAAGAAGAATATGGAATGCGAGCGGAAGAACCGCCCATGTGTCGCTGTGTGCTAGGCGATTGCTGGGCGGTTTTTTATATTTTGCGATACTTCCGATAAGGAGAAGTTACGTTTAATGAGTGACCAATTGAAAGAGGGGATTTTTATGAGAAAAAGATTTTCAATTATTTTATGTTCGGTACTATGCACTGTATCCATTGGGTATGATGCGATTAACTCTTCAGCACAAAGCCCTATCAAGTTCGTTGACACATCTCAGCATTGGGCGGAACAGGCTATTCAAACCGCAGTGGAAAAGAAATACGTCGATGGCTATGAAGATGGAAGTTTTAAACCGGATTTACCGATTAGCCGTGCAGAGTTTATCAAAATGTTATCTTCTGCAGCAGGTGAAAAAGTAGAAAAGGTGGAGGGAAATGATTGGTTCGTTCCTTATGTTAAAAGGCTGAAGGAGTTAAATGTTATTCCAGTGGAATTTCCAGAGAGATATAATGAGCCGCTTCAACGTTTTGAAATGGCTATGTTAAGCGCTCGGAGTGTGGATACAACTTTGAAGGGGACAATGCTTGACGCTGTGAAAATAGGCTTGATTCATGGTGTTAGCACTACTGATTTAGCGCCTTATGGGACAAGCACTCGAGCACAGGCGATTACGATTATTGAGCGTATCTTGTCGGTTAAAAGGGGTGAGAAATTACCGGTAGATAAGTATGCTGCAAGTGCTGCTGAGATTGCTGAGACTGGTAGTAATGTGGGTACAATGCTTGGTTTGAAGGCAAAGGAGATGGGAACCACATGGAAATATGCTGATGGCGTTACGGTTAAGTTGAATAAACTTATCGTTGCCGACCCTGCTGATCCGGATGATCCTTACATGAAGCTAATTGACATGCGCACTTGGGGTAAGTCCACCAGCAAAACAGACAACAAGGTAATCTTCGCAAACTTCACTGTAGTAGCTACCGATGCTGGAATCGGGGCGCCTGATATTCTTCCGGTGCAAGTCTTGACACAACTAGACACATCAGACTTCTTGCTCCTTTCTGAACAAGAATTAAGTGGGTGGATGAAGTTCGACAAGGCACAAACTCATGAAGGTTATGTAGCTTACGCATTACCTAATAAGATTGCTAATGATATTATAGTTTTTGATATTTTAGGGAAAGAAACTATATTAGCAGGTAAATAGGGGGTAAGCACTTGCGTAAATTTTTACATCGAGCAATGCTGTTCTTGCTTTTAATGGAGCTTTTATTGCCATTTATTAATCCAGAGGGAGCATCTGCTGCATCTTCAATAAAGTTATATTATAATTTCGAGCTAGGTTACTATACAACGTCACCAGTTGCATCACAGTATTCATCATCTCAAACTAAAACATTTACTAAGGATATTAGCTCTCTAGTTGACGGTACAATAACTGGAGTCACTTTGAGTAATCAAGGGGGCTCTGGCGGTACTGCATCATTCACAGATACCTCAGTGACTATAACAAGTTTGAGCGGGGGCAATACAACAGTATACGGTAAATCGGTTACTAAACCAATGCATCAAATTTATAGACAACCAAATAGTAAAATATGGGAACACAAAGGAAGCAAAACTGTTCCTGCTGAATTTGATGGAGCTGGTGGTAGCCCATCTCCTTACCCTGGAAATATACCATTATATGGTAGATTAAGGTATTTAACTACTTCTTTCAATTACAGTGATGTTAACTCATTTGGACCAGATTTGAGATACTCCTATGACTCTCCCTTGTACTATAAGGACGGGCAAACAGCAATTAATGGTCACGTAGCCAGTGGGGACCTAGTAAAAGATTATCCAAAGGAAGGCGCAGCGGTAACAACAGCATATGAGGTTGAACGCGCACAAAAATGGTTTTTAGTTGAAACCTCTGCAAATTTATCAGGTACAGGCGCAGACATTACTGATCCCGACAAGTTAGAACAAAGCTCCATAGAAATTTATAGTGCTGAGAAACCCAATGATGATTACGGAGCAGTTCCCCTTTCTGTTGGTAAGGGGACTAATGCTGGTCAAGGTATGATCAGGACTATGATGATGCTTGATGGTGAAGTTCCTTCAGATCAGATACGAGAGCGTTTGGATTCTGATGGATCAGGTGGATTATCTCGTGATTATACAATGTTCGCCATCGGACTTTGGAAAGGCACTACATACAAATACCAAATGTCCATAGACGTTACTTACACCCCACCTATAAAAGCAGATCTAGCCTACATCTCAATTGACGCCGGAGCCTGTGTGCCACAAAACACAAGCGTAAATATTACAATTAAATTCAAAAATATCGGCGTAGCAATTCCAAGTGGTGATTCCTTCAGTGTGACTCTAGCTGCGGATGGCACGGTTTTCAAGACATTCATTTACTCCTCAGGTTTAGGTGCAGGTCAGATGATAACCGAATCTGTACCCTATACATTCAGTAGTATGAAGAGCATCACCATGAATCTAGATTCCAATGATGACATCCCCGAAGCAAGTTCTAGCAATAATGTTCTAAGTCAATTCATCACACCCCAAGCTAGCTGTACACCAAACGGTGGAAACTTTAGCGGAACTACCTCAGCAGATAAACCCTCAATTCCGTGGAAAGATTCCAACCTTATTAAAGCAGACTGGACGATTCCCTCTGGCTGTACGCCTGTTCAAGGGAGGTTCATTTTATCCCAAACTACGGGTGCATATATTCAATACGGTTGGAGTTCTCTAAATAGCACTTCTGTGAGTGACATGTCTATTTTTGCTTATGGGATGATGGGTTTTACGGGTTATCCAGGCAATATTACAAGCGGAGAAGTGGTTATTGAATACAAGCTTGAGGATAGTTGCGGAGGAACTTCCTATTTCTATGAAGGTAAGTTTACAGTTGGCCCAAAACCGCCAAATAGACCACCTCAATTTGAGATTGGATGGTTTGCTGATGCGGATTACTATAGCAGGACACCTATATCCGATTCCATTGTTGGTGATAAATTAAATGTGAGGTTGTTGCCAGAAATTGCTCCTAACCACTACGATCCTGACGATGATATTGTTACTTTCGAGTGGTTGTTCCCAAGCAGCTCAAGTAATTGGATTAAGAGCTTCCCTTCTATGGGTTATCTAAAGGGTGAGGATAAGCTTACGTGGCTAACAGCATCAACAGCTGGAGACCATACAATTACTGCAAGAATGTGTGACGATAAGGGAGCTTGTACACAAAAAGATGCAACAATATCTATCATGCGCCCTGAGCCTTTACCCTGCATTAACGTACCCAATCGCGTTGTGCAAAACCGTCCACTTGCAGCCAATGCGATTAATGGAGCTTGCAGTAAGCCAGCCAAAAACAGAACGATAACGGAGTATTTCTGGACCAATAATCTCCCCATCTATCCGAATGTTGGTATTGAGACTGTAACCTTAGAAGTAAAGGACAATTACGGGGTACGCAGCTTGCCAGAAAACAAAGCAATTAAAAACATAAATGTTGTGGAGGATAAACCTCCTGTAGCTGTTATCAATTTACCTATCTTTGCCGTTAGAGGAAATGTTCTATTTAGGGATTTATCTTACAGTCCCGATGGGGATGTAATCGTAGAAACGTCTATTACATATGTGTACGATAGCAATGACGATGGAATTTTCAACGATCATATGCCTTTAAATATACCGATATCTGTTGGTAGCTCGGCTATTCTTACAGCTCTTAAGGTTGGTAAGTATAAATTAACGGTAAAAACAAAGGAGGATTGGGGTTTAACGAATACCAGAAGCTATGTGGTTGATATCAAAAATGATTCCCCCGAAGTTTCATTCTCTGTTACAAGCGCGAATCCAGAACCTCCTTTATTTCATACAACCTCGGAAAATGAAATGTTAATGGCATATGGAGATCAATGGCAAGGCTCTTCTTTAACAAATCCTAATTTGAATAAAGTGAGAGATATTGGATTTACATATAACACTGCCACCAATGGTTTAACATCTCATTATGGTAAACAACCATTTAATGGACCTGCGACCGGATTAACGATTACTCCAGAACAGTACCAAAAAACAACTTATAGCGCTTGGCATACCTTCCCCATTCCTCAGTTATTTAACACACAATTTTTGGGCAATAGATATGGAGTTGGTTCTGTTGGTTCCATTCCATTTTTTGATGGGTCGAACACTAGGATAGATGGAGGGTTGGGAAATACGTACGATTCTGTTCAACAAAAGTATATCCCTATTAAGCCTACACCTGATAATCCAGGAAAGTTTCTAGCATATGACGCTAAAGGCGGAGCTTATTCGGTAGATTTCAAATCCGGTTATTATAATGATAATGATTATAGTGAGACATGGACTATTTATCGTAAAACGGCAGATGGCACAATATCTTGGAAACGTTCTGGTCAGTACATCTATGACGGCTGTTCTGGCGACTGTTCGTCCAGTGAAAGTGGAACAAGATCACCTCATGCTAACCTGAAACTAAACAATGACGGAACTAAGGTTTCGCTTGGAGGTAACTACTCATGGCAATGTTGGTGTGTAGTGACTACATGGCTTGACGTAGAGACTGGTTTAGAAGTGCCTGCGAATACGGTAACTCCTGCACCTACTCTAACGGGTATCTATGAGGACTCAGAAGTATTTCTGTATCGAGAACAACCAATGAATCTAACTACGGATACATATAGTTCTGGGAGTTCGGGTTCTAGCAGTAACCGAGCAGGCACGGTTAGTGAATATTTTGTTTCTTATAATAAACAAACAGGTGCTACTAAGAAGATAGAAATATTCAAAGATATCTACTTCAATAATCGTTCCAGGACTACAGATGGCAGCGTAATTCGAGGTGATGGTTCAGATAGCGATAGTTCAACTGTAATTGATGTGAACTATTCTGTTTCGGCTGATGGTTATGTCTATATTGTTGACGGTATGAACAAAATCGTAGTTGCTGATAAGTTCGCAAATCAACTCGCTTCATATACAACAAAAGGAATTAGACCAACTAATACCTTCACTCACGAGCAAACTCTTCAAGAGAGGTTTAGATATACAGTATCTTCGGCAGGATTAAGTGCAGATGGAGAGTTTCAAGTCGTTCTTCAAGAAGAGCATTATAAATTGAGAAGATGGAACTTCCAATGGACGTCTTGTGGTTCTTGTAGTGTCGGCAGCTATGTTTCTCACTATGATGAAGATGATAGTCAATCTGAACGTAAATTTTACTATTTTAAGATAAAAGGTGGAACCACTAGTCCTTCTAGTTACGCTTTAGCGGAAATTGGTCAAACCATGAAGAAGGATACGAGTATTGCAGACGCTGATTACGTGTTCGATTTCTTACAATCTAGTGTGAATACGAATGTGAATGCTCCTTCGGGTTTAATCTTCAGAGCAACTAATAACAATACGATGTATCGATTAGAGTTTACAACGAACAAAATAAGCTTATCGAAGCTCGATGGTGGTATACGTACCGAGTTACGGTCTACTCCAGTCTGGTTATCTACGACATCTTTTAACAACATAAAGGTTAGTGTTAGAGGTGGAAAAATAAAAGTGCGGATGGGTACAGTTCCTATAATGGAAGTAACCGATCTTGCGCTTACTGAAGGTACTTATGGGTTTTTCATAGGCGGGTATGGTTCTCATTTCCGTAACTTCTATGTTAAAGTGCCGATTGTAGATAACAACAAAATTAGCGATACCGGCATTGCGGGAGAAGAACTGACTTACTCTACGGAGTTTGTGGATCCTGAAAGTGATGATCATTTGATTAGTAAGGATAAGTGGAAGTACGAGCATACGAACTCTACGAAATTTTTAGATTCGGGGGATGGTAAAAGTGGACTTTCAGCTTACAATAATCAAACATTTAATGGAGATCCGATAAAAATACTAGATAAGGTAGGGGTTTATAAAATAACCTTTATTGGTGCAGATGATCCTACGCCTGCTGGCTATAAATATCCGAACCCTGCCTTTGCAGAGTACCTCTCTGAATCTGATCCTTACTCTAGAAATGTATTGATTCATCGTAGACCTATAGGGGTTTTGAATGTAAATCAAGATATTTATTATAACGTAACTTATGATGATCAGAGCTATGACCCGGACCGTTGGTTAAACGACTGGACTTACTCTACGGAACCAACTGGCATTGATTATCCGGCTTCGCGAGGAATTATTGAACGCAGATACGAGTACATAAAACCAGATGGTACAACCGTAAATGGAAAATTAACGAGAGTAAAAGAAATGGGTGCTTATACGTTTAGGGTAGCTGTTAAAGATGAATACGGTGCGTGGTCTGATTGGGCAGAGGCTATATTGTGGCTAGACGCACCACCTGCGAATCATGCGCCTTTCGTTGATATCACGAGCCATACGAGTACGGATATGAATAATCCGTCTGGATCAGCAGGGAATAATCCTTTATTTACTTGGAATGCGGTAGATTACGATGCGGATAGCCGAATTGTACGCTCAGAAATTGATGTGCAACAATACTATTATAATTATTATAATAATCCGCAATGGCAATGGTTTAGTATGAATAACCCTAATCTTGCAAAAGTCTCTAATGTACTCAGTGATGGTCATACAGTTTCATTAAGCTATAACTATCCAATGACTGTATACTCCAATCTAACTTACAGAGTTAGAATTAGGGTACAGGATGAACAAGGAGAATGGTCTGGATGGTCGGAAAGGTATTTTGCATTAGGATTCCCTCCCACGGCTACTTTGACTTTCCCCAACGGAACCCAAGCCAATCCTACACCTATTTCTGACGGAGTTTTGAAACCTTCTTGGAATCAGAATGATCCAGATGTTCCTACGGAGTATCGTAGTTTCCAATACCGTATTCTAGATGCTAATGGAACTCAAGTTCAGTATAACCAATATGGGTACGTGTACGATGCTCAAAGATATGGTAGTTTTGCGCACTTTTGCAGCTATGATAGCGAAAATAGCTCTTGGAACAACTGTGAATATTACACAATTTCCAATACTTGGAATACTCATCCTACAGAGTGGTTTGGTCTTTCGTTAATCCAAGGTCAAAACGGCCCCTTCCAAGTTCAAGTTAGAGTACATGATGGAAGATACTGGTCGGCGTGGTCTAATTCCGGTTGGTTTACGACGAATAGACCTCCAGTAGCCAACATGACGATTCCAAGTGGGACGCAAGCTGCGCCTACCATTTTCTCCGAGCTGCGCCCTACTTTTGAGTGGAGCCAAACCGATCCTGATCCGGGAACAACTTTCACTTATTTCCAAATGCAAATTACCAATGAGGCTAACAATGTATTGTTGCTGGATTCAGGGCAGTTCTACCAAGGGACGGTTTCTAACGTGGGGAGTTGGATGGTTAATCAGGAACTTCCAGCTGGTCAAAAACTCCGCGTCAGAGTGAGAGTATTTGATGGGGTTACATGGTCCGATTATTCAGCACAAACATGGTTGTATATCAATCGAGCACCTGTAGCCGAATTTGACTGGACTCCAAAGCCGGTTTGGGAGGGAGACGTTGTGACAAGCATGAATGCCTCTTTCGATCCGGATGGTGATGTTCTAACCTATGCGTGGAAATTAGAACAGCCAAACGGCGTTACTTCCACTTTTTCCACTAAGGATATTTCGCATCGCTTCCTAGTTCCTGGTATGTATAAGGTGTCGTTAACCGTATCAGATGGACGTCTTTCTAATACCGTAGTTAAAATGATTTCGGCGATGCCCTTGACGATTCATTCGGATGTCACTTATACAGACAACTGGCTGATTTTGCATGAAAAGAGCGGTCATCAAACGGTATCGGCACCTAAGGACTTTTACTCTGGGGAAATTTTCATAGTTTCTAGCAAAAGTTCACCTGCTCCTGTAGACGAAGTGACAGCTTGGATCGATACGACAGGGTTAAATGGGCATGCACTTTATGTGTCTGAGCGTTTAGTTGCAGCAGGAGGGGATGCGACCTCTTTTAGCGGAGAACTATTTGATGCGAAATTCCAGTCATTTGTGGAGGGCTTGCCTAAAGGACTGCAAACCATTCATTTTCAAATTCGTTACCGCAACGGTATTGTGAAAACGGAGGACATTTCTGTCCAAATCATTGGCAATGTCAATAAATCAGTTGGAGTTCATAGGGTTCAATAATTGGAGGCAGTTATCTTCGGATAGCTGTCTTTTTTATGTAAATTCGATGAATCCCATGTCTTCCTATGGTACAATAGGTCGATAAAAAGGCGAAGCATAGGGGAGAGAGAAAATCTTGAGATATCGATTAATTGCACTTGATGTAGACGGAACTCTTTTAAATGATGAGCATGAATTATCAGAACGCACGATTGAAACGATTCAGGAGGTACATGATCAAGGGTGTCATATTGTGCTATGCACCGGAAGAGCCCCAGCAAGCACGCTGCCAATTTTACAACAGCTTGGGCTTGAAGGAACGATGATTACGCATAATGGCGCGGCAACAGTTCACGCGGATGAACGGGGTCAGACGTTGATCAATGAGTTTGCTTTTACACTTCCTGAAATTGAGCCTATGTTGGATTATGTACGGAGAGAAGGCATTCATTTCGATGTATGCACCTCTTTTAACATGTATATTGAACGGATTAGTGAGTACGAAAAACAGATGTATCAAAAGTATCTGATTAGCCCCAAACTTGTGACTAATGTATCAGAGCTTGGGCTGCCATTAGTGAAATTTACACTTTTTAGCCAAACTGAGCTGGACCGCGTTCAAAAGGAATGGGAAGAACAGAAGCTGTACGGTCAAATGAGGATGATTCGCAGTGGCGACCTCTTCATTGATGTGATGAGTGCAAAGGCCAATAAAGGCAACGCCTTGAAAGCTTTGGCTGCTTCATTAGAGATTGATTCTAGTGAGATCATGGCTATCGGCAACTACTATAATGATCTGGAAATGATGGAATTTGCAGGACTCGGAATCGCTGTGGAGAATTCGCCAGATGGTGTGAAAGAAGCAGCGGATGCGGTAACTTCCTCTAATAATGACGAGGGTGTACGTGAAGCTATCTTGAAATACTGTTTATAATCTAAAATTTCGAAAAAATCCTCGGTTTTTGAGGATTTTTGTCGTTTTAGGAGGTTCTTCCAAATTATGACGTATGGTAGAATGAGAGAAAGAAAATTGATAACGGTGGTGTAGAGGGAAGATGGAGAAGAAACGATTGACCGAGAAAAAACGATATACAAAGAAAGAAAAGGTAATTGCAACAGTAGTGTCTACTGCCATTGCGACTATTCCCTTTTTTATTGGGATGCCGACTTATGAGGTTGCTGCTAATGGTTCAGAAGCCCCAACACAAACACCAATACCCACACAAACCCCGATACCAGTCCATGTACAAGATTTAGTGATACCGCAAAATGGAAGTTCCAGCATCATTAATCTAAGAACTCTTTATAACTTATCTAAGTATTCAACTTTTTCAGTTACAAATGGTACAAATCCTTCTGCTTCGATTGAGACCAATTTTTTAGAAAAAGGGTTCTTGAAAGTAAAAGGAGGAGTAGAAACAGGAAAGGCTAGTTTCACGGTTACAATCGAAGATGATGGAGTCATGTCCCAAGATTTGATTAACGTAGCCGTTGTTCCTGCGGAATCTACTGGAAAAATAAATATTGGCAATTTAGTAACTTATATGACTGGTCATTCAGAGGATTTCACAACTGCAGCTCACATAAAACAATTGTTAACTGGCATTTCCCCGAGTGTCTTAGATGAAAACTCCGTAGAAGGTGCGACTAATCTTCTAATAAAGCCATTTTCAAACTTTACGCTGAATAAAAATTCGGAGTTTTCCATTAATAGCGTTATTGATGTGTATGAATATTTTAAACAGCGTCATGTAGAGGATAGATTGACCTTTTATGTATTTTCTTCGAATCCGAACATTGTAGATATTTATAATGATGGAGGCTGGTATGTACGTACATCTACTCTAGCGGGTGATGCAGATATAACGGTAGTGGCCGTTAACGATTCTGGGGATATGGGCTATGATACGTTTCGTGCAACCGTATTAGCTGAAAATCAACCACCGGTTATCGGTAAGAGCGTTTATAATAAATACCATATTTCTCCTGGTGGATTTTATGTACTAGATTTGAATCAATATTTCACTGATTCTTTGGGGGAACATTTAAATTTTGAAGTGATTGGGACATCAGTATCTGCGATTTCAGGATCAAAGCTATATTTAAGTTCAGGAATGACCGATATTGTTGGCGTAAAAGCAACTGATACGGCTAATCACGTGGTTTCACAACAATTTACAGTAATTGGCTCTACTTATAATCCATTTAGTGTGCATGAGCTTTTTGTAGGCAGCACTTTGGAGTTAAATCTTACAAACGCTTTTGAAACAACGGCACCTTTAAATTATTCCTTCGATTTCGTTGATGGAGTTGATAATAACACTGTTACGGTATCGAAAGAAGTTTACAATTCTCAGAACTATCTTAAGCTTTCTAACATAGTGAACTATCCTTCTTCATCATCCAATCTTAAAATAAATGCGGTTAATCCTACTACAAATGAAGTTTTTATAAACGATTTGTTTATGTACCAAACATTCTTTGGAGGCAGTTTTGATATCGAATCCATATTCCCTAAAGAGAATGGGAAGGAGCAATACATTCAAGTATTCTCCAGTAACCCCGATATGCCTATAATGAAAGATGGAACTTACTACTATATTAACAGTTCAGGAACTACAACGATAACTGTTGATGTTGATCATGGCAAGAAAATTTTAACAATTCCTTACACCAGACCAATGATTCCTTAAAAAGCAGGTGACCCATGCAATCGACCTACGCGCCAATCATCGAACTTTTACAGCAGCAAAGATACAAGGAAGCGGAGGTTGTGGCGAAGGATCTAATCCGGAGTAATACATTAGAAGGACAGGCTTGGGTTTTCTTGGGAGAGGCTCTGTTGCATCAAGGCTATGGTCTAACGGCCAAGCGGGTATTCAATCGTGCATGGCTCCTCGATCCAGAGGCTGCATGGGTTAAATCGGTTTATGAGGCTTTGGAGCAAACACCAGATGGTGATGAACGGGTTGATATCGTAGGGCTTCTTCATGTACCGAGGGTTACGGTTGCCGCAGCAATTTTAGCCCGAAACGAAGAGCAACGAATTGAAAAGTGCATAACTGCTCTTTATGAGGCTGTGGATGAAATTATTCTAGTCGATTCATCGACTGACCGTACACGAGAGATAGCGTCCAAATTCAGCAAAGTGAAGGTGGTATCCATTGAGTGGAGGGACCATTTTGCCGCTGCACGCAATGAGGGCTTGAACCATATTCAAAGTGATTGGGTACTTTGGGTGGATACAGATGAGCTTTTACTCGAAGAGGATGTTTGTGGAGTACGAGAATTAGCGGGTATTTTCCATCACCACCCCATACCGCCAGTTCTACATATTTGGCATCTCAATCAGATTCGCGGCGAAGTTCATCATGACTTTTCTCAGACACGGATGTTTCCAATGAAGCGAGGACTGCAGTTCTGGGGAAGAATTCATGAACAAATGAGCAGTTCCTTAGGTATGTACGACGAGGAAACTTATCGTCGTGCCGTTCGAATTCGATTTCTCCATGATGGGTACGACCCGTCTGTGATTAAGAAAAAAAATAAACTAGAGCGCAATTTACGCTCACTTAAGATGATGATTGAAGAAGATCCGAACGATCCTGGCAACTGGCTTTTTTTTGGTCGGGAGTCTTTATTAGTAGGGCAGGAAGAGCAAGCGTTTGAAGCGTTACTTGAAGCAGAGCGGATTGGCTTGCAAACTCCGCGCTTTGGTAGAATGCTGGATGTTTATAAACTTCTGACGCAATATTATATGAGCCGTAAGGATTGGAAACAGGCAGAAACAACTTGTCTTAAAGCTTTAGAACATAACAACCAATTTCCCGATGCCCATTTCCTTCTTGCCCAAATACGAATGAAGCAAGCAGATGAGTTATATCTGCAAGCGGATTTTCATCTCAAAAAAGCGAAGACGTCCATCAAGGAGTACAGAGGATCAGTCTCGGCTGATTATCAAATAGGGCAATGGAAAGCAGATTTGGCCGTAGCCGATCTAGCTTTAAGAGCCGGCAAATTGGCAGAAGCTCGCCATATCTATCAAGTTCATGCAAAGCGCTACCCGAACATCGAAAGCTTGTCCCAACGACTGGATATGATTGAAAAACAGAAACAGCTATTGAATAGACCCATGTAACGGAGGCGTCCCTTTAAGCCTCCGTTTTTTCGTTTATCCTAAATACTCATATTTTGGACGATGTTGGGACAATCTACAGAAGAATCATAAGATCTGTAGAGGAGGCGAGTAAAGTCGTGGCCGATATTATGCTGAGACCCGACCTGAAAACGGCAGGCGGAGAAGTCTGCGATATTGTGTACAATGGGGAGTTTGTCGGTACGTTAACGCTAGTCTACAGGGAATCGGATCGACTTAAAGGCTCGATTCATCTGGAGCAGCAGTCCATTACGATCGTGGACAAAGAGAAGGTGTATGATTTCGTTCAGTCATATGTTCAGAATGTCATTGATGCACTGTCTATTGAGGAGTGCGAGGTATTATTTAGTTACAGTGATTATGATCTCGTTATCGCGACGGACAATGCCTTACAATCTACCATGACCGAAGCGGACTCTCATTCGTACACACGTCATGATCATGACGATGAGGTTGATTATGAGTGGGTGAGGGACGAAACCCGATTTGATGACATCGACTCAGAGAATGCTCCGGATAAAATGGAAATGATTCAGGAACGCAAGAATCAACAGGGCTATGAGCTTGTTATTGTAGGTGAAAGTAGAAACCGTGTGGATTATCATGTTTATGATAAAGACTCGGAGCTCGTTGCAGAGATAACTCTTCATATGTTTGGTACGGATGTGATTGGAGATATAACGTGGAGATTCGATCCTTTTGATGAGGAAATGGATAGGGTGTCGGAGCTTATTGTTGAAGATTTCAATGAGGATGAAACGGATACGTTTATTTTTAATATGATCTATAATGGGGAAACCGTAGATACGGTTGAATTAACGCACATTGATTTGTTAGATTTGGTTGATGACATAGAAGCAGATACGATGCATCCATCTCCGGAGGATTATACGATTAATTTGGCCAGAGATGATGGCGATACCCTCACGTATGAAATTTATCAGCAATCCCATGGTGGTTTGCCAATTGGTACTGCAACGGTGGATATCAGTTCTCGCCAGCTTACAGGATTCATTGATTTCCGAGAGCCAGGAGATTCGGATGATCGAGAGCTAATTGCGACATTATTGCTTGAAGAGTTGGATAAAGAAAAAGAGTATGAAACTTTTAATGTATCGATGCTGTATAGAAATAAGCTAATTGATGAAATTTGGTTCGAAACGGATCAGTATCATTGAGTTAGCAGCAAATGAAAAAAAGGCATGAACTCCCATGAAAGATGGAATTCATGCCTTTCTGTTTAATTAAAAAGTGTTGGAAATGATGATTTGATCCAAAGGAAGGCGACCTGCGGATCTTGCAGGGGAAGCAGCCAAACCTACGCTAATCAGCATAACAGGTACATAACGTGCAGGTACATTGAATGCTTCAACGAATTTGCCGGCATCATAACCACCCATTGGGCATGTGTCATAGCCAAGTGCTTTAGCAGCAATCATAAGCTGCATAGCAGCTAAGGATGCGTTACGAATAGCTTCGTCACGAGCAACTTGTGGGTATTGATATGCGCCTTCGATTTGAGCGGCAAGAGTGTCATACAATTCTTTTGTCATGTGGCCAGCTTCAACTGCTGGACCAAAAACGCGTTCTGTGTTTTTGTTAGCTTCGAGATCGCCTAGGATTGCGATAACAACGGAGCTCTCAACGATTTGCTTTTGTCCGTATGCAATAGGAAGTAATTTCTCTTTTTGAGCTTGATCATCAATAACGAGAAGCTTCCAGTGTTGAAGATTCCATGAAGATGGTGCTTGTGACGTTGATTTCAGCAGCTGCTCAAGATCGGCTTTCGGCATTTTGTGCCCAGCTTGATATTGCTTTACGGAATGACGGTCTTCTAAAACTTTCAAAACTTCGGATTTAACTTCTGTACTCATTAGGTTTCCCTCCAAGGTTATAAATTCTTTTTAGTGTGTTTCGAAGCATTCAGTTTTATCATTTGAAAAAAAATCCAATCAGTGAACTAATTCATAACTATTACTGTAATCATAAATGTTATAGTTTAAGTTGTCAAGAGAGTCTTTCGCGATGTCGGAAAATGTTGGATAATGGAAGCAAGAAAGGGGATGTTCCTCTTGAAAATGACGCAAAAAGAATTGAGTCACCTTATTTTTCTCTCCGAAGTCGTCTTAACCGGCAAGAAGAAGAGCCTTATGGATGAGACGCTGCAATGCTTGCTTTATATTGTAAAATCAGTTGAAGAGGTTGAGCTTCCCGATACCGTGGTTGATCAAATTGAAAGTCTTACAGCTCTCATTGAATCGGATTTGCGTAATGAGAATGAACGAATTCAGGAGATTCGGGGTCATTTGGACTGGTCACAAAAGGGAAGACGAAAAGAACAAGATTGATTGTGAAAAACGGTCTCTTCGTGATAGAATGTAGAGTACTGTTTTTTTCATAATTATGAGGTGATAGATATGAGCTATGATATCCCCAGAGATGTGCAAATGTTGGGGCGTGACATCCAAGAGAACCAATTAAAATATCATCACAAGTCCGTTTTGATTTCCAAAGAATTTACGTTTGACAGTGCGCATCATTTGCATTGTTATGAAGGAAAATGTAAAAATCTGCACGGCCATACCTATAAGCTGCAAGTTATTATGCGCGGAAAAGTAGATAGCCGGGGGATCGCTATAGATTTTGGTGATATTAAACGTATTGCAAAAGAACGTGTCGTTGACCGATTGGACCATAAATATTTGAATGATGTGCTGCCCGCTATGAATACAACCGCTGAAAATATGGTCGTTTGGATGTATGAGGAAATTCATCAAGCTTTGCTTGAGGAACAACTTTATCCAGCGATCAGGCTGGAAGAAATCCGGCTGTGGGAAACGCCGACGAGCTATGCGGCCATCACACGCTCGATGATGGAGGAGGATGTGTAATGCGAGATATCCGCATTCCGATGGTCGAGATCTTCGAGACGGTTGAAGGCGAAGGGACCCGTGCCGGGTTCCCGACGGTCTTCGTCCGTCTTTTTGGTTGCAACCTGCGCTGCACCTGGTGTGACACCAAGTACAGCTACCCGCCCGCGGAAGCGGAGAACGTCATGACCATTGCTGAAATTATCAGCAAGGTAGAGACGTTCCGCTCCCGGCATATTTGCCTTACCGGCGGCGAGCCGCTCCTGTACGGCGAGAAGTCGCTCGCGTTAATCGACGCGCTCGCTGAGCTGGAGCAGGTCGATGACCTGCATATCGAGACGAACGGCGCGATCGATCTCGCTCTGTTCGTGGAGCGGGCCGCATCGCCGAAGGTGCGATACATTATGGACTTTAAGCTGCCCGACTCTGGCGAGATGGGGCAGATGATCATGAGCAATCTCGCCCTGCTGCGCGAGCAGGACGAGTTGAAGTTCGTCATCGGCAGCGAGCACGACTTCCGCACCGCGGTGGAAGTGCTGGAGCAGCACCCGACGAAGGCGCTGCCGATGTTCAGCCCGGTGTGGGAGACTATGCCGCCGCGCAAGCTCGTCGAGCTGATGCTTGACGCAGGGTTGTCCAAGGTGAAGCTGAACATGCAGCTGCATAAGATCATTTGGGATCCAGCAATGCGCGGCGTCTAAGCGCGTAACTACTTATTTATCTATTTTTCACTAGAAGAAAAAGAGGTGTTTATAATGAGCGCAAGCAAAGATAATAAGAAAAGAGCCGTCATCATTCTAAGTGGCGGATTAGATAGTACAACATGCATGGGAATTGCCAAAGAAGAGGGATACGAGCTATATCCGATTTCTTTTGACTATGGTCAGCGCCATAAGATCGAAATCGAGAATGCCAAGCAAGTCGCAGAGCATTATGGTGTAAGTGCTCGTCATAAGATCATCAAGCTGGATTTCTTGCGTGATTTCGGCGGCAGCGCATTAACGGATGATAACATTGATGTTCCGAATGTGGTGGATGGATTAACGGAAGGGTCAGAGGAATCTGAAATTCCAGTAACGTATGTACCTGGACGCAATCTGCTATTCCTTTCCATTGCTACCTCTTATGCGGAAGTAACGGGATCAGAAGCCATTTATATCGGAGTAAATGCCCTCGATTACAGTGGATATCCGGATTGCCGTCCGGAATTCATTCATAAAGTGGAAGAAGTGATTGCCCTTGCGACTAAGGTCGGTGTTGAAGGGAAAGGGATCACGATTGAAACACCACTCATTGATTGGACCAAGGCACGAATTGTGCAAGAAGGCTTGAAGATCGGCGTTCCTTACGAGCTAACCACGTCTTGTTACAATGGTAAAGCGGAAGCTTGCGGGGTTTGTGACAGCTGCCGGTTACGGTTGAAAGGTTTTGAAGAAGCGGGTTCAAAAGATCCGATACCATATCTAGCTTAAGTTTCACGCAAGAAAGGCGGAGCGTTTCGTGACCAGAATCATGGTGGTGGATGATGACGCAGATATCAGAGAGCTGATTCGCGTTTATTTGGCCAAAGAAGGCTTAGTGGTTATACAGGCAAGCAATGGACAAGAAGCGCTCAGCATGCTTGAAACAACTCCGGCGGATTTAGTCGTATTGGATGTCATGATGCCATTGATGGACGGCTGGGAACTTTGTCGCGAATTAAGGGCGCAATATGCGGACTTACCTCTTCTTATGGTGACAGCCAAAAGCGAGTCGGTCCACAAGGTGAAAGGTTTTCAGCTTGGCACGGATGACTATCTTGTGAAGCCTTTTGACCCCGTGGAGTTGGTTATGCGTGTCAAAGCTTTGCTGAAGCGCTATCGAATCAACACTTCTCAGACGATCACACTCGGAAATGTGATGATTGATCGCACGGCATTTGAGGTGCGGTTGCAGGATCAACGCTTGGCGCTTCCTTTAAAAGAGTTCGAGCTCCTCTATAAGCTTGCTAGTTATCCGGCACAAATCTTCACCCGTACGCAGCTTATTGAGCAGATCTGGGGTATGGATTATGAAGGTGATGACCGAACGGTTGATGTTCATATTAAACGTTTGCGTGAGCGGTTCGAACCACTGACGGAGGAGTTTCGGATTACGACCATTCGCGGACTTGGGTACAGGCTCGAGGTAAATACATGATTAAGATAAAATCGCTTTATCTGCGCGTTGTACTGACATTTCTGGCTATCGTTGTGGTTAGTTTGTCAGTCGCCTTTTGGCTGGCAACTTTCTTTTTCATGAATAGGATTGCGATGGATAATCAAACGGAGATGTTGGCGAAAAGCCGGCAAATTGTCAAACTGATAGAAGACGTACAGCCGAGTAATCTTGATTCTTTTGTGGCTGGGAGCAATCGCCTAAATGAGAACTACATTTTTACTTTATTTAACGCAAAAGGCGAGCCTGCTACAGAAATTTCTAAGGATAAAAAAGGGAAGCCTCGTATTTTAGCATCGGAAGTAGACTTTGTTTTACAAGGCAACATGTATAAAAGCCTAGACTATGGCATACCTAAAGATCCCATAAACCAGATAAAGGTAGGGATACCGCTCCGTGTAGGAGATACGACATATGCTCTTTTCATTCATCAAAACATCTCCGAAGCAGCCCGGCGTCAAGGGCAGACAGCCATCATTACTGTACTCCTCATCGTACTCATTGTAGGCAGCTTGCTCATTCTCGTCGCCTCTCGCTATCTAGTAAATCCACTAAAGAAGTTGACGCTGGCTACGGAACGGTTAGCTCGAGGGAACTTCAATGTTCATGTTTCTGTTAAGCAAAAGGATGAACTAGGGCAGCTAGCTCAAAGTTTTAATCATATGGCTGGAGAACTGAAACAGCTGGAACAGATGCGGCAAGACTTTGTTTCGAACGTTTCCCATGAAATCCAGTCCCCTCTTACGTCGATTCGAGGCTTTTCCAAGGCACTAAGGGGTTCAGAAATTGATGAGGCGGAGCGCGGACGTTACTTAGAAATCATTGAACGCGAGAGTGAGCGGTTAGCTCGCCTCAGTGATAATTTATTGAAGCTGGCCTCTCTGGAATCGGAGCATCATCCTTTTCACCCAACCACTTACGATTTGGATGAACAGCTGCGTAGAATTGTTGTATTTTATGAACCCCAGTGGTCCAGTAAGCAATTGGAGCTTGATTTGGAGCTCCCTCGAGTGAAAGTTACCGCGGATGCAGACCAATTAAGTCAGGTATGGATGAATCTTCTTGGGAACGCAATCAAGTTCACACCTGTAAAAGGGACGATACACATTCAGTTGGAACCTCTCAATGACCGGATTCGCATTCGCATTCAAGATAGTGGGATAGGAATCGCTGCATCTGATCAAGAACGGATATTTGAACGATTTTATAAGGCGGATGCGTCTAGACATCGCGAGACAGGTGGAAGCGGTTTGGGACTTGCGATTGTACGGAAAATTGTTGAACTTCACCATGGTACTATTGAACTGCAGAGTGAGATTGATATAGGAACGTTGTTTACCGTTACGATACCGATTCTGATATATCCAACTAAAAAATAAGAGGACAGCATGCGTTTATGCTGTCCTTTTCCTTTTTAAGATGTAACCAAGCCAAGCTGTAACCCATATATTAGTTTAACTGCAAATCATTTTTTTTGTAAAAATTGAGCATATTCTAATGGGCGTTTATAGACGCTATCGCGCTTATCTATCTCATCATACAGTTCTTTTTGTGGCTTTCCGTTCACTTCAATGATCCAAAGAAATCCGGCGCTGTCCAGCACAAGGTCAACACTAAGTTCACCTAAATGGCAGTGGGTACCCATTTCTATGATTTCCGCGGCTCTTAAGCTTATGTCGTAAATTGAGCGAATGATGGCATCAACTTTATCAGGAGGATATAATTGTTTAAGTGCTTTTTCGGATAGACAAACCTTCTCGCACATGCTTGTGTTAAAGCAACCTTTATGAGCTAATCGACTGACAACATTCGTGGCTGACCATTGACCTCGCTTATTTTTTTGTGCGAGTACTCGGATATCGAAAACTTGTTCGTTCAGTGATTGAATATCGACACCTTTTTGGATAATGTAAGGAGTCGAACCCACAAGCTTATCGATACTTTCTTGAAGTTGTAGGGAGTCTTCTACTATGATTTTAGGAGAAAAATGATGCTCTCCAATGTGAATCGCCTTCGAATCTTTCACTTCTACTCGATAAACACTTTCCCCTTTATTTCCATAGCAAGGTTTAACGTATATGACCTTATGAGTATCTAGTAAGCGCAAAACATTTTCCTTGTCGTACAGGATAGTTTCCGGTAAATATTGTGCGAGCCATTGGCTTAAATGAATATGAACCTCGTGTTTATTAAATTGGTTGATATGATTGAAGCATTTGTTACTGCCGATAATGGTACCTAAACGTTCGATAATTTGAGCATTAAAACGGTAACAACGGTTGTAAACAACATCGGGGAAAGGAAATTTGCTTAGAAGCCATTTTCGGTTTATACGATGTATGCCGGTAATGCAATTCCGTTTCCAATCAATGTCAGCCGGGGTAAAACAGAATAATTTCAAATTAGTCGTATTACAATTCAGATATTTTTGCAGGGCATACTTTCTTTCATACTGGTTAGCAACCATGATACCGACTAAACCGCTTCCTTTGTCCATCATTTTCCTCCTTATTGCTGTAAAGAAAGTCCAATACAGAATATGTTTAGGAAATTGGAAATGTATGGACAAGAATACAATCGAATAGAAAATGTGCGTATTTGTTATTTTGAAAAATAAAATGGCCTTTAGGGTAAATTAGCCCAGCCAAAACGTTGTTAGGTGAATAACTTGATTTTGAAATCAAATAAGGAGTAGGACCACAAGGACCGCAAGGGCCAGCAGGAGGGATAGCTTCATTTGCTTTCCTTTGCAGCACAGTGGAACAAAACATTGCTGCTGCATCAGTCCCCGGCGGGCAAGGCGGAGCCGTCTCTTTCAATGATTCTCTTATCAACGGTACGGCCATTTCATTCACAGCTCCGCAAACGATCAACATCCTTGAGTCTGGCACCTATAATATAAGTTGGGAAGTATTCCCTACACAAGGTAATAATGCGTTTGGCTTGTTTTTTGATCCAGCTGGTCCTACTCCAGCTAACTTGGTACCTTGCAGCAATTATGGCACAAACGCAGGAAACCAACCTTACCAAGGTCAGGTCGTTGCTCAATTAACGGCAGGAGGTACATTGACTCTGAATCGGATTGATAATATGGGGAATTTGGTATTGCAAAACGCTATTGGTGGAGGCACACCTGTAGTAAGCGCATCCATTGTAATTGAAAAGTTAGCATAATGTCAGATAAATAAGCATTAGACAACCACGATTAGCGATTGGTTGTCTAATGCGTTCCCTAGTTTTACCTCCCGAAATTTAGCGGAAAATACCATTTACATATGCCGATAATATACATAAGTAAGTCCAAGTATTTCTTATTGAGAGGTCTCCAATAGTCCCCGTGTTTTCAACGGAGATGATTGGTGACCTTCTTTTTTTTGGTTTGTTCATATTGGGTTCATATTCAGAATGTATCTTTAACGTAATCAGTTGATGAGGGGAGTACAGGAATGAATCGATTAACACAGTTTTCCATGAAAAATGTCTCGGCATTATTCATTATCATGATCATGCTTTTTGTTGGCGGATTTTATTCATCTACGCAGCTTAAAGTAGAGAACATGCCCAACGTTTCTTTTCCAGTAGTTGCTGTAACAACTACATATACAGGAGCGCCTAAGGATGTCATGGATGAAATTACGGCTCCGATTGAAGAAAAGCTAGCGAATATTGAAGACTTGGATTCCATGTCTTCAACTTCGAGTGATAATTTCTCCACGATTATCATTATGTTCAAACAAAATGTAGATATTGACAAGAAAAAACAGGCCGTTCAAGACATGCTGGCTCAAGTTTCACTTCCAGCAACGGCAGGTGCGCCTAAAGCCTCCACATTTGGTGCGGCATCTTTCCCTTCGAATTACTTAGTCGCTTATGCGAAGGACGGGGTAAGTCAAACAGAGCTCGACAAATCTTTTAAAGATAAAATCAAGCCAGGTCTTGAAGGAATTAAAGGGATCGACCATATGAACGTTATTGGTTCCAGAAGCACATCGCTCGATATTGAGCTGGATGCTGCTGCGCTTGATGTTTATGGATTGTCACCGGCTCTAGTGAGTAATGCGATTAATTCCGCCGCGACGAAGAGTCCGATCGGTAGTGTAGAAATTAGCGGCAACAATAAGATGACTCGTGTCACTGGCAATTTATCAAGCTTGTACGATTTGGAACAAGTCGAAATCACTACACCTAAAGGAGATATCGTAACACTAGCTCAAGTCTCCAAGGTAAAGGCGATAACGGAATCTAACTTCAATGGCAGACTGGATGGAAAACCTGCTATTGGTATGATTTTGTATAAAGCAGGCAGTGCTAATGCGGTTGATTTCTCAGGATCCATCGAGAAGCAGATTCATGAGTGGGAGACGACCCTACCCAATATTACGTTCAAAAACACCTACGATAGTGCAGATCAAATTAAAACATCAATTGCAGGACTTGTACGTGAAGGCGTTGTAGGGGCAGTACTGGCTTCCTTGATGATTCTCATTTTCCTCCGGAACATTCGGATGACACTCATTGTTCTCGTCTCGATTCCACTTTCCATTTTGATCACCTTATTATTAATGTCGCAGTTAAATTTAACGCTTAATACGATGACACTCGGTGGTATCTTTATCGCAGTAGGTCGCGTAGTCGATGATTCCATCGTAGTTATCGAGAACATATATGCTTCACTGGAAAAAGCCCAGGAACGCAAAGAATCCGTCATCGCCTTAGCGACAAAGCAAGTTTCGATGGCTATTACGTCCTCAACATTGGCAACTGTAGGGGTCTTTGCTCCACTAGCCTTGGTAACGGGTGTTGTAGGAGGGTTCTTTAGACCTTTTGCCTTAACAATTGCATGCGCACTTCTATCTTCCTTAATAGTAGCTTTAACGGTTATTCCGATGCTGGCTAAATTGCTCGTTCTTCGCAGCAAACCGGGTAAGGGTCATCATGACGAATCAAAGCCAACCAAATTAACAGCTTTCTACGAAAAGGCTTTGACGTGGAGTTTGAAAAATCGCATAAAAACATTGCTAATTTCAGGACTTTTGCTTGTAGTCACCATTGCGGCGACAGTACCTTTCCTATCGGTTTCGTTCTTGCCTAGCTCGAAGCCTTCGACAACGATGTACTTCCAGTTAAAAATGCCGTATGCAACTTCTTTTGAGGCTACAGATGCGAAAACGAAAGAAATTGAAGCTGTATTGCTAGATACGAAAGATTCCAATGGCGAACCTGTGTTCAAATTCGTTGAAGCTTTAGTGGGTTACGCAGGCAAAGATGATGAACGGACGCCTTATGCTTCACAGATTTTTGTCCAAGTGAATGATAAGGTCAATCCGAATCAAGTGAAAGACCAAATGAAAGCTTATATTCTCTCTGAACTGCCGAGCGGATCTGAAGTAGTGCCTAAATCCATGGAAGGTGATTTCGGTGTTTCGTCGACTGACTTTGCCTATACCCTGCAAGGGGAGGATCAGCTTCAATTAGAGAAAGCGGCCGGTTTGGTTAAAGAGAAGCTAAATACTTTTACAGAGCTTAGTGAAATTGGTGATAACCTGAGTGATGCCAAAACAGAAATAGAAATTGCTGTGGATCAGAAAAAAGCGAGAGCATACGGATTAAGCTCATCGACTGTACGTGATATTGCACGTGCATGGATTCAAAAGCAAAAACTAGGAGATATGAAATTCGATAATATCGTTTATACAACAACGGTATCGTTAGATAAGTCGGACAAAGATACACTAGAAAAACTAGGTAATATCCCTTTGACCGGATCGAATGGTTCAAAGGTTTTATTGAAGGAAGTAGCTAAGGTCACTGAAACGAAAGGTGCTGCTTCACTTGCACGTGAGAAACAGCAGCAGCTTGTGAAAGTGACTGCAAAAATCAATTCAGCAGATAAAACAGGCGTCAGTGCCAAGCTTAGCGCGGCTTTGAAAGATATACAGCTGCCTGAAGGCGTTACACCCAAAATCAGTGGTGTTTCGGATGATGTGAATGATAGCTTCAAGCAGTTATTCATCGCGATGGCTGCCGCCATATTCGTGGTTTACTTGATTATGGTTTTGGCCTTTGGAAACGCAAGTGCACCATTCGCGATCTTGTTCTCTCTACCGCTTGCTGTTATTGGGGGGCTTCTCGGACTTGTTATAGCCAGAGAGCCGTTAACCGTAACCTCGATGATTGGTTTCCTCATGCTTATTGGGATCGTAGTGACGAATGCGATTGTATTAATCGATCGTGCACAACAGCTGCGCGAAGATGGATACACGGTACGCCATGCTCTAATTGAAGCAGGGAAAGTAAGACTTCGTCCTATTATTATGACAGCTGGTGCTACGATTATGGCATTGGTACCTCTTGCGCTCGGTATTTCTGGCGAAGGCGGATTAATCGGTAAAGGGCTGGGTGTAGTCGTTATCGGCGGTTTGATTACCTCTACGCTATTGACACTAGTTGTCGTACCGATTGTATATGAGTTGATTGAAAGTATAAAGAACCGGATAGGTCGAATGTTCAATCGTAAAAAAGGAAATGAAAAAACAACAATAAGTACGTTAGAGGTATAAGGAGGCACATCGATGATTAACGATAGTTCGCGGAAACGAAAATTCAAATCCCGTTCGATGGGGGTGATTGTTTTATTGACCGCAGCGGCGGTCTTGGCATCAGCCTGTTCAGCTCCAGGCGCAAAAGGGGCTGCAACGGTACAGTTAGCACCAAAGGCAATTAAAACCGATGTCATAAAGAAGCAGAAAATTAGCAATCCAATCGAACAAGTTGCTGATGTAGCGGCAGGAACGACACTTGATGTCGTATCGAAAGCGAATGGTGAAGTTACCGAGGTACTGAAAAAACGAGGAGAGTATGTTGAGAAAGGTGAAGTCCTCTTCGTTATTGATAATAAAGATGCCTTATCTTCCAAAAGGAAAAGTGAGCTTTCTGTCAGAAGTGCTCAAGAATCCTTGCAGCAAGCAAAAGATAATAAAGTTAATAACCGGAAGGATCTGGCGGACAATGTAACTAGATCGCAAACGGCACTCAAGAATGCTGAGCAAGAATACAACAAAGTTCGTAATGAATATGATGCAGGCATTGCCGTTCAGCATCAGGTAGATCAATCCAAACAAGCGTTGGATAGCGCTAAGATGAATCTAGATGCTGCACAGTCAAAGCTTTCAGCTTTTGATAACTCCGATTCGATATCGACTATTCAAACGCAGGCAGAGTCCGCAAGTCTAGCCTTAGAAGATGCGAATCGTTCTTTAGAGAACTATCAGGTTAAGGCTCCAGGCAACGGCATTCTTACCGATTTCAACGTAGTGGTTGGGCAAACCGTAGCTGCGGCGGCAGGCAAAGTCGGGCAAGTCCAACAGATTGATCCGATCAAAATCAAAACCGAGCTTACGGAAACAAATTTCCTGCTTGTAAAAGGAAAACAAGAACTTATTTACTATAATCCGGATTCGCCTGATAAAAAAGGAACAGCTAAAATTAGCTACTTGGCACCTATTATGAGTGCTGCGACAAAAACGTACACGTTAGAGCTGGAAGTTCCCAATAGCGATCATCAACTGCAGCCAGGCAGCCGATTCATGGTTCAGCTAACGACTGAAACGGAAGAACAAGTGGTTGCTGTTCCTTCCTTAAGCGTCATTCGTGAAGAGTCCGATACCTTCGTCTTTGTTCAGCAAGGTGATCAATATCAGAAACGGAAAGTGAAATTGGGACGCATTAACGGAGAGTATCAGGAAGTGATTGATGGAGTCAAAGACGGCGAGAAATTAGTTACTGCCGGGCAGAACACTCTGAAAGACGGACAAAAAGTAGACACTGCAAGTGCTAGCGTACAACCTCAAGCGACAACAACTCCAGCAGCCAAATAGACATCAGCGAAACTTCACAATAAGGAGAGTACTTACATGAAAAACAAACCATGGAAATATAGTCTAACAGCTATCATGCTTGGAGCAATGATCGTTCAAGGAGGCACGGCCGTATGGGCGGCCGACCTGGCGGCGCCAAGTGTCTCTGCACCAACTGTCAATTATGGATTGACACCTGATATACGTGCCGCGATTAAGAGTGCAGCCGTGACGCCAACCGCGTCAGGTTCACAACTTGCGGTTACGGTTCGCTTATATAACGGAGGTGCCGTGCAGAACAGAGTTCCCGAACACGAGCTTCGTGTTCAAACCGCTAGCGGCGTTTCATATACATTGAAACCAAGTGCGGGCAATAAAGAAGCTCTGCAGCCTAAAGAAATTGGCGAGCTCGTGTACATGACTTCCGTTGATAGCAAGGAAATTGGTCAAATTGAGCAATTATCCTTCGTCAATGTGGATATCTACTCCTATCCAAAGGTGGAAACTACACTGCTCGCAATGCCAACGAAAACCGTGTGGTATGGCGGTACGGGAAACACTGCTCTGCAGAACCTCGAAAACTTAGCATGGGGTCAGGCATTCACCATTCCTGGGGTTAACTCAGGGCTGACGTATTCACCCGTCGAAGTTTCTATGCAAAATACGGCGTCAGGCCGCGTGGCTGTTGTGACGGTATTAGCTAATAATCCCGGAGCGGGGCGGGAAACCGTTCCTGCTTTCCGAATAGACGCACAGTCCGAGCTGAAGAGCTATGAAGGCAAACGTTCCGAAGTGGACCCGGTGACCTTGGAAGCAGGCGAAAAGAAATACATTCATTTCGCGATTCCCGTGGAAAATGGTGTGAGTTTGTCTAATCTTCTCGTTTTATCGACGGATACGTTTGTACCCAAAGGTGGAGGTCAAGCCACCACGGTAGCAACAGGCAAACTAGCTATTGCATGGCCGAAAGAGCAAGGGAATTCGGCTGCAGCGCCTTACACAATTGGTCAACCGATCGCATTTGATGCTTTGACCAAAGTTGTTGATAAGTCAACAGAAGTGTCGCTGATGGAGCTTCATCTGCATGAGAATCCAGGTGAAGGCTATCAAACAGCGGTTGCTAAGTTCAAATTAACGAATACGAGTACAACGCCTACAGCTACTCCTGCTTTTCTATCGGAATTGGTCAACGCACAGGGTGTTACTTATCAAGGTTCCCGTCAAACGAATGTAACGACGATGCTAAACCCTGGATTAAGTTACGTGGTTAGCTACTCATACATTGTGCCGCAAACCGAAGATAGCACAAGCTTCTCGTTAAAGCTGCTTGATTCCGTTGCTGCAGCACCTTTCACAACAACGATTGCAGCTCTGCAAACGGATGTACAGAAGGGAGAAACAGATTCTACGATATCCTTGTATCCGTTTGATCTGAAGTTCAATGATGTGTCAGTGACCACTCAGACGACTGCTCAATTGATGTATACGTACAAGTTCCGACTTGATCTCGACATTAAACAGAAAGAAAATGTCGTGGTTGATAACAATTTCTCGAAATTGAAATTTGAAATTGTGGATAGCGCCGGACGTGTTGTCGGTTCTAAGGACGCTTCTTTCACAGGTGTTAATAAACTAATCAGCGGGAAACAGATGCTGGACGCCACGAATATTACAACCGATCAATTCAGCTATCCTTTCACTGTTAACGTGTATGAAACAATCGAAACGCCAAATGGAACGGCTAAGCGCTTGTTGAAAGTAATCAAATAAGGGCCAGTTGAACGAAAAAAGAGAAGGCAAGGTTATTCTTGCTTTCTCTTTTTTACGTTTTCTTTCGAATCGCTAAAGACGAGCTTTAACGGACCTGGCATAGTCGGAAGGCGGCATGCCAACCGTTTTCTTGAAATCTCTTGAGAAATAGTGAATGCTGGCGTACCCCAACATAGCTGCAATCTCTGTAAAATTATATCGGCCATCTCTAATATAAGTTTTGGCTTGTTCAATTTTGAGAGATTTGAAAGCTTCCAAAACGCCTGTCTGCATCTGGGATTGGAACAGCTCCTTCAATCGGCTTTTGCCCAAGTGAAACGTTTGGCATAAATGGTCTTGGGTAAAAGACTGTGAAAGATTGGCTTTCAAATAGTCCATGATTTGCTGAACAATTCGTTGTTCGGCTTTTTCTTTTTGAAGGGATGATTGTTTGTTTTTCATCGAATCTTGCGTGGAAGCTTGCGCTTGATTCCGAATGAGTGTGATTAACAAAAGCTCTAAGTAGGATTTGATCATTTGTTCGCTGGCAAAAGGCGCATGCGGATTTCTTTCCAAGTGATGAACGGTTGGTTTATCAAAAGGGGGCAGGAACGCCTGAAACCCTTCTTGGATAATGAGGGATAGGATATTTCTTTCCCGGTCTCCTAAAGACAGAATCTTTTTCTCGAAAATAGTCATAGCTGGAGACGTGCATTCGAAGCAGATGACGATAAGGTTTGGCGGTGTATGCTCGTGCTTCACGCTAACCGTATGGAATTCCTCGGGTTTGTGAAAGATCATATTTCCTTGATGAAGGGTATGAATGTGATCATCGGCTCGAACTTCAACTTCCCCTTTGTCCACGTAGAGGATTTCCCAGAAGTCATGCTGTTCTCCGTCAAATACAAATCCTTTGGCATACTCAAAATAATGAAAGGAATAGAGGGTTTGTATGGTAAGTGATTCCTGTAGTTGTATACTTGGGAAATCCATGCTGCTCGTCCTCTCTCAGGGTGGATCTTGTTCCAATCTCCAATTTAATTCTCCATTTTAATCTCATTTTACCATATCCGTTTTTGCAAAAGTGCAAATAAATCGGCTTTTTGGATAAATCTTATCGAACGTAGCTCTTTTATAATATAGGGAAGAGACGGAGGAGATAACAATGAAAAAAGGGATCAATATTTGGTCATTCCCAGGCTCCATGAAGGTAGAACAATGCATATCTGTTGCCAAGAAAGCCGGATTCGACGGCATTGAGCTGGTGCTAAATGAGACTGGCCAACTAAGCTTGGAGAGTCCTGAAAGCGAAATCAAGGAATACCGTAAGATTGCGGATGATCAGGGCATTGCGCTTTCGAGTTTAGCCAGTGGACTATACTGGACATATTCTTTAACAAGTGGACATGCACAAACGCGTCTAAAAGCGAAAGATATCGTCAAGAAACAATTGGAGAACGCTGCTATTTTAGGTGTAGATACGATATTGGTTGTGCCAGGTGCTGTTGGCGTTGATTTCATTCCGGATTCGGAAGTGGTTCCGTATGACCAAGCCTATGACTACGCATTGGAAGCCTTTAATGAGCTTTCCGCTGTTGCCCAATCATTGAAGGTTTCCATTGGTATAGAAAATGTATGGAACAAATTTTTACTATCGCCGCTTGAAATGAGAGACTTTATCGATAAAATCAATTCGCCATATGTGGGCGCTTACTTTGACGTAGGGAATGTCTTATATGCCGGTTATCCAGAGCATTGGATTTCCATTTTAAATAAACGAATCAAAAAAGTGCATTTCAAAGATTACCGCCGTGCCGCAGGAGGTTTGCATGGTTTTGTTGACCTGCTAGCCGGTGATGTCAATTATCCAGAGGTTATGAAAGCCCTTCAAGCAATCGGGTATGACGATTATGTCATTGCCGAAATGATTCCAGGTTATACGCATCATGGCGAACAGATTATTTATAATACATCGGGTGCTATGGACGCCATCCTAGGGAGGAAGTAATCAACATGCTAAGAATCGGGTTAATTGGGTTAGGGTTTATGGGCAGGACTCATCTGGAGAATTACGTTCGCTTGGAGTCCGAAGGAGTTCCTATTCAAGTTGTAGCTTTGTGCGATATTGACAATGAGAAGCTCGAAGGCCGCGCGGCTGCAGGCAACATCGATACGGGTTCATCCGGCATTGACTTCGGCCGCTACAATAAATATACAAGTGTGACCGAAATGCTTGAGAAGGAACAGCTTGATTACGTGGATCTTGCACTTCCTACTTTTCTACACCGTGACATAGCGGTTCAATGTTTGAATCAAGGTCTTCATGTTTTGTGTGAAAAACCGATGGCGCTGAATGCTGCGGAATGCAATGATATGATTCAGGCAGCCGAGGCGAATGGCAAGCAGCTGATGATAGGTCAATGCTTGAGATTCTGGCCAGCTTATGTATACCTGAAGCAGGTTGTTGAGGAGAAAACGTTTGGAAATGCACTAGGTGGTTATTTCTACCGCGGGGGAGCAACTCCGACTTGGGGACCATGGCTTACACAGAAGGAGAAAAGCGGCGGAGCACTCCTAGATATGCACGTTCATGATATTGACATGATACATTGGTTGTTCGGGAAGCCTGAATCCGTATCATGTTTGGCACGGAATGTCGTTCCCGGCAGTGGATATGATGTGGTTTCTGCGAACTATCTGTATGAAGATGGCAAAGTCATCAATGCGCAAGCAGATTGGACGCTTGAAGGAGATTACGGCTTCGATATGCAGTTCCGAGTTAATTTTGAAAAAGGCAATGTCGTTTTCAAAGATAATTCCCTACAAGTCAATGTGAACGATGGAAAAGGCTTCAGTCCTGAACTATCGGCGGAAATGGGCTACTATAACGAACTTAAATATTTTATTGAGACGCTGCTTTCAGGTGAAAATATTTCAATTGCGACTCCAACCAGTACGATGGGCAGCATTGAAATTGCTGAGGCTGAAATCGAATCTGCGGACAACCGTGGAGCATGGGTTAAGGTGAAGTAGCTTGCAGTGTAGAAAAAACCTTGGAAATCGGAGCCGATTTCCAAGGTTTTTTTCTAGCTTTTATTTGCCAGCATGTTTATTTGCATCATCAATGCCGTTGTTACTGTTGTTTTTATTCTTGTTGCTGTTTTTACCTTTGTTTTGTGGATTGTTTTGACTTTTTTGTTGGTTCGACATTAGCCCACGTCCTTTGGTTGTATTTTAAAACCTTCATTATTGTGAGCAGTCCAACGCTTCTTATTCATTGATTTCAAGATGGGAGTAAGTAGCATTTGACTGCAATCGCTTACGTATCCTACACTAAAATCATTTGAAATGAGAAAGTGTAGGGATCGAAGGACATGGAATCGATAGCATCTTGGAAAAAGCTTGGACTATTCGCGGTCACATGGCCGATATTCGTTGACTCCGTGCTGCGGATGATGCTGGGAACGGCAGATGTGTTTATGCTCAGTCTGATCTCGGATAAAGTGACTGGAGCCGTTGGCTTAGCCAATGAAATCATCGTTTTCTGCATTCTGATGTTTGGCTTCGTTGGGATTGGAACGAGTGTTGCAGTCGCGCAAAATCTTGGCGCTGGCAGGGCGAATGAAGCGAGCCGCATTTCAGCTCTCGCGATTACGATAAATTTGATTTTTGGAATTTTGATTAGTATTGTGTTAGTTGCCTTTGGTGAGCCGCTGATGCGGCTAATGAATTTGGCGCCCGAGCAGGTACTGATCGCCAAAAGATATTTAAATATCATTGGCGCTTTTATATGGATTGAGGCGTTATCCTATGCCATCTCATCTGTGCTTCGCTCCAATGGTCAGACTAGAGACGTCATGTTTGTTACGTTGGGTGTGAACCTGATCCATGTAGCAGGCAACAGCCTTCTTATCTTTGGAAACCTTGGTTTTCCCGAATGGGGAGTAACTGGTGCCGCGGTATCCACGGTATTAAGCCGCCTTATTGGGCTTATTGTTCTGATTGTCATCTTATATCGCCGTATTCCCGTACCGATTCGTTTGAAGGACTATGTCACATTCGATAGACGTATTGTGAAGCAAATCTTGAGTATTGGCATCCCATCAGCCGGCGAGCACTTGTCATGGCAGTCTCAACATATGATGATTGTCAGTTTTATAAATATCATCGGTCAAGCGGCTTTGAGTACGCATATCTACTTGATGAATATCACCAACTATTTCATGGCGCTAGCTATGGCAATTGGAATGGGGACGGAAATCATTGTAGGTCATATGGTGGGTGCTGGGGCATTCAAGGCTGCCTATCATAAATTAATTCGAAGCTTGCGAATTAGTCTTCTAGTGACCTTTGTCGTTGTGGGAATTGCTTCTATTTTCCGCAAGGATCTGATAGGACTTTTCACCGACAATCCAGAAATTATTGCGATGGGTTCCAGCATTTTAATACTCTCTGTTATTTTAGAGCCTGGCCGGACATTCAATCTAGTTGTCATTAACTCCCTTCGGGCTGCTGGAGATGCTAGATTCCCCGTCTTAATGGGGATTCTATCCATGTGGGGGATCGCAGTGCCGCTTGCATATTGGCTTGGCATTGTCATGAAAATGGGTCTGCTAGGCGTTTGGGTAGCATTTGCGGCGGATGAATGGGTTAGAGGTCTACTCATGTATCTACGGTGGAAGAGCCGTGTATGGCAAAGTAAGGCCCTCGTGAAGCCAACTGTAGGAACAGTCGCCAAATAAGAATGCAATAGAATGCAAAGAAGCACAGGACCCTTAAGGGTTCTGTGCTTCTTTAGATAGAGTAGTGACATGGGCGTAGCAGCTGGCGACTGGTACAATCCTAGTATATTCAGTTTCTTGTAAAAGAATTGGATGTTTAACTGATATAGTAGAAATAATGCTAGTGTCCCATTCCAAAGATTATTTCTTGAAACCTGTATAAATGTAGATGGCATCTCTCAGAAACTCGGCCGTACCGGGCTGTTTTTCATCATAGTAAGCCTTAAACCGTTCGTCATCCACATACATTTGGGCTAGACCAGCATGCGCTTCTTTACTATATTCGTTCCAATAATAGCTTAGCCACTGCTTATGCAAACCCGCGGCGGCTTGAGCCAGATCACTGGAAGGATCCCCATGTTTGAAAGCTTCCGCCAATGCAGCAATGACTTCACTCTCCAATCGTGTTACCTCGTCATGCTGTTTTTGTGTCATGTTTTTGATTTTTTGGTTGGACTTATCTACGGTATCATCGGCATACTTCTCGCGGACTTCTTTCCCGTATTTATCCTCGTTATCATCGATCATCTTTTGCTTGAAGCCTTCAAATTTCTCGCTATCTGTCATGGTTATTCTCCCTTCGGTAAAAGCAATTGTTTTTTCAACATTTGCAATCAGGACATCTAATTGTTTTCTTTTGTCAAGGAGTTGTTCATGGTGTTCTTTCAGGGCAATGGCTCCATTAAAGGAAGGGGCAGTCACAATTTCTTTAATACTATCCAGACTGACGCCTAGTTCTCTGTAGAACAGAATTTGTTGTAATCTGTCCACTTCCGCTTGACCATAGATTCGGTATCCAGACGAATTGATTCTTGCCGGCTTAAGAAGGTCAATTTCATCATAATATCGAAGCGTTCTGGTGCTGACCCCGGCCAATTTACCCAGATGCTGCACGGTGTATTCCATCTGTTCACCTCCTGACTACATAACTGTACAGCTTTACGTAGCGTGAATGTCAAATGCTTTTTTGAAATTTATTTTTGCTGGTAATACAAGCCATATTCTAGGAATAGGATGATACAGGCCTTGAAGCATGTACATACAAACCAATGAATGGGTGAGGAAAATGTATACGATTCTTAGTTTTTTTCTCTTGGGATTATCGTTGTCGGCACCTATTGGTCCCATAAATGCAGCCATGCTCGACAAAGGGATTAAGCAAGGTTTTCTTCATGCTTGGGTAGTAGGAATTGGAGCGATGATTGCTGATGCGCTGTTAATGATTCTGATTTATTTTGGACTTGTTCATTTTCTGACAACACCTTTTATGAAAACGTTCCTCTGGTTATTTGGTTGTTTCATTTTGCTCTACTCGGGTATCGAAAGTTTGATTGGTGCAAGGAAAATAAAGGGAGAGGGTTATAGGAACGTAGAGAAGCTAACGAAATCGGTTTTCTCCGGTTTTATCATGGCTATTACGAGTCCTTTATCCATCCTCTTTTGGCTTGGTATCTATGGGTCGGTTTTAGCAGAAATGATCGCGGAATTCGATAGAAATCATGTATTATTATATACGGGGGCGATGTTCTCAGGGATTTGTTTGTGGGATGCTTTTATGGCGTCGTTAGCCAGTACATTTCGAAGATTTCTCACTTCACGCTCACTTATTATCATATCCATCGCATCAGGCTTATCCCTGATCGTCTTTGGGTTGCATTTTGGGATAAAAGCCTTCGAGGCCCTCTTTGGATAACGTTAGGTCGCTCCTTCGCGATTATCAGGTTTGGGCTTTGGCAGCTTCATTGCTTTGTAAGATGCTTCGTGGTCATTCTTATTCCATTTGATTCGCATGCCCAAAGTAAGCAAGCCTATGATCCCGACAAAGAGGAGACTAATCCAGAATCCGGGTCGGCTCGTTTCATGAAAGATTGTACCCGTGATAGCTGTAAGGATTAAAACCATGCCCAGATATCGTTTGATCCTTCCCCATTTGGTTAACTGTAATAAGCGACCAGATGATAGCAGGATGAAGAGCCAGTTCAAGAGCAGCATAATCCCGGCGGCTGTTGTTACATATTCAAAGAGCTCATCTGGCAGCAAGAGTGCCATCAGCACCGCTACAGTTATACCCCCACTCGTAAAACCGATGGCGAATAGAGGTATCCGTCTTTTCCCTGTGGTTGTTCTGGCAAATATCGAGGGGGCATCGTGATCTTGGGCTAACGTAATAAGGATCGTTGTCACCGCAAATAAAGAAGCAACCATGGTAGAAAATCCAGCAATAATGAGGATCGCATTAAACGCATGCGGGACAAAAGGGAGATTGTAACTTCCCAAAGCAACCTGAAACGGGCTTTCATTTCCCTGAATGGCATTTAAGGGGATTAAGGTTAAAGCAAGAATAAGAGAAGCGATATAAATCGTTGTTAAAAGAAGGAGCATGACATTTCCTGCTTTAGGCGCCTCTTCGGGTCGCTTCAATCTTGCAGCCATTAAGCCCATGATTTCAATACCGCCAAAGGCGTAAAATGCATAAATAAAAGAAGACCAAGCACCCATTAATCCAGCTGGCAAAAAGGTTTCTTTGGCCGCCCAGAATCTCGGTTGATGAGCTCCACCCGTGATGAATCCTAAGACAGCAGCCCCTGCTATTAGGAGAAACATGACGATGGCGGATACTTTGATGATGGCAAAAATATGCTCTGTACGCTCGAATGCTTTCGTCCCAAGCAAGATAACACCCAAGCCTATCAAGGCATAGACCGTTGCAAAAATCCACATGGGTATCGTTGGAAACCAGAATCGGGTAAAGAGGGACAAAGCTGTTAATTGACTGCCCATAATTAAGAGCTCAGAGCTCCAATAGACCCATCCGCTGCTGAAGCCTGCCCAGCGTCCAAATGCTTTTTTGGCATAGGCTCTAAAAGATCCTCGCTGCGGGTCCGCTTCCGTCATTCGGGCCAAAACATCAAAGACAATATAAGTGCCAAAGGCTGCGAGAATGAACATGATGATAACGGATCCACCGCCCATGCTGATAGCTATCCCGGAGCCTAAGAAGTAACCGGTACCAATCGTACAGGCAACGCCAAGCAAGGACAGCTGCCACCACTTCATTGTTCCTGACTTGTCACTCTTTGCTTTTGTGGACATATAGCCTCCTAATGCCGTTCGTCTAGAAATAACAGCTGTTAGTATAGCTTGTCTATTGGTAAAATATACTTAGAGATTAACCCATCTGAGCTACTAGAGTGCCGTCTCTTAATATGACCTCGTAGGAGTGAAGTTTAGCGCTCGGCACATTATGGCAACGCCCCGTATGTAATTCAAACGTCCATCCATGCAGCGGACACACAAGCTCTCCATCTTCAAGGTCAACCGTGTAGCCGGCATGAGGGCAAACACTGGACATTAGGGTGTATATCCCATCCATCTCCGTAAGGAAGTACAAGCTATCTTCAACTTGGACCTCTGCCGGAAATACTGTAAATTGTTCTTTTGTTCCAATTAGGATTTCTTTCATGGTTATTCTCCTTTTCAAACAGGTTAGTTTGATTATAAGGCACGACTGTTGTTCCACCAAGTGAAAAATGACAAAGGAGGATGATATTAATGAGCAAGAACAATCCCTTATTAGAAGCGTTTAATCAAACTATTTATCCAGTAGGCGGCCATAGTAAAAGAAACATTCAGGTTTTGAAAGAGGTATTGAATGAGATAGATGGGAATCTGGACAGTGATATTTATGGTTCAGGGAAACTTATCGAAAATTTTCAAGAAGAAATGGCGACGTATCTAGGTAAAGAAACAGCCGTATTTTTCCCTAGTGGAACCATGGCGCAGCAAATTGCTTTAAGAATTTGGTGTGATAGGAAGGGCATTAAGAAAGTGGCTTATCATCCTTTGAGTCATTTGGAAATTCATGAAGAAGACGGGTTAAAAGAATTGCATCATATTGAAACGATTTTGCTTGGAGATAAAGACAGACTCATTCGACTAGAAGATGTTCTCCACATGCAAGATGATATTGCTTGTTTATTAATAGAATTACCGCAACGTGAAATTGGCGGTCAGTTGCCGGACTACGAGGAGCTTGTTGCCATCTGTACTTATTGCCGTGAAAAAGGGATTAGATTGCATCTAGACGGAGCCAGACTGTACGAGATTCTACCTTATTATCAAAAGACAGCAGCAGAAATTTGTGAGCTTTTTGATAGTGTGTATATTTCTTTTTACAAAGGAATTGGCGGGATCGCTGGAGCCATACTAGCAGGGGATGAAGCTTTTACAAAAGAGTCCAAAGTGTGGAAAAGACGACACGGAGGCGATTTAATAAGCCTTTATCCGTATATCCTCAGCGCCAGCTATTATTTTAAACAGAGATTACCTAAAATGAATCAGTATTATGAAGAAGCCAAAATGCTTGCTGGTTTCTATAATCAATGCCATGGCATTGTTACTAAACCAATAGAACCTGCGACTAACATGTTTCATGTACATGTTGATTTGCCAAAAGAGAAGCTTGAACCTATATTAATAGCCTTGTATGAGGAGACGGGGATTGGCTTAATTCACTATGTAAAAGAGAGCAGTGAGACAAGTTGTTGTTATGAAGTAAGTATCGGTGATCGCTTTGCCCATATACCCAAAGATGAGCTTAGGAAAGCATTCCAGCTGCTGGATGTGAAAATGAGAGAAGCAGCCGCTTTGAGCGAATAATACAGGATAACGCAACAAATTGATTAATTTTTACACCCCTGATAACTTCCTGCAATTATACATTGAATATGAAATCCCCTCCGTAGTATGGTGAGATACAAGGAGGGGATTTGATGTTTCGAAAATGGTTGCTGTCCTATAAATGGAGAAAACTACGCCTTCGCGTTTGGGAAAAAAGATTGCACCAGCAATTACAACTTATTTCTCGCCGGCTATCACTTACGATACACTGCTCGCTTCATGTTTCGTGGGGCCCCTTTTATGGCGGCTCGGTAATTATAGATCGGAAATATAAAAAAGCGAAGATTTTTATTCAAATTCCCTTTGATTACTCCGCTCAAAAGACAATGAACTATCAAAACCTTCATGTTGAACAATGTGCGGATGATTTCGCTTATCGGCATTATTTGGACTTATGCGAAAAGGCCGGTTAAACCGACCTCGACAATTCAAGCTTTTTCGCTTTTTCCTTAATATAATCTGCTGTTCTCAACGCGAGCGACATGACCGTATTCGTAGGATTTCCGGCGCCAGACGTAACAAAGATACTCGCATCGCAAACAAAAAGGTTGGGGATATCGTGGGTTTGACCATACGAATTAACGACAGAGGACTCAGGATCATTCCCCATGCGGCAACCCCCCATCATATGCGCGGTGTCCGGAATGACGAATTCGACTTTCCCGCCCGCCGCTTCGAGTATTGCACTCATATTACCTACCGCATGATCGATGAGTTTCCGATCATTGTCGCCATAGCTGAACGTGACTTTTGCACGCGGAAGGCCGTATTCATCTTTTTCGTCAGCCAGCGTTACCCGGTTCGTTTCGCTTGGCAGAACCTCTCCAACCAAAGTGACTCTTCCATAATAATTGTAATCCAGCAAAGCCTCTCTTAAACGTTCGCCCCAAATCGGCCCTCCCTTCGCTTGCGAAATACCGTTGGCAAAACCGACCGGCCTGACCCCGTGTGAATGCAGGGTATAACCACGGACAAAATTGTTATTCGGATCGGTACGGTAAAAATCCTGGGTAGTCGCTAATACGGGAGTCCCTTTGTACAACCTGATTTCATCATCGAATTTGGCATAGACGTCTTGGCTGCTGTGCACCATCATTGATTTTCCGACCCAGCCGCTGCTATTGGCAAGTCCATTTGAAAATTGGGCATTTGCGGAATTGAGAAGCAACCGTGGCGTTTCTACTACATAAGCTGACAGGATCACTAATTTCGCTTTCTGCTCATAGGTTTTTCCATCATGAACGAATGTGATTCCTTTTGCCCTTCCGTCCTGTCCCATTAACACTTGTGTCACCATACAATCGGCTAATACCTCAGCTCCAGCTTTAATCGCTTTGGGAATATGAACGATCAAGGTGCTGAATTTAGCGTCGGGCATGCATCCTTGATTGCAGAAGCCTCGGTTAATACACGGAGGTCGGCCTTCGAAAGGTGCGGAAAGAATAGCAAGAGGAGCAACGGAAGAGCGTATGCCTAGCTTTTCGCAACCGTTCATAAACATATATGCGTTCGGGCTAAGCGGCTCCCTTTCCGGATAAGGGTAAGGGCCATGGTAATTTCCCCAAGGAAAATGCTTTGGACCGGATACGGCAATTTCTTTCTCGATTTTTGAATAATAGGGTTCCAGATCTTCATAGCCAATCGGCCAATCGTCAGCAACGCCATCCATCGTTCTTGCTTTAAAATCCGCATCGTGGAATCGTAAGAAAACGGCCGTAAAGTGAACGGTTCCCCCGCCGATGCCCCGTCCAGAGTTGTTATGCCCCATTTGTAGCGGATCATTTCCGTCTACAATCCGGGTGTCCTGCCACCCCAAATTTTTCATGGAAAGTTCGTCACTTGCAAAATCTTTTTGCGGATCGCGAAACGGGCCTGCATCCAAAACAACAACACTCATACCAGCTTCGCTTAATTCTTTAGCCAATACGCCTCCTGCAGCCCCTGCTCCTACGATCACCGCATCCACTTCTTGATCTGCAAATCTTCGTTTTATCATTGTTCTGGCTGCGCCTCCCATGGATCCAATTGTCCTAACTCTGTACGTACGTATCCTCGCGGATAGGCCGGACCTGCATACCCGATTTCAGACCATACTTTCGGATGCGAGCAATATGATTCTGATGCTAACTTTAAAAGCTTCGTAAATAGCGCTTCTTGCGGTATATGAATCCATGAGGAACGTCAACTTTTCTCTGACCCTCCCCAGGTGATTGGTGCAAGGTTTGATCGATGTGACCTAGTACGAAATTCAACACTTCCGTTGTTTGATCATTTACCAAGAGCGAACAGATCCGTCTTAGGATCTCCGCTTCAAAGGGTGCTAGAAATTGAAAGCTATTATTCGATTTCAACCGGGAAGTTTACAATCGTTTGAGTATGATCATCCCACTCATCCTGCTCGTTCATGACATCAAAAGACGGGTAGTGGCTTTCTTTTAGCATGATATCACCACGCCTTCCAGTAAATCGCTATCAATCCAAGAACACTAAGAGCGGAAAACATTAAAGGAAGTATAATCGGCGGACCGATAAGAAAGTTTCGCAAAGCCCATCCTCCAACCCGAATACCGACTCCCCGAAAGTGGAAATAAAAGCCGATCAAACCGGATACTACGCCGAACCACATAAGTGCCATAAACAAAGTGTGCAGCCAAGGAGCGTTATACCAAGTCAGGATCAAACCTGCTATTAGGAAAATGGGGGCGGAAATGACAGGTACCCACATCGCTTTATGGATAAAATTTTGCCTGTAATGAAACATCGTCACCTGAAGACCTATCATTAGAAACGCAAGGCTGACAAACAAAATCAGAATTCGATCAATCGACCACGCAGACCAATTCATAATGGGTCCTCTTTTCCACTCACAGTTTTGTAGATTCAAATTATTTCCTTTACAGTGAAGAAATATTCCAAATTAGAGACATACTACCTGTAAATGAAACAAGGGGGTGCAATGATCTCGATGGTATACACGATGCATGAGAATGTTCCGAGTTTGTTACCTCAGAAACCTCAATTCAACACTGTAGCGCAGACGATTCTGGAGCAGCTTCGACTTTGGGGCGTTGAGCGGATTTATGGTGTCGTGGGTGATGCCGTCTTCGGACTTATGGATGCAATTGCTAATCAGGAGGAGATTTCATTTATAGCGGTCAAACACGAATCCGTCGCCGCGATGATGGCTTCTGCAGAGGCGAAAATAACCGGCCGTCTAGGTGTCTGTATCGCTCAGATGGGACCCGGACTAGCCAACCTAATCAACGGATTAGGTGACGCTTTTATGGATAAAGCCCCGGTGCTTGCGATTACCGGTCAAGCGCCGCTAAATAAAATCGGCACGTTTTACAAGCAGTACATCAATCAACAGGAGTTGGCGCATGCCATTTCTCTGTACAGTCAATTGGTCGTTCATCCGGATGCCGTGGTTGACTCGCTGAAACAGGCCATGTATACATCTGTTTTGCACCGAACCGTATCGCACTTGTCCATCCCTGCGGATGTATTTACCATGACAACGGCTGCGATGCCATATGAACAGCCAGAGTTATCCATCCCCGTGTCCGATTCGAAAGTATTGCATCAAGTCATGCATCTCTTGCATTCCGCGAAACAACCCATGATTTTGGTAGGCAGCCAAGCTCGATCAGCCCGGGAGTCAATCCAGACATTGGCGGAAAAATGGGGCAGCGGTATCTTGGTGGCCGGAAGGGTTTGTCCCTGCTTCAGTACGTGTTGTTCAAATCGCCAAACATCAGGCAGACCTCAGCATATCCGTTCCGGCGGATATCGGGTTCGTCGGAGATACCGTGAACATGATTCTGCAATTGATAGAGGGATTGAGAAATCACGAGCCCAACCAAGCTTGGGTCGATCAGATTCAGCAATGCAAACGGGCATGGTCGGCACAAAACGACATCGAGAGGAATCAAACTGCATCTCCGCTTCACCCCTCAAACATCATAAGAATAATAGAACATAACATTGCCGAAGATGCCGTTATCGCTTTAGATGAGGGGGATTCAACCCTCTGGTTTCTAAGAAATTTTCGAGCAAAATCTCAGCAGACATTGATCTCAGGCAGGTGGCGGACAATGGGATTCGGTTTGCCTGCTGCAATGTCTGCAAAACTATGCTCATCGGAGAAACAAGTGATTTGTGTGACAGGGGACGGCGGTTTAGGCATGGTTATGGCCGACTTGCTAACCGCCACGCGGTACAGCATACCGATAACGGTCATTATTTTTAATAACGGCGCTCTTCAAATGGAGCAAGACAAAATGTTGATGAAGGGGCTCCAGCCCGAAGGGACGGAACTGACAAACCCTGACTTCTCTAAGGTAGCGGAAGCTTGCGGCTGGAAGGCGTACCGAGTCGGAAATGCGGAGCAATTAAATGAAGCTTTAAAACAATCGCGGTCCAGCGGTAAGCCGGTTTTGCTCGACGTTCTTACTGCCACAATTCCACACCCCGATTTTAGATCACGATCATAAAAGGAGAGGAGCTAAACATGGCATCGACGATAACGCCAAATCCGACTGGACTTCAACTGATACCACCGTATCCGGCCCAGCATCAGAATCAGCAACCGGGTATCGAATTGCTTATGACCCCAAGACCCGTATTTGATAATCCGAACTACAAAGGCAGCGGAAAACTGAAAGATAAAGTGGCGCTCATTACAGGCGGGGACAGCGGTCAGGGGCGAGCCATTGCCGTCGCTTACGCGAAGGAAGGCGCAGATGTCGTGATCGTTTATTTGAACGAGCATGCCGATGCGGAAGACACCAAACAATTTGTGGAACAAAAAGGCCGTCAGTGCCTATCTATCGCCGGAGATATCGGAAACGAGGCGTTTTGCAAGCAAGTGGTGGAACAAACGGTTAAGCAATTCGGCAAGCTGGATATTCTAGTTAATAATGCTGCGGAACAGCATGTTCAGAACAGCCTGGGCGATATCACTTCCGAACAAATGGAGCAAACGTTTCGAACGAACTTTTTCTCCGTATTCTTTTTGTCCAAAGCAGCTTTAGCGCATATGAAACCGGGCAGCGCCATCATCAATGCGGCGTCGCTGACGGCATACGAAGGAAACGAACAATTGATCGATTATTCAGCGACCAAAGGTGCGATTGTAGCTTTCACGCGTTCCCTGTCCAAGTCTCTCCACAGCAAAGGCATTCGCGTCAACGGAGTCGTCCCCGGAACGATATGGACGCCGCTCATTCCAGCTTCCTTTCCGGCGGATCAAGTCGCGAATTGGGGCGCCAAGACTCCGAAGAAACGCGCGGGGCAACCTTATGAAATCGCCCCTGCCTATGTCTATTTTGCTTACTCCAACAATCCTAATTTCTCATATACCTTAATCGAAACAACACCATTCTGTGCCAAATGATGGTCACGTTGAAATTGTTTTACGGACGCGGTCGTATTTGAGCGAAACTTGCCGTTACATACCCCTTGGAAGTATCCGGCGCTCTTTAAACGAGATTGGATCAGTTGCACGTCTCCTCCGGCGTCGCCTTCTGCCAAACTCCTCGGTTCATGACGCAGATCCCCAAGCACATGCCCATAAATCGTTACTTTTGTTCCGATCGGAATTATTTCGAATAACTCCATGACGTCGCTGTTGCGCATGCGAATACAACCGTGACTTAGATGCTGCCCGATAGAATTCGGTTTGTTCGTACCGTGAATGCCGTAGCTTCCCCAAGGGACGTTTAATCCAAGCCAACGAGGACCAAAGGAGGGCCCCCAATCTTTCCCTTTATAAATGACTTGGTACTCTCCAACAGGGGTGGGAGTGGATGAGTTTCCAACGGCAACGGTATAAGTCTTGAATTTCTGTCCTTTTACCCTTACAACAAGTTGGTGCCGTTGCGGATACACTTCGATAGAATACGTTCCATGGTCAGCAACGATCGGCAGCGATGGATCAGCATAAGCCAGTTGTGAACAGATTTCTTCAGTCAAACTCAAAATGAGTAAAACCAATACGATAATTCGATAAGAAAGATAAGGTATTCTTCGATTCATTATTTTCTCCAAAAAACAAGTACTCCAAGCTATGGATATAGTCTATCCTCTTGCCTGATTTTCATTCTAAATGTAAACTGACGAACTGAATGAGGGAATCCAATCGATAGACCACATGGACCAATTCATGCTTCTACCTCTTAATTGATTCTATCAATTCCTGAGTAATGAGAAACTATCCCTTATACAAGGCTTAATAATAGTACTCGTAAATGACATACTAATAAAAACGAACGAACGGATCCATACGTACCTAGCGCCGCTACAAATTCGCATCCTGTGCACATATGCATTTTGAACAAAATGATGAACAATTGACTTATTTAAGTGTGCAACAATTTTCGGGGGGTATCACTCTTTGCAGATAAGTAAAATTGAAACATTTCCACTCTTCTTTGTTCTTCCCAAACCGTATGGGGATGCCAATGGCATGAAAGCGTACAGAACCTGTTATCTGATCCGGATAACGACCGATACCGGTGTGGAAGGTTGGGGCGAATGCATTGATTGGCTGCCAACCTTGCATAAAAGCTTTCAAGAGCGAATCATCCCTTTTTTGATTGGTAAATCCGTATCTGATAGAATCAACCTAGTTCGGAATTTGAAAAAATGGCATTCCTGCTCGTCTGCGGCCGTAAGTATGGCATTGACAGAGATTATGGCCAAAACATGCGGTGTATCCGTGTGTGACCTTTGGGGAGGCAAGTTTCGAGAAAAAGTACCCGTATATGCCTCGTTTCAGTCCTATTCAGAAGAAGCAAATTGGCAAAAGCATTCTCTAAGAGCAATTGAGCAGGCAATCAATAAAGGATATGATAAAATCAAAGTAAAAATTGGTGGGAAATCCATCTCCGAGGACCAACAGCATATCGTTTTGGTTCAGTCTTTGTTACAAGGAAAGATTGATTTGGCGTTGGATGCTAATCAAAGTTATGACGTAACTGCTATTTTACGCTGGCAGTCTCTTATTGATACTTGGTCTAATCTTCTATGGTTGGAAGAGCCGCTGGAGATCAGACACATTGCCGAATACGCATTGCTGAGAAACCGCTTGTCTGTTCCATTGGCCGGCGGTGAGAATATTGAAAAAGCAGCAGATTTTATCCCTTTTTTAAGTCAGCATGCTTTGGATTTTATCACTCCGGACCCTCAGCATATAACTGGGATAGATGGTTACAGGGAAACGTTAAATCTTGCCAGAAGTTTTGGCATTCGCGTAACGCCACATACCTATGACGGTGCGTTATCACGCCTATACGCCATTTTCGCTCATGCTAGCTTGGAACCTTGGGGCAAAATGGATAAAGATACAATCGAACCTCTGGAATGGGACGTAATGGATAATCCTTTTACTAAATTGATCCCGATTCATCCTTCGAACGGGGAAGTTGCCGTTCCATCTGGTCGTGGAATCGGGCTCGAAATTGATATGGAAATGCTTACCTTTTATCAATGGGATGGGAACAATTATAGATAAATCCAAATGTCCCTACTGGAATATGAGTGGTAAATGCCGTGTTGATTAGCAGCAGCTGATTTCCTCTTAGTGGTTTATATCTGTACTGAAAACCCCACAATGGTGTTAGGAGGGGATAAGTCATGCTATTTACAGAGATAAAGCCAATGATCGTCAGTATCGGTAAAGAAGCTTTTGATGACGAGAATTATATATTTGAACCCAAATGGGACGGATGGCGAATCCTCATACATAAGCAGGGGAGTCGAATTGAAGCTTTTACACGTAACGGCATGTTGGTTTCCAGCAAATTCCCGGAATTAAAGGAAGCAGCAGCGGCAATCAAGGCGCATACGGCGATTTTTGACTGTGAGGGGATCGTTTTACGCGGCGGCAGACCGGTATTCGATGATTTTTCTTATCGCGGCCGGTTGAGTGTTTCCGCAAGGATTAATCGCGCTGTAAACACACATCCCATAACATTCGTAGTATTTGATGTTCTTTACACGAATAGAGATCACTTGGATGAATCGTTGATGCAGCGAAAACAGCGGCTAGGCGACATCGTCGATTCTACTTATGTTATCATGCCTACTATGTTCATAGATGGACAAGGTAAGGCGCTATTTGAGTTAATGAAAGAACGGAATATGGAAGGTATTGTAGCGAAGCGGAAAGATTCCAAATATCAACTGGATACCAAGAGTAACGACTGGCTGAAAGTGAAATATTTTAAATCGATTGATGTAGTTATTTTGGGGTATAGAGCGAATCCCTTTGGTCTTGTAATCGGCTTGAATTTCAGAACGGTGAAGAATAAGCCGGTTGGTGTGGTTGAGTTTGGTTTTCTGCAAGAAGATAAGATCATGTTTTTAGCGTTAGCAAAGCAATTGAACACATTCATGGAAGACAAAACGCAGTGGATCGAACCCCGCTTGTGCTGCCGGATTGACTATTTGGAGCGAACTGACACGCATCAACTAAGGACTACGGTGTTTCGTGGTTTCTTACCGGATAAGAAGCCTGAGGCTTGTAAATGGGAATCTTAAAGCTTAATGCCCGCTGACAGCAGCGGGCATTATATATATTTCCTTGTAAACTTATCTCCTTCTTCATTTTCTAATAAATTTCTCACAATTCAGTTGTTGTACCTGCTGCAGCTATTCCACTAAAGTTTGCAGCTCCTAAAGTAGCATTACTTGTTGAATCAATAGTGGCCGTGTACCGTATTTGCCTTGTCCTGCTACAATTTCAGGTGGAAAATCAACTGCACTGAATCCAAATGTATATGTGGTTAGGTTAACGTTTAGAAAACTAGTCACGAGTATGGATGTTGTTAAATCTCTAAAAACTCTAATTGTCAGAGTTTCACCGCCTTCTAAACCGGAAATTTTTGCGTATCCATTTAGATTCACGCGGATGTCTCCTAAATTTTCTGGTAAAACTCCGGTAGTTTGAATTCCGATGTCTCCAAATAAAATTCCAGGAAAAGCAGGGATAACAGAAGTATTAGCATCATCTGCACTTTGACTTGAAATTCTCATATCTATAAATTGCATTGTCAAAAATATCACCTCTCTTACTACTAATCTAGTATATGCTTGGGAGTGATCAATGTTTGGATTTTTATAAAGTATGATAAAATAAGTTCAAGACCCAATTAAGAATTGTTAGGATATCACTTACAATTAACCAAAGAGGAGCGATTTTATGAACATTATTTTTCATGGACAAAGCTGTGTTGAGATTCGATTAAAGGACCATACGCTCATCATTGATCCCTTCTTGAACCATAACCCTCTAGCCACTGCAAAACCGGAGGATATTAAGGCCGATTACATACTTGTCACACATGGTCATGCCGATCATTTAGGTGATTCACTAGAGATTGCTAAACGCAACGAAGCCACGATTATTGCACCCAATGATTTGGGAAGGTACTTGTCTTTCCAAGGGGCAAAAACCCACGGAATGGGGATCGGCGGAGAATATCAGTTTCCTTTTGGTAAAGTAAAAATGACACTGGCGCTGCACGATTCTTCCTATAACCCTCCGGGAAGTAAAGAAAATATTTATACAGGGATGGCTAGTGGATTCCTCATTACAGTTGAGGGGAAAACGATTTACCATGCAGGGGACACGGGCCTTTTTGGAGATATGCAATTGCTGGGCAAATTAAATGCGATCGATCTTGCCTTCCTTCCAATTGGTGACAACTATACCATGGGCCCCCGCGACGCTGTTATCGCTGCTCAATTTTTACAAGCAAAAATGGTCGTTCCGATGCACTACAACACATTTCCTCTCATTAAGCAGGATCCGACGGCTTTTGTTGAGAGTTTGGCTGCTGAGGGAATTAAGGGTGTTGTCCTGGAACCTGGTCAAAGTCTATCATTCTAAATTAATCTTAATAGGAGGCTTTTTTAGCCATGATGTTCGAGCACCTGGTTTCGTTCAAATTTAAAGAGAATTTAGATCCACAGAAGGAAAAGGAATTGCTTGAAACCTTATGGTCTTTTAAAAATAAGATCCCAGGGATTGTCGATTTATCGGCCGGCGTCAATGTGACAGAAGAAACAGACAATGTGCAAGGATACACGTTAGGGCTTCGTGTGACTTTTGAAGATCAAGAATCTTTGCGACAATACGGACCTCATCCGTTGCACCAGCAATTCGTGAAATCATTAGAGGGAATTATAGAGAATGTCATTGTAATTGACTTCCCAATCGTAAAGTGAGTGATAAACTGGGGGGAAATCGAGTGAAATTAGCTTTTATTTCAGATATACATGGGAATTCAATCGCTCTGGAAGCTGTTCTGGAGGATATCAGGAAGAAACAGATTGACCGTGTTTATGTACTGGGTGATCTTTGTTATCGTGGACCGGATCCCAAACGATCTCTTGCATTGGTCCGTTCTTTAGACACACAGGTCATAAAAGGGAATGCAGATGAATGGGTTGTGCGCGGCGTAAATCAAGGGGAAGTCCCGGAACAGGCCGTTGAAATGATGAGGGCGGAACGGGAGTGGACGGTTGCGCAATTGGACGAGCAGGATATCGAATATTTGGCAAGTCTGCCGACTGAAATGAAACTTGAGATAGAAGGTATCTCTATTCATGCGTTCCATGCGACACCAAGCAGCTTGTTCGAAATCGTACTTCCCAGCGCTGGCGATGAGGTGCTGAAGTCTAAGCTTATGTCCGCGTCGGATGCTGATATCTTCATTTATGCTCATATCCACAAGCCATTCATCCGATATATGGAAGGTAAAATACTTCTAAACATCGGAAGTGTAGGTCTGCCATTTGACGGTATGCCTAAAGCTGCCTATGCCATTGTAGAAATCGAAAATGGACAAATTCGAACATCGATTGAACGTGTTCCATATCGGATTGAAGACGTGGTCAAGCAATATGAAGAAGTCCAGTACCCGAACGCAGAAATGATGTCAAAAATTGTTCGAAACGGCCTTGTAAAATAAGATGAATCATTGACCGTCGGATTTATTCGTCTGACGGTCTTTCCAAAATAAGACGGTCAGCATACGCTCGACCCATTCTTTATCTTCGGCCGTAAGTACAAAACCATCAAACATGAGCTCATTCTCACGGAGAAATCGTCGCAAATTGACGGGATTGCTTTGAAATTGTTGATCCGAGGGAGAAGACTCCAGATAGCCAGCGATATCCATCAGTTCGGAATAGGAAGTGTTAAGCCCTTCAGACAGCTTCATCAATACTTCCGGTGAAGGTATGCCGCGATTCCCGTTTTCTAGTTGGGAAATATAAGCTGCTGAGACTCCTGAACGGTCGGCCAGCTCACGGATGGTGAAGCCTTTTAATTTGCGCATATCTTTTAATTTATCGTAGAAATACATAGACCCGCACTCACCCTCGCTAACAAAAGTAAACATTAGTAAACGATATAATAGTAGCAGTTTACTAAAGTAATTACAATCAGAGAAACCGTAAAAATTGATCCGCATTAGGTTACTTATGTAAACAAAAATGGTTGCATAAGTAAAATTTAATGGTATAATGTTAGCAAGGGGAACAAAATGAGAACGGGGGTCTATGGCAGAATGAATATAAAGATCTTGGCGAAGACCGATGTTTTTATTAAAGCGAGAGTCATTAAAGGTTACTCCCAGCGAGAGTTGGCGAAGCACTCGGGTTTAAGTCATGCTTATATTAGTCTGCTTGAACGATCCATTAAATCAGTGGGCCCATCCACGGCTAAGAAATTGAGTGATTTGCTAGAAAAGGATTTGGAAGAGTTATTTCTGATTGAGATGTAGTTTTTCAATGAAGGCAGTAACAAGTAACAGCCATCCATGATGCGTGAAGTGCATCCTAGATGGCTGTTTATTTTATTGACTACTAGTTCACCTAATATTTGCTGGGGAGATCGGGGGACGTTGAAACTTCAGATTCAAAACGGGCAAATCCGCAACATGTTTGACGCGAGCGAAACGATCGGGGACGAATTGCTGCAGCAAGTGCTCGGCAAAGGTGCGGACTCGCAAATGAAGAGTATCGTGGCAACCATCCAGAAGGAACAAAACGCCATCATCCGCAATGACAAAAGCCGGATGCTTATCGTACAAGGGGCGGCCGGCAGCGGTAAGACTTCCGCAGCATTGCAGCGGGTGGCGTACTTGCTGTACAAACACCGCCTGACGATCAGGGCTGATCAAATCGTTCTTTTCTCACCGAATCCGATGTTTACCAGTTATATCTCCACCGTCCTTCCGGAGCTCGGTGAAGAGAATATGCAGCAGACGACTTTTCAAGAATATCTCGACTATTGGCTAGGTTCCTCGTTACAGCCGGAGGATCCCTTTGATCAGATCGAATATGTACTGACCGCACAGGGAGCGCCGGGGTATGAGGCTCGTCTTCAGGGGATCGAGTATAAAGCTTCCGAGGCTTTCCTGCAAGCTCTGCAGAACTATGGAATGTGGTTGGGACGGGAAGGCATGCGATTCAACGGTATTCGGATTCGGGACCGCGATTTGATTACCGCGGAGCGAATGAGAGCGAAATTTTACAGTTATGACCGTTCCCTGCCGTTGTTCAATCGTGTCGTTCTCTTGCAGGAATGGCTGCTGAATGAACTGGCTTCGCTGGAACGAATGGAACGGGAAGCTCCTTGGGTAGAGGAAGAGTTGAATTATCTCGACACCGAGCAGTACGTGGAAGTCTTCGGAATGCTGCATAAAGAGAAGGAATTATTAGACCTTGCGGAACATTTCGCCGTAGTTCGCGAGAAAATGAGCAACAAACGCCGGGAAGATGAAGGCGACTTTGACTTCGCCCAGAGGGAGGAAGATCTGCTCCGCCGAAGGATCGTGAAAGAAAGCTTTAAACCGTTAAGGAAAAGTGTGAAGAAATTCTCGTTTGTAGATGTCAAAGGCATATATGGCCAATTGTTTGAGGGCGGAGCCGCTTATCGGGAGAAAACGAATGGGGCCGTCATCCCCCCGCTATGGCCTGAAATATGCAGGCAAACCAAGGAAAAGCTGTTCCGGAACGAGTTGTTCCACGAGGATGCGACTCCGTATTTGTATGTAAAAGAACTGATCGAAGGCGTCCGGACGAACACGGAAATCCGGTATGTCTTCGTTGATGAGGGTCAGGATTATTCGTCGTTTCAATATGAATATCTAAAAAAACTTTTTCCCCGTGCCCGGATGACGGTGCTCGGCGATTTCGGGCAAGCGATCTTCATGCAGGCCACAAGTTTGGACGCATCGGATTCGCCGCTGCTCCGCCTTTTCGGCGAAGCCGAAACAAGCCTTGTCCGCCTGGTACGCAGTTATCGTTCAACCAGGGAGATTGTTGAATTTACGAAATCGATGCTTCCAGGCGGAGAAGAAATTGCACCGTTTGAAAGGGGAGGCCAAAAGCCCCTTCTGACGAGACTGGACGGCGGGGAGAAGCGCGATGCGCAAATTCTGGCAGACATCGCGGCGCTCAGGGCCGAGGGCTTCGATTCCATCGCCGTCATTACGAAGACCGCAGCCGAAAGCCGGGAGGCCCATGAATCATTACGGATTCATGGAGGCGAAGCTCTGCAGCTCATTACGAAGGAGACGCTCAATTTTGAAAAAGGAATGATGGTCATTCCCGTGTATCTCGCCAAGGGTGTCGAGTTCGATGCAGTCTTGGTCTATGATTCTTCGCCCGAAGCTTACGGCCGGGACAACGAACGCAAGCTTCTTTATACGGCGTGTACGCGGGCCATGCACCGGCTTCATCTTTACACGACGGGCGATTGGTCGCCGTTCGTGCAGGCGTTGCCTGCGAATTTGTATGAGAAAGCAACCTATTGACGGATCGGGGTGCCGTCGGCCGCGATAAGCAGCGCTCATGATTCAGCAAATCTTCGGGCCATCCTGTAGCCCGACCTCGACCATTAATTTCATCCATACACAGCTCGATGAGCAGAAAGCAGGGATCTATGTCAACTCCTCCGCAAACAAAAACAATGGCAGCCGGCGGGGACGACTTCTCGCTGAAAGCCATTCTGCCGCCGCTCATAGCGATTATTGTCGGCATGATCATGGTTATTCTGGACAGCACCGTCGTCAATAATGCCATTCCGAAACTCGTGGAATACTTCGACACCGACCTAAAGACGATCCAATGGAACGTCACCGGCTATACGCTGGCCTTATCCGCCGTTATCCCCCTTGCAGGCTGGATGGCTGATAAATTCGGCTCCAAGCAAATTTTCATGATTACGATCGCCCTGTTCACGATCGGCTCCGTGCTGTGCGGCATCTCGCAAACGCCGGAACAGCTGATTATTTACCGCATCATTCAAGGCTTGGGAGGCGGTATGGTAGGCCCGATCGGGATGGCCATGGTGTTCAAGCTCGCGCCTCCAGAGCGCCGCGGATCCATCATGGGCGTACTCGGCGTCCCAATGCTGATTGCACCGGCTTTCGGTCCGGTGCTATCCGGCTGGCTGGTCGATTCTGTCAGCTGGCACTGGATTTTCATTATCAATCTGCCGATTGGCATTATCGCCTTTATTCTCGGGTATAAATATTTGCCGAAAGTAGACCGCCATGCGGCGCCGCATCTGGACGTCATCGGCATGTGCCTCGCGCCAATCGCCTTCTCCATGCTGGCGTACGGGGTAAGCGAAGGCGGCACCAGCTGGTTCAGGGCTTCGACGATTACGGGCTTGACCGTCGGCAGGGACAATCCGGACCCGGCGATGATGATGGATCACTAAAAGCGGATCGGCTCCGATTCGTATGTATGCAGATAGCCTTTTTGAAATCGCGACAGATCCACCGGGATTCGCATTTGGTGATATAAGAATTTAATAAAAGGCCTTGAATTTCAACGTGAGCTGAGATTCAAGGCCTTTTTGTGAACTCACTACTATCCGTAGTCAAGGGATTGGTTAGCAATTGCTTAACCGCATATTTAGGAGCAGCCGCGAGAAAAATATAGATGAGGAAAGGTTGCAAATTAAAGGAGGTTATTCCTATTAAGAATCCCTTGTACATGTGGCTAGGCAAAAAACTTGGAGTCATCTCAGTTAAGAATAGACGTAATTAGCGATGAACATACAAAGGAACGCCTCTATCAGCATCGTTGTGCTTAAGAGGCGTTCTCTTGTTGTTACCGAATGCGAGGAAAGGTAATAAAACCAAGCAGATTGATCCGTGATTTCTTACCTTTTTCTCGAACCTGGCCTATAAATTCACCAAGAAATTTCTCCCATTTCAAGCCTACTTCTTTTTTTGTGCCATCGTTCTCAAGGACACTTCTTACACTTTGGTTTAATGCAGCTTCCAGATGAGATAAAGCTTCTCGCAAATGAAAATCTATACTTTGTTCCATGTTGCCAGTATTCACCTCATTGATCATGTCATTTCTCTTCATCGTTAAGCGATGCGATTTCTTTATCAAGCTGCTTTTTCATTCTTTCAAATTGAGCTTCAGCTACAATATCTTCCACTTCTTCCCGGGCCATTTGAAGCAGGGACCTGGCTCGTTGGATCAAACTATTACTACCCTGTACGCCTGCTGCGGCGATCGGCTGCATGGTGGATTTGGCAATCGGGAGTAAGGCAGAAGCAGCGACAGCAAGAGCGGAACCGATAATAATTTTGTCGATATTCTTTTGAATCATGCTTATACACCCTCAAAGTTTATTTGGGCATTCTCGAATTTCAAGTGCTTCGATTATTAAACCGCAGCACTTGCGTATTCACCCATGGATCGCAAAGATTTGTTGTCTTGTATGTTCTTAATGAGGGAAAGCAGCGGTTTTGATAAAATCGATACAGATCCGGCTACCCCGATAATTGGAATCCAGTGTCGGAACGAGAGGGGGGCGGTATGGAAAAATCCGGCTAAAGGCGGTATATACAAGGCAGCAAGTAAAGTCATCCAAGATATGCCAAGAGCACCAATTAAAAATCGGTCCTTCGTCCAATCGCGAACCGTTTCCTCCGAACCTTCTTGACGCCACGAAAAAGTTTGGATCAATTGTCCCGCAACTAGCGTCGCGAATGCCATGCTTTGCGCAACCGGAATAGGTGCTCCAGCCGCAATGCTAGCCGCAAATAAGCCAATTGAACCTAATCCTAGAAGGACTCCTCGGGCGATCACTTTTTGATACAATTCCTTATCAACGATATCATTTCGTTTCGTTTGTTTGGTCTTATTTCCGGGATTGACAGCCAAAATCATCGCGGGCAAAGCATCCGTCAACAAATTCATCAGCAATATCTGAATAGGAACTAAAGGAATCGGCAGACCCACCATGACAGCGGCGCTAGTTACAATGATCTCAGCTAAATTACCTGTCAATAAGCATCCGAGTGCTTTACGGATATTGCCAATGATCGTACGGCCTTCTTTAACGCCATCAACAATCGTTCCAAAATGATCTTCGGTTAAGACCATATCTGCCGTTTCTTTGGTCACTTCCGTTCCAGATCGTCCCATTGCAATCCCAACGTTGGCTTGTTTAATGGCAGGGGTATCGTTAACACCGTCGCCAGTCATGGCAACAATATGCCCATGTTTTTGAAAGGCAGTTACGATTCGAAGTTTATGTTCCGGTGTAACCCTCGCAAAAATCGTTATTTGGTCAATAATCCGATCCAGTTCATCATCCGACAAACGTTCAAGCTCATATCCTGTAATCACGTTCTGAGAACCATTATAGATGCCAAGCTGCTTTGCGATCGCAATCGCCGTAATGGGGTGATCTCCAGTGATCATAACAGGCTTCACACCTAGCTCTAAAGCTTCTTGGATATTGTCTGCCACGTCTGTTTTTGGAGGGTCCATCATCCCAGCCATACCTACATAAATCAGTTCCTTCTCGTCTAATCCCTCTTCATTCGTATGTTCATCCATAGGACGGTAAGCGAAGGCAAGTACGCGTAAGGCATCCGATGAGAGTTTGTCATTTTGCTGTAAAATGAGTTGTTTTTGCTCTTCCGATAAGGGGTAAATTTCACCATTTTTTTGATATCGGTTGCAGTGGCGAACGATGGTTTCTACGGCTCCTTTTGAAAAGAGGAAACATTCTTGCTCAGTCATCGTGTCTTTACATACAACGCTCATTTTGGCTGTGCCCGAGTCGAACGGTATTTCAAGTCCTCGATGCCAATGAGACATATTCTTTTCCCATAATCCGGTTTTGGCGGCTAGCGTTAGAAGTGCGCCTTCAGTTGGATCCCCTTTGGTTATCCATCTTCCTTCCTCCTGAATGAGTTTGCTGTTATTGCACAGCACACAGATTTGGAGAAGTCGCTTCAAGTCAGGATTGTGGTTATGATCTTGCGATTCCGATTGGACAGCTGCTGCGGATGTGGCTGCCACTTCGGGCATAACCTCTTCAAACTGACCTATCGGATCATATCCGTCGCCTGTGATTGTCCATGCCCGATCAACCGTCGAAAGGGCTTTTACTGTCATTTCATTTTTAGTTAATGTGCCTGTCTTATCCGTGCAAATGATCGTTGTTCGACCTAATGTTTCCAGGGAAGAAAGCTTTCTAATCAACGCGTTTTTCTTAGCCATACGGAAAATTCCCGCACTTAAAGCGATGGTAATCGTAACGGGCAGTCCTTCCGGAATAGCGGAAGCAGCCAACGTGATGGAAGTCGTAATCATTTGTGTAATGGGTATGCCGCGCAGCAGTCCGGTTATGAAGACAAGTCCCCCAGCTACAAGAGCGCCTTTGACAAACTTCTTGCTTATAGACGTTACCTTTTCCTGCAAAGGAGTGACTTCTTTTTCATGATTCTTCATAAGGGACATTAAATGGCCCATCTCGGTTTGCATGCCGGTATGTACAACAACACCGATCCCTTTTCCCCCGCATACATCCGTCCCCATGAAAAGCATATTTCTCCGGTCAGACAGAGGACAATCTACGGTCACTGCAGACTCGTTTTTTTCAATGGGTAACGATTCCCCCGTTAGGGCGGCCTCATTGACACGCAAGCTGCTTGAGCTAATCAAACGAATATCGGCTGGGACACGATCTCCCGCTTCAAAGCAAACGATATCGCCGGGTACCAATTCAGCTGCTGACATTTCTGCCTGCTGGCCCTCTCTTAAAGTTCGGCAGACCGGTGGTTGAAATTGGTTCAGCGTCTCGACTACCTTTTCTGCTTTTCGCTCCTGAATCGTCCCAATGGCAGCATTAGCGAGTAGGATAGTTCCCATAGCAATACCATCGAACACACCGCCTGTAAATAGGGCAAGAACAGAGGTGCCGAGCAGGATAAGGGTTGTAAATTCCTTGAATTGCCCCAAATAGGAGACGAGCCATGGGGTTGGTTGTTTGCTCTCAAGTTGGTTTGATCCATAGCGATTTCGGAGCGAAATGACCTGTTCCGTTGTCAGCCCCTGCTTGGGATCGACATGGAAATTTCCGGTGATTTGTTCACTGGAAAGGGCATGCCAAATAGGAGGAGCCTCCAGTGCAGCAGCTATTTCAGGATGATATGTGTTTGATGATGCAGCTGGAAATGATTCGCTTATTTTTTTCGATCGGGACATAAATACGAGAGATAAAGCATCCGAAGCTAAATTGACAATAGGGGCGCTTATCATTCCGAACGTCGCTAAAGCGCTTCCTAGTAAATTCCATTTTTTTGAAACAGAAACATGCTGGTTTACGGTTTGATCAATGATCTCGGCGTACGTTGCACTTTCCTGAATGCGTTTTAACTCATCGACGGAAATTGAGGCTAAGCCTGCTTCTTTGAAAAAGGTATTAATCACGTTTTCCTCTGTACTTGAGACAAATAGGACTTCCTCACCTTGCTGCTGCAAGACGGCGATTCTTTCAATCACTTCACCAGGCTCTAGTGCCAACCAGTCTACATCCATATGGTGCCGAGAGAGAATTTCATCGCTGATCTGCAAACGGTTATGAAGTAACTGGATACGCCAACCATTTTCTATAAAAGAAGCCGCTGTAATCCCTAGATGATTGATGGCGGTTTCTTGGTGTCTGACGAGTAGACCCAAACATTCACTGCTTTTGATTCCTTGTTTTCCTACAAACAGGACACTGCTGCCCTTTTTCATCAATCTTTTTGCCTTCAGCTCAAATGCTGAGCAATCAATGCCGTGTTCCTGAAAATACTTGAAACTTCCGAGCAAAATAAGGGAATCGTTGATTTTTCCTTTCATTCCTTGTTCATTTTCTTCCACATGAAATGCGGTGCGAATCGTACGACACGATTGCTTTGCCTTGTTCCATATCTCATCTTTCCAAGGATGGCTGCTTTTTGCCATCAATGACGCTGCATAACAAACTATTTTATCTGAATCTGCATCTGAATCATTCATGGTCAGACACTCGATTTCTTCAATTTCCGGAGGGTTGAATAGAAGCGATGAGTCTTCAATTAACATGGTTTTCGTTCGTGCAAGCTGAGACAGTGATCCTTTTGCAGGAACGACATAATGTCTTTCATCTGAAACAAGTTCAGCTTGATTCCAGGCACATGTAGTGGGTAAAGTCATGGACCGCGGATTTGCTGCTAGAAGAACAGCGATTGCACGCAGCGGATTTCGGGTAACCGCCCATGTGACTCCAGCGGCGATCATGCCCAATTTGCTGGCGTTTTCACTGTAAAGTTGAATATCAGGCGATAAATAATGATCTTGTTTCGTTTGTAAGACAGACTGGCTTTTCTTCCAGTTAACGAATTGTAACAGGCTTAAACCGGCTAACACGACTAAATTTTCACGGATAAGTGCGAGAGCTAGTGCACTTGTTCCTAAAATAAGATCAGAATTTATTTGTTTCTTCTGTGAGAAGTTCTGAACTCCCCGCTTTAAGAACGGATAACCCGTTACGATAGAAACGAGAGCCGACAAGTAGAAAGGTGCCGGACTTCTTGCCAATGCCGAGCGTCCCATAAACAACTGCTTCGCTCCTAGAATAGCTAGCCCGCCCATAGACAAAGCCAGAGGAAGAGGGATTTTTCCTGAGTATTGATTCGCAGTTGGGTTGTGCATATGTGGGAGAACTCTGATGTCTTCAGGTCGTTCAAGGTCAACATCTTGCGCTGCAGCAACCTCCTGCTTTACTTCTTCATTCATAGAAGCAACTTGCTCAAGAGCGCGGCCTGGGGCATTAAGAAGGCTAACCTGCTCTTCTATATTTCGGATAATCCCGAAAATATCTTGCTTTGAAATCTGCTTATCGTCGTAAAGAAGAAGTAATCTGCCTGTAAGTATGCAAGGCTCTGCTTTATGAATTCCTTTAATTGTTGAGAAGCATTTGATAAGTAGATCGGCAGTAAGCTTGCTTCCCTTCAGGCCGCAGATTTCCATGCGTATTCTCCCCGGCAAAACGTGGAGAAATCTATTCTTGTTGCTTTGCAATGAATACATCCCTTTACTCTCCTTACCCCATGTTGATATGACTTGGAAATTGATTTGGTTATTATTCACAGTCCATAATTCAAATATTCATTTGTTTATTTCAGGAAACTTAGAAATTCACTTCGTATAAAAATTCTCATTTTATGGAATTATTTAAATAAATTTCGAGGAGGTTCGCATATGAAAAGTAAATCACTATTCGGTATTATCTTAGGTGCAGCGGCACTAGTATTTGCTGTATCTCCAGAAAGCAGAAAAGCCGTACGCAAATTGGCGGTGAAAGGTACGGGAGCATGGCTCGAGATTAAGGACCAGATCAAAGAAGCTGCTTCCGATTTTCCAACAGGTCAAATGGATAGTCAGAAGGTAATAGAAGAACCGATCCTGAAAGAAATGTAAGGAGAATGTTGGATATACCCGAATTGATGATTTTTCAAAGTAATGGGGCAGACTTGTTATTGTGAGAAATATGAATTGAAGGAGAGATCACTATGTTACAAGGCGGTTCGTTATGGGCAGGACTTATCTCGGGAGGAATATCGGAAGCTCAAGATGTAAGGAATTTAACAAAGGGACAAATGGATAAAAAAGAATTTGCTGTGAAAACAACGGGAAATGTAACAGGGGCAATCGGCGTCATGGCCGGTATTGAATATGGAGCAATGCTTGGAACTACGGTTCTTCCTGGGGTTGGGACAGTCGTCGGGTCCGTTATTGGTGGAATATTGGGGAACAGCTTAGGACAAAGGCTCGGCACACAAGCCGGAAATGCAATCGTCCAGAATCCTTTAGTGAACAACCTAACAAAGACGGTATCGCAAACTGCCACTAATGTGACAGCAACGTAATTGGTGAATTATTCTTTTTAAATGGAAATGAAAATGACTAAAAACTCGCTATATATCAATGGAGCGAGTTTTCTTCATATTTTCATCTCGTTGGCCATTCATGCTCATTGCATAGTCATACATATAAGGATGGATGTACATATTAATACATAGGAATGCGGAAAGTTGATTAACTTTTCGTGAATATAAAGAAGTTCTGAGGTGTGACGAGTGCAGCAAGAAAATTGTGACATATCCCCGATGAAAGAACAGCTGAAGCAACAATTGCGCCACATTTCCGCTGAAATAGAGTGCAGCTTGGACACCTTGGATAATGATGAAAATAACTGTCTTTTAAGTCGATTTGACGAAATTCGCGAAGCGTTCAAACAAGTCGAATCGATAGCTGCTTCCTTCTATCTACAATGTTATTTATCCTCATTCACATCCCATTATTTAGACTTGTCCATTTGTATTCAGCATCTGTCGGAGCGCCGACATGGTGCTTTAATCGTGATCCAGAGGAACGATTTGCTGGATATGTTTATGCACTCTGGCATTAGGTTGGAAGCCACATTAACGTACTCGTTATTGGAAGCCATTTTTTACCCTGGCAACCCGCTTCATGATGGAGCCTTATTGATTCAATCCGATCGAATAATTTCGGCAGCAAACGTTTTGCCCGTATCGAATATTACGGTTGAAAAGAAAATGGGGACACGACACCGTGCCGCGATAGGTTTGACAGAGCGAACCGATGCTCTTGTACTCGTCGTTTCAGAGGAAACCGGACAGGCATCCTTTGCCTATAAGGGAATCCTGCACCCCATTAATTCTTTGGATCCGATGATCTAGCATTTGTAATAGCATAGCAGATTCAGATAGGCATGTTTCAGAACAGTTGCACCTAGTAACGCAGGGGAATGCAAGGAGAACCTCAGCCCACACTTTCTCGTTTCAAAATATTGTCTTGCTTGAAGCGAAAGACGTACGGATGTATTTGGATAAGCAGCTGCAATTCAGTTCATTGGATGAACGCTTTTACCACGAGGCACTCGTTCACCCGGCAATGACGATGTCGCCTAGTCGCCGTAATGTCTTAATATTAGGCGGAGGCGATGGATTCGCAGCAAGAGAAGTGCTTAAATACAAGGATGTAAAATCCGTTGATCTGGTTGAGTTGGATCCCAAAATCAATAAAATAGCCAAAAGGAAAACCATATCTAGATTGAATGATCGATCATTATACTATGTTAAATATTATCATCTTGATCAGAAAGAAGCCGTAGGGTGATAAGGAAATGAAAGGGAGCTATTTGGATAGTCCTCTTTGTTTTTTCCTACTAGGGTTGGCCTGACGACCGTTTAAACTGATAGGGGCTCAATCCCACGTGTTTCTTGAACATTTGGCAAAAATAAGAGAAATTCCCCAGACCTACAGCCTGACCGATTCCTTGTATAGAGGTATCGCTTGTTTTAAGCAATAAACATGCTTGACGAATGCGTCTAGCGGTCAAATATTCGGTAATGCTGCTGCCTACGATTTGTTTAAAGACCGCGGATATGTGATTTGGCGATAAATGAATGGCCTGTGCGAGTTGATTAAGCTCAAAAGGCTCCATGTAATGGATTTCGATCCATTCCATTACCTTCTCAGCAATGGATGAGGACTTTACTTTGGCATTCCGTTCCGTGGTTAGGGGATAGCCGGTGCTTGGGTAGGAAGTTTTCAGATGATGCATCAGGCTGGTCAAGAAGAATAATTGCTCTTCGAGCAATTGTTCTGGTTTGGCATGCTCAATTGTTTGCAGATGAGCTTGAAGCAAGTTATGCAAAGCTTCCGTGTCTAGTCCGCTTATCATTTGAATAGATAGGGGGTCTTTCCAAAGCTTTTGGAAAAATTCACGTATCGAAGGGAAAGCCGCCAAACAGCCATCCAGCAGCGCGGGTTCGAATACGAAAAAAGATCGGATGTACGCTTGATGGGCTTCCTCGTTCATCCGTATCCGATGAAGCTGGAAAGGTCTGAAGTAAAACAGCATGCCCGGAGCTAGGTCGAAAATTTGTTGTTCCACAATGACGGTACCCGTGCCTTCGTGGACGATCAGGATTTCCATCCCTTGATGTGCGTGATAGATTTCAGCGAATGCATTTGTCCGATTTCGATAAAATTGAAGATGTGCCGGGTGTTGATTCAAGTTTAAGTAATTCATTACCTTCATAGTCGGAAGGACTCCCATCTTCGCTAAACTGTTAAATCATAATATAACGACATTTTATCATAAGAGCACTACACTCTGTTCGATTGATTTTTGCTATACTGAGGGCAAGAATTTCGGTGGGAGTGAGAGACATTGTTTGGTCAACGGTTGATTCAGAATTGGGAGCATTACTGTGGGAGTCTAGGAGGCGTGTGGGAGGTATGGCGGGGTGATAAGCTCCAAAATCACTATAATGTGCCATGGAGGCAAATAGCGCTTCCGCATTCTTACAATGCTTTGGATACAATGGACCCAGACAGTAAGTACTATCAAGGACAGGGCTGGTATCGTACTAAGCTTGCCGTAAACAATCCGTATCCGAACGGTAGAACACTTCTTCATTTCGAAGGAGCGGGACAGCGTTCTAAGGTATTCGTTTATACCGAGCAGGTAGGAGAACACCTTGGAGGGTACGATGAATTCACGGTAGATATAACGGAAGCCGCCGAACGAGCGCAGGAAATGGAACGCTATGAGGGGAAAGTTCCCGTAGCCGTCATGTGCGATAACAGCCGTGAACTTGAGACGATTCCGTCAGATGCTAGTGATTTTCACCTATATGGAGGTGTGTACCGCTATCTGAATCTGGTCTATGTGCCAGCGGTATCGCTGGAGAAAGTACATATCGAGACGGACATCCCAGATTTGAAAAAGTCGATCGCTTCCGGCTCCGATTCGCTTTCTTCCTGTACGGTGAAAGTTCGCGCAACATTATATAATCCGAAGGGTTTGAACGAAAACCTGCAGCTGACGATCCAATTAACGGACCCAACGGGTTGTGTGATAGCGGTTTCAAATGTGAGTGCATCGCCGTGGGAAGGGGATAAGGAGCTAGCCATATTCGAGCTTGATACACCTAATCTCTGGTCGACGGTACAACCTGACTTGTACAGCTGTAATGTGACCCTTTCGAGCGTTCATGGAGAGACAACGGTTAACGAGAAATTCGGGGTTCGTTTCTTTGAGTTTATGAAACAAGGTCCTTTCAAGCTTAACGGTGAGCGGTTACTGCTTCGCGGTACTCATCGTCATGAGGATCATGCCGGTGTTGGACCTGCGATGACAGAAGAGATGATTCGTGAAGAAATGCAATTGATTAAGAGCATGGGTGCTAACTTTATACGGCTCGGTCATTACCAGCAATCGAGAATTGTTCTGAATCTTTGCGATGAGCTCGGCATATTGGTTTGGGAGGAAATTCCTTGGTGCCGTGGTGGGTTAGGGGGCGAAGCTTACCGACAGCAGTGTCGCGATATGCTTAAGGCGATGATCTCGCAGCATTACAATCATCCGTCCGTGATTCTTTGGGGGCTCGGCAATGAAAATGATTGGGAATGCGATTTTGATTATTTTGACCAAGAAGAAATCCGTGGCTTTATGAAAGAACTTCATGACCTGTCACACCAGTTGGATGCAGGGCGTCTGACCGCGATACGGCGATGTGAGTTTTGCAAAGATATTATTGATGTTTACTCCCCTTCGATTTGGGCAGGGTGGTATCGAGGCATATACACAGATTACGAGAAAAGCTGCAGGATGGCCTTTGAGCAGGTAGACTCCTTTTTCCATATGGAATGGGGGGCAGATAATTTGCCAACTCGGCATGTGGAGAAAACGTACACGGGTTTTGAGTTTATTCCTAACGGAGATGGAGCAACAGAGGAGCGAGATGGGGATTATTTGCTGACTGGAGGCGAAACGCGTGTCTCTCGGGATGGAGACTGGTCGGAGACGTACTTCTGTGAAATGATCGATTGGTATTTAAAATGCCAAGAGGGGATGGATTGGCTAACTGGCGCGGCACAATGGTCCTTCAAGGATTTCGCCACGCCAGTCCGTCCGGATTCACCGATTCCGTATCTGAATATGAAGGGAATCGTTGAACGTGATTTGACGAAGAAAGAAGCCTTTTATGTCTTTCAATCCTATTGGTCTAAGGAACCTATGGTTCGCATTTACGGTCACACGATGCCAGTCCGTTGGGGTGCTAAGGATGAGCAGAAGTGCCTAAAGGTTTATTCCAACTGCTCTAAGGCGGAGCTATTTCTTAACGGGGTTAGTTTGGGCGTGAAACATCGAGATTCCAAAGACTTTCCATCTGCGGGTCTGCGTTGGAATACAGTTTTCAATCCTGGCATGAACCATGTGCAGGTCATCGCTGAGAAGGATGGCATCATTGTGAAGGATGAGCTGACCATTGGCTACCAGACCGAGTCATGGGGGGAGCCGACGGAGCTTCGGCTTACGTCAGTGAAGCAGGATGATGGCCGTATCTTTGTGGAAGCGCGTATGTTTGATGCGAAGGGAGTTTTTTGCCCTGATGCTTCTCATTTCATTCGTTTTGGACTTAGCGGTGATGGCAAGCTGCTTGATGGTCTTGGCACGATCCATGGCTCGAGGCTAGTACAGCTGGCGACTGGACGTGCAGGGATTTATATCGATCCGCTGGGTGGATGTGCTGCTGTCATCGGTGAGACCGCATTCGTATCTGCGGGGGGACCTGCCATGGCTGCGGTCAAAGCGGGCAAGGCAACTCATCAACCGGTCTCGGTAGTCAGCGCGAAGTGTGAAGGATTGGCTACTGCTTTTATCACGTTACATTAAAATCAAAGGAGCGAATCGAATGGAGAACAAGACAACGATTCAAGCGGACAAGTGGAAGAACGCCGCAAGCATGAAGGAAGCACTGTCCCACGTTTGGGAGGCTCTGCAGGTTAAAGTTGATCGAATGATTGAACAGCTCGGGGATAAATCTCCGCATGTGGCTAAGGAAGACGGTATCTACGATGACATGCGGCACGATTGGTGGACTTCCGGTTTCTGGCCAGGCATCCTGTGGATTATGCACGAAATGACCGGCAAGGAGCATTACAAAAAAGCGGCGTGGAGCTGGGACGAGAAGTTTGAAAAGAAGATGATCGAGGCTAACAACTATCACCACGATGTAGGCTTTCAATTCCTGCCGACTGCGGTTATCAAATACAAGCTGACAGGCGATCAGGACGGTAAGCGCCGGGGGCTGTTTGCAGCTAACTTCTTAACTGGACGCTTCAATCTGGCTGGTCAATTCCTGAGAGCGTGGAATCAAGAAAAAATCGGTTGGTCCATCGTAGATTCGTCTATGAATTTGTCTATTTTGTTTTGGGCTGCTCAAGAGTCGGCTGATCCGCGGTTTGAACATGTAGGCAAGGCGCATGCGGATACGGTGGTGGAGCATTTTATCCGAGAAGACGGATCTGTGAATCACATTCTGAGCTTTGATCCTAGGTCGGGCGAGCTTATCGAGTCTCTTGGCGGGCAAGGGGCAGGACCTCATTCTTCCTGGAGCCGTGGGCAAGCATGGGCGCTGCATGGTATGGCCAACACTTACCGCTACACTGGGGATGCCAAATATCTCCATGCAGCTAGACGCGTAGCGCACTATTTTCTAGCTTGCTTACCGGAGGATTATGTAGCGCATTGGGATTTCCGCGCAAATGAATCCTTGGAAGGCCTTCCGCGCGACACGTCTGCGGCAACCTGCGCAGCGTCTGGTTTGCTTGAACTGGCTGATGCACTTCCAGCCGTTGAGGGTGCACTTTATCGACGGGCAGCGGAACGGATTTTGCTTTCCTTGACCCAGAACTATGCAACATGGGATCAACCGGAGCATGAGGCAATCCTGCTTGGCGGAACAGGCAATTTCCCCGCTGGGCAGAACGTTGACGTTTCCTTGATCTATGGTGACTATTATTACGTTGAAGCCATTGCGAAGCTGTTGGGCTGGAAAAATCGTATTTTCTAGCAATACTGGCCTGGACCTGCTATTTCATTATGGAATTAGCAGGTCACAGGTCAATTTCTTTTACTTGAATTGCCGGTGGAAGATTAGTAATTGGCAGGGGAGGAGCATGAGGATGGGAATCATGAAGTTACACAAGGAACAATGGAAAGATTACTTTGATATGGACAGAATTATCCATGATGCGGAGGAATCGCTTCACGCCCCGATGATACATATAACAGATCATATGGCTCATGGAAGCCCTGGGGGCTTGTATGATTATTATTCGAATGGAGACTACTGGTGGCCGAATCCGGATACAGAGGATGGACTGCCGTATATTCGTCGCGATGGGGAAAGTAACCCCGGCAATTTCGATCATCACCGGAGCACGCTGCGGCTTATGAGGACGCATGTGGTCAGGTTGGCTTCAGCCTATCGGATCACGGAGGACGAACGATATGCGGCAAAAGCGATGCAGCTTTTGAAGGCGTTTTTCTTGGATGAACAGACCCGAATGAATCCGCATCTGTTGTATGCCCAAGCGATTCCTGGCGTATGTGAGGGAAGGGGAATCGGGATTATCGATACGCTTCACTTGATAGACGTTACGGTCGCCTTTGAAGCTTTGCAAAAGGCATTGCGTAAGGAGGAAACTTCAAGGCAGGGCCTCGTGGAGTGGTTCTCCAGTTATTTGAATTGGATGAGTACACACCCCCAAGGCATTGAGGAAAGGGACGCGACCAATAATCATGGGATCTGCTGGTTCGTGCAAGCAGCTGCATTTGGACGGATGACCGGAAATGAACAAATGCTTGCCTATTGCCGGGAACAATTCAAGACCCGTTTGCTGGCTGAGCAAATGGATCAGAACGGCAGCTTGCCGAGGGAATTAGCGCGAACTAAGCCTTACGCCTATTCCATCTTCGCTTTGGATAATCTGGTCACCCTCTGCCATATCCTATCCACTCCGAACGATAATCTATGGGATTATCAATTACCCGATGGAAGAGGAATCCGGAAGGGAATTGATTTTCTGACACCTTATTTGATGAATAAAGCTGCATGGCCTTACAGGCATGATGTAGAGTGCTTTGAAGATTGGCCTGTCGGGATATCGTTGCTACTATTCGCGGGGCTTGCTTACGAATCTGATGATTTGTTGAAGCTGTGGCACGAGCTGGATAAAAGCCCATCAAGTTCAGAGGTGCGTCGAAATATGGCTATCCGACAGCCGCTTCTTTGGTTGTGAAAATGTGAAAAGCAACGCCCTGAAGGGATGTCTGGTAACTCTGACACTCCCTTTTTTACGTTTACATCCATATTTGAATAGCTAGATTAGCTAATGAGGGTGTGTAGTTTCGATTTTAAAGATCAATTTACGATTATGAAGATTTATTATCTTGATGATTTATTTAAAATTGAGGGAGAGTGCGCACTCGACGACTATGAAAGGAGTTCAAAAGTTAGAAAGGATTGGTTGATTTGAAAATGAAATCAAGATTAGAGGAGGATTTCTTAATGGGAAAAGGAAAAAAAGCAGGCATTGTTCTGTTACTCGTTAGTTTGTTTCTTGCCATGATCCCTTTTTCAGGTTATGCAGCCGACGCTAAATTGTCGATCGCGCCATCTGGTGTGACGGCAAGTGCGGATGATGGGAACGTACCTGCAAATACCGTCGATGGTAGCTTAACGACCCGTTGGTCTGCTAGTGGTGACGGGCAATGGATCAAGTTCGATTTGGGTACCGTTAAAAAAGTATCTTTCATTAAAATTGCATTTTTAAACGGGGATACGCGAACATCGAATTTTGATATACAAATATCTACGGATAATGTAAATTTTACGACGGTTCAGGCTAACGTGACGAGCAGTTTGAATACAAGCCTGCAGATTTTTGATTTTCCGGATGTAGATCCCGTCCGTTATGTGCGGATTGTTGGACATGGCAACTCCGTGAACGCATGGAACAGTTACACCGAGGCGGAAATTTACGGAGACACTTCTGCAAGCGCTTCCGCGGACTCCAAGTTCTCCGTCCCAGGTGCTTCTGTGACTGCTAGCGCTGATGATGGGAATGTGCCTGCTAATACGGTGGATGGAAGCTTAACTACTCGCTGGTCTGCTAACGGCAATGGGCAATGGATCAAGTACGATTTGGGATCGAATGTCAAAGTTTCCTTTATTAAGATTGCATTTTTAAGCGGGGATACAAGAACCTCCAGTTGCGATATTCAAACCTCCACGGATAACGTGAATTTTACAACGGTTCAGGCCAACGTAACGAGCAGTTTGAATACAAGCTTGCAGACTTTTGACTTCCCTGATGTAACGTCTGTCCGTTATGTGCGAATTGTTGGACATGGCAACTCCCTGAACACATGGAACAGCTATACGGAGGTAGAAATTTATGGGGTTGTTCCAGTTACTCCTGGTGTACCTGTCTCCACATCCGCTGAGCTAACAACGGCTTTGAGCAATGCCAGTGCCGGTACCACAATCGTACTCGCGAATGGGAGTTACACACAAACAGGCCCTTTCGTCTTGAGTAACAAAAACGGCACAGCGAGCAGCCCCATTACGATCAAGGCGGCTAATCAAGGACAAGCGATTATTTCTGGCGGAGCGTCCTTACAAATTCAAAACTCGTCCAATGTCGTTATCGAGGGACTTAAATTTACAAACTTAGGAAATACTGCCCTACTCCTAGATGGGTCTAATAACATTAGAGTTACTCGAAATCTATTCGCGCTGCAAGCGACCGGAAGCACTCTAATCTGGCTTCAGGTTAGTGGAGTCAATAGTCATCATAATCGAATCGATCATAATGACTTCGGTAACAAGAGCGACACGGATCCTCTAATTGCCTATCAAGGAGATGGTAACGGGAACATCTCTCAGTATGACGTCATCGAATATAATTACTTTCATGATGTAGGGCCATGGGTAGCTAATGGCAAAGAAACAATACGCCTTGGATTATCGGGAATCTCCTTGTCCAATGGGTTTAATACCATTCAGTACAATTTATTTGAGAACTGCGATGGCGAACCCGAAATCGTGTCTGTGAAGAGCAGTAATAACACGGTTCGCTACAATACCTTCAAGACCTCCAAAGGAGGGCTCACCTCAAGGCATGGTCATTTCAACTCATTTTACGGCAACTTTTTCCTTGGCGATGGGGTAGAAACGGAAGAAGCGGGAATCCGTATTTATGGCAACGACCATAAGATATACAACAATTACATGGAGAATCTTACGGCTAACGCCATTATTCTTGACAATGGCAATTATGATGGAGGTACAAGTGGGTATCCTTCCAATCCAACGGCTGATGACTCGAGAGCGCAGTGGAAAATTTACAGAGCGCAAGTTGTCAACAATACGATTGTTAACAGCACGACGGGAATTATTGTTGGTTCCAGTAAAGCGTTTGCCACTCAGGACAGCAGAATAGCTAATAATATCGTGAGAAATTCCACGGGTACTCTTTATGATGAAGTTGTGACTACCAACAACGTATTCGAAGGGAATATGGGGTTCGGCAGTACAGTAAGCAATAATAGTTCGAGAACGACTGCCCAAATTTGGGGAGTAAATCCGCTGCTTACAACTGTAAACGGCTTGCAGAAATTGTCTTCCGGCAGTCCGGCGATCAACGCTGCATTGGGAACCTACACCTTTGTGACAGAGGATATGGATGGAGAAACACGCGCCACCACGGATATTGGAGCTGATGAACGATCTTCAAGCACATCCTTTGGGAAACATCCATTGGTGGTAACTGAGGTAGGACCGAACGCGCCTTAAGTAAGGAGTAGATGGTTTACGGATATGGTTTAAAAGAAGATCGCAACAGCTTTGGCTGTGCGGTCTTTTTTTTGCATAAAAAAGTATAAGTTATCGGTTCGCGAAAACCGGATTCTTATGTGGTCACTCACCACCGAACCCATCCCCTAACCGTAAGCCGCTCAACCGTCCAATTCGTGTCGATGCTCCCATATAGCCGCTCCTTTGCAAGCGAAACAATTCATGTTCACCCCCCTGTTAACATATTCTTGATTATCTTCCTGCTCTATGCACTCAACTATCTTATGAAACTTGATAATGTTGGAAAATCCAAGTAGAGTTTAGGGGTAGGAGATGAAAGTAGGGGGTTGTTAGATTTGAAAAAACTGGGTATTGCGCTGCTGATCGTCTCTGGGATTGCACTTTTATCGGCATTTACCATTCCATTCTTCGTTCAACTGGAAGTGAGATCGCTGGTTGGATCGCTGGTCTTCTTATCGTTAGCGAGATTGCGTTCTGGACAGGCGGCATCATTCTTGGTAAAGAAGTGGCGAGAAAATATAGACGGTACTTAAATCCTAGAAACTGGTCGCGAAAACAGAATAGGTCGAGTAACGATGGAGAATAAATGAAAAGATACATTCCCGAAAGTTTAGCTTTTTTCGTATTTTCAGGTATACTATAACCTGCAGATGAAAAAGGGGTGGTTCAATGTTTACAATGACAAGTTACACCGTGGAATTAGTGAAAGATCCATTTGGGATTTTGACGGGGCAGCGATATGAATTTCTCATTGATATTGAGGTTGAGGAAGATGACGAATTATACTCGGAAAGCGGCTTATATATCAGAGCGATCTATAGCGTGGAAGAGGAAAAGTCTGGAATTATGAAATACGAGCTTTACGAGAAAACGACGCAGCTCTATTTGGATTTTGATTTAGAGGATGATGAAGTTGCCGCAGTTGAAGCGTTTTGTAAAGAGCATTTTCATGAAGGAAATGAATAAGTAAGTGAACAGCCATTCGAGATGCGTTCATCCTGGATGGCTTTTTTTCAACCCAACGAATCTAGTATCCTCGCTATGTATTTATTCAAATCAAACGGATGCCGAAGCAGTAAACTCATCCTGAGACCTGCCCCAAGTGCGGTTAGCCCAATAAAATATTCATATTCCCCTAATTAACAAGCTATTTACTCGTTCTCTACACCTAATAAGTCATTATAAATACTATAAGCTGACACGCAATACTTATCATGTATACTTTATTCGAATGAATAATCCGAAAGCATCGGGACTGTCACTCCATTGGGAGGGCTGTCCTTTTTTGTTTGGATCTAAGAACGACGAACGTCTCTTTAAGTTTTCACATCTAATTTAATTGAGCACAAAGTGCGGAAGAATGCAGGGATATTTTGGGATTTATTGAATTGAATAAAGGGGCGGTCCACTATTGATTTATATTACTCAAATTAATAATCTCTTCATTATTAAATCAAATGGTTACCAAGCAGATGTTGTTTTAAAAATCCGCAAGATTCCTTGTCGCGTATGGGTTATAGCGAAGTTAGAATGGACAGTCCCAGATAATGAAGCAACGGTCCAGCTACTACATGAATTATTTGAGGGAGAGCATGTTCATTTCGAAACTTCGTTGCGATTGGAAGAACATCTTATTCAAAAATGGTTTCCTTACGACGCTGCAACAGCTAAGGCCATACGTGAATATTCGGTTAAGTTTACAAATCTGATGACTCTTAAAGGATTCAGCCCTAAAACGAAAAAAGCATACGAAGGTCATATCCGAAGATTTTGCCTAACTCATTCAGAAGTGTTTTTACAATTAAATGTCAAGAATGTACATTCTTATATACTGGGCATATTTGGGCAAGAACGCTCACATTCTTATATTAATCAGGCCATGAGTGCGTTAAAGCTTTTTTTTGGAAAGGTATTTGGACGTCCCGAATTCATTATGAATCTCCCACGCTTACCTATTCTTCCGGTTTGCGAGTTGGAGAAGTTGTCCGTCTTAAGCTACATGACCTTGATAATGAGCGTTTCGTAGTTCATATACGGCAAGGCAAAGGCAGAAAAGAGCGATTAACCTTATTGTCGCGATCGGCTTATGAAATGATTTGTATCTATTTGGAGAAGGAAAGTCCTCATACTTGGCTTTTTCCTGGAGTTGACCGTGATCGCCCAATCACAGAAAGGAGTATTCAACGAGTATTTGATCGTGCACGTGATGTAGCAGGAATCCGAAAACCGGCAACCATTCATACGCTCCGTCATTCCTTCGCAACGCATTTGCTTGAAGGTGGCACCGATTTACGCTACATTCAAGAACTTCTCGGTCATGAAAATATCAAAACTACGCAAATTTATACCCATGTAAGTGTGAAAGACGCACGCCGCGTAATGAGCCCTTTAGATCGAATATTTCCGAGTAGTGGAAATATAATTAACACAGATTCCTCTCATGAAGGATGATAAAACGACATATGTCGCAGATTTTACGTTACACGACAGGCGAAGGAAAATACGGGGAACGATCTGGAAAGTCAGTGATAGCATTCTATTGATACGTATGAGGAATCAGTAAGAGCATGCCACGGAAGATGATTCAATGAAGATAGTGCCGATGGCACTAAGGAACAAGACCACCAACAAGATCGAAAGGAATAAATATCCAATTACTTTCGAGTGATCAAGGCGTGTTCTTGATATTGTAGCGAATTGAGCAAGTGCATGCCACGGAAGGAAGTTCAGGGAAGCAATCGCCGATGGCACTAGAGATAGAAGAAGAGCAAGAGAAACAACCATGAAAGACAGGCAGATCTGAAACCCAGATGAATGCAATTTCGGAGAAGAATGTGGGTAACTCAAATACCAGTCGTGTAACAACGTTTTCCCACTGCGGGGCGTACGCCCCTTGGTCCGACCGAAGGATTTCGGGGATGAAGTTTCAGTCGGACACATCCACCTTCGGTGGACATCGGGAACACAAACACGTTATAAGAAATCAGCGCAAACCGAAAAAAACAATGACAATTTCTTTTTAGACTATAAAGAACGGGCAAATTACTTCAAATAGGTACGAAGAAAGGACAATACTAACATGGAAAACGTATCAAATTTAGATAAGTGGGAATCAATAAAATCTTTGCAATCGACAATTAGTAAGCTTCAGAATGCCTTATCCCAAATGACACATAATGGCGCAAATACTACTCTAGTAAAGAAAAGACTCAAAGCTGTTTACATAGGCTTAGCTATACTAGAAAACGTTTGGAATCAAAGCCCCCATCATTATACCCTGGAAGATTTAACAGAAGCTCGAAATGTTATTACTGGTTTATTACCATCAATTGAGAACAGTTATGCTAAGTCAAAGACTGGTAGTCCCCAAAGAACACTTTTAGAAAGAAGAATTAAAGCGCTGGAACTATCTATTCAAGCGATTGACGAACTTTCCACTAAATAACTCGTAATGTAAACGAAGAACCACTTAACTAACGAACAGGATACGATAATTGATATGTGTAGGTATTTCGAAGAAGGCGCTGACATCTTATAACACCGCATTCACGCTGCGGGTCGCTATCGCGCCCCTTGGTCCGCCAGAGGAATTCCGAGGAAGTTGAACCAGGCGGACAACCCTACACTGCCAAACCGCATCGCGGCCGTTCCCTTCGGTCACTTAAGGCAGTGAGGGTTCGTGAATGCCTGAACGTTATGCGTAATTACTGGAAACCAATTTTATAAAGTAGGTGTCAACTGTGGGGGCTTTTCAGGCAATCTTAGCATTATTACTTTTGTTATTATTAATGTTCATTTTCTATAAATTGGAATCCTTAATCTCAGCAAAGGCTTTAGTTTTTACCCCTATAACAATTCCAATATTATTTTATTTAGCTAACCTTGCTAGCTTTGGCTCAGTAATGGACATATTTGGAGATAATAAAACTGAAATCTTTATTTGTCTATTTCTTTTCAGTTTCATGATTAAAGGATTTTATATTTTATACATTTTTGAAAGAATCGCTCAATCCTCAGTAGATAACAATATAACAGGAGCACTATTTAGGATCGGATATGCCGCTATATCATCCTGTATATATTTTGCCCTAATTTATACAACAGTATATCGAGTATCAGGAAACACCGCTTTTCAAGGTAATGTGGGGGAAGGAATAGTTAGTCAATTCATTTCATTTTTGTATTTAAGCACTATTATCTTTACTGTAGGCTTCAGTGATATCAGCCCAGTAGGGAACTTTCCACGATTAATAGTTTTATTGGAAGTTGTGCTCGGATTTATAACTGTTATTTACGCTATATCTTCGTTCACATATTTTAAAGATAAATTCAAGGTGAAATCTTCATTTTTAATTAATAAACATAGGCGAAAGTTAAAACAAAGAATAATAAGGAAACGAGGGCATACTCGAAGAAGCCAGTAACTACGCAAAACACCGTATTCACGCGGCGGGCCTTACGGCCCTTGGTCTGCAGAGATTTTCGAGGAAGCGGATTCAACAGACAACCCTGCACCGACTAAGCGCATCGCGCCCGGCCTAACGGCCTTAAGTCAGTGAGGGTTCGTGAATACCAGAACGTTAAGCGAAATGACCGGAATGATTAGAAAGAAGGTGAAACATTGAAATATCTAGTGAAATTTATTCTACCTGCAATATGTATCATTGTGGTTGTAACGGCTTTCTGGATTTATCCAAATTTCGGTCCAGGGGAAAAAGAATATTCAACCATTATATTGCAACAAGATGAATTATCGAAGATAACCACTAATTTGCAAACTGAACTTAATAATCTAAGAAGTGAAAATCAAAACCAAAGGGATACAATAACAGAATTAACAGTAAAACTACGCACATTTGATACAGTATTTATGACGCAATCTGATAACGAAAAGAGTATACAAATATTAAATCGTGTTATTGAAAGATTGCCTGGGATTAAAAAGAAGTTGGCATTTATCAAAGAACTCAAGAAAGAAAAAGACAAATATTATTTGATACTAGACTATGTCGACTGGTTCTCAGGAGATGAAGCAATAATGGCAGCTAAAGAGGATCATAATCCAAGTGATACTCCCAATGGTTTTTATATAAGGAATAAACAAATAGATTATGACAAGGTGTTACTAGAGGAGAATACGTTAATATATGTTTTGGAGGGAGCTCTAACTAAAAACATAGAATTTAATAAGTTTATATCCGAGGTATCTAATCAAAATCAAGAACGATTATTTAATATCTTGATAACTGATGGAAACGTAACATTACTTGAAGAACAATATAGACCCTAGTAGGTTATTCAGGATGCCAGTCACTTCGCTTAACACCGTATTCACGCTGCGGGGCTGTCGCCCCTTGGTCTGCCAGAGGGGATTTCGAAGAAGCGGATGCATGCAGACAACCCTGCGAGGCTAAGTCTTCGATCCGGCGCTACCGCGCCTTAAGCCTCTCGGGTTCGTGAATACAACAACGTTATGTGAAAGAAAAGCAAATATATAAAAAAAGGAGATAAATTATGACTATCAAAGCATCTAGTAGATATGATTTTTTAATTAATTCATTAACAAATCTAGCACAAAAGGCTTTTATGGATGAGAAGAAATATAAGAAAAGAATGGATAGCTTAAAGATCATTAATATCATATTATCATTTTCCGTGACAGTATTATTGGGATTAAAACTAGGTTGGTTCTCTAATATGGCATTAGTATTAAGCGCAGCTCTTACTGCCTTTAATACATGGGAAGGATATGCAAATTACAAAGAATTATGGATAAGGAAAACTGAATTAAGAATAAAACTAACTCAATTAATGGGAGATCTTATGATGCACTTAACTAAACCAGAAAATCACGAAGATATGGAGAAATATAAGGAATTCTATAGGAGATATGAAGAGTTAACAGAGTATCATTCTAAAGATGTCATAGCCATTTATCAGAGGGAGAATGAAAGCCATATTAATTCGTAAAGATCGTATTAAAGACCGCCCCCTTTTTAAAACTTAATTTGCTAGCAATTCAAAGAAGGCGCTTCCATCACATAACACCGTATTCAAGCTGCGGTCGCTACGCTCCCTTGGTCTGCCGGAAGGATTTCGGGGAAGAAGAATCGGGCAGACAACCCTGCGAGGCTAAGTGGCGGAGCCACCCGGCGATACGCGCCTTAAGCCTCGCAGGGTTCGTGAATACAACAACGTTACACGACAGGCGAAGGAAAATACGGTGAACAACCTGGAAAAACAGTGATAGCATTCTAATGATATGTATGAGGAATCAGTAAGAGCATGCCACGGAAGAAGATTCAATGAAGATATCGCCGATGGCACTAAAGAATTAGATCAACAGCAAGATCGAAAGAGATAAATATCCAGTTACTTTCGAGTGATCAGCCATAGGCGTGTTCTTGATAATGTAGCGAATTGAGCAAGTGCATGCCACGGAAGGAAGTTCAGGGAAGCAATCGCCGATGGCACTAGAGATAGAAGAAGACCAAGAGAAATAACCCATGAAAGACAGGCAGATCAGAAACCCAAATGAATGCAATTTCGGAGAAGAATGTGGGTAACTCAAAGACCAGTCGATTAACAACGTTTTCCCACAGCGGGGCATACGCCCATTGGTCCGTCCGAGGGATCTTGAGGAAGATAATTCAGACGGACACATCCACCTTCGGCGGACGTCGGGAACATAAAACGTTACACGACAGGCGAAGGAAAATACGGGGAACAACCTGAAAAGTCAGAGATAGCATTTTAATGATAAGTATGAGGAATCAGTAAGAGCATGCCACGGAAGAAGATTCAATGAAGATATCGCCGATGGCACTAAGGAACACGACCAAAAGCAAGATCGGAAAAATAAATTTCCAATTACTTTCGAGTGATTAACCATAGGCGTGCTCTTGATACTGTTGCTAATTGAGCAAGAGCATGCCACGGAAGGATGTTCAGGGAAGCAATCGCCGATGGCACTATTTGAAGCAGACAAGAGAAACAGCTATGAAAGACAGGCAGATCAGAAACCCAAATGAATGCAATTTCGGAGAAGAATGTGGGTATCTCAAAGACCCGTCGTGTAACAACGTTTTCCCACTGCGGGGCTTGCGCCCCTTGGTCCGACCGAAGGAATTCGAGGAAGATTATTCAGTCGGACACATCCACCTACGGTGGACGTCGGGAACACAAGAACGTTATAAGAAAGCTGGGCAAATCTATTAAAAACTATAAAAAATGAACCCCTAATATAGAAGAACACAGCTCGAAAAAATATTGAGATGAGAGTGATGTTTTGTTGAATCGAGTGCGAAGTGATTTAAAATATTATCTTACAGAACATCAGAACAAGTACAATAGAATATTACATTATTTTGCTTTTTTGTCCGCTTTCATTGCATGGATATATTTGTTTATTGATCTCAGAGTGACAATAACTTGCAATGATACATTATTTGTTATCCTGGATCGGGCACTTTTATTTTGAAGGAAATAAACCAGCCTCCTTCCGTTATCCACTTGTGGGATTTTACGCCGGATTCACTTGGTTTTTTATAAAGACGATTGAAATATTAACAAATAAAGAAATATTGAATAAATGGATAAACAAAGATAACAAGGAAATCTAATTAAAGAAAACTTTAGAATAGAGTAGAAATTATTTTGTAAGTATCTCAAGAAGGCCCAGCCATCTTATAACACCGTATTCACGTTGCGGGGCTGACGCCCCTTGGTCAGCCCGAAGGATTTCGGGGAAGTGATTTCAGGCAGACAACCCTGCAAGGCTAAGTGGCGGAGCCACCTAGTCGCTGACGCTCCTTTAAGCCTTTCGGGTTCGTGAATACAACAACGTTATAAGAAATGTCCGAAATACTATAAAATCAAAAAAACATTTAAAAAAGAAGAGGAAAATAATGAATACTTCTTATGATGAGCAAGCAAAGAAGATATTGGATTCGAATGAAATAAGCAATTCAGAAATTAAAGAGCTTCTAATTCTATCTGCTCATTCATCGAAGAAAGCAGAAGAGTATTTTAAAGCGAATATCCAGTTAAACAACAAAAATTATTAAATTCTTTAATTGAGATCTCAGGTGATTTTGATGATTTTGGTGACTCTGCTCTCGAAGCTTCATACGTTATTAAAGAATTTTCAAATAATTTATTAAAAGACCATGAAGACTCTTTGATAAATATATTTTTAAACGATGAAAGAGGTGCCAGGACATTTCTTGCAATGGCATTAGGGAAGATCAAGAGTAAGAATATTAAAGACTATATTTATGAATTAAGTAAAGATAAAGAACTACAAGGAAATTGGATTATACAGAAAGCTATTGAATATTATGAAGACACAAATTAAAGAACAATTGTGAATGTAATTCAAAGAAGGCGGCCACATCTTATAACACCGTTTTCCCGCTGCGGGGCTTACGTCCCTTGGTCCGCCAGAGGAATTCCGAGGAAGTTGAACCAGGCGGACAACCCTACACTGCCAAACCGCATCGCGGCCGTTCCCTTCGGTCACTTAAGGCAGTGAGGGTTCGTGAATGCCTGAACGTTAGACGAAACTCTTGATAATACAATTAGACCAGCTACAACCATTTTCGTATTTTCAGGAGGGTAAACTTGAAAACACCTTTTGTTATAGCAATCTCAGCGGTTTCAGGTGGTGGAAAGACTACAGCAATACAACTTTTAAACAAGCGATTGACTAATTCTACTGCATTATTTTTCGATGAATATGATTTTGAAGGACCAGAAAATTTAATAGAGTGGGTTAGACGTGGAGGGAACTATAATGAATGGAAATTACAACCTCTGATAAATGATTTAACTACGATATTGGATAACAAAGACCATTGTAATGAATATATATTGCTAGATTACCCATTTGCTTACTTGAATCACGAAATGAAAGAATATGTAGATTTAGCAATATTTATTGATACCCCATTAGATGTGGCAATGGCAAGACGAATATTGAGAAATCAAATAACAACTAAAGAGATTAGAATTGACATGGAATCATATTTGTCTGGTGCGAGAGAAGCATACGTCACTATGTTAAATACTGTAAAACCAAACTTAGATATAGTTATTGATGGACTTGTAGGCAAGGATATTTTGGTAGAAGAGATTATTAAGACCGTAAAGAAGCATTTGAAAATTATTCGATGAGGTCAAGAGCTTCGTCTAACACCGTTTTCCCGCGGCGGGGCTGCGCCCCTTGGTCTGCGAGAGACATTTCGAGGAAGCTGAGTCAAGCAGACAACCCTGCAAGGCTAAGTGGCGGAGCCACCCAGTCGCTAACGCTCCTTTAAGCCTTTCGGGTTCGTGAATACAACAACGTTAAGTGAAAGTCAGGTAAACCCGGATAAAACCATATTTTAAATCATTATATTTGGGGGATTTCAAGATGTATGAAATAAGAGAAATGACTATTAATGATTATGAGATGTCAATAGAATTATGGCAACGTACAGAGGGCATGGCGTTAAGTGAAGCTGATTCTAAAGAATCAATTAATTACTATTTAAACAGAAACAATGGTATGAGTTGTGTATGTGTAGATAAGGAGCGCGTAATAGGGACGATATTGTGTGGACATGATGGTAGGCGGGGATATATTTACCATGTAGCAGTTGATCCAGAATATCGAGGCAAAGCACTGGGCAAGAAATTAGTGGTAAGTAGTTTAAAGAAATTAAAATTAGAAGGTATATGTAAGTGTCATATCATGGTGATTGCAGTTAATGAAATTGGAAATAAATTTTGGGGAAGAACAGGTTGGATTCGAAGAGACGGGATATTACTATATTCAAGCAATACATAACAAGAAACTATAAATAATGAAATTTAACACCATATAGAAGAGCATTTTGCAAGTAATATCGAAGATGACCTGACCATCACCTAACACCGTATTCCCGCTGCGGGGCTGTCGCCCCTTGATCTGCCCGAGGAGATTTCGAAGAAGCGGACTCAGGCAGACAACCCTGCAAGGCTAAGTGGCGGAGCCACCCAGTCGCTGACGCTCCCTTAAGCCTTTCGAGTTCGTGAATACAACAACGTTATCGGAAATTGAAGGCAAATATTAATATTACAGGATGCGATTCAATGAAGAAGATAAAAATAGAAAAATCACCAATACCTATTATCTGGCTAGACACCCTTGCAATAATTGAGATATATAAGACAAAAATAGGAAAATCATCCGATAATAGAGTTCAGAAACTATACGATTTGATTAAAATGAAAGTCGTGGAGAGAAAGCTAATTTGTCCATTAGGTGATCATGAAGAAGAAATAGAGGAAGATCTAAAGGACGTAATTAACAATATATTGGGTTTGACACTTGGTATCAGGTTTAAGGCTAACGAAGATATACAACAGACGCAAGTATTTAAAGCAATCAAATTGTATGAAACGAACGAGATACCTATACTCACATATAAAGATGCTATTTATAAGGATCCGTTAGAAGAGATTAAAACTACTAGTCCATTTATCATATCCGTTGTTGTTAATTCAACCTCAGAAGAGATTAGTAGAAGAAAACACACAAAAAAACTAAATTTGGATGAATTACAAAGTGCTAAAGAAAACTATTATATAGATAAAGATTTTCACAAGCAGTTAGAGGATGAGTTGATGGGCCACTATAGCGCAACTAGATATGTATATGAAACACTAATGTATAAATCAAGAAATAAGGTGCCATTTACTGAAAGAGAATTTAATCAAATCAATAATATGCTCGCACTTCCCCTAACTTATTGGAAGAGGTATAAATCAAATGGGTTAACTGGTTATCTTGAGTTTCTTAAATCAGTTGAATATAAGAATCTTCCATTTGTAGATATTAATGCAAGGATGACCGCTGATTTATTTATTTCAAAAAGGAAATTGATTGATAGTGGAGATCCGACTGATATATCTAATATTTCAACATTGCTGCCATTTTGTAATTATGTTTTAACTGATAAAGACCAAATGAACAGAATTAAACGGCTAAATATAGATAAGAAGTACGATACTTATGTTTATTCTATGTCCAATATTGATGAGTTATTTGATAAGTTAGAAACCCTTTAATTCAAATGATTTTGAAAGTAACTCATAGTAGGCCTCAACATCCGATAACACCGTTTTCCCGCTACGGGGCTACGCCACTTGGTCTGCCCGAGGCATTTCGAGGAAGTGGAATCGGGCAGACAACCCTGCACCACCTAACCGCATCGCGGCCAGTCGCTACGCTCCTTTAAGGTGGTGAGGGTTCGGGAACACAACAACGTTATACGCAATTTCTGCATAATCAAAAACAAAGCTCTGAAGCCCCCTAATTAGATTGGAGTCATCAATATGCAATAAGGTACAATATTGGTGAGGGGGAATGAGACGTATGAAAAGCAATATCCTATATGATGAGCAACGAATCAAGGTAGCTCAAGAGGCACTTAGTGGAACGAAGTTATCTTATGTGTTTTGTCAAGTGAAATTCCCTGGTTTTATCAACAGCTTTTCCCTGGTATAATCATCGGTTTTTCCCTGGTTTTATCATCAGGAATTCCCTGGTTTTATCATGAAATTCCCTGTGGAATTTCCAGTTAATCGGTCACTTTTGACGCATTAATGCGTGCTTAAGGCGGTAACTTTCTCCTTCAAAAACAATGAGCTGTCCGTGATGAGCAAGACGGTCAATCATCGCCGCAGCCATCTGGTCGTCGGTGAAGATGCCTCCCCACTTGGAGAATTCGAGATTGGTCGTAATGATGAGGCTTCGTCGTTCGTAACTTGCAGCAATCACTTGAAAGAGCAGTTGGGCTTCTTCT